>DASRQU010000101.1:0-91999 GCA_035696345.1 Candidatus Acidiferrales bacterium
CGTGGACACCAATTACGGTGCGAAGGGCGTGCAGAGTTCCCAGTTCTACACGCACTTCTCGCTGCTTAAAACCATCGAAGGCGGATTCGGGCTTCCTTGCTTGAACCACGCTTGCGATGCTGATACCAAGGTCATGTCCGATTTGTTCGGGCGCGACGATCACGACGGGAAATGGTAATTTGCTTTAGAAACGGCTGCCGGGCCGATTGCGCGGAATTTTACTTGAGTTTCGCGCAGTCGAGCTTGGCGAAAGCAAGCATCACTCAGCCCGACGGGGCGAGGATTCAAGGGCCTTTGTTTCACGCAGGAAGAGGAAAAGCGCGAGGTCAGAAAGTCCGACTAGAATTACGGGTAACGTCCAGTAAATTCCACGCATTTGCCGCGCAGCATCGGTCGAAATGGGTAATGCGAATCCGTCAAGCGACAAGGCAATCAAGAGTGTCAGGACCCAACGTCTTTTTTTACGAATGCCACCTGCCTGAACTTGGTCCTCTCCATCTAAGCGCTGAAAGAAACCTGACAAAGCGAGCCAAAAACAAAAAATTAAAAAACATCCAAACATCACGATTGAGAATAGTGCCAAGTCATGGTCAAAGGAATCATAATGTCCGTTCAACAATGTTTGGACGCTGGAGCTAACCAAGTATGACGGCATAAGTACCGCCGGACAGAGATTCAGTGCTTTTTCGAGTCTGTCACTCTTCAAACGCATGATTGCACAGTAGTATACATAAATTGCACTGAACTGGGCGTTTTTTGCAGCGCTGGCGTCCCGCCGGCGGTTTTCTAAACTTAATTGAGCGCAAAACTGCCGGCGAGACGCCGGCGCTACGAATGAATTGATCGGTAGTAACGGTTCGCCTACGAGCGCTGTGATGCCGGAGAGGTTGGCTGCGCGAAATCGAGCTTGGCGATTTTTTTCTGTGTGGACGTTGTTATGAATTTATCTCATATGTAGCCCCATACTTAGTTCAGACGAAGAGTAATTCTGCGGACTAGCGCCAGCGGCGCGAAGGTGGCCAGCCCGGGGCGACGCCCCGGGAACGATGCGTGGGTGCTGTTTCCGCACTGAAGGGGCGGAAGGGCCCTGTGCCCCTTCAGGGCGCCACCCTCGAACGGACCGTATACCCAGGGCGTTGCCCTAGGCTGGATTATCCTGCGGCGCTTTTAGCGCCGGAAAGCGCGGATTCTTTTGAAGCGCCGATGGATTGTTTTTCGGATGATCGCATGCCGCCAATTGCAAATACCTTCATTTCAATTCCGCCAGGGGGATACGATGATCCTTTTCCTATGCCACTTTCTGCTGCACATTGACAGAAAGGCGCGATCACCCCTAGAATGCGTTGTACGCCAACATCTTTGTGGAGGTTTTACCCAGTTCTGCGTCTTGTATTCTTCTAATTTGAGGCGACTGGAACTGAGCGGATGGGGCCGAAGTATATTTTTGTTACCGGTGGTGTTGTATCCTCCCTGGGCAAGGGTGTTGCAGCGGCGTCGATAGGCTGCCTGCTTGAGAGTCGTGGTCTCCGAGTTACCCTCCAAAAGTGCGATCCTTATCTTAACGTCGATCCGGGCACGATGAGCCCGTACCAGCACGGCGAAGTGTATGTTACGGACGACGGCGCGGAAACCGATCTGGACCTCGGCCACTACGAACGCTTCACGCACGCCAAACTCACGCGCGAAAATAACTGGACCACCGGCAGGATTTACGAGTCGATCCTGACGCGCGAGCGGCGCGGCGACTATCTCGGCAAAACGGTCCAGGTGATTCCGCACGTCACGGATGAAATAAAATCCGCGTTCCGCAAAATCGCGGTGGACGTGGATGTGGTGATCGTGGAAATTGGCGGCACGGTGGGAGACATCGAATCTCTGCCGTTTCTGGAAGCCGTGCGCCAGATGCGCCTCGAACTGGGTCCTGAAAATTTTGTGCACGTGCACGTCACGCTGGTTCCGTACATTCCTACAGCCGGGGAATTGAAAACCAAGCCGACGCAGCATTCCGTGAAGGAACTTCTTTCCATCGGAATTCAGCCGGACATTTTGCTGTGCCGCAGCGACCGCACGGTGCCGCAAGAACTGAAAACGAAAATCGCGCTCTTCTGCAATGTGCCTGAGAAGCGCGTGATTTCCATGCCGGATATGGACACGATTTACGCCGTCCCCGTGGCGCTCGCGGAAGAAGGCCTGGACGACCAAATTTTAAAACTGCTGCACCTTGAGGCGCGGGAACGCGACATGAGCGCATGGCTCGAGTTGCTGGAGCGCATACGCAAGCCTAAGGGCGAAGTGCGCATCGCGGTGGTAGGGAAGTATGTGCAGCTTGAGGACGCGTACAAAAGTTTGCGCGAATCGCTGATTCACGGCGGGCTCGCGCACAAGGATCGCGCCATCATTGAGTGGGTGGAAGCCGAGGAGCTCGATTCGCGCGAAACTGCGGCGAAGCACTTAGAGCATGCGGACGGCATCCTGATTCCCGGCGGCTTCGGCAAGCGCGGGATTCAGGGCATGATTTATGCGATTGAATATGCGCGCTCGCACAAGGTTCCGTTCTTTGGCATTTGCCTTGGCATGCAGTGCGCTACGATCGAATACGCGCGCGATGTTGTTGGGCTGTCGGGAGCGGACAGCACGGAGTTCGATCCTCAGACGCCACATCGCGTGATTTACAAATTGCGCGAACTACTAGGCGTGGACGAAATGGGCGGCACGATGCGCCTTGGCGCGTGGCCCTGCAAGATCGAAAAAGATTCCACGGCGTACAAGGCCTACGGCAGCACGGAAATCAGCGAGCGCCACCGCCACCGCTATGAGTTTAACTGCGAGTATGAAAAAGTTTTAACCGATGCGGGATTCCGCATCACGGGCCGTTCTCCCGACGGCAAGTATGTGGAAATTGTCGAGGCGCCGAACCATCCCTGGTTCCTCGCGTGCCAGTTCCATCCTGAATTCAAATCCACGCCGCTCGTGCCGCATCCTCTTTTTTATGCGTTCATGGGCGCGGCGCACACGCACCAGCATCGCGGAAATGGGGCCGCCGGCGGGAAACCCTCGGCCATTTCCATGACCGCAAAACCTTCGCAAGCCGATTGATAATTTGTAATGCGGGCCTCCGGTAGGACGGGCTTCAGCCTGTCAGATTTAGATTGTTATCGCCGAGAAGAAATGCAGACAGGCTGAAGCCTGTCCTACTCAAGGCGTTGCAAAACTTGCTGGTCCCGCATAGGCTATGAATCGCTTTTATTTCCGAGGGATTTTTCAATATGCAGGTTGCCAGGGAAATTTCGATTGGAAGTGTGCGCATCGGCGGCAACCAGCCGCTGTTTCTGATCGCGGGGCCGTGCGTGATTGAGAGTGAAGAGCACGCCATGATGATGGCTGAGCAGATCAAGGGAATTGCGGCGCACGCGAATGTGCCGTTTATTTTCAAGGCTTCGTATGACAAGGCCAACCGGTCATCCGACAAATCGTTTCGCGGGCCGGGGCTCGCGGATGGATTGCGCATTCTGCAAAAAATTAAAGAGCGCTTTGGCGTGCCGATACTGACGGACATTCATGAGGCATCGCAGGCAATTGCGGTTGCGGATGTCGCGGACGTACTGCAGATTCCGGCGTTTTTATCGCGCCAAACGGATTTGCTGGTGGCCGCGGGAAAAACGGGGCGCGTCATCAATTTGAAAAAAGGGCAATTTCTTTCGCCCTGGGAAATGGTCAACGCCGTGGAGAAGGTGGCGCTGACGGGCAACGACAAAATTTTTCTAACGGAGCGCGGCGCGTCGTTCGGTTATCAAAATTTAGTGGTGGACATGCGCTCGTTTCCAATCATGCGCAAGACGAATTGCCCTGTGGTGTTTGACGTCACCCATTCAGTGCAGCTTCCCGGTGGTGCGGGAAAATCCAGCGGCGGCCAGCCTGAATTTATCGAGCCGCTCGCGCGCGCCGGAGTTGCGGTGGGCGTCGACGGAGTTTTTCTGGAAGTGCACGATAACCCCTCTAAAGCATTGTCAGATGGCACCAACGCGCTGCCGCTCGCGGAATTGCCTGCGCTGTTGGGCAAACTGAAACAGATCGCCACGCTCGTGCGGGGATGGAGCGTGCAGTGAGTCTCGATTCGGCGCGGCGCGTTTTGCGGATTGAAGCGGAAGCTCTCACTGAGCTTTTGCAGCGGCTCGACGGAAGCTTTGTTCGTGCCGTGGATTTGCTTCAGTCCTGCAAAGGTCGCGTGGTGATTATCGGCATGGGCAAATCCGGATTGATCGGACGAAAAATTGCCGCCACTTTTTCGAGTACCGGTACACCGTCGATTTTTTTGCATCCAGCGGAAGCCGTGCATGGAGATCTGGGCATGCTCATGCGCGATGACATCGTGATGGCGGTGACATATGGCGGCGAAACCGAAGAAATTATCGCGCTGCTCGAGACCATCAAGCGCCTGGGGTTGTGCATGATCGCTCTGACGGGACATCCGGGATCGACGATCGCAGTGGCCAGCGATGTAGTGCTGGATGTGAGCGTGAAGGAAGAAGCGTGCTCGCTGAATCTGGCGCCCACCGCTTCCACGACTGTGGCGATGGCCATGGGTGACGCGCTGGCGGTGGCGTTGCTCGAGCGGCGCGGATTTAGCCACGGCGATTTCGCAGCGCTGCATCCCGGCGGACGGCTGGGCAAAAAACTCTTGCGAGTGGAAAATTTGATGCACTCCGGAGAAAACCTGCCCAGTGTCGCCGTCGGCGCGAAAATGCCGGACGTGATTTACGAAATCAGCAAAAAAGGTTTGGGTATGACAACCGTGGTGGATGCCGACGGGCGTCTCGCGGGAATTCTGACAGACGGCGATTTGCGGCGCCTGATGCAGCAGCGCGGCGCGGCTACTTTAGAATTGGTGGTTGGGAACTGCATGAACAAGACACCGCAGACGCTTGGGCCGGAGGAACTTGCGGGCAGCGCGCTGCGCATCATGGAAGATCGGCACATCACTTCCGTTGTAGTGGTGGACGCGGAGAGAAAACCGCTGGGTGTTGTGCACTTGCATGATTTGTGGACGCTGGAACTTTTTTAACCAGGCGTAGAACCTCGCTGGTTTTCTCCTCTTTGCTCTGTTCTGAGCGTTAAAGCTTTTTCCGTGGCGCGAACGACGGCAAAAGCTTTAACACAGAGGGCACAGAGAAAACATGAGAAGTGCGGAGAGATTGAGTTTTAATGGCTAAAAAATTGAGTAAGAAAAAACCTGCGGCATCGGTTACCGCCCGCGCGAAAAAGATTCGCGTGTTGATCATGGATGTGGATGGCGTGTTGACGGATGGGCACATCTGGCTGATGTCGCGGCGAGACGGCACTGCGAGCGAGATCAAAGGTTTCAGCGCGTACGACGGAGCGGGGTTGAAGCTCGCTCGCGCGGCCGGATTGCGCACCGGAATTATTACGGGCAGGGAATCGACGGCAGTGGCGGTGCGCGCGCGCGAATGCGAAATCGAGTTTGTGTATCAGCACCGCGCCACGAAGATGGGCTCGTTCGATGAGATCTTGCAGCTCACGGGCGCAGATCCGAGTGAAGTTTCCTACGTGGGCGATGACCTTCCGGACATTCCTGTGCTGGAGCGAGTGGGGCTCGCGGTGGCTGTCGCGAATGCCGCGCCGGAAGTGAAACGCGCGGCGCATTTCGTTACGACGCGCGGCGGCGGCGATGGCGCGGTGCGCGAGGTGATTGAGTTGATCGTGAAAGCGCAAGGAAAGTGGGAAGAGTTTTCGCGCGATGCGAAGGCGTAAGCTCCGCCTCCGATAGTCTCTCCGCTTTTCTCCTCTTTTTCTGCGTCCTCCGTGTTAGGCGTCCCTCGGCATAGGCGAAAGCTTTAACGTAAAGGACAGGGAGAAAAGAGGAGGCTAAAAATTTTACATCTTGCTTGGACTAAACCCGCACAGGCTGAAGCCTATGCCACGCAAGGCAAATCTTTTCCTGGTACGGTCGTACTACTGAACATTTTTTATCCTGCGCAACTCTATTCGATTTTGCGTGTTTGAACTGGTGCCGGCCGGAATCTGTGGTTGGTCATCGGGGCCCAATTCAGACGGCCGAGCTACTTAAATCGAGTGGAGACGGAACGTCTTCGCAGGAGACGAAAATGAATTCCAAAGTGTCCCGAATGTTTTTGGGGGTAATAGCAGCAGCGATTCCGTTGTTTTCCGTGGCATGCGGCACAAGCACAAGTGGTAGCCAGGGAATTGCCGGCACACCGCAATCCGGAATGGTCAACATGATGGTGAGCGATGCGTCGACGGAAGATTGGGCAACGATCGGCGTCAAAATCACCAGCATTTCGCTCGTGCCGCAGGGCGGAGAAGCACCCGTCAATATTTTTACTGCGGGCAGCACAGTGCCGACAATCAATCTTGTGGAACTCGATCAACTCGGTGAGCTGTTAGGAACAATGTCTGTTCCCGCTGGTACGTACACAGCTGCAAATCTTGCGGTCAGCGCCAATCCTGGAGATGTGACGCTGGTGGTCGCTGCCGATCCCGAAACCGGTTTTGCAGGAACTCCAAGTGCAACGATTCCCTCAAATCAAATTCAGATCGTCGGCGCCACCGGCGCCCCAGGAAGCAAGACTGTTCCCGTGAATGTGAATTTCGATTCGCCACTCACTGTCGCGGCGAATCAAACGGCGTCGCTCGACGTGGAATTCGATCTCTCGCACCCGGCGTTTTTGGTGGGCCACGTTCCGCCGTCGGGCGGCGGCGCCACGATCTGGGCAGTGAATTTTAATCGCGGCCCTGTGCATCATCATCCGCTCCGCGATATCCGGCGCCTGGTGCTTCGCCACGCGTACGGAACTGTGACGGGCGTTTCTTCGGATGACACGTCTCTCACGATGACGCGCGATTTTCCCATTGAGCCGCCTACGACTCCTGAGACAGACATCGCAACGTCGCAGTCACTCACTATTCTTGCTGACGCCACGAATGGCACAATTTTTTATGATGTGGATGCCAGGACGAACGTGACGATCAAGAATTTTTCCACGCTGGCGAGCAGCCTGACGGGGAAATTCCTGCGCGTTGCGGCGCGGTATCAATCCAATGGATCGCTGGTCGCCGTTCGGATGTGGGCGTCCGCTTCGTTCAACAGCGTGTGGCTCAGTCCCGAGGGGCACGTCCTGCACGTCAATCCAAGCACAAATGTCATTACGATTGAAAATGAATCAGGCGCGCCTGTCCGGCTGACGGTCGATGACAACACGGAATTCTTTTTCCGGACTCCGTGGAACGCTATTTCCGATGCCACGCCGATAGGAAAGGGCACGACCTTCCTGAGCAATAAAGATGTCGTTCGCGGATTCAAGGTGCACGCTAGCGTCGATCCTCTGGCCACGCCGCTTGTGGCGCAGACGATTGACATTGAAATCGCGCGGTACGACGGCGGCATTTCAGCAGTCAATGGAAATACATTCACCTACACCCGTAAATTTAATACGCCCGCCGACGATTACACGTTTACGATTCCTTACATTTCCAGCGCAACCGCCAATGGTTCCGATCCATCGACCGGGTCGGCAATCAGCGGATACAAGTGGTGGAACTTTACATTTCCGACGATCGTCGACAGCGGCACGAACGCCATTCCTGATTTTGAGTCTGCAACCAATGGCACGGTGAACTTCGGCGGAACCGCGGGAGCATACCTGGCGTGGGGCGTAACGTTTGCCACCTGGAATGATCCTGCGCAGGCGAATTCATGGGCCGCTCCGTGGACCGTGCTCATGCCCACCACCGTGCCGCTCGGAACAGCAATGACTTCGTATTCAAACGGGTTGTTCAGCCTGTCCGAAGTTGGCGGCGCGAACGCAATACCGGTGAACCTGAGCACTACTTCGGGGTCGGCGACGCTCGTGTATCAAGTGGATGATACAGGCGGAGTCGTGTCCGTGAGCGCCGTGGACATCGCAACCACTGCGGGGCAGAACACGATTACACAAAACCTCGTCGCCGGAACGCCTGTAAAGGTATTTGGAATTCCGCAGGCGAACAACACGATCAAAGCGTATGTGGTGATTTACTACACGGGGGTGTTGCCGAGCGCGACGGCGATGGACTGATCGGTAGACATTCGTACACTTGATGAACAAACGGGGGCCGGCTATGGGCCCCGTTTGTTTTATGTGGCATAGGCTTTAGCCTGTGGCCTTTTGTCCTAGCAAGGTCTTAAACCCCCACAGGCTAAAGCCTATGCCACGTAAACCTACGCATACGCCAAAACTACTGCTCCTGCAAAAATCAGAGTGCCGCCGAGCCAGTGGTGCCACGTGACTTTCTCGTGCAAAAAAATGGCAGCCAGTACGATGGCGATCACCACGCTGAGCTTGTCCACAGGAGCCACCTGCGAAGCTTCTCCCAATTGCAGCGCACGGAAATAGCACAACCAGGAAAAGCTCGTAGCGATTCCTGACAAAATTAAAAAAATCCACGTGCGTTTGCCGATGGCGGAAAACGATTCGTTCTTTGTGGCCAGTGCGATGGCCCAGGCGAAAACTAGAATGACGACTGTGCGAATCGCCGTGGCCAGGTTGGAGCTGACGTTCTCAACGCCCACCTTGGCTAACACTGCGGTGAGTCCTGCGAAAAATGCCGAAAGCAATGCCCATAAAAACCAGTTCATAAGACTCCTGACGTGCCCGGAAAAATAATCATCATGGGAGTAGGGTTTTTGGATCTTTGCAGCACGTACCAACAGGGAGTGTACCCGTAATGGGGAAAAAGGGAATGGACGCAGGGGTCGGTTTCAATCGGGTTCACGGCGTCCAGTTCGTAATCCACTTTGTTTCCTTTTACCGGAATGGCCAGCAGGTGTGGATACGAAACGGTGTCGAACGGATCGCCGGGCTTTTGCGCGCTCATCCGGTGGCGTACGGACGCGAAGTCGTAGCCGTACGTCAGCGCGACGAGAGTTACTAGCGCACAGAGAATTTTTGGGACTGCTTTGCGTATCATCTTTATCTTCAGGCGACCGCAAGTATAGTCGCATATTTTGGTAGGACGGGCTTCAGCCTGTCTGCATTTTTGTTGAGGCAGGACAATCTAAACCAGACAGGCTGAAGCCCGTCCCACTTAAAACCGCAGGCCGAAGCTTATGAAATAAAAAGCGCCCCGCGATTTATGTTCGCGGGGCGCCATGGCAATCATCGAGGAGAAAGCGATGAATGGGTTCGTCGATTAGCTATTGAGCCAAGAACAGAGTGGTTCCTTTGCGGTTTACCAGGAGCAGCGGGCTGTCGCCAGCCTTGCGAATCAATTCCTGGAATTGGTTTACGTTCTTCACCGGTTGATGATTCACTTCCTGAATCACGTCGCCTTGGCGCAACCCAGCAGATGCCAGCGCGCTAGACGGATCGATGTCCGTCACCACGACGCCGGTTACGGCTGCGGAAAGTCCCAGCTGCCGTGCGGTCTGCGCATCCAGATTCTCCACGGTCACGCCGTTCAGAGCCTGCTCGGAAGGTTTCTCTTCCGCGCTCGCCTGCTCCTTATCAGCGGGCATATCCCCCAGCTTGACGCTCATGTTCGTGGCGTTGCCGTTGCGCATGAGTTTCAGGTTCACGGTTGATGTCGGGTCCATCATGGAGATCATGTTCCGCAACTGGCGGCTGTCTTCCATGACCTTGCCGTTCACTTCCAGAATAACGTCGCCGCGTTGCACGCCGCTCTTCTGCGCGGGTCCGTTCGGCGTAACGTCTCCGACGAGCACGCCCTTCATGTCCTTTAAGTTCATCGCCTTGGAGATGCCAGGCGTGACGTCTTGAACCATGATGCCGAGATAGGCGCGGTTCACTTTGCCGTGATCGAGAATCTGGGACATCACGCCGCGAGCGAGATTGATCGGAATCGCAAAGCCGATTCCTTCGTTGCCGCCTGAACCGTGGGAAAGGATCGCCGTATTAATGCCGACCAGTTCGCCGCGATCATTAATCAGCGCGCCGCCGGAATTTCCTGGATTGATCGGAGCATCGGTCTGGATGAAGTCCTCATAATCTTCGATGCCAAGGTTGCCGCGGTTCATCGCACTGATGATGCCCATCGTAACGGTTTGGCCAACGCCAAACGGATCGCCAATCGCCAGCGCGTAGTCGCCTACTTGCACTTTAGTGGAGTCTCCCACAGTGATGGCAGGGAAATCGCTACCCTCAACCTTTAAAACGGCGATGTCCGTCTTCGCGTCCGTGCCGATTACCTTCGCCTTCAGCTGCCGCTTGTCGGCCAGCGTCACGCGCACGTCGGTTGCGCCCTCGATCACGTGATTGTTCGTCAAAATATAGCCGTCAGGGCTGACGATCACGCCGGAGCCCAAGCTTTCTTCACGCTGGTCACGCGGCCGTTGGGATCGTCCCCCGGGTCCCTGTCCCGGCCCGAATTGCTGTCCGAAAAACTGTTGAAAGAAGGGAGGCATATCCTCAGGCGTACCCTGCTGCATTTCGGGGTGTTCGGAAGCCTTCACTACTTTAGAAGTGGAAATGTTAACGACATCGGGAAGGACGCCCTTCACAACAGGAGCGAAACCAGCTTTACTCGGTCCTTCCGCCGGATCGGCCATCTTCATGGAAATATGAATGCCGGGCGTAAAAAACTTTTGACTGGCGCGAGCCGCGCCCCAACCTGCCAAACCCACAAGGACTACAAGTGCACCGGCAAGAAATTTGGATTTTCCCCCAAGACTCTTCCAATTCATGGTTTCTCCTTATCATTTTACGCGAACAAAACTTGACCCGCCGGAGCTACCGAGCCCAGCGCTCTATGTATAAGACGTTCGGCAGCGTGTCCGGTTAGCTTGCCGGCTTTTAGACGCCGGTTAAGTGGCACACGCTTATGGCGGCGGAAGTTCGGCCTCGCGAAACCTAACCTTGGCAGGCTGAAGCGGATGCCGCCTGAAGGCTAAACTGCTCGTCCGGCGGCGGCACCTGAGGCCCAAGCCCATTGGAAATTAAAGCCACCCAGATGTCCTGTGACGTCAATCACTTCGCCGATAAAAAATAATCCCGGTACGAGGCGGCTTTCCATGGTCTTGCTTGACAACTCCTCGGTGTCTACTCCTCCAGAGGTAACTTCCGCCTTTTCATAGCCTTCGGTACCTGCGGGGCGAATGGTCCAGCCGTGTAAGTCGCTCTCCAGCCTCTGTATATCGCGATTCGTCCAGGCGGTTGGCGCATGCAGGTCAAGCCAGCGCGCGGCGAGCCTTTTGGGTAGGACGTCCTGAAGTGCGGCATGCGCGGCAGCCATGTTCCTGTCCTTGCCGTCGCGGATCGCCCGCGTCGGTTGGCTGCCTGGGGCGAGGTCGATCCGAATCGGCGAGCCTGCTTGCCAGTACGTGGAGATTTGCAGGATAGCGGGTCCGCTCAGGCCCCGGTGGGTAATCAACATTTTATCGCGGAACGACTGGGAGTCCGTGGAAACCAACACGTCCGCGGATACTCCTGCCAAGTCGCAATATTCCTTGCGGTCTGCGGCGCTCAATGTGAAGGGAACCAGCGCGGGTTTCGTTTCACGGATCTTGAGTCCGAATCGACGTGCGACGTCGTAGCCGAAGGAAGTGGCGCCAAGTTTGGGAATTGAAAGGCCGCCGGTCGCGACCACCAACGCGGGGGCGTGAAATTCCTCGGAACCGGTGTTAGCTGTAAAAAAATCGGTGCGGCTAACTTTTTTTATGTCGCAATTCAAAAATGTCCGCACACCTGCGGCGAGACACTCCGTTTCGAGCATGGTGACAATATCCCGCGCGGAGCGGTCGCAAAATAGCTGTCCCAGATGTTTCTCGTGATACGGAATGTTGTGTTTTTCAACTAAACCAATGAAGTCCGCAGGTTCATATCGCGCCAGCGCCGATTTGGCAAAGTGCGGATTTGCGGAGTAGAAATTTTCCGGCATGCAGTAGAGGTTTGTGAAGTTGCAGCGGCCTCCTCCGGAGATGAGGATTTTTTTCCCAGCGCGATCGGCGCGCTCCAGAAGGGCGACGCGGCGGCCGCGCTTGCCAGCTTCGACCGCGCACAGCAATCCCGCAGCCCCTGCACCTAGTATCAACACGTCAAATTTATGGATCATCTGTGACCGTTCCGCCGCACAGCGGGCACGACAGATTATCGCATCCCCGAATAGCAACGCTTTGGAAATGAGGATTTCGTCGCGCGGGCTTCAGCCTGCGGGTTTGGTCGCTGCAGGGCCGTAATTCCGCAGGCTGAAGCGTATGCCACTGAAAGTAAACCCTATACCGGACACGGTTCATGTATTCCAAGCGATTGATATATCGCGGATAGATTTTGTCGATTGGACTTTCTTTGACTCGCGCGCGAAAGTGGACACTCGATTAGTGTGGATGAAATGTGTGGATGGTAATTCTGCGGGGTTCAATCCGCGTGGTTCAAGGGGTCGCTCATGATGCCGCCAATTTCAGGGACTAAAGAAAACGAAGAGCAACTTCCGGAGGTCGCAACGGCGTCCAGTAAAAGAAATTCCAATTTCGTTCTGACCCTGGAGGAAATTGGCAATCTCGCGGCCGAGGGCGGGAAACCGGCTGAAACATTGATGAACGTCGTGGCGCTCATCGGCAAACGTTTTAAGACGGACGTGTGCTCGGCGTACTTGCTGGAACCGGACCGCGCCAATCTGATCTTGGCGGCCACCGTGGGACTTCGTCAGCAATGCGTGGGCACGCTGCGCATGGCGCTGAGCGAAGGACTCGCTGGGCTGGTCGCCGAGCAGGTGCATCCCGTCGCCGTCGAACACGCGCAAAATCATCCGCGCTTTAAATATTTCAGTGAGCTGGGCGAGGAACCCTATCAATCGTTTCTTGGCGTCCCGCTGATCGATGGAGGAGTTTTGCAAGGCGTGCTGGTAGTGCAGACGCTCGATGCCCGCATTTTCAAGGACGCGGAAATCAAGTTGCTCTCGGAAGCCGCGGCGCAGCTCGCGCCAGTGGTGAGCGAAGCGCGGACCTTGGATCGTTTCGTGGCGCCGCTGCAGGAGCGGCTGTGGTCATTGGCGCGCAATCTGTGGTGGAGTTGGGACAATGATTCCACGAGCATCTTCCGGGACCTCGACCCGACGCGCTGGGTTGAGCTGAATCACAATCCCATCGCACTGTTGTCGGAACTCCCGCTGGCGTCACTGGAAAAGCGCGCGCAGGAACTAGTCCTCCACAGCCGCGTCAACTATGCATTTCGCCGCAAGCGCGAATACCTGGATGCCGATCGCACGTGGGGTGCGCGGCTCGCAGGCATTTTGCGTCCTCGCCCAGTGGCTTACTTTTCGGCAGAGTTCGGATTGCATGAATCGGTGCCCGTATATTCCGGCGGCCTTGGCGTACTTGCCGGAGATCACATCAAGAGCGCGTCCGACCTGGGCATTCCCCTCGTGGGCATTGGGCTTTTTTATGGACAAGGATATTTCCGCCAGCGATTGGATAAAAATGGATGGCAGCAGGAAGAGTATTTAACTACCGACGTCAGCCAAATGCCGATGGAACCCGCCATCGGCGCGAACGGCAAACCGGTGACTGTGCAGATCGATACGCGAAGCGGCTCCATTCGCGCGAAAGTATGGCGGCTGAAAATTGGGCGTTGCGTTTTGCTGCTTCTCGATTCCAACGTCGAGGGCAATGCGCCGGAAGACAGGGAACTGACGTCGCGGCTCTATGGTGGCGATAGCCGCTTCCGCATTCGCCAGGAATTGCTGCTGGGCGTGGGCGGGTTCCGCGCACTAAAAGCGATGGGCATCACGCCGAGCGTGTTGCACCTCAATGAAGGCCACAGTGGCTTCGCTGTTCTGGAGGCGATTCGCAACCGCATGGAAGAAGAAGGGCTCGATTTCAACACGGCTGTGCCGCGAGTTTCGCGCGAGGTTGTGTTCACCACGCATACCCCTGTTCCGGCCGGACATGACCGTTTTGACGGCGGTCTGATCGAGGAACATTTGGGCCCTATACGAGACGCGTTGGGAATTTCCTACGATTGGCTGATGTCTTTGGGGCGCGAAAACCCGAATAACTCCAATGAAAATTTCTGCATGACCGTCCTCGGGCTGAAAATGGCGCGGCGGGCCAACGCCGTTTCGGCGCTGCACGGCGAGGTTTCGCGTGCCATGTGGACTTCGCTCTACCCGGGGCGGTCCGAAGAGTCAGTGCCGATTCGCCATATTACGAACGGTGTGCACGTTCCCACGTGGCTTGCGCCGCAGATGTTCCGGCTCTACGACCGTCACCTGGGCACAGGGTGGGCGGAACACAGCGGCGAACCGCAAATCTGGGAAAATATCGAAAGCGTGGACGATGCGGAACTTTGGGAAACTCACCAGAGTTTAAAAAATCGGTTGATCGAATTCGCGCGGCTCCGGGCCGTGAAACAAGCGGAACGGCGCGGCGAATCGTCCAAAATCTTGCAAAGTCTGGGAAAAATTTTGAGCCAGGACGCGCTCACGATCGGATTTGCGCGCCGCTTCGCCACCTACAAGCGCGCCAATCTGATTCTGGCCGACATGGAAATGCTGGCCTCCATGGTCAACGATCCGAAGCGTCCCGTGCAGTTTGTTTTTGCTGGGAAGGCGCATCCGCACGATACTCCCGGCAAGCAAGTGCTGCAGCAAATTGCGGAATTAATGCGCAACAAGCAGTTCGCGAACAAATTTGTGTTTATCGAAGACTATGACATCAACGTAGGCCGGCATCTGGTGCAGGGCGTGGATGTCTGGCTGAACAATCCGCGCAGGCCGCTGGAGGCTTCCGGCACGAGCGGACAAAAAGTAGTGCTCAATGGCGGACTCAATCTTTCTGTGCTCGACGGATGGTGGGCCGAGGCCTATGACGGATTAAACGGTTTCGCGATTGGAACCGGACGCACGCATTCCAACATGGATGTGCACGATAAACGCGACGGCGAAAATTTATATCGCGTGCTGCGTGAGGAGGTGATTCCACTTTTTTACCATCGCGATCGTGACGGATTGCCGCGCGGTTGGATCAAGCGCATGAAGCGCACGATTCGCACGCTGGGTTGGAGATTTAACGCGAATCGCATGGTAATGGACTACACGCTGAAGAGTTATATTCCTGCCGCAGGCGGGGCCTCGAGCGACATGCGCGTTGGCCGCTGAGTTGTTTGTGTTTTAGCAGCACAGGCTTCAGCCTGTGGATTTTTGTCCTTGCAAGGACGAAACCCCACAGGCTGAAGCCTGCGCTACTTATATTCCTAAAATTTCTCTCTCCTGCTATGATGGCGCCATCGCGCAACTTCCTAACGTCTGGCTAGGCATCCGGTGAATCGATATTTGTGGAGGCTTCATGAGCAGGAAGGGTTTTTTCGTTCTGCTGACAATCGCAATTCTGGGAATGTTTTCCAGTGCTGCCACAGCGCATCATGGCGTGGCGGGCTATGACATGACCAAAACGATGACGCTCCACGGAACCGTTGCGAAATTCGATTGGAGCAATCCCCACGTGGTGGTCTACGTCGATGCAAAAAACGACGACGGCGAATTGCAGCATTGGACTATCGAATTCGCTGCGCCCATTCACATGGTGCGCGCGGGTTGGACAAAAAACGCGATGAAGTCCGGCGACGAAATTACGATCGATACGCATCCTTCGCGCAACGGCGCGCCCGTGGGAATCAGCAGCACGATTACATTTATCCTGAAAACCGTGGTCAACGGCACTGCACTTCCGAGTCGTGCCGACTAGTCTGCAGATGGAAAGTCTTTCAAAGTAGTATTTGAAGGAACTTATATGCGAATGCGACCCGTAATTTCGATCGTCGGCGCCTTCATTTTTGCACTTGGAATTTCCGTTGGAACGTCGGCGCAATCCACGTCGTCGACAAATGCAGCGGCAACTCATAAGCAAGACGTGATGTCCGGCGGCATTCCTGACTTATCGGGATTGTGGGATCCGGATTTCCACGGGCCTGAGGGAACGCGCATCAATACGTGGGACTCGTCCGATCCGTATGCGGCTCATCCCGAACAAGCGCCCATGACGCCGTGGGCTGCTGAAAAATTTAAAGACGCCCGGCCCCCCTTTGGTGCGCGGCAAACGTATGACAACACAAATGACCCGGTGCAGAGATTCTGCGATCCGGCGGGAATTCCGCGAATTTACTTTTATCCTTGGCTCATCAATATCATCCAAACTCCGAAGACGGTGTACATCCTGTATGAATACTCGAAAGTGTGGCGCGCCATCGCCATGAACACCGAGCATCCTAAGGATCCAGACAGCACCTGGATGGGTGACGCGGTAGGGAAGTATGAAGGTGACACCCTGGTTGTAGACACGATTGGCTTCAACGACAAAACATGGCTCGATCAGGCAGGTCATCCCCATAGCGACGCGCTGCATGTGATCGAGCGATTTCGCCGCCGGAATCAGGGCAAGCTTGAGCTGAACGTCACGATCGACGATCCCAAGGCGTACACAAGAACGTTCTCCGCGACGAAAATGTACAACCATTCCGACGGGCCAGTCGGGGAAACTCTCTGCGCCTATTCCGAAATGAAAGAGTTTCAGGAGAACGTCGTGGACAAGACACAAACGCCGCCCGTGAAGCCGCGGTGAGGTGATGTACGTCACCTGCAAGGGTTTCTCGCGTCACAGCAATTCTTGGTTCGAAAGAGCAAACTTCAGTCTGTAAGGATTGAAAGCAAAAGGAGGGCGTCATGGTCAGACAAGACTATATGTTCATGGCGTTGCTCATGATGGGCTTGATCTTTTTTATGCATTGGGGAGGCACGCACAACCTTCGGCACTAAAAAGAGGCGGGATTTAAGTGACTATAAAACTCGTCTGGTTTTATCGGTTCCACGTATGAACCGCGAGGGTTGAAAGCTTCACTGATGTAAGTGCCAATAACACCAGGTACTAAAGGGGGGCGGAATGAGGATCAAAGCAACATCGAAAATTCTGCCCCTTCTTTTTCTGTGTTTGCTCGGCCCTCTATGTGGCAGGGTGGCTGCCCAAACGCCCCCGGATTCAGGCAAGGGCTACGAGAAACTAATTTATTCCGTGAAGGGCCCCGACCTCTTTCGTGCTCACTGTGCCGCGTGCCATGGAGCCGGCGGCAAGGGCGATGGCCCGGCTGCGTCGGCGCTAAAAACCAAGCCCGCCGACTTGACGGCCCTCGCAAAAAATAACAGCGGAAAGTTTCCAGTTGAGCGCGTGCGGAAATTTATTTCGGGCGATGATCCGTCCCTGAGTTCTCACGGCTCGCGGGAAATGCCCGTCTGGGGACCGATTTTCCACCAAATCGAGAATGATCAGGATCTGGGCAACGTGCGTCTGCAAAATTTGATTGCGTACCTGGAAACCATTCAGCAGAAATAGCGCTACCAGAGTTTTCTTTTTTTCGGGTCCCGTCTCCAGTTGCACTTCTCGCGCAGGCTTGGTTTCAATCTCTGCATCCGGTTTACAATAGACTTATGCAACGTAAAGTATTTTGGGGGCTATTCAGTGCGCTCGGGATCATTGCCGATCTTGCTCTGCCGTTTTGGTGGGCCCTGGGAGCGACTATTCCGCTCGCGTGGGTGAGCTGGTGGGTGGCCTACAGGAGCGATTGGTTTTAGTGGCGCGGCCTTGGTCCTCACAATCACCAAACCCGCAAACTCAGGCCTGCGCCACTTAATTCCCCAATGTTTTGCGGATGTTGCGCGTTCACGCTACACTGCTTGCGGGAGAAAACTTAGTCATTTGCCTCCGATTATTGCTGCACAAGGACTTTCCAAGAGATACGGCGCCGAACCCCTTTTTCAGGACATCTCCTTTACGGTTTCTGAGGGCGAACGAATTGGCCTGATCGGCCCCAACGGATCAGGCAAATCCACGCTTCTCGCGATGTTGCAAGGCAGCGTGGCGCCTGACACGGGCGATGTGGCGATCCGCAAGCGCGTGCGTTTGTGCTCGGTCGCGCAGAATTCCGAATTTCCGGAAGGGGCGACGATTCGTTCCGTGGTCGCGGACGCGCTCGATCGCGCCGAAGTTGCGGAAAAAGATCGCGCGGCGCGCATCGCCGAACCTTTGGGGCGCGCAGGTTTCACCGATATGGATGCGCTTACGGCGTCGTTGTCAGGCGGCTGGCGCAAGAGACTGGCAATTGTCGAGGGTCTCGTGCAGGCGCCTGACGTTTTGCTGCTGGACGAGCCGACGAACCACCTGGATCTCGCGGGCATTCAGTGGCTCGAATCGCTACTGCAGAATGCAACGTTCGCCTGCGTTGTGGTCAGCCACGACCGCTACTTTCTGGAAAATGTCGCGACCGCCGTTGTGGAACTCGCGCGTTCCTACGAAAACGGTTACCTGCGGGTGAACGGGAACTACAGCACGTTTCTGGAAGCGAAAGAAGTGTACCTGCACGCGCAGCGCAAGCGGCAGGAAGCGCTGGAAAATTTAGTGCACACCGAAATCGAATGGCTGCGGCGCGGGCCGAAAGCCAGAACCACAAAATCAAAGGCACGCATCGATACGGCACACGAATTAATCGGCGAATTGTCAGACCTGAACTCCCGCACGAAGACGGTCTCCGCCAAAATCGATTTTTCGGCTACGGACCGTAAGACGAAGCGGCTGGTGATGCTGGACGATGTGTCCTACGAAATTGGCGGCCGTACTTTATTTTCCGGGATCAATTTTGCCGTGACTTCCGGAATGCGCGTAGGCCTGGTCGGGCCGAACGGGAGCGGGAAAACCACTCTACTGCGCTTGCTGCGCGGCGAGCTTGAGACCACCCGGGGAGAGGTGCGTCGCGCCGACGCATTGCGGACTGTGTACTTCGATCAGAATCGGGAACTCGATCCGGACGTCAGCCTGCGGCGCGCGCTTGCGCCGGATAGCGATTCCGTGATTTACCAGGATCGAGTGATTCACGTGGCCGCCTGGGCGACAAAATTTCTTTTCGATCCTGAACACCTAAGCCAACCGGTGGGAAAACTTTCGGGCGGCGAGCGGGCGCGCGTGCTGATCGCGCAACTCATGCTGCAAGCGGCAGACGTTTTACTGCTCGACGAGCCGACCAACGATCTGGACATTCCCACGCTGGAAATTCTCGAAGAAAGCTTGCTCGAATACCGCGGCGCGCTCGTGCTCGTTACGCATGACCGCTACATGCTTGACCGCGTATCGACGATCGTTCTGGGGCTCGACGGACTCGGGGGAGCCGAGCGTTTTGCCGATTACTCGCAGTGGGAGATCTGGCAGCGCGCGCAGCAGAAGGGAACGACGAACCTTTCCACGGGTACGAAGCGTTCCGGCGCACAGGGAGAAGCTCCGCCTGCAAGTTCCAAAAAGAGACTTTCCTATCATGAAGTGCGCGAGTTGGAGACCATCGAAGAGCGCATCGCTGCCGCGGACCAAAATCTGGAAGCCAAGCACGTCGCGCTGGAAGATCCCGGGGTGACAAGCGATCCGGAGCGTCTGAAAACCGCGTGCATCGAGATGGAGGAGGCCCAGAGCACGTTGGACCATCTCTATGAGCGTTGGGGCCAGCTGGAAAAAAAGAAAGCGGGCGGCCAGGCTTCTTAGAGGTGCCTCGGCCCGTGGACTTTGGGATAAAGAAAGAGGAGTGGAGATGGAAAAGCATCAGCGAAAAATTCTGGTGATTGACGTAGGCGGTACACACATTAAAGTGCAGGCAACGGGGCATACGAAAGAAATCAAAATCGATTCCGGACCGAAAATGACTGCCAAACGCATGGTCAAGGAAGTGCGCGATGCTACAAAGGACTGGGCCTACGACGTTATCTCCATCGGATATCCGGGTCCGGTGATTCACGGGCATCCGCTGAGCGAGCCACACAATCTCGGCGGCGGGTGGGTGGGTTTTGATTTTCGCAAAGCGTTTGGGAAGCCGGTGCGGATTACCAATGACGCTGCAATGCAGGCTCTGGGCGTTTACCACGGCGGAAGGATGCTTTTTCTCGGACTGGGTACGGGCCTTGGCTCAGCAATGATGGTGGACGGAGTCTTAGAGGGCATGGAAATTGCGCATTTGCCGTACAAAAAAGGACGCACGTACGAAGACTACGTGGGATTACGCGGATTGAAACGCTCCGGGAAGAAGAAGTGGCGTCGCCGCGTTGCTGTGATCGCGGGCGAGCTAAAAGCCGCGTTGGAAGCGGATTATGTGGTTCTTGGCGGCGGCAATGCGAAGTTTTTGAAGAAGTTGCCTGGAGGATGCCAGCTGGGCAACAACGCGACCGCATTCACCGGCGGTTACCGCCTGTGGGACGATCCGGACGAAAAATCCAAATGGATCAAGGAACACCACTCCTTAGAAGCCGCTAAGTCGAACTAAACTCCTTTCCCTTATTGGACGATGATTCCACTTGGAGTCATCTCATGACCGAATTAAGTGATCCAGCGATCTACCAAACCGTATTAGATGCGCTCGAAACCGGCGTCTATATTGTTGACCCAAACCGGCGCATCCGATTCTGGAATGAAGGCGCGGAAAAGATTACTGGGTATCTGCGCCAGGATGTGGTCGGCCATTTCCTGCGCGACCATTTGTTAACCGCAAGCGACGGGAGCGGAGACTTGGACACCGACCCCTACGACCCCATCAATATTGCCGTTCGCAACGGAAAATCTTCCCTCATGAGCGTTTCAATCCTGCACAAGGAAGGATACCGGCTGCCCATCACACTTCGTACGAATCCGATTCGGAACAATCGCGGCATGGTGATCGGAGCCGCGGAAAGTTTTGACAAGGTCCAACCGTTTCTGGATTCCACGCGGCGTCACTCCGGCCTTGCGGATTCCGGCTGCCTCGACGTTCTAACGGGCGTCGCTGCGCAGGGATTTATTGAGACGAAAATCCGCGAAAACCTCATCACTTTTGCCGAACACCATATACCGTTCGCCGTGCTGCTCATGGAAATCGATGACCTCGAACAACATCGGATCAAGCGCGGGCCGGGCGTAGTATCCACAATTTTACGAATCATCGCGCAGTCTCTGGAAAATTGTCTTCGGCCCACGGATATTTTGGGGTGTTGGGGAAAATATCAATTTCTGGCGATTCTCACGGATTGCAAGGAATCGGAAGTGCCGCTGGTTGCGGAGCGGGCCAGGCGAATCATCGGCCGCTCTGAAATTGAATGGTGGGGCGACAAATTTGCGGTCACAAGCCCGGTGGGCGGAGCGGGCTGCCGGGTGGGAGACAACGTCGAAAGTTTGCTGGCGCGCGCCGACGCGTCACTTCACGAAAGCATTGCCAAAGGTGGAAATCGCGTCACCGTTTTGGCCTGACGCCCTTGAATTACTTCGGAGGATTGCACATCGATGTTTTCAATTATTGGAATCGTGGTGGTCTTTGGCTGCGTGGTCGCTGGCTATTTGATGGAACACGGCAACATGAAAGTTTTGATGCAGCCCGCAGAATTGATCATCATCCTGGGCGCCGCAATCGGAACCGTCTTGATCGCCAATCCCCTGCATATCTTAAAAAAAATCGCGGGCGGCTTTGGAAAAGCGTTTGGGGGATCGCCATTTAACAAGCAGCGATACGGCTACTATGAGACGCGTCAGGTGGACTTTTCGAACGAACCGGGATGGCTCTATTTACTGATGAAGTTTCCAGCCATGGGCGAAATCGATTTGGCGCGTTTCACGTTCTCCTTGGATGAGTACGCCAAAGAGGTCAGCGATATGGTTGCCACCGTGTTCGCAACCTGATTTTCAGTTTGAAACCTCCTGAAAATCTTGCTCACTTGTGCATTGACACAATTAATCCGCTACCATAGATTGTCGCTCACGACCTGCCGATCTCGTCGGCACGTCGGGCGTAGCTTCCCCCCTTTCGCGCCTGTCCAAATCGTCTGTTTGTCGATAAGGGGTTACGTGTCTTCAAACAATTCCGCAATCAAGAAGTCGTCCGGCAAAAAGCACGGCGCAGCAATTCAGCCGGGCAAGAACATTCATACCAAGGCAACGTCGATGCCTGAGCATCGCGTTGCAAAATCCGCGGTATCCGCTTCGCCAGCGCAGGCGGACGAGCGCGCCGCGCAGCAAATCAGTAGGATGGAAGCGATTGGCCAGCTTGCCGGCGGCATCGCACATGATTTCAATAATTTGCTGACTGTGATTTTGGGGCACAGCGAGTTTCTTCTGAAGCGAAATGAATCCCGTGAGAATACGCGGATGAGGGTAGAAGAAATTCGCAAGGCGGCCGAACGCGGGGCATGGCTCACCAGCCAGCTTCTCGCCTACAGTCGAAATCAAATTCTGGAGCCCACCGTACTTCAAATCAATTCCGTGCTGCAGGACATGGACGGAATTTTGCGCTGCGTGCTCGGCGAAGACGTTTCCCTGGACATCGATATGGACGAGAATCTGGGCTGGACTAAGGTCGATCCGGGGAAGCTCCAACAGATTGTGCTGAATCTCGCGGGAAATGCACGCGATGCCATGCCTCAAGGCGGGCGGCTTCTCCTGGAAACACGGAATGTCTCGGTTCCCAGAAAAGGCCGCGCCTTCCCGTCGTATATCGTTCCCGGCGAGTACGTCGCGCTGCGGGTCTGCGATGCTGGAGGGGGCATGGATTCCGAAACTCGCGCTCGCGTGTTCGAACCGTTTTTCACAACGAAGGAACAAGGAAAAGGAACAGGGCTCGGCTTGGCTACGGTTTACGGAATCGTGAAGCAAAGCGGCGGCTACATTTGGGTGGAAAGTGAGGTCGGAGAAGGCGCGGTGTTTCAAACGCTTTTGCCACGTGTCCCGGCGCCCTCCACTTCGGCCGCTATCCAGGAAGTGCTCGATTTTCGCGCGGGTGGCGAAACCGTTTTGCTGGTGGAAGACGATTCAGTGGTGCGCCGCATGGCAGCGGAAGTTTTGCTCAGCAAGGGCTACAAAGTTTTGGTCGCGCCGAGTGGGGCGGATGCTTTGCACCTTGCGGAAAAGCACGTGGGCAGGCTGGATCTGCTGCTAACCGATGTTGTCATGCCCAGCATGACCGGCCCGGAACTCGTGCAGCACTTCAGTTCCCGATTTCCGTTCATTCGAACGCTATATATGAGCGGATATACCGACGATGCCATCGAAAAGCATGGTGTTCGAGGCGCAGCCGCCCGAGTCTTGCAGAAGCCCTTCACGCACGACATGCTCGCCCGCAGCGTTCGCGAAGCGCTGGGCCCGTCCGCCCTAAAGTAGGACAGGCTTTCAGCCTGTCTTCTTACACTTAAAATCCAAAAGAAATTCGTCCTCGCGTTCGGAATGACGATCAATGGTCGAGTAGCACAGGGACTCTCGCCTGTGTGCATTTCGCAAAATCCACACAGGCAAGAGTGCCTGTGCTACTCAAAGACTCGCTCTCGATACGTTTAGACGCAGCAGTCACAATGCAGGAACCGGATTGCGAACAAGCATTTTCCGAATGCGCACCGCCAGCTCATCGAATTCCCTAATTCCCAGCAATTTTGAAGCAAGAAACAACATCACAATTCCAGCCGACGTGACAATCACCAGCAATGCAAACGCTCCTGGGATGGTGTGCCACGCGAAATGTGGCTCGAGAATCAGTTGCAGCCGGTAGCAGATATAGGCGACGACCGTCGAAGCCCCGCATACCTTAGCGAAAAATAAGGCGATGCCCGTGCCGTCCGGATTGTGCGTGCGTCGATTCAGCAGCACGAAAAGCGCCACGGTGTAGGCAATAATCCCGATCGAACTGGCCAGCGCCAATCCAATATGCTGAAAGCGGCGCACGAGCAACCAGTAGACGGGCAGATTGGCAATAGCGAGCACCGTACCCACAATTGCCGGCGTCATCGTATTGCGAGTGGCGTAGAACCCTCGCGCCAGAATGTTTTGCGCCCCCCACGCAAACATGCCCAAAGAAAACAGCATGAGCGTGGCGGCCGTGGCATTAAAATCCGTCCCGCGCAATCGCGTGTGGGAGAACACCAGGTAAACCACGGGCGAGCTTTCCGCAATCGTGAGCGCCGAAATCGGAACGAGCAAAACGATCAGCCACTTCATCGTCGTGTTCAACAATCGATTCAGCTCGTCCATTTTTCCTTCGGAATAGAGTTGAGCGAGGAAGGGAAATGAAGCCACTCCCACCCCCTGTCCGACGACGCCGAGTGGCACGCGCATTAACGTTTTCCCGTAGCTGAGCCACGTGATCGATGCAGGCTGTAAATACGAGCCGAACCAGCGGATCACCCAATCGTCCGTAAACACCAGCGATAGGGCCAGCATGATGGGAACAGAAAGCTTCAGAAATAAAATAAATCCGGGATGCCGCAGGTTGAAATTGGGATGAAATTTTGCCCCCGCCTGAAACGCGCCGTAAACCTGCAGCAGGAAATTTCCCAGAATCGCTCCGACTACTACGCCGATCGCGAAGCCCGTCATCCCATAGCGCGACGCCAAAAAAATCCCGCCGAGAACAATCATCACGTTGTAGACGACCGGCGCGAGAGAGGGAATTACGAAACGTCCTTTCGCATATTGCACGGCGCTGAGAATACTTCCCTGGTAAAAACAAAATTGCGCGGGGAGCATGAGCCGCGTGAGAAAAATGAGTCGCTGCCGCTCCGCCGGATTGAATCCTGGCGCGATCACATTGGCCAGGTGCGGAGCGAAAATTTCGCCCATGACGATGAGCGCCGTGATCAGAGTGCCCATGAACGTCATCACGGTAGAGAAAACCCACCACGCTTCATCCTCATTGCCCTCAGCCGAATACTTAGCGAAAACCGGAATAAATGTGGCGCTCAAGGAAGCGCCTGCGACAAGATAATTGAGAAAATCAGGTAGCGTAAACGCGGCGTAGTACACGTCCGTCATCGCGTTGGAGCCGACCTGGTGCGCCACGGCCCACTCGCGAAAGAATCCGAGCAGCCGGCTGGCCAAGATGCCCGCCATTACGATGCCTGTGGACGTAAAAACACGCCGATGAACGCTGGGATTACTCACAAAAGTTATGGTAGAGGTTTTGGAGGGCTTCGCCTAGCGCGTTCCTCGCGGTATGAATCGAAACAGCACTGGGAGCGCGCCGCGATACAGCAGGCTGGTAACCTGTCGACGATGTTGCTAGTGCGAGACTGCTCGCTTAATCCGAGGCAGCCGCCTTCGAGTTGGCATCGGCGGTGGGCATACGCGCCTTGGTGTCCGCCGGTGCAGCGCGTAGATATTGCGCGGGCCAGCTGATGGGCTGCTTCAGTTCGCGTGCGGTGTGCAATGGCCAGTAAGGATCGCGCAAAAATTCGCGCGCCATCAGCACCAAGTCGGCCTGATTGCGGGCGAGGATATCGCTAACCTGTTCCTTTGTTTCAATGAGGCCAACGCACGCCGTAAGAAGATTCGCGTCCCGGCGGATGCGTTCCGCGAAAGGGACCTGGAAGCAAGGGCCGGCCACGATTTTCTGATCCACGACGATGCCTGCGGAAGAACAATCGACCAAGTCCACTCCTAATTTTTGCAATTGCTTGGCCAGCTCCACTGATTGGTCCAGGTCCCAGCCGCCTTCTTTCCAGTCCTGCGCGGAAATTCGAATGAACAGCGGCAGGTTATCGGGCCACACTTTTCGAACAGCCGTGACGATTTCGCGTCCGATGCGGGTACGATTTTCGAACGATCCGCCATATTCATCCGTGCGGAAATTGCTGAGCGGGGAGAAGAATTCATGCAGCAGATACCCATGCGCGCCGTGTATTTCGAGAACCTGGAATCCGGCCTGTAGCGCGCGTCGCGCAGCGGCGGCAAACTCGTTCACCACAGCGTGGACCTCGGCCGTTTCCAGCGCTCTAGGCATAGCGTAGGCTTCGGAGAACGCCACTGCGCTCGGCGCCACGGGAACCCAGCCGCCATCCTCGATCGCGACCTTGGCGTTGCCCACCCAAGGGCGCTGCGTGCTGCCTTTGCGCCCCGCATGGGCAATTTGAATCGCCGGCACAGTACCCTGCGTCTTCATGAAGCGCACAATCCGCGCGAGGAATTCGATATGCGCGTCCTTCCAGATTCCCATATCCTCGGGCGTGATGCGGCCCTCCGCAGTGACGGCCGTAGCTTCGACGAATACGATGCCCGCTCCACTGGTCGCGCGCGTCCCTAAATGAACGAGGTGCCAGTCATTGGCAAAGCCATCCGTGCTGGAATACTGGCACATCGGGGAGACACCAATGCGATTGGGCAGCGTGATTCCGCGAATAGGAAGTGGGTCAAATATATGGGCCATAATCTCCTCGGCAGTTGTCCGTGTCGTACGATGGAACCTTGGAATAGCATGTGCGTTCGAAACGCACTGAGTCGTAAGTGGCGATATTTCGCCACCGCGCCCTTGGGATGGGAACGTGTCGCGCGACATCATCCCGCGACGCCGAACCCCGCGACTTCGCACCGCGCGACATTGTACAGTGAGCGGAAGGCAATCGTCAGTAATTCTCAAGCTCGCTAGTGATAAGGACTGAAAGGTTCCAGAAGGAGAAGCATGAACACTGAAACATTCGTGCGGCGCTCGCGCATCGAAGCCTCCGCCTCGGAGGTGTATGCATGGCACGCGTCGCCGGACGCGCTCGAAAAGTTAACGCCGCCCGGCGAGCCGGCGAAAATTATTGAGAAGACGGGCGGCATCGAGCGTGCGGCACGCGTGGTGCTTGAAGTGGGATATTGGCCGTTTCGGCAACGCTGGGTTGCGGTGCACGGAGATTTTGAAGTGGGACGGTATTTCACGGACGAGCAGGTGTCTGGGCCGTTTGCATACTGGAAGCACACGCACACGTTTGAACCGCAGGGTGCGAGCGCTTGCATGTTGGAAGATCGCGTGGAGTACGCGCTGCCGTTTGGGTCTGTCGGGAAATGGTTTGGCGGTTGGTTTGTGCGGAGAAAGCTGGAGAAGCTTTTTAAGTACCGGCATGAAGTTACGGCTCGCGAAGTACGTATTAAAAAACATTGAAGCGCCGAGGGCTTTAAGTAGCGCGGGCTTCAGCCTGGGGGTTTTGTGCTTGCAAGGACCAACTTCCACAGGCTGAAGCCTGTGCTACTTAAGACTCAGTCCGGCTCTTGCGTGACGATGTGGACGTCTACGGCGGGGGCGTCGCGGAGGAATCGGTGGATGGCGGTCATGTATAGGTATTTTCTCCAGCCTTCTACTGCGGAGCGGCCGAAGATCACTTGCGTCACGTGTTTCTCGCGTACAAATTCCGCGGTGGCCGAAGACACATCCTTGCCTGTCAGTTTTACTACTTTTGCGCCGAGGCTTTCTGAAAATTGGATGTTGGCTTGCAGAGAATGTTTGTCCTGCTCGGAAGTGTCGACGCCGATGTCCACGTAGATCGCGTAGAGTTCAGCATCCATGCGGCGAGCCATGCGCGAGGCGCGCGCGATCAGGTATTGCGCGCGCGGGTTCGAGCTGAAGCAGACGGCAATGCGTTCCCTTACCACCCATGAATCCTGAATCTCTTTCTGATCCATGTACGTTTCGAGACTGCGGTCCACCTGTTCGGCTACCTGCCGCAGAGCGAGTTCGCGCAACGCAATCAGGTTCCCGCGTCGAAAAAAATTCTTTAATGCCTGATCAATTTTCCCGGTGTGATACACCTCACCGCGGCGCATGCGGTTTTGCAGCGCCTCCGGCGTCAAGTCCACCATCACGATTTCATTGGCGTGCTCCAGCACCCAGTCGGGCACAGTTTCGCGAATTTTTATTCCAGTAATCGCGGCTACAGTCGGGGCGATGCTCTCAAGGTGCTGCACGTTTACCGTGGAGAGCACTTCCATTTTGCACTCCACAAGTTCAAGGACGTCTTCATATCTCTTGCGGTGTTTGCTTCCGGGAATATTGGTATGCGCGAGTTCATCGACCAGAATGACGCGCGGATTTCTCGCCTTGACGGCTTCCAAATCCATTTCCTCAAAGATCGTGCCCTTGTATTCGATCTTGCGCATGGGAATCTGCTCAAGCTGCGGAGCGAGTTCGGCGATCCCTTTTCTTCCATGCGTTTCCACAATGCCAATGACAACATCTTCGCCGCGACTTTTTCGTCGGATGGCTTCACTCAGCATGCTGAAAGTCTTGCCCACGCCCGGCGCGTAGCCTAAAAACAGCTTCAGTACTCCCTCGGTCCGCTCCTTCGAAGAGACTTCCTCAAGCCACTGGTCTGGAGTTTTTGGCACGCAGATATTCTCATGCATCACGTCATAAAAATGCTAGTCTTGATTGCCCCGTGAGCAAGAAACTGCCCACCCTGCTTGTCCGATACGCTGCCGCGCTGGCAGCGGTCCTGATCATCACCTACTTTTACGCGCACACTCACCGCTTCAACGCGACCACCATCGCTTTCACATATTTGCTCGCCATTTTAGGAGTTTCCGCGCTGTGGGGACTCTCGGTGTCCGTGTTTATGTCGCTCGTTGCGACGTTTACCTATAATTATTTTTTCCTGCCGCCGGTGGGAACGCTCACAATTGCGGACCCGCAAAACTGGGTGGCGCTTTTCACCTTTTTGGTCACTTCCATTCTGGCGAGCGACCTCTCCACGCGGGCGCGAAACCAGGCGGCCGAAGCGAACCGGCGACGTCATGAAGTGGAGCGGCTTTACAGATTCAGCCAGCGCTTATTAAGTGCTGGAAATCCAATCGAATTGCTGAATGCGATACCGCGGCAAATTGTGGAAACTTTCGAGGTGGGCGCCGCAGCGATATTTCTTCTCGAAAAACAAAAAATATACCGCTCAGGAATGAACCTGCCGCAACTCGACGCGGACTTTTTAAAGGCAGTGGTTGCGCGCGAGGAAATGCAGATTGACCACGAGCACAGTCTGTGTTTTGCGCCGTTGCGCCTGGGCTCGAAGATCCTTGGGAGCCTGGGTATTTCGGGCCCGGTGCTTTCGCGTGAATCGTTGGAGGCTATGGGCACGCTGATCGCCGTGGCCATCGAGCGCGCGTATGCTACGGAGATGGTGGGGAAGACGGAGGCGGCGCGCGAAGGCGAGCGCCTGAAGTCCGCCTTGCTGGATGCGATCACGCACGACTTCCGCACGCCGCTCACGTCCATGAAGGCTTCCGTAACTTCGCTGCTTGCTCCCGCCAAGCTCCTGGATGATAGTCAGAAAACCGAGTTGCTGCATATTATCGATGAGGAATGCGACCGCTTGAACCGGCTGGTAGGGGAAGCGGCGGAAATGGCGCGCCTCGAAGCCGGCGAAGTTAAACTTCAGATCGAGCCTGTGCTTGTCGATGAACTTATTGTCGGGGCGCTCGATGTTTGCAAAGGAGTGTTGGGCGCGCGTCCCATCAAAGTGAATTTACAAAATCCGGGACTGCGCGTACGCGCGGATTTCACGCGTGCCGAGGAAGTGCTGGTCCACTTAATTCAAAATGCGCATTTGTATTCTCTTCCGGATCATCCAATCACCATCAGCGCGGAAGAGAAGGACGACTTCGTTCAATTCAGCGTGGCCGATCAGGGGCCGGGAATTGGCGATGCGGAGTTGGGCCTGATCTTTGATAAATTTTACCGCGGCGCGGACCAGCGCTATCGTGTGCAGGGCACGGGCATGGGCTTGCCGATCGCCAAGGCGATCGTGGAGGCCCACGGAGGGACGATCTCAGTCGTCAGTCAGACCGGACACGGCTCCGTGTTCTCGTTTTTGTTGCCAATCCAGAAAGGAACGATAGAACATTAATGAGCACACCTACGATCCTGGTTGTGGATGACGAGCCGCAGATTCGCCGCGTGATGCGCACCACGCTGTCGAGCAATGGCTATACTGTGATTGAAGCGCGCAGCGGAGAAGAAGCGCTGGAGTCGATGCGCAATGAGCGGCCTGAGCTTGTCTTGCTGGATGTGAATATGCCCGGGATGAGCGGACTGGAAACGTGCCGCGAAATTCGCAATCAGTCGGACGTGGCGATCATTATGCTGACGGTGCGAAATTCGGAGCATGACAAGGTGATGGCGCTCGACGCGGGCGCGGATGACTATGTGGTGAAGCCGTTCGGTATGGAGGAACTACTGGCGCGCATCAGAGCCGCGTTGCGCCGTACGTCTTCGGCTGAGCCCGTTGCGCCTTTTGTTTCGGAGGATCTGGAAATTGATTTCGAGCGGAGAAAACTTTTTGTGAATGGGAAGCCTGTCCGGTTGACGCCTAAGGAGTTTGATTTGCTGCGCCATCTGGTGGCCAGCCAGGGCAAGCCGCTGGAACATCGGCGCCTGCTGCAAGCTGTGTGGGGGCCGGATTACGGGGACGAGACGGAATATTTGCGCGTGTTCATCAACCAGTTACGCAAGAAGATTGAGCCGGATCCTGCGCACCCTAAGTACATTCATACGGACCCGTGGGTAGGTTACAGGTTTGAACCGGATGCGCCTGCGGCCGGGAAGGCGAAGAAGAAGTAGTAGGACGGGCTTCAGCCTGTCTGCTGCTGACTTTTTTTGCGTATTTACAGAAGTCAAAAGAAGACAGGCTGAAGCCAGTCCTACTGGTGCTAGTGCATCGGGTGGGTGGTATCCAGGTCGAGATTCAATTCCAAGACGTTCACGCGAGGCTCTCCTAGAAAACCTAGCTGCCGTCCTTCCGTGTGCTTGCCAATTAAGGAGCGCACTTCGTCTTCGCTGATTTTGCGTTCTTTGGCGATACGGGGGACTTGAAACCCGGCGGCGTCGGGAGAAATGTGCGGGTCAAGGCCCGAGGCGGATGTGGTTACCAAGTCCATGGGGACCAGAACGCCAGGATTTTCGGCTTGGGCTTTCTGCACATCGCCGGTTACGCGATCGACCAGCATTTTATTCGTGGGCCCGAGATTAGAGCCGCCGGACGCGCCTGCATCGTAGCCGGTGCCCGCTGCGGATGGACGCGAGCGGAAATATCCGGGCGAGGAAAATGGCTGGCCGATCAGGCTTGAACCGACGACTTTTCCGTTCGCCATGACGAGGCTGCCATTGGCCTGGTGCGGGAAGATCACTTGTGCGAGACCCGTCACCACAAGCGGGTAGATGACTCCCAGCAGTATGGTGGTTACGATGGTCATCCAGATCGAAATCATGAAATTCTTTTTCATTGTCGTGTCCTCTAGTCGAATTCTTTTTCTTCAGTACCTCAGGCCCAGCGCAGGCCGGTAATCAACAGATCGATCAGCTTGATACCGATGAACGGCGCGATAATTCCGCCGAGTCCGTACACGAGCAGGTTCCAACGCAGCAGCGCGGACGCGCCCATCGGACGGTATTGCACGCCGCGCAAGGCGAGTGGAACGAGGGCGACGATGATCAGCGCGTTGAAGATCACGGCCGACAGGACCGCGGACTGCGGCGTCTTCAGGTGCATCACGTTCAGCGCCTGTAAAACGGGAAATGCGCCTGCGAACATCGCCGGGATGATGGCGAAATATTTCGCCACGTCGTTGGCTACGGAAAACGTGGTGAGCGCTCCGCGGGTGATCAGCATCTGCTTGCCGATTTCCACGACTTCGATCAGCTTGGTGGGATTGGAGTCAAGGTCCACCATGTTGCCGGCTTCCTTAGCGGCTTGCGTTCCGGCGTTCATCGCGAGACCTACGTCGGCTTGCGCGAGCGCGGGCGCGTCGTTCGTGCCGTCCCCAGTCATCGCGACTAATTTACCCTTGGCCTGCTCCTTGCGGATCAGGGCCAGCTTGTCTTCGGGCTTGGCTTCGGCGAGGAAATCGTCGACGCCAGCTTCTTGCGCGATGGCTGCGGCCGTGAGGCGGTTGTCTCCCGTGATCATCACGGTGCGAATGCCCATCGCGCGCAAGTGGTCAAAGCGTTCGCGCATGCCGCCCTTGACGATGTCTTTCAGGCGGATGGTGCCAAGGATTCGATCGGCAGTGGAAACGAGCAGCGGCGTGGCTCCTGAGGTGGCGACCATCTGGACGTCTTCATCGATTTTCTCCGGAACGAATCCGCCATTTTCGAGCACGTATTTCTTGATGGAGTCGGCAGCGCCTTTGCGAATGCGCGTGCCGTTGAAGTCGACGCCGGACATACGCGTCTGCGCGGTGAAGGGAACGAACGTGGTTTCGTAGCTGAGATGTCGGCCGCGGAGTCCGTATTTTTCCTTGGCCAGGACGACGATGGAGCGGCCCTCGGGGGTTTCGTCGGCGAGGGAAGCGAGTTGCGCGGCGTCAGCGAGTTCCGCATCGGTCACGCCGGGTGCGGCAATGAATTCCGTTGCTTGCCGATTGCCCAGGGTAATGGTTCCGGTTTTGTCGAGCAGCAGAGTATCCACGTCGCCCGCGGCCTCCACTGCGCGGCCGGACATGGCCATAACATTGCGCTGGATGACGCGGTCGATTCCGGCGATGCCGATGGCGGAAAGCAAGCCGCCGATCGTAGTGGGAATCAGGCACACCAGCAAAGACCACAGCACGAAGGCGCTCTGCGGAGCACCGGAATACATCGCCATGGGCTGCAGGGCGGCCACGGCCAGCAGGAAAATTATGGTGAGGCCCGAGAGCAAGATGTTCAGCGCGATTTCGTTCGGCGTTTTTTGCCGCGATGCGCCTTCGACCATTTTGATCATACGGTCGAGAAAAGTTTCGCCGGGGTTGGAGGTGATGCGCACCTTGATTTCGTCGGAGAGCACGCGCGTGCCCCCGGTGACGGCCGAGCGGTCGCCGCCGGACTCACGAATTACTGGCGCGGATTCACCGGTAATCGCCGACTCATCCACCGATGCGACACCGTGGATGACTTCGCCGTCTCCCGGAATAAATTCGCCTGCAGTGACAACCACCACATCACCGGCGCGCAGTTTCGAGCCGCTGATTTCCACTTTCGTGCCGTCTTCCAGCAGCTTGTAGGCTACGGTTTCGGTGCGCGATTTGCGGAGCGTGTCGGCTTGTGCCTTGCCGCGTCCTTCGGCCATGGCTTCGGCGAAATTGGCGAAGAGCACGGTGAACCAAAGCCAGACGGTGATTTGGAATTCAAAGCCGAATCCCTGCGTGTGGCGAATCAAGTGGCTGATGAGCTCGATGGTCAATAACACCGAACCCACTTCCACGACGAACATCACCGGATTCTTCATGAGCGTGACGGGATTCAATTTCACGAACGAATCCCCGACGGCGCGGCGTGCGATGGGGCCGTCCCAGATCGATTTGCTCTTTCTTACTTGGGCTGTCATTTGAGTGTCCTTAGAAAGTCTTTCCGGCATGCATCAGCAAGTGCTCCAGAATCGGGCCGAGGCTGAGGGCCGGGAAAAAAGTCAATGCCCCAACAATCACAATCACGGAAACGAGCAAGCCCGTGAACAGAGGAGAGGTAACCGGGAACGTGCCGGAAGTTTCCGGAACATGTTTCTTTTGCACGAGGCTCCCGGCAATGGCGAGCACGGGGATTACCATGAAAAAGCGGCCGAACAACATAGTCGTTGCAAGCGTCGTGTTGTACCAAAGCGTGTTGGCGTTGAGTCCGGCGAAAGCGGAGCCGTTGTTCGCCCCTGCTTCGGCGTAGGCGTAGAAAATTTCGGAAAGCCCGTGCGGCCCGGCGTTGGCGAGGCTGGTCAATCCGAACTTGGGCGCGACGAGAGAGATCGCGGTGAACGTGAGGACCATCAGCGGGTAAATCAGAACCGTGAGCATGGCCATCTTCACGTCGAAGGCTTCGATTTTTTTGCCAAGATATTCCGGCGTGCGGCCCACCATGAGCCCTGCAATGAACACGGAAAGGATGATGAAGACGATGATTCCGTAAAGGCCGGAGCCAACGCCTCCGAAAACGACTTCGCCCAGAAGTATGTTAATGAGGGGAATCATGCCGCCGAGCGGAGTGAAAGAGTCGTGCATGGAATTAACTGCGCCGCAACTCGTATCGGTGGTGACGACGGCCCAGAGCGCGGAGTTCGCGATTCCAAATCGAACCTCTTTCCCTTCCATGTTGCCTGCGGGCTGGCTGTGAGTGGCAGTTGTCTGCAAGAGCGGATTACCGGCTGCCTCCGCTGAGTACGCCGCCATGATTCCCACGATGAACAAAAGGGCCATCGCGCACCACACGGCCCAGCCGTGGCGGGGAGAGCCTGTCATCTGTCCGAGTGTGTACGTGAGCGCAGAGCCGATGGCGAAAATCAAAACCAGCTCAAAGAAATTTGTGAGTGGGGTTGGATTTTCGTAGGGATGCGCGCTGTTGGCGTTGAAGAAACCGCCGCCGTTTGTGCCCAGTTCCTTGATCACTTCCTGGGACGCGACGGGGCCTTGCGCGATGGTCTGCTCCTTGACGATCTGCGTGGTTATTTTTCCGGCCGCATCAGTGGTCTGCACGGACTGTGGATCGACGAGTTGAGCGGTAGTGTAAGGTTTCAGGTTTTGCGGCACGCCCTGTGACACAAGTAGCAAAGCGCCGAGGACGCAGCCAGGCAGCAACACCCAGAACGTGGCGCGGGTCATGTCCACCCAGAAGTTGCCGAGCGTAGTTTGCTCGCGGCGAGCGATACCGCGAACGACGGCGATGGCCAGCGCGATGCCCACGGCGGCGGAAATGAAGTTGTGATAGGCAAGGCCAGCCATTTGCGTCAGGTAGGACATCGTCATTTCGGGGACGTAGGCCTGCCAGTTCGTGTTGGTGGTGAAGGAAGCGGCCGTGTTGAACGCCAAGGCGGGATCTACCGCGGCGAGCTTTTGCGGGTTAAGCGGCAGGTGGTTTTGTATTCTCTCGATCAGGTACAGAGCCGCCATCGTGACGCCGCTGAACGTTAACATCGAGCCCGCGTATTCTGTCCAGCGCATTTCTTTGGTTTCGTCGACGCCCGTCAGCCGGTACACGACCTTTTCAATCGGCCGCAGGAGCGGGTCGAGAAATGTCTTCTCCCTGCTGAAAACACGTGTCATGAACATGCCTAAAGGCTTCGTGACGGCGAGCACGACGAGCAGGAAAAATATGATTTGGAACCATCCGTTGTTTGTCATGGTTAGAATTTCTCCGGGCGCAGCATTGCGTAAACCAGATAGACGAGCAACGCGGCGCACACTGCGAGAGACAGAATCGTATCGAACATTTTCGTTACCTCATCCCGCTGCAAAATTTCACGTACAGAACGGCCAATCCAAAAAATACGATCGTGGAGATCGTAAAAATCGTGTCCAGCATTGCGGTTGGTCCTTTCTTGATCTCGCGCTCGCGGATCGGTGGCTACTTTGCGGCGCGGCTCGCTCGCTGCCTGCGAATCACCCGCAGTTGAATCGTCGCTGCCGCTTTCCGCTGCTCCAGAGTGGCATTGATTTGCCGGTAGCGCGCAGGAAAGGGGATCACCGGGGCCACATTCTTTGGACATAGAAAAACTCGCGGAATGATGGCGATCCGATCGCCCACTGTCTGCGCGTCCGGAGGAACTTCGCGGTGGCCGCGGTTCTGATAGCGTCGCCACTCGTTCCAGAAATTCACTAGAGCATATATCAGGAAAACCAGGCCGAAACAATCGATCAGAAGAAATGCATACGTGGCCATTGGTCGTTCTCCCATCCACAGCGGAGAAGCTCGCGAATCGGAAGTGAATCCACGGAGCGTGCGAGGGGACGGCTTACGACCATCCAGGCTTCAATAAGAGAGCAGCCATTAACCACTTGTAACGCGTGGCCGGCAGTCCTATCTGTGCGCTCCATCACTGCCACTATCCTTATCTGCTTTCCGTTGTCAGCTTACAAAATGAATCTTGCGGTTTGCAGAGTTAGGAAGTCGTGCGCATGTCGTAAGGATTTTGTAAGACGGAAATTGTGCTTTCGTCAAGCTTGTTCGAGCGTTGGAAGGCCCCTACAATGTGTGCAGCTGTTCCTATGCCCTCTTCGCGCAAAAGCCGACTGCTGCTGCCCTCCGCGTTTTTATTGGTCTTTTCGGCCCTAGTGGTAAGCGGCGCGCGTGCGGACGAGAGCGTGGATTGCCGTGTGTTTCGCAGCGCCATCCTTCATTCCGCAGTGCGCTATTGCGTGTTTTTACCGGCCAGTTATTCCTTGCCGGAAGGGAAGTTGCGAAAATATCCGGTGCTGTACCTGCTTCACGGTTTGGGTGGAACGCAGCAATCGGCGGTGCTGAACGGCGAGTGGACGGTGCTGCAAGACTTGCGCCGCGATCACAAAATCGGCGATTTTATCGTGGTGTCGCCGGAGGCGTGGGACACCTTTTATATCAATTCGCGAGACGGGGGTACGCGGTACAGCGATTTCTTCATCAGTGAATTCCTTCCGCATATCGAGGGCACATACCGCATACAAAGCACTCGTCTCACGCGAGGCATCACCGGATTTTCGATGGGTGGTTATGGCGCCCTGCGCTTCGCATTTTTGCGGCCTGACCTTTTTGGCTCGGTCAGCGCGCATAGCGCGGCCATCGAACGAGATCCGCCCGACGCGGTTAGCGGCATGCAGTCTCCCGGGAATTTTGTTTCCGGGGTTCTAGGAAAAACGTTTGGCGATCCGATAGACAAACCATTCTGGTTTAGGAACAGCCCGTACGAGCTGGCAAAGAAAAATGCAACGTCGTTGAAGAGTCAGAGAATTTATTTCGACTGCGGCACGGAGGATACGTTTGGCCTTTACGTGGGCGCCAGCGAGATGCATAAGGCTCTTGATTCGTTGAAAATTCCCCATGAATTCCACTTGTATCCAGGCGGGCACGGCGGATCTTATCTGTTGCAACACCGCGACGCCTCGTTTGAATTCCACTGGCATGTATTTCATCCCGATTCCGAAAAAGGAAAGTAGTCCAGCGTCCCGGTGAGCTTTCTTCAGGCCCCCTTGCGCGTTCGTCGAGGCTCTGTTTGCGTATTGTCATTATTGGTGACAATGCGGTATATTGGCGCCGCGTGGGAAGCCCTTCTCCGGATCAATCAGTACGGAAGCGGCCTGTCCGATCATTTCTGTCGAGGCTTGCGGGTCACATTCGAATTTGTCACTAGCGGCTCCTCCCATGCCCGTGAGGGTCTAGCCTGACGTATTGGCTGCCCCAGTTCCGGGAGGATCTCGTGCGCGCGTTCACTTTGTACTTGTGCGGATTGCTGCTGAATCCAGCCAAAGCGTGGTTCGTCCGCTTTGCGTTTGCTTCCTCGCTCTGCTTCATCGTGTTGTGCGTAGCGAGCCCGCTGCAATCGTATGCCACCGTATCCGTCACGGTGACGCCGTCGTCCGTCAATCTTGCGCCTGGCGCCATGCAGCAGTTTACGGCCATGGTAACGGGTTCAGGGGACACGTCTGTAACCTGGAGAATTCAGCAAGGGGTCAGTGGCGGAACGATTCTGGCGTCGGGAGTGTATACGGCCCCGGCTACAGTCGGCAGCTATTCCGTGATTGCTACAAGCAATGCAGACACCACGCAGAGCGCAACCGCCGTGGTATCCGTGGCGGGTTTCGCTCACACCGGCTTGTTGAATGCGTCTCCGTTGACCGCGACGCTTCTCCCGAATGGCACGTTGCTTTATACGGGCAGCGGAACGAGTTCGGCCGAAATTTACAGTCCCTTGACTGCGGCGTCGATGGCCACCGGTGGCATGTCAATTCCCCGGACGAAATACACGGCCACCTTGCTTCAGAACGGTAAAGTCTTACTTGCTGGCGGGCAGAGCATGGGGCAGGTGACTGCATTTGCAGAGCTCTATGATCCAATTGCAGGTACGTTTACCCCAACGGGAAGTTTGACGACAGCACGCGAGGGACACGCCGCTACTTTGCTAACGAACGGTAAAGTACTGATCGTAGGGGGCGATCAAGGCAATTGCAGTTCGTCCTGTTTTTATAATTCTGCTGAGCTTTACGATCCGACCAGTGGCACATTCAGCCTCACGCCAGGTACATTGACGCTGCCCCCGACGATCCCCGCAGCCGCGCCCGGCACCGCTGCAGTTCTGTTGCTGAACGGAAAAGTACTGACCGCGGGCGGAGCGCTTGGGAGCGCCGCGGAATTGTTCGATCCTGCGACGGGGTTGTTCACTCCAACGGGATCACTTGTAAATCAACGCGATAATTTCTCGGCAACTCTTCTGCCAAGCGGCAAAGTGCTTTTCGTTACGGGGGACATAAATGGAGTAGCTGCCTCGACAGCGGAAATTTACGATCCGGTTACAGGCGTCTTTGCGGCTACGGGAGACCTGAATCTGGCGCGCGCTTTCGAAACAGCAACGCTACTCAACAATGGACAGGTTCTGATCGTTGGGGGATGGACAACGGGCGCAGCGGAATTATTCGATCCGGCCACCGGCACATTCGCTTTGACGGGCAGCGTGCAGGAACCCCGCATCGGTCAACTGGCGACGCCGCTTGCGGACGGTACCGTGCTGGTCGCCGGAGGGAGTGCCCCTTTTGACGGACTTTACAGCGTGGAGGTTTACGATCCGGCGGCGAAAAGTTTTGGCGGCAAGAGTTTGTTCTTGAAAGTCGCGCGGACAGATCATGCCGCAGCGCAATTAGCGGACGGTCGGCTACTGCTAACGGGCGGGGAAGATTTTGCGTTAAATGTGCTCTCCAGCGCCGAAATCTACGATCCTGCGAGCGGCGTTACTTCGATGACCGGTTCAATGTCGCAGGCGCGTCACGGGCACACCGCAACTCTGTTGCCCAATGGAAATGTTTTGATTGTAGGCGGTCTCAGCGACAGCGCGGGCACAGGAAACGGAACCACACTTGTGCCTACCGCCGAGCTTTACAATGCCGCAACGGGAGCTTTTACGCCAACGTCCAGCCCGAACATTGCGCGTGCATATCACACGGCGACGCTGCTGCCAAATGGAAAAGTATTGATCGCAGGGGGCACGACGGTTGGCGGATCGCAATCTCCGACCTCGAGTGTTGAGCTTTACGACCCGGTGGCCCAGACCTTTACCCAGGCGGGGAATCTGTCCGCAGTGCGCTACAACCATGCCGCCACTCTAATGAATGATGGACGGGTGCTGATTTCGGACGGACTGACCGTGGCCGGTTCTTTCGGAAACGGAGTCGGTCTGGACGAAATTTACGATCCGAATACAGGGCAGTTCACGCAAACCATTCCGAATCAGGTCACTTCAAACCATACCGCACCGTCGACAGCGTCGATACTCCTGCAGAACGGCCAGGTGCTTGCTGACAACCAATCCATTTTTAATCCGCTGTCAAATTCGCTGACCACGCTGACTTCGTTGTTGAATTTGCAGACACTGCTTCAGAATTATGAATTTGCGCCGCTCCCCGGGGGGCAGGTGTTGGCGACGAGCAATTCGTATCCTGCATACATCTTCGATCCTGTTTCACAAACATTTTCGCAAGGGGATTCGCTGGATTACCACAGAAGCCGCCCGACTCTGTTTGTGCTTCCGAATCACAATGTGATGGTCGCGGGAGGGGCGTCTGTTGCGGAGATGGAATTTTACGTGCCCGCGGCCGCCAATTCCAATCCAGTTCCGGGACTTTCGTCTCTGAATCCTTCTGCTGTTGCGGCGGGAGGCGCCGGATTCACATTGCAGTTGAACGGCTCTAACTTTGAAAAGAATTCCGTGGCGAATTTTGACGGCGCCGGACGACAAACAACCTTTATAACGGGAACAGAACTGAGCATTTCAATATTACCGAGCGATATTTCCAATGCAGGAACGGCGACGATCACGGTTACAAACTCTCCCAGCGGTTCCGCCGGGGTCGCGACATCGAATCCGCTGACGCTGACGATTTTAGCGGCGAACATACAACCGGTGGTCGGCGTTTTGTCACCGGCGAGTGCAACGGCTGGAGGTCCTGCGTTCACGCTGGTGGTCGAGGGCAGCGGCTTTACGCAAAGTTCGGCTGTGATGTTCAACGGAAGATCAGTGGCTTCCACGTTCCTGAGCTTGACTCAATTACACGCGAACGTTCCGGCCAGCTCCATTGCCACGGCGGGGAGCTATCTGGTTGCGGTAGGGAATCCGGGAGGAAATCCGACATCGGTGGTTAGTTTTCGAGTGAATAACCCCGTTCCGCAGGAAAGTTCGTTGTCGCCAAGCAGCGCAATCGCCGGTACCGGTGCGGAGACACTCAATATTTTCGGAACCAATTTCAATTCGTCTTCTCAGGTGACAACCATTTTTAGTTCGTCTTCTCAAGTGACCGTTAACGCGCAACCGCGCGCAACAACCCTGGTAAGTGCGACCGAGCTGCAGATCGGTCTTACGGCTCCGGATTTGATGCGGAGTGGCTCGCTTCAAATTGTCGCAACCAATCCAGGACCTGGCGGTGGGACAAGCACACTTCAGTTTACGGTGTCCGACTACTCGATCGCCGTACCGAGTCCGTCGGTAACCGTGAATGCCGGGCAAACCGCTGTCTTCAATCTGACGCTTGCGCCATTGAACGGGACATTTGCAAATTCCATTACCCTCGCGGTGGCGCCGCTACCGCAAGGCTCGTCAGCATCATTTTCGCCGTCCGCCACAATCACACCTGGACCTACGCCTCAAACGGTAACTCTTTCGATCGCGACCACTGCTCATACCGTTTCATTCCTGCCGGCGTCTCCGACAAGTGGTTGGCGGATATTACTGCTTCTGTGTCTTGCGCTCTTGTGGATTGCGGTCGGAGGATTATTTAGGTCTGCGGATAGGGCTGCAAGCATCGGCGCGAAAACACTCGCGCCGCCTTTGCTCGGCTTGCTACTGCTGATCGGCGCACTGGGCATGGCAGCGTGCACCGCGGGCGGGGGCGGATCGTCCGCTGTACCGCAAGTGAACACATCGAGCGGAACTCCGGCTGGGAGTTATACGATTACTGTGACCGCGACGTCTGGCGGGATTGCCCATGCGGCGTCCGGCACGATCACGGTCATTTGAGGCAGAAAAGTGTTTGAGCATGATCACGAGTCAATGCATTCTGCGCAAAAGTCATGCACGTATGGTAACTGATTGATTACATACTTCATGTCTAGTGAGTTTTTAGGTTGTTAAGCAATGTTTTTGAGGAGTACGATATTTACGCGCGGTAGAATCACTCCCCCACGGATCCGGCGCTGAATTCTTTTGAGGGATGTTCTTGGGCATCCTCAAATCGGGATGAAGCGAAAGTTTAACGGTCCTCCCCGACCTTTTGGATTTACCCGCACAGTTCACGGACAAACTTTTCAGGTTCGGTTGAACCGCTTCGGGAGGATTTCGTGCGCTCCACATTTGCTGGCGCAGTTTATGTCTTTATCTTTTTGCTATTCTGCATGCCGCTGTTCGCGCAAGCGCCTACGCCGACATTTTTATTTTTACTGGAAGGGAAAGGAATTCACACCGGTACGGTGCATGTGTTCAGCGTGAATTCATCTACAGGGGGCATCGCGGAGGCCCCTGCCTCGCCGTTCAATGCGGGTCTGAGCCCGAATCAACTGGTCGCAGATCCGGAGGGAAGATTTCTATTTGCAACGAACGAGGAGTCGCAGGATATCACAGGGTTCTCGGTTGACCCTGCTGCTGGCACATTGACAGCCATTCCCGGTTCCCCAACTTTCATCGGGGCGCAGCCGGTTACAGCAGCAATTGATCCGACGGGGCGATTTCTTTACGTTTTTGCGTCCAGTATTATAAACGCCAGAGCCTTTGAATTCCTGTACGAATACTCAATTGACCCCGTAGCGGGGGTTTTAACACTGACGGCCACATCTCCCACCATTTGGGAAAGCGCGCAGGGATTCCTAATTTCTTCCATCACATTTAATTCTGCGGGAAACTTCGCGTACTTGGGGCAGGTAGCCGGCGGGACGATGGGAGCGCCAACTTTAATCTGCGCGGTCGATTTTGCCAGTGGCGCTTTATCCGTCATAGGGAACTCACAGCCCGCCGACAACGGATCCGCAAACAGTATTGCCATCTCTCCGTCGGCTAACTTTTTATATTCGATCGACTCAACGAGCAATCTTCTTGATGTGTTCTTATTGGGATCGTCCGGGAGCTTTCTTACCGAGAACGTGAACTCCCCGTATGCGGTGCCGAATGCTCCCGCCTCACTTTTTATCCATCCTTCGGGGCGGTTTCTCTACCTAGCGAGCACGAATCAGAACTACCAGACCACACTGCTGCCAAGCCAATATACCGGGAGCATAACAACCTATTCCGTCAACTCCGTCGATGGCTCTCTCACCCCGCTTTCGTCGCCTCTGGCAGCAGGCATCAATCCGGTTTCTGTCGTGGGAGAACCGACAGGCAACTTCGTGTATTCAGCCAGCACGGAATACACGGCGGGATTCACGGCCTTCGCGCAGATCCTTGGGTACTCCGTGAACTCGTCTAGCGGCGCGCTTACACCGTTCGTCTTGCCGGCCTTCAGCGATGCGGCAAACAGCACGAGCGCTCAACTGGTCGTTGCCACGGGAGCCGTGATTCCGAACCCGGTCCCAATGATTTCGTCGCTAAATCCACCCTCGATTGCGGCCACGGGCAGTCCATTTACGCTCCAAGTAAACGGCGTGAATTTCGTGTCCGGAACTACTGTTTACTTTGGAGGCCAGGTTCGCAACGCGACCTTCATCAGTTCAACTCAGCTGAATGTAAGTATCTTGGCAACGGATATCGACAACGGAGGAGAGATCAGCGTTTTTGTTTTTAATCCATTGCCGGGCGGCGGCCCTTCAGCCTCTGTTATTTTCCCTGTGAATGCGCTGGTTCCCGTAATCACTTCCACCAGCCCTACGACTGTGGTGGCAGGTCCGGGCGTATTTGGCTTTTACTGCGTTGGCTCCAATTTTACGACCGGCTCGGTTATCAATTTTAATGGGACTGCGATCCTGACCCTATATTTTGGACCAAACCTTGTTTTCGGCTTGGCGCCGGCGGGCGATTTGTCCACTCCGGGAAATATCACTGTTACCGTTACCACCGCTTCCAATAATGTGCCGGGTGGTGGTACTTCCAACGCGGCGACGATTTCCGTTACTCCCGCCGTCATTCCAATTTCAGTGTCGACCATTTTTCCATCCAGCGCCATAGCCGGAGGAGCAGGATTGATACTCACTGTGCTCGGAAATGGATTCGTCGCAGGCTCGCAAGTGACGTTTAATCTACAAAATGTTTTTACGACATTCGTAAGTTCGACGGAGCTCATAGCTACAATCCCGGGCAGCGCAATTGCTGTGGCGGGAAATCCTTACGTTATCGTCGCGAATCCCGGCGGCGCTGAGTCCACGTCAGTTACTTTCACGATAAACAATCCTCCGCCAGCCACGGTAACGATAAGCCCGCAGGTTCTGCCCGCGGGCAGCAATGCGCTTACGCTGAACGTGACTGGCACAAGCTTTGCGCCCAATTCCATAGTTCTGGTCAACGGCGGCACGCGTCCCACCACATACAGAAATTCTTCGCAAGTGCAGGCAACACTTTTGCCGAGTGATCTTCAACAAAGCGCGACCTTGAATATCGCCGTTTCCACTCCGCCGCCCGGGGGCGGAACGACTGCGACGCTCCCGCTGACGGTGTATGACTACAGGATAATTGCGACTACGCCGAGCCAGACTTTGATCGCCGGCTCGCAAGCCAACTTTGATCTGACGCTTACCGCGGCGAACGGAACATTTAGTCATTCCGTTGCGCTCTCTGTTTCCGGGCTGCCTCCCGGCGCAACTGCCTCCTTTACTCCCGCCAGCATCCCAGCCGGAAGCGGAACCACCGGCATAATTCTTTCGATAGAGACCGCGCCGCATTCGTCGGGTTCGGGCGGGAGAATTCTACTCGCGCCGCGCGATACCTGGATGGTGTCGATCAGTGCGTTGCTCGTCGCGGGCGCTTTGTGGATATGCCTCTGCGGACGAAGCCGCAAAATAAAAATGCGTCCTCTTGCGCCTGCAATGTTGATGGTGTGGCTGCTGATAACTGTGCTTGGTGTGAGTGCGTGTTCCGGCCTCTCGAATTTACCACCCGCAAAGCCGAATCTAGGGTCTTCCTCCGTCATATATGCCATAAACATCGTAGCCACTTCTGGAATAGTTACCATCAACACTCAGATCACTCTGACAGTTATGCAATAATGGCGACGTGGCTAGTCCCGGGCGAATTGGATCGATCAAAGCATCTGGCGGAATCAGTAGCCTAGAATTGGGCCGCATCGGTTGCGGTGTTTCCTCTCGCAGCGTCCTCCAGGCGATCATTCTATCTGCATTTTTGTTGATCAGCGGCGTGGCATTTTCCCAAGAAGCGCCTCCCCTTCCTCCGGAGTCCAGCGCGCCGGCCACCCTGCCGGGGCAAGCGGTGTTGAATTCCGCAGGCCGCTGCGTGCAGCCGCCGCCCATGGTTCAGATGAAGGATTACAACGGACCGTTACACAAAGTAGTCGGAACGTTTACGCAAAAACTCGACCGCCAATCTGTTCATGATCCGCATTATAAGCAGGGCTCAATGCTTTGCTCACTCCAGATAAAGGACAAATTCTTTCTATTTCTGCATGACGCCATCGATCCCGAAACGATTTTCAGTGCAGGATTCAACGCCGGAATTTCGCAGGCTGAAAATAATGATCCGTCCTTTGGCCAGGGTGCAAAGGGATATGGACTGCGGCTGGCGGTAAGTTACACGGATCAGGTGCAGTCACGATTTTTTAAGGAATTTGCTTACCCGACCATCTTCAGGGAAGATCCTCGATACTACCGGGTGGGACAGGGGCCCGCGAACAGGCGTTTTCTGCACGCCGTGGAGCACGCGGTGGTGGCTTATAACGACAGCGGCAGGCCGATGTTTAATTTCTCTGAATGGCTGGGAGAGATCAGCGGCGCCTCAATCAGCAACTTATACCATCCCGGAAATGGGCGGGGCGTCGGGCCTGCGGCTCAAAACATCGGAATCGACATCGCGCTGGATATCGGTTTTGACGAACTGCGAGAGTTTTGGCCTGAGGCGGCGCGCAAACTTAAGCTGCCATTCCGCGATCAAGGCGAACAGCTGAATACAACTGCGCCCGCCGCAAAATAACTTTTACGGTAGCAAAAATCCCAAATACGCAGGTTTTAGTGGAGCGGGCTTTAGCCTGCGGGTTTAGTGCTTGCAAAGACAAAACGATGCGGGCTAAAGCCGCGTTACCAAAGCAAACTTATACCAGTTTGCCGGTTCGAGCTTCGAGCAGTTTCCACGCGCGGTCTCCAGCCACTTCTTTCCAGTGCGCGTAATATGCTACCAGCCGTGGACGGAAGGAAGAAATGTCCGCATCGTTAAACGTCATGCCTTGCGTGGCAAGTTTGGTGCGGAATTCCGAGTTGAGCGCGGTTAATTCTTCGCGTTGCTGGCGCACAAATTTCACAACGTTGCGCTCGATAATCTTTTGTAGATCGGCAGGGATGCGCTCCCACATTTTCAGGTTTGCCATGAGATTGAAGCCAGACCAACCGTGATTGGTCACGCTTACATATTTCTGCACTTCGTAAAGCTTCAGGAACTCCGCGACGGCGAGCGGGTTCGTTTGCGCTTCCGCAGCGCCGGTTTTCAATGTTTCGTACAACTTGTTGAAGTTAGCCACGACGGGCGCGGCGCCCATCGCCTTCCACGCTTCCGTGTAAATCGGAGCGTCCGGAGTCCGGATTTTCAGGCCCTGCAAATCATCGACGGTGCGGATGGGGCGCGTGGCGCATGTAATCTGGTGCATGCCGTTATCAAAGCAGCCTTTGGGAAAGCCGTAGATGCCTTTGGATTTCATTTCTTCCCGTAAATAGTCGCCGAGATCGCCATCGAGGGATTCAAAAATTTGTTGTGTAGAGCGAAATGCGCAAAGCAATCCTTGCACGTTACACGCGGGCACAATGTTTCCAATGGATCCGCCGTTCAAAGTGAAAAAATCGACCTCGCCGCCGACCAGCATGTTTAATGCGGCGGGATCGCCTCCCGCAATTTTATTGTTATCAGCAAAAACCTGCACTTGTACGCGGCCATTCGTTTCTGTTTTTACCGCGGCCCACATTTTAGAAAGCCATTGATCCAGCGGACTGTCCGCAGGCTGGTTGTGAAATTGGCGCAGTTCTAAGTCCGCGGCACGAGAACGAATGCCGGTGAAAAGAACGGCTCCCGCAGCGAGCGCCCCATATGTAAATTCTCTACGTGAAACTTTTCTATTGTTCACGAACTTCTCCTCAAACCGATTTTTCGAGTTGTGGCGCCCGCCTTCAGGCGGGCGCAATAGGTGAACAAAGGCTACCCGCCTGAAGGCGGGCGCCACACAAACCGTCCTTGAGTGTTCGGTCCACGAACAGACTATCCCATCTGGCTCAACGAACGGCCAAAATAAAAACTGCGCGCGGTTTGGTCGTCCCACCCCACATTGCAATGCGGGATGGACCATTTCGCAACCTTGGCGGGCTCGGTTATGGCCTTGCCGAGGGCGGGGCATGACAGGCAGTAACTTCCTTCATGCGTCCCGATCCAGATCAGGTTGCGGTCGAACTCGACGAACACATTTTCCGTTGTGCCGCGCCACCAGGATTCGTAATTGTTGATCTCTCCCTCAAGCGGAGGCACGAACCACGCGATTTCCTTGGGCGCCGTCGGATTGGAAATATCGAACACGCGGACGCCGGCGTTGAACCAGGCAATTACCATAATAGCGGGATTCGACGTGCCTGGGGCGAGCCAGCACTGCGTGTTGTGCGAACCGAAGCGTCCGCGCGCGAAACAGAAATCTGTGTACGGCGCAGCGGGTGGCGCGGCGGGTCGCGGAAAGAGTCCGATGATTTTTGGATTTTTCGGGTCCTTCACATCCAGAATGTACGGCGTGTGATAATTTTCCCGGCAATCCGCTTCCAGTGCCTCGTGCACGGCCACTACTTTGTTCATGAGTTGCGGGTGCGCCGCGTCCCCACTTAAGGGGTAACACGTGTGGAAGGGAATCGTGCCAAACGTGTCGAACTCATATTGCACGTGGCCATAAGGCTTCGGGTGTTTTATGTCGGACAAGTCCATAGCGTAGAAGCCGAATGCTCCGAAACCACCGTAACCTATCGTGCCACCGTCCTCCACCCGCTTGGGCACGGTGATCGCGCCGTGATTTCCGGTCCACGAAATTTTGTCTCCGGCGAAGCGATATTTCTTGTATTCCTCTTCTTCGCCTAGTTTTTGTCCGGGCACCCACCAGCGCGAGACCTCCTGCACGTTCGCGGGGTCCGACAAGTCGACGATCATGAGAGCGTTGCTGTAGGGGCGCTGGTGATTTTCGAGGCGTAGCGTTTCGTCCCATCCGCAATCTAGATAAGCATATTTGCCGCCGTCATAAAAATTATGGTGCGTGCCGTTACCTTTTTCTCCGGTGCTATATTCTTGCAGAAGATTTGGCTTTGTAGGATCCGTGACGTCGTACGTGCGGATGCCGCGCAGTCCCTTGTAGCCGAGAATTTTGTCGCGCAATTCCTTGTCATACTGTCCGTGGGGAAATTGTGGCGTTGCGCTGGTCAGAGGTTGCGCCGCCGTGGTCATCATAATCCACTTTTTCAGCTTGGTGTTGTAGACGACGGGACCGCCGCCTTGAACCACGCGTTTCTTATTCAGCAATACGGGGTTTTTAGCTTCGCTGACGTCCACAAAATCTCCCCCAGCGGGCAGCAAACGTTGCTTGCCTCTCGCCCACATGACCATGAGCGGTTCTCCGCCGGCAATCGATGCGCCCGGGATATGCGAAATAATCTCCATGTTGTGGATATATTGTTTTTTATCGATGTACGTAAGCGAGCCGAGGGGCAGTGGGATTTCGGGCGCCGTGTTGGTCGTGTAGAGTCCTTGAACCTGCGCGCTTGCGCCGATTTTACCGGCCAGCCCTAGGGCGGTCGCGCCAACGGCAGCGCTTGCCGCGTTCCTCAGCAGCGATCGCCGGCTGAACGGGGTGCACGTAACATTCCGTTCTTCCGTAGTTTTTTCAGAGGAAAGAGAAGGCTTGCGATTTTCAGACATAGCGCTCCTTTGGTTTCGAAAGTTTGCAATATTTACAAATCATCCGTGGAACGTGCCTTGAAATAAATCATGACGCTTGCGGACTGGCTGCGTAAGAAACCAAAACCTCTGTCATCCCGGCACTCGAATCCAAGAGAGATTCCTCGCTTCGCTCGGAAGGACAGAATGACGTGCTTTTTTCGCGATCGATCAGCCGCGATTGAGGCGCATCATACTCCAACATTCTGTTCGTAATAAATCCAAAAAAATGGGCCTGACCGATCCGCATCGAAAAAATACGGACGGCTCAGCCCTTTGATAATCATTTTGTCCTCCAAAAAATGTCAAGAGTATAGAGGCGTTGCGGAAGCATTGCGTTTCACCCTACCTTGAGAAGTGCCCGTAAATTCAACCGCTAGGATCGTTGGCCGATAGGCATTGGCGGCATAGGCTTTAGCCTGCGGGTTTCGGTCCTAGCAAGACCAAAATTCCACAGGCTGAAGCCTATGACACAGAACACTGAGGGCTATGCGGTGCTTTTGCATTTCCAAGGGGGAACCGGTCTCAATTTGTTAGTCTGCGATTCTGCATTTCGCAGCGGTTACGCTTTGGGCTAAAGTAGTAATCGAGTACGACAATGGAAACGGGATCGATTCCAGGCCGCGATAAGGAGTAAGGATGAGCGTAACGGACAAGTCTGCTTCACTGCAAAACACTTCGACCTCTCCATTGGACATGCTGTGCATCAATACGATTCGCACGCTTTCCATGGACGCTGTGCAGGCTGCGAATTCAGGGCACCCTGGAACGCCCATGGCCATGGCGCCTCTCGCCTATTGTTTGTGGCAAGAATTTTTGCGCTACGATCCGAACGATCCCATTTGGCCAAATCGCGACCGCTTCGTTCTCTCTGCGGGCCACGCGTCCATGTTGCTGTATTCTCTGCTGCATCTTACCGGCGTGAAGGAAGTTGGAGGCAACCTCGAAATTTTGAGTGGGCCGGCGGTGCGCCTCGAAGACATCAAGAATTTTCGGCAGCTGAACAGCCGCTGTGCGGGCCATCCGGAATCGCACCTGACGACGGGCGTGGAGACGACGACAGGTCCACTGGGCCAGGGCTATGCGAACAGCGTGGGCATGGCATTAGCTGGAAAATGGCTCGCTTCACGATATAATCAGCCGGGGTTTGAGGAAGTTTACAATTACAACGTTTATGCGCTGGGTGGCGACGGCTGCATGATGGAGGGAATTTCCAGCGAAGCAGCTTCACTTGCGGGCCACCTGCAACTTTCCAACCTTTGTTGGATTTACGATAGCAATCGCATCACGATTGAAGGCGGCACGCCTCTTGCGTTCAATGAAGATGTGGCCGCGCGTTTTGCCGCGTATGGCTGGAACGTCACGCACGTCACCGACGCCAACGATCTCGACATGATTCGCGCGGGCTTTCGCACTTTTCTCGCCACAAAAGACCGTCCCACGCTGATCATCGTAAACAGCCACATCGGCTACGGCTCGCCGCACAAGCAGGACACAAAGGACGCGCACGGCGAAGCACTCGGCGAAGAGGAAGTGAAACTGACCAAGCGCTTTTACGGCTGGCCGGAGGATGCAAAATTTCTAATTCCGGACGGTGTCTTTGAAAATTTTCAAAAGGGAATCGGCACGCGCGGGAGGGCGGAGCGCGATCGCTGGACCGCAAAACAAAAAGAGTACAGCGTCGCGCACGCCGATCTGGCCAATGAAATTAATTTGATGCAGTACCGCAAGCTCCCCAGCGGCTGGGACAAAGATATTCCGGTATTTCCCGCCGATGCCAAGGGCCTTGCAACACGCGATTCCTCCAACAAAGTCGAAAACGCGATTGCCAAAAATGTTCCCTGGCTGATCGGCGGCGCGGCAGACCTTGCCCCCTCCACTAAGACACTGCTCTCGTTTGAAGACGCCAAGGGTTTTCAGTTCGGCGATTATGGGTTGCGGAATTTGCACTTTGGCATTCGCGAGCACGCCATGGCCGGAGCGATCAATGGCATGGCTCAAATAAAGGTCCGTCCTTTCGGCGCCACCTTTTTCGTGTTCACCGACTACATGCGCGGTGCGATGCGCCTGAGCGCGCTGATGGAAATGCCGGTGATTTATGTTTTGACGCACGATTCGCTGGGAGTCGGCGAAGATGGGCCAACGCACCAGCCGATCGAACATCTGGCGATTGCGCGCGCCACGCCTAACATGATCACGTTGCGCCCTGCAGATGCGAACGAAGTCGCCGAAGCCTGGAAAGTTGTCATGCAATTGCAGCACGCGCCGGCGCTCCTTGTGTTGACCCGGCAGGCGCTGCCCACGTTTGACCGCGCGAAGTTTGCTCCCGCGTCGGGCCTCGCGCGGGGAGCTTACGTGCTAGCCGAAACGCCAGGAACTAAGCCCGATGTGCTGTTGCTCGGCACAGGTAGCGAAGTTTCGCTTTGCGTCGAAGCCTTCGACCAACTGGCGAAAGAAGGAATTCAGGCGCGCGTCGTCAGCATGCCATCGTGGGAATTGTTCGAGCGGCAAGGTCAGGCGTACCGCGATTCCGTTTTGCCTCCGGCCGTGAAGGCGCGCGTGTCCGTTGAAATGGCAACGGTATTCGGATGGGAGCGCTATGTCGGCACTTCAGGAAAAATGATTGGTATGCACAGTTTCGGCGCGTCCGCGCCGATCAAGGCGCTGCAAAAGCACTTCGGATTCACGGTGGAAAACGTTGTGGCTTCCGCGAAAGAACAAATTCGGTCCGTTAAGTAGGACAGGCTTCAGCCTGTCTTCTTTTGAATTTCGCAAATTCTAGTCAAATGCGACAGGCTAAAGCCTGTCCTACTCAAACCCAGGAGACCTCATGGACGCGTCCGAGCTTTGGAAACGCTACCGCCACTATTACTGCCACGTTGAATCGATCGACCTCTCTCTCGACATCAGCCGGATGCATTTTGACGACGCGTTCCTCGCATCGATGGAGCCCGCGATGCAAAAAGCATTCAAGGAAATGAATGCGCTCGAAAGCGGCGCGATTGCCAATCCGGATGAGCAGCGCATGGTGGGCCATTACTGGCTGCGCACTCCGCAACTCGCGCCCACGAAGGAAATTGCGCTGGAAATCGCCGAGACGGTGGTGTCAATTCAAAAATTTGCAGGTGAGGTGCACGCTGGAAAAATCCGGCCGCGCAACGCGGAGAGATTTACGCAGGTGTTGGCGATTGGAATTGGCGGATCAGCGCTGGGACCGATGTTCGTGAGCGATGCGCTCGGCGGGCCCGCTTCAGACAAAATGACGATTCATTTCATCGACAACACTGACCCCGACGGTATCGAGCGCGCGATCGACGTGTTGAAAGCTGATCTGCCCGAAACGCTGGTCATCGTCACGAGCAAGAGCGGCGGAACTCCCGATACCCGCAACGGGATGATGGTGGTGGCGGAAGCGTACAAAGATGCGCATTTAAATTTCGCCGAGCACGCGATTGCGGTCACGATGGGCGGCTCGCACCTCGACAAACTTGCGGCCTCAGAAAAATGGCTCGCTCGGTTTCCAATGTTTGACTGGGTCGGCGGCCGCACCAGTGAGCTTTCCGCTGTGGGCTTGCTCCCCGCGGCTTTGCAGGGAATCGATATCGTGCGCATGTTAGCTGGAGCGGCCGCTTGCGACGCGGCAACACGCATGCATGAAACGAGGCGAAATCCTGCGGCGTTAATGGCGCTGATGTGGTACGTCGCGACAGACGGCAAAGGAAAGAAAGACATGGTGGTGCTGCCATACAAAGACCGTTTGCTTCTCTTCAGCCGCTACTTGCAGCAGTTGGTGATGGAATCTCTCGGAAAAGCGCTCGACCTGGACGGCAAGCGCGTCGAGCAGGGAATCGCAGTGTACGGAAATAAAGGTTCCACGGACCAGCACGCGTTCGTGCAGCAATTGCGCGACGGCGTTAACAATTTCTTCGTGACGTTTGTTCGCGTGCTCGAATCCGGCGGGTCGAAACTCGAGGTGGAGCCCGGCGTGACGACCGGAGACTATCTCGACGGTTTTTATATTGGCACGCGCGAAGCGTTGTACGGAAACGAACGCCAGTCCATGACCCTCTCGGTGAGACACGTGGATGCGCGCACGATTGGCGCGTTGATCGCCTTATTTGAGCGCGCCGTGGGATTTTACGGTTCGCTGGTTCACGTGAATGCATATCACCAGCCTGGGGTAGAAGCGGGCAAGAAAGCCGCCGCCACCGTGCTTAGCCTGCAGGCGAAGGCGCTCGGTGCGCTAACCGGCACGCCGCAAACCGCCGGGCAAATTGCAACCGCCGCTGGAGTGGCCGATTCCGCCGAAAGTGTTTACCTCATCCTCGAACATTTATCCGCAAACGGCCGCGCCAAAATAGCGACCGCAGCCGATCCGGGCAACGTAACATTCACGCGCGTCTAGGTACACAGAACGGACAGTTCCGTTAGAGTTGAGGATTTATGGCGGCGCCGGCGTCGCGGTTTCAATCGGAGTAGAGCAGCGGAACCCGGGACGCAGGCGTCACGAACTCCCCGCTCGCACGATTTCGCCTACGATGTGACCGGCGCCGCTGTACGCGCGTCTTCATTTTGTTCTTGCTTGCCAAGACCAAACGCCTGATGAAGTGCTTTTACGGCTTTTTCCATTCCGCTAGATTCCACGAGAAACGAAATGTTGTACTCGGAGGAACCTTGCGCGATGGCGATGATGTTGATTGACTCTTTGCCAAGCGTGCTGAACACGCGGCCGGCGATGCCCGGTGTTCCGGCCATGTTTTCTCCGACGGCCGCGACGATCGCCACGTTGCGATTGACCCTGATGTGCTCCAGGTCATGCTGGTGAACGTCGTCATACAACGCGGCGCGCAAAGCTTCTTCGGTGCGTGTTGCGTCGGCGGCCTGCACTACGAAGCAGATGCTATCCTGCGAGGATGACTGCGAAATCATCACGATATTCGCGTGTGCGGAAGCTGTGGCGGAAAAAATTCGCGCGGCAATGTCCGGCACGCCAATGATACCCGGACCGGCAATTGCGATCATGGCGACATCGCGGGTTGCGGTGACGGCCTTCACACCCTGGGGCGCGGGTTTTACGGATTGCGTAATTTTTGTGCCAACAAGATCGGGATGGAAGCTATCGCGAATCCACACGGGAATCGCGCTTTCAATCACCGGGCGCAGAGTCATCGGATGAAGGACCTTTGCGCCGAAGAACGCGAGTTCGCCCGCCTCGGTGTAAGAAACTTCGTCGAGAGTGGCAGCGTTCGGAACCATGCGCGGGTCGGCAGTGAGTACACCATTGACATCCGTCCAGATGATTACTTCGCTCGCGTCCAGTGCCGCGCCCAAAATGGTTGCGGAATAATCTGAACCGCCGCGTCCAAGCGTGGTAGGAATTCCTTTCGCCGTGGCGGCGACGTAACCGGTCACGACGGGAATTCCGTCCGCCTCGAGCAAGGGAAGTAGCGCACCTTGTGTTTTCGTTCGCGTAGGATCCGAAAGCGGGCGCGCACCGCCGTGAACGTCATCTGTGACGATTAATTCCGTTGCGTCGAACGCAATGCCATGATGTCCCATTTCGCGGAGGACCGAGGCGGTCATCCGCGCGCTGAGGCGTTCGCCGGTTCCGGCAATCACATCAAGGGCGCGAGGAGAAAGTTCGCCGAGTAAGGCGCATCCACGGCAATAATTTGCCGCGCGTTCAATCAACGCATCGATTTCGGAAAGCAGTTGCCGCCGGTTTTCCGGATCCGAAATCAGCCTGCCGATAGCTTCGTGATGCTTTTCCTGCAGCGAACGGGTAAGCGCTTCGGCCGCCGCTTCGTCCCCGGTCGCGGATTTTCCGGCGGCGGCGATCAACAGGTTCGTCACGCCGGACATGGCGGAAACCACTACGACCACGGCTCGGTGCTTCGAGGCCTGTGCGGCGATGGTTGCCGCGTTGCGAATGCGGTCGGCGCTGCCTACCGAGGTCCCGCCAAATTTCATCACTTGGATCGGACGGCTCATCGCACCCTCGCTTCGGCAGGAGCTTCGCTTTCATTGGCGGATTTCCCGTGCAGAAGACCTCGCGCGCAAAGCAATTCCGCGTTCAGGATCGCAGCGCCCGCGGCGCCGCGAATCGTGTTGTGCCCCAGAACTACGAAACGGTAATCGAATACGCTATCCGGAAACAGGCGTCCAACGGTCACACTCATGCCACCGCCCGCGTCGCGATCCATACGTGGTTGCGGCCTGTCTTTTTCGCTGCGCACGAGCACCGGATGTTTCGGAGCGGTGTGCAATTTTAATTCCTGCGGCACGGACGTATACGACGCAAGCGCGTCGCGAACTTCTTCGATGCTCGCGCGCTTGGCGAGCTTTACGCGCACGGCGACCATGTGTCCGTCCGCCACGTTTACGCGATTGCACTGCGCGCTCACCGGGAATGCGGCGTTTTCAAAAAACGTTTTTCCGAGCGTGCCAAGAATTTTGCGTGTCTCGCTTTCCATTTTTGGCTCTTCACCATCGATGAAGGGAAGCACGTTATCGACCACGTCAAGCGATGGTACGCCCGGGTATCCCGCGCCGGAAACAGCTTGCAGCGTGGTAACAATCACGGCTTCGATGCCGAACTTGTTGTGCAGAGGCGCGAGAGCCAGCGCCATGATGATGGTCGAGCAATTCGGATTCGTGACGATATAACCCGTGGAGAATCCGCGATCCTTTTTTTGCCGGTCCAGAACTTTCAAATGATCTGAATTAATTTCGGGAATCAGGAGGGGAACGTCTTCGTCCATGCGAAAGGAAGACGCATTGCTAATAACGGGATAACCGGCTCGTGCGAACGCTTCTTCCGAAGTGCGCGCGACGTCCGATGGCAAACTCGAGACGACCACATCGCAATTGAGCGGCGGCTGCGGCGGTTGCACGACCATCGACCTAGCGAAAGCCGGCACGTCGCCCACCAGCCGCCAAGTACACGCCTCTGCATACGTTTTTCCCTGCGAGCGGTCCGACGCCGCAAGCGCGGTAATCTCAAAATTCGGATGATGTTCCAGCATTTGCACAAAGCGTTGGCCGACCATGCCGGTCGCTCCCAAAATTCCAACTCGAACTTTCTTATTCGACACTGCCCCTCCCGTGGGAATCGTGGTATGGATGTTGCTGAGCCAGTTGCATAATTTCTTCGTTCGCGTTGCTTGAAAATTGTGCGTGCCGGGCTGATGCGTCCCGGACGTCGACGCCTGCCACAACCCCCACCACCAGCAACGATGGCGAGGCTGCAGCTGGCGATTCTTGCAATCGGCCAACCGTGGTCCTGAAAATCGATTCGTCCTTCGTCGTCGCGCGCGAAATTACGGCGCAAGGAATTTCCGCGGCAAGACCCGCGGCCTGCAATTCCGCGGACAGCTCGGCATAGCGATGGCCTGGCATGTAAATCACGTACGTCGTGTCAGCCGCGATATATCCTTCGTTGCTCAGACCCGTGCCGCCTTCGCGATGCGCCGTGACGAACACGACGCGCGACGCGTGCCTTCGGTTCGTAAGAGAAATCTGCGCTGAAGCCGCGGCGCCAAGCGCCGCCGTGACTCCCGGAATGATTTCAAACTCCGTGCCAGCGGCGCGCAAAGCTTCCATTTCTTCGCCTGCGCGCCCAAACAGCGACGGATCCCCGCTCTTGAGCCGCACCACTATTTTTCCTTCGCGCGCCTGTTGCACCATCAGCGCGTTGATCTCGTCCTGCGAAATGTTTTTTGCGCCGCAGCGTTTTCCGACATTCACAATCTGCGTGGTCACGGGAAGCACGGACAAAATATCTTGCGACACAAGATCGTCATGAAGCACGATGTGAGCGGACTGCAGCACCCGCCACGCCTTGCGCGTCAGCAGTTCGGGGTCTCCAGGACCCGCGCCCACCAAATAAACTCTGCCTGCCATTTCGTTGTGCACTCCAGCTCGTAGTGCGATTTTTGTGGCATAACCTTCAGCCTGTGGCTTTTAGAACTTGCAAGGACTAAATTCCACTGGCTGAAGCCTACGCTACTTAATGCGGCTTCGGGTCCAGACTTGCATACTGGTGCAGCAAACGCTTGCGCTGCTCCGGCGGCATCGGGATGCTTTTCAATTCATCACGCGTGCGACCCAGTTTCGCGATCCACTCTTCCCACTCCGGACCAAATTGTTCTTCGAGTTGCTTGCGCAGTCGTTGCGCGAGCGCGGGGCTCATGCCACCGGTCGAAATCGCAATCTGTAAGTCGCCTCGCCGCACGACGGCAGGGAAGTAAAAGTCGCAGCGCTCCGGTTCGTCCACCGCATTAAAAAGTACTCCGCGACTTTTGGCCTCCGCGTAAATTTCGTCATGCAGCGTGGTTGACCCTGTAGCCGCGATCGCGATAAATACGCCAGCGAAGTCTGATGGTTTGTATTGCCGGGCTTCCCACTGAACGCGACCGTCACGCGCCCACTCGCGGACACGGGCAGTCGCTTGCGGCGCGACCACGCGCACCGTAGCGCCCGAGGCCAGGAGGCTTTCAATCTTGCCTTCGCCTACAGCGCCGGCGCCGACCATTAGAACCAGTCGCCCTTCGAGCTTCACGAACATCGGAAATAAACTCATAGCTTTTGTCGCTCAAAACTTCTTTCAGTAGGACAGGCTTAAGCCTGCCTCCTTTTGACGTCTGCCAATTCAAAAAAAGTCAAAACCAGACAGGCTTAAGCCTGTCCTGCTTGTCCTATTCGGGTGCGTGCAACCCGCATTCCTTTTTTGCGAAGCCGGACCAGCGTCCCGCGCGTGGATCTTCTCCGGGCTGCACCTGCCGCGTGCACTGCACGCAGCCAATGCTCGGGTAATTCTGCTCGTGGAGCGGGTTGTAGGGAACATCATGCTCGCGCACGTATTCCCACACGCGGTCCCACGTCCAGTCCGCCAGCGGATTACACTTCACAAGGCCAAACGATTTGTCCCACTCGATTTTTTTGGCCTTCGCGCGTGTTGGAGCTTGATCACGGCGAATCCCTGTGACCCAGGCTGTCAGCGTTGCGAGCTTGGCCTTCAGCGGTTCCACTTTTCGCAGCGCGCAGCACTGGTTCGGATCAATCGTCCAGAGTTTAGGTGCGATTTTCTCCGCCTGCTGTTCCGGCGAGTACAAAGATTTGACGCGCTCGACCTTGATGCCGTATTTTTTTTCGATTTTGTCAATCAACTCGTAAGTTTCGGCAAACAAAAAATCCGTATCGAGAGTGAATACGCGAATGTCTGGTCGCACGCGCGCCGCGATGTCGATCAACACGACGTCCTCCGCCCCGAAACTCGAAGCGATCCCTGCATCAGGATGAAACTCCGCCAGTCCCCAGCGCACAACCTCGTCCGCACTCCAGCCTTCCGCTCCGCCCTGCACCGCATCAATTTTGTCCTGCGCCGCTGTGCTCATCATTTTCACCAGTAGGACAGGCTTCAGCCTGTCTTCAATTGATTTCTGCCTCGTCGATAAAAACGTCAAAACCAGACAGGCTGAAGCCCGTCGTACTAAAAATCCGCCCCATAAACAAAAACGCCCGCGAGCTTTTGGCTCCGCGGGCCGCATTTAAGAGCTTGAAGGATGTCTCGCTACGCTCGCAAGTCCTTGGCTCCCAAGGGGGTCCGCGCCGCCCTCATACACGTGGGCGTGCGCTTGGTAATCGTAATTCCCTTGAGAATGGATGTCATCATTGCCACTCCAGCTTAAATCAGCAGCCCAAATTGTCAAGCCAAAGTTCCCGCGCACTGCAAATCGCAGCGGAACGTGAAGCGTATGTCCCTCATCCCCAAGCATCTTCGGGCGCTCCACCCGCGATTGAGGGCACAACAAGCACGCGGTCTCCATCCTGAAACTTGTAGCCGTTGCCGCCGAGAAAACGGATGTCTTCCTCGTTCACGTAAATGTTGATGAAGCGTCGCACCTCTCCAGAATCATCGCGCAAATGTTTGGTGATGGCGGGAAAGCGCTGCTCAATTTCGCCCAGCAAGTCAGGTAGTGTGGACGAATTACATTCCAGAGTTTGCACGCCGTCTGTAAATCGCCGCAGGGCCGTGGGAATTTCAACAGTAATTTTCATTTCCATTCGCTTTCCTGATTTCCAGATTTTAGCAATCCGAGAATGCAAATCGGGAGATTTGCGTTCCCAGCCCCCGTGCTCATTTCGTAAAAACTAATTTCCTGCGACAGCCACCATGCGATCATTAATGAAACTTTCAAACACCGTCATGCGCGGCTCAATCGCCGGCGTGAGCGTATATTCCTCTTGAATGGCGTCGATGGTCTTCAGTCCGTTGCCTGTGATGCATGCGACCGTCGTCTCGCTCGGATTGATGTAGCCCTGCTCGAGCAATTTTTTAGTGACTCCCGTGGTAACGCCGCCCGCCGTCTCCGTGAAAATTCCTTCGGTTTCCGCCAGCAGCTGAATACCCTTGACGATTTCCGGATCGGATACATCTTCAGCCCATCCGCCGCTATCACGAATGGCGCGCGCCGCATAAAACCCGTCTGCTGGATTTCCAATTGCCAGCGAACGCGCAATGGTCGCGGGTTTTTGGGGTTCAAACCGCTCGAGTTTGCGTTTCACCGCATCCGAAATGGGCGAGCAGCCGGTCGCCTGCGCCCCAAAGAATTTCACTTTCTTTTCTTCCACCAAGCCTAGCGCGATCAGTTCATTAAACGACTTCCGGATCTTGGTGATCAGCGAGCCGCCGGCCATCGGGCAGACAATGTTGTCCGGCAAGCGCCACCCAAGTTGCTCGGCAATTTCGTAGCCTACAGTCTTGGAGCCCTCGGCGTAGTAAGGCCGCAAATTCACGTTCACAAATCCCCAGCGATATTTTTCGGCGATCTGCGAGCACAGGCGGTTCACTTGATCATAATTTCCGGCGATGCGTACGAGCTTTGCGCCGAACACCTGCGTCCCGACGACCTTTGCAGCTTCGAGGTCCGACGGAATAAAAATCCACGCATCGAAACCTTCGCGCGCGGCCTGTGCGGCCACTGCATTCGCAAGGTTTCCGGTGGAAGAGCAACTCACCACCTGGAAGCCAAAGCGCCGCGCCGCAGCCAGCGCCGTTGCCACCACGCGATCTTTAAATGAAAGGGTGGGGAAGCACACAGCATCATTCTTCAAATACAAATTGGTTGTGTTGAGTTGTTTGCCGAGGCGGCGCGCCTGTACAAGCGGAGTGAATCCAGTTGGGATGGTCGCTTTATAATCTTCCGGCAACGGAAGCAGGGCGCTGTAACGCCACAGATTCGTAGGACCAGATTCAATATTTTTGCGGGTAAACAACGGACGGATGGCGTCCAGATCGTAAACCACTTCGAGCGGCGAGAGGCATTCGTCGCAAAACGAGCGCGGCTGATTCCCCCAGAGCTTTCCGCATTCGCGGCACTTCAGTTGATAATGTTCGGCCATTTGGCCTCCTGCGTTCGGCCCGCATAGGTTCAGATGGCATCGCGGGCGAATCGATTCCAGATTTTTGACTGGGAAACTGCCGCAGGTTTGGCGGCGTGAGAGGGGGTTCCTAAAAAGCAAAACCCTCCACGCCAAAGAGGGGGAGGGCTCAAAAAACTCGTCTGAGTGCTCGTCCGACTCTTTAGCAGTTTTTTACGTGGAGCAAGTTGCCTTAAATCGCCACGTGTCCAGCAGCCAAAAGTATAGGGATTGGCCCACTCGGTGTCAAGAGGTTTTGATTTGCCTTAAGTAGCGCAGGCTTCAGCCTGGGAGGGATGGGCCTAGCAAGAAAAAAAGTGGCTGGGGTTTAAGCTTTTGCAAGTCGCAACTGCTGTAGGCTAAACCCTGCGCTACTTAAATCCGCCTTGCGACGTCTTTGCCGTTCCGGTAATCTGGAAAACACGTGACCAGGAATCGTACCCACCACCTGATCGTCCGGTCGGTGGGTTTTGTTGTATTTAGCGGATGCGCGCGGCGCGACCCTGGCTCTTCATGAAAGTAACGCTAAGAATCGATATCGATGGCTGACACATCCAACGAAACCATGGACACCACACCCAGCGCGATCCCTCCGAATACCGCCAGCGAGCGGCCCGCGCTGCTTACGCCGCAAAAAATCAACTACCTGCGCGCGCTCGAGGCCGAGAGCATCCATATCCTGCGCGAAGCGGTCGCCGAATTTGCCCGCCCGGTGATGCTCTACTCGATCGGAAAAGATTCATCTGTCATGCTGCGCCTTGCGCAAAAGGCGTTTTACCCTGGCAAATTTCCGTTCCCGCTGTTGCACATCGACACCAGCTATAAATTTCCGGAAATGGTGGAATTTCGCGACCGCTATGCGCGGGAAATCGGCGCGGAGTTGATCGTCCACAAAAACCAGGAAGCTCTCGACGCCGGCGCGAATCCGTTCGTGTTGGGCACGCAGAAATGCTGCGGCTTGCTGAAAACCAAATCGCTGCTAGATGCCCTCGCCGAGGGTGATTTTACTTGCGCTTTCGGTGGCGCGCGCCGCGACGAAGAAAAGTCCCGCGCCAAAGAACGCGTCTACTCTTTCCGCGATTCGTTCGGCCAGTGGGACCCGAAGAACCAGCGCCCTGAGCTCTGGAACATCTTCAATTCGCGCATTAACAAAGGCGAAAGCATCCGCGTGTTTCCGCTCTCCAACTGGACGGAGGCGGACGTGTGGTTCTACATCTACCTGGAAAACATTCCCATCGTGCCGCTGTATTTTGCCAAGGAACACAACGTTGTGAACCGCAACGGTTCGATTGTCGTGGCCTATGACAAGTGGGATTTGCTGCCTGGGGAAAAAACGCAGCGCATGGTGGTGCGCATGCGGTCGCTCGGATGCGTGCCGTGCACGGGCGCCATTGTATCCACAGCTGACACGGTTCCGAAAATTATCGAGGAAATGATTTCGTTCCGCCGCTCAGAGCGCGAAAACCGCGTGATCGATCATGATGAGGAAGGCTCCATGGAAATCAAGAAGCGCGAGGGCTACTTCTGATGAGTGTGGTTGCCAATCAGGAAGCCTGGGGCTTCGAGTCCTTCATGCAGAAGAATCTTGAAAAAGATTTGCTGCGCTTTACGACGGCGGGAAGCGTGGACGACGGCAAATCGACGCTCATTGGGCGTTTGCTGCACGATTCCAAATCCGTTTTTGAAGATCAGATGGCGGCCGTAAAAAAGAGCCGCATTAACCGCTCCACCGGCGCCGTCGATTTTTCGCTGCTCACAGATGGTTTGCGCGCCGAACGCGAGCAGGGCATTACGATCGATGTCGCCTACCGCTATTTTGAAACGCCGCGCCGCAAATTCATTATCGCGGACACGCCGGGACACGAACAGTACACGCGCAACATGGCCACGGGCGCGTCGACAGCGAATCTTGCGGTCATTTTGATCGACTCGACGAAAGGCGTTCTCGCGCAAACGCGTCGTCACACTTACATCGCCTCGCTGCTGGGAATTCCGAACGTGCTGGTGGCTATCAACAAAATGGACCTCGTGAATTACAGCGAGGAAGTTTTCCTAAAGCTGCGCGCAGACTTTGATGCGCTCGCAAAGCAGCTTGCAGTTCCGCACGTCGTAGCGATCCCGATCAGCGCGCTCGCCGGGGATAATGTTGTGGAGCGCGGCGTGAATACGCCGTGGTACCACGGACCGACATTTTTAGAGCATCTCGAAACCGTGCCCATACGCATGGAAACGCCGTCCGATGCCGTGCGATTTCCCGTGCAATACGTGATCCGCCCCGACCAGAATTTTCGTGGGTTTGCTGGACAAGTGGCTAGCGGCGTTATTCGCCCCGGTGATCATGTGATTTCGCTGCCGTCGGAACAAAAAAGCCGAGTGAAAGCCATTGCCACATTTGACGGAGACGCACCGGAAGCTTTTCCGCCGATGTCCGTCACCGTGACGCTGGAAGACGAAATCGATTTGAGCCGTGGTGACATGCTGGTTTCGCCGAAGCAACCGCCGCGCGTCTCCCGCCATTTCGATGCCATGGTGGTCTGGTTTAACGCGGAAGCCGCTGAGCCGGGAAAAAGTTACCTCCTGAAGCACACATCGCGCACGGTTCGCGCGAAGGCTTTGAAATTTCACTACCGCGTCAACATCAATACCCTAGTCCACGAGCCGTCGAGCACGCTGCAGATGAACGACATCGCCTACGTAGAACTGGAAACCGTCAGCCCGCTATTCTTCGATCCCTACACGCACAATCGCATCACGGGCAGTTTCATTCTGATCGACCCGATATCGAATGCCACGCTTGGCGCAGGCATGATTCGCGCCGATCTCGCGGATCAAACATCCAAGGCAGATCCCGCGACTCGCGAATTGGTTCCCGTGACTCCGGCGGAGCGCTTCAAACGTCACGGGCACGGTCCAGCTTTGGTGGTGGTTGAAAATAACGCATCGCTGGCCATGCGCCTGGAGCGCACGCTTTTCGACGATCATTTCGAAGTGCTAATGCTAAGCGAGGATTCTCTCTCTTTCGTCGAGCTGGAGGCGCAATACTCCGCATTCCAAACGGCAGGGTTGCTCGTAATTTATTCGTGCGACAAACTTTCGCCGGAAGCGAAAGCGAAACTAACCATCCTGGCCGCGCATCGATTTTTTGAACTTGTACCCGCAGCGTCAACTGCAGACGAGTCGCTGGTCTTCCGCAACCTGCTGAGCCAGATTCAAGCACTTCGCCTTAAGTAGCGGCGGGCTTCAGCCTGCGGAATTTTGTCCTCGCAAGCACTAACCCGCAGGCTGAAGCCCGCGCTACTTAAATCCGCTCGCCAGCCAACTAAAATGCTGTAAATCGTGCGGGTGTTTGTGGCCTAGGTTTTAGCCAGTGGAATGGGGTTTTCGCAAAGCCAAAATCCTAAAGACTAAAGCCTATGCCAGGAAAATCACCGCTCAAATACTAATTCCACTTGCTTTTCATCGCGCAGGCAGTCTTCCGCCGTTACCCGGGCCGCCCCCTTAGTCTCTATGCGTGAAATGCGGGAGAAATGCGATGTAAGCATTTGCAGTGTCTTCGCAGGATCCCGCCCCGCGGCGCGCAACAGTGCGGGAGAATATTCCATCACCATCGTTTCCACTCGCGCTAAAGTTTCTCCCGCTCCGTCCAGTACAAATGCTTCGTAACCTTCCACATCAATTTTCATGAAAGACCAGGAAGCGATGTCCGGCCGCGCATTCCGCGTAAGTTCGTCGAGCGATTTCACAGGAACTTCAATCCGGTTCTTCGCCGCGGTATCAACGAGAGAATGCCTTCCGCGATTGGCCGCTTTATACAAACCCAGTAGCGCCGTCCCGGCACTTGCCCCCAATGCGCACTGATGAGCGCTCACGTTGCTCAATTGGTTCAGCACAATATTTTCCTGCAGCAGCGAAAAATTCTGCGGCTCCGGCTCGACGGCCAGCACGGTACCGGTCGGCCCTGCCAGCTTTCCCATCAGGCACGTGAAGTATCCAATATTTGCGCCCACGTCGATGAAATTGCGAGGGAGTGAATCGGCGAAACGTGTGAGCAGCAGCTTCGTCAGACTCGGCTCATGAATTTTCCGTCGATAGAGCCCGCGTCCCACGGCATCGCGTTTGTACGCGCGCAACTGCAACCCCAACGGCAAATTGTGTATGGAAATGGTATTGCGCAGAGGGTTGAGGCATTTCGCCCAATACGCCCAACCGCGAACTTCATATTGCAGCCGTTCATTCATAATGTGCGATTCACGTGTCGCGCGAAAAGTATACCAGCGCGGGCGGATTGATTTTCGCAGCGGGCATCGGAGTTTCGGGCGGCCAGGTTTAGATTTATGTGTATGCAATCCACATCCTCGATCCGCTGCCACGCACCCGGTTTGACCCCGCTCGCACACCAATGTTATCTTGGTCCGGTCCTAATAGAGGTGCGGAGGCAATGAGTAGCTGGGCCGTTTTCCGAGGAACTTCGGAGGCCGAGTGAAAGGCGCCGTAAAATTTTCCGCCGAAGTTGCCGACGGCAGTCCCGCCGCGGCGGCTGGGGGGCTTGGCTAACGCCGGTCCACTGTCATCCGAGCGAAATAAATAATCGGATGGAGCGCTATGAGGAGCGAGACGTCTGCAGTTTTCCCGCGTCCAGCTTCTTTCTCCGCGCGCAATTCGATCCAAAGGATTACAATCGGATTTGCATAGGACAGGCTTCAGCCTGTCTGCCTTTTTTAGGCAATTGCAACGCGTTCCTCTAAAGCTGACTGGCCATACGAGCGTCATAGAAATCAAAAGCTGACAGGCTGAAGCCTGTCCTACTGAATCATGCATCCATTCGAATTAACGCGCGCGCTGGTCGACCTGGAGTCGATCACGGAAAACGAGAAGGCGGTAGGCGAATACCTGCTGCGTCATCTCTCCACGCTCGCCCTGCGAACAGGCGGCGCGGCGGAAGCAATGGTCGTCACTCCTGATCGCTTCAATGTGTACGCGGAGTGGGGAACTCCGACGGTCGTGCTTTCGACGCATATGGACACCGTCCCGCCATTTTTCCCATCCAGCGAAGACGACGAAAATATTTACGGTCGCGGCACGTGCGATGCAAAAGGAATTATCGCGGCAATGATTGCCGCCGCGGAAAAGCTGATTGAAACCGGCACGCGAAATTTTGGCCTCCTGTTTGTCGTCGGGGAAGAGCGTAACAGCGCGGGTGCAGAAGTGGCTTCGCGTTCGCCGCGCGGCGCGCGGTACCTCGTTAACGGGGAGCCAACGGAAAGCAAGGTCGCGCTCGGCTCGAAAGGCATTTTGCGTTACGAAATTATTGCCAAGGGCAAAATGGCGCACTCCGCCTATCCTGAGCTCGGCGATTCTGCAATTGAAAAACTTTTGGATGCGCTCAGCGCAATTCGTCGCGTGCGCCTCCCGGAAGATCCTGTTCTGGGGAAAACAACTCTGAATATCGGAACAATTTCTGGAGGTCGCGCTCCCAATATTATTCCTGACACCGCAAAGGCGGAGATCGCCGTCCGCTTGGTCTGTGACGGACGGATCGTCGATCAAGCCCTGCGCGAGGCCGTTGGAGCAAGAGTGGAAATCAGAGAAATTCTCTCGCTCCCGGCCATGCATTTCGAGTCGCTCGATGGATTTCCTACTTCCGTGGTCGCATTCACCACAGACATTCCGGTTCTCGTTCCGGCCTGGGGCCAGCCATTTCTTTTTGGACCCGGCAGTATTCACGTAGCGCATACCACGCAGGAAAAAATCTCAAAGCAGGAGTTGCTTGCCGCGGTCGAAACCTACGCACAGATGACGCGTACGCTTCTCGGCAAAGCGGAGGCGCATCATGCTTAAGAAGTTGGCCATCGTAGGATACGGAAAAATGGGCAAGCTGATCGAACAGCTTGCTCCGGAAGCCGGTTTTTCCGTCAGCTTGCGGCTGGACATAGACACTAATGTGAATCAGGCGGGAATCAACCCTGAAAACTTTCGCGGAATGGATGTAGCCATTGAATTTTCAACGCCGCATACCGCCGTTGCCAACGTGGAAGCGCTTTGCGCGATTGGCGTTCCGACGATTGTGGGCACGACCGGCTGGTACGGCGAGATGGATCGCGTGCGCGCGATGGTCGACCGCTGCGGTGTAGGCGTCGTTTACAGCCCCAATTATTCGATTGGCGTAAATGTGTTTCGCCGCGTAGTGGCCGAAGCTGCGCACTTGCTGGCGACACAGCCCGAGTACGGCGCCTGGGCCTGGGAAGTGCATCATACTGCCAAGAAAGACGCGCCTTCCGGGACGCTGCTACAGTTGATTGAGGAAATGCAGCGCGCCGGATTTTCACGGCGCATTGACGCGAGTTCTAACCGCGCGGGAGCGAATCCGGGCACTCATGAAATTGGCTTTGATTCGCAGGCGGACACCATTACCTTGCGTCATACCGCGCGCAGCCGCGAAGGATTTGCGCGCGGCGCGCTGAAAGCCGCGCAGTGGGTGATCGGCAAACGGGGATTGCACGAGTTTGGAGATGTTATTTTTTCGGACGACGCAAAATCGACGCGCCGGCCGGTGAATCAATAATTTTTAATCGAACAAGAGGTGGGAGCTATGTTTCGAGGATTTCTAGGATGCGGTACAGCGCTGGTCACTCCATTCCGGAAAGATTTATCCCTTGACGAAGAGGTAATGCGCAAGCTCATTCGCCGCCAAATCGAGGCGGGAATTAATTTCCTTGTCCCTTGCGGAACAACGGGCGAGAGCCCGACGCTCACACATGAAGAGCACTTGCGCGTCGTAGCCATCACGATCGAAGAAGCCAAGGGGAAAGTACCGGTTCTCGCAGGCGCGGGCGGCTACAACACGCACCATGTAATCGAAATGGCGCGCGAAATCGAGCGCCTCGGAGCTGACGGAATTCTGTCGGTCACACCCTACTACAACAAGCCCACGCAGGAAGGTCTTTATCATCATTTCAAGGCCATTGCAGCCGCCACTTCGCTTCCCATCATCTTGTACAACGTGCCGCCGCGCACGAATGTGAACATCGAGCCCGCAACCCTGCGCTTGCTTTCGGCGATCGAAAATATTATTGGCGTGAAGGAAGCCTCGGGCAATATTTCGCAAATCACTCAAGTATTTCAGCAGGTCCCTGAAAATTTCCTCGTGTTTTCGGGAGACGACGCCATCACCGTGCCGCTCGTAGCCATGGGCGGAAAGGGAGTCATCTCCGTCGCATCTAACGTGATTCCCGCGGAGATGACAAACTTCGCGCAACTGTGCCTCGCTGGAAATTTTGCGGAAGCGCGCGCGTGGCAGCGCAAGTGGACGCCGCTTCTGGAAGTCAATTTCGTTGAAACGAACCCGACGCCAGTTAAAGCCGCAATGGCCGAAATGAATTTGCTCGAGGCCGTTTTCCGCTTGCCCCTCGTTCCGCCGCGCGTCGAAAGCGCCGCGAAAATCCGTACCGTGCTCGAATCACTCGCGCTACTCGAAAGGGCTCACGTTGCCAACCGCTCCTGATAAACTGGAAAAACACATTGAAGCGTTATTCGACGCGAAACCGGCGCGTTATTCCTCGATCGATCACCAGTTTTTTCGAAATTTTAAGATTGAGCTGAATGCTGGCCGAATACGCTCCGCCGAACCTGACGCTTCCCGTATTTCCGGATGGCGGACCAATGAATGGGTGAAAAAAGGAATTCTAGTCGGGTTTCGCATGGGCGTCGTTGTCGACATGTCACTTGATTCGACGAAACAGCCCTTCTTTGACAAGGATTCGTATCCTGTACGCCACTTTACCGACGCAGATGACGTGAGAATCGTTCCCGGCGGCTCCAGCATTCGCGATGGTTGCTACATTGCCCGAGATGTAGTCTGCATGCCGCCCATGTTCGTCAATGCCGGTGCGTACGTGGATGAAGGCACGATGATCGACTCCCACGCGCTTGTCGGAAGTTGCGCGCAGATCGGCAAGAATTGCCACATCTCCGCCGCATCGCAAATTGGCGGCGTGCTTGAGCCGGTGGGCGCAATGCCCGTGATTATCGAAGACGAAGTCCTGGTAGGTGGGAATTGCGGCGTCTACGAAGGTACGATCGTGAAACGCCGCGCCGTATTGGGCACCGGAACGATCCTGAACCGTTCGACCCCGGTCTACGACCTTGTCAAAGGCAAAGTATATATGGCCACGGATTTGAACCCGTTAATCATTCCTGAAGAAGCCGTGGTAGTCGCCGGCGCGCGCGCCGTTACCCAAGGCATTGGCAAAGATTGGGGAATCTCCCTCTACACACCAGTGATCGTGAAATATCGCGACGCCAAAACCGACACGAAAATCCAACTAGAAGATTTGCTGCGTTAGCTTTGAGTGCCATAGGCTTCAGCCTGTGGAATTTAGTGCAGCCTCGATTTAAACGCTGAGGCCTTTAAGTGGCGCGGGCTTGAGCCTGCGCGCTCGCAAGCTAACGGTTTTGCGAATTATGGCGATTCGGCGGACCGAAGTTTGAGAACAGAGGCAGAAGTGCCGTGCTTCTTTTCCATCGGCCAGTATAAAGCCCCGCGACACAAAAACCTCACCCGGTCCGGGAAAATTCACCCCTAAATGCCCGTAATCCTCAAGTTATGATATAGTTGTTATGTCGTATATGGGAGTCAGGGGTTCCCTTCACCTACCAGGACGTTGCTGATGCTAACCCCTCGTGACTTCATCCGGTGCTCACTATCGCGCATAGCGTACTGAATCCGGGCATTGACGCCGCGCTCTCTGCAGATTCCCACTCTTTGAAAGAGAGAAAATTATGAAGAACGTGTTTGTCGGGAACATGAATTTCCAAACGACGGAATCGGAGCTGCGCGCGCTCTTCGAACCGTTCGGGCAGGTGACTCGCGTTCACATTGCTATGGACCGCGAAACGGGCCGTGCACGTGGATTCGCCTTTGTCGAAATGCCCAACGATGCCGAAGCAACGAAGGCCATGTCGGGCTTGGATGGGAAAGAGGTTGGCGGTCGTGCTTTGAAGGTGAACGAAGCGCGTCCGAAAGCCGCAGGCGGCGGTGGCGGCGGTGGGCCGCGCGGCGGCAGCGGCGGACCTGGTGGCAGTGGTGGTTTTGACCGCGGCGGCGACAGAGATCGCGATCGGGATCGTAATCGCGGCGGCAGCGGTGGACGAGGCGGTGGCAAGGGTGGCCGGTTCTCGACCGAAGATTATCGCGATAGTCCCCGGCAGCCGCGCGAACCTCGCTGGTAATCCACGCGCAAATTCTTTGCTGACACATTGGCTGGCTGTCCGCACGCGCTTCCACACAAGGAGATTAGTATGGCTACGTCGAAATCCACGTTTCAGAAGCGCCAAAAAGAGATGAAAAGGCAAGAAAAGCAGCGCGCGAAGGCGGAACGCCGCGCGCAAAAGAAACTGCTCGGTCCTCAGGACGTAGATTTTCCGATGGAGCCCCTGACCGGTCCGATCATCGATCCGGACATTTCGTTTCCTGAACCCGACGAAGAAAATTAATTCCGTGCAAGATCGAAATATTTTGCTTACTGGCGCCGGCGTCTTGCCGGCGTTTTCATTTTCGGCGCAGGGAATCAATAGTTCAAACCTCAGAAATTTGAGGTCTGGGATTTGAAATTTCAAATCTAAATTTGGGCTTCACTTTCGGAGCTTTGCAATTTGAGATCTGAACCGTTTAGGTTTCGAATTCAACCTTGAGAACCTCAAATTCGACTCTGAAATCTGAAATTTCAAATTTGAGATTCGAATTCTTCACTCAAAAATGGCTGGACTCCACATTCGTGCTCCCGGAATTCGCCGGCCCCGAAATCTTATCCCACGCCGTGCGCTTCCAATTTTCAACAACGCGCTGACTCACGCCCCATGACGGAATCTCGATCAGTAATCGCCTGGAAAGTCCGCCCAAATACGGCTCATACATTTCGCGCAATTCGTGCAGTTTCTTGTCGCCTGCGTCGTTGCAATTGGCGGAAGCTCTGCATTCCAGCAACACGTCGCGAATTGTTGGCAATTCGTTTGGAGGAAGCCGGTCACGTCCCGGCTGCGAAGGAGGAACGCGCAAGACCTCGGCCAAGTCCGCCAAACAATGACGAGACATCGCGAACGTCAACTGCGCCTGCCATTTTGCCATTCCTTCGCCGTACGCGATCATCAGCGCCGTTACATCCAGCACCGTCGTCATCGCTGCGAGCCACGATTGATTGTCATGCTGGGAGCGGAAATAGCAGAGTACGGGATAGGACAGATGACTTTCCATTAACTGCGCCACCCATAGTTCCCATTCGCGCAAATACGGTGTCAGCGCTTCACTGTGCGCAAACTGCGCGTGCCTTCGCAGCAGTTCGCCGGCGGTCGGCGGCGATCCTGCGCGCGCGTCCAATAAAGAAATATTCAGCTCACGCTGTGAGAACGCACCGTACAACGTGGGTAAATACGAAATCATCAGGCCAAGAAAACCGAATCCCGTGCCGCCTTCGCAAACTGTAATGAAACGCGCCAACGCTGTTTTGGGCGTCACGTCGCCCAGCCCCAACGTAAAAAGCGTGGTTCCGCTCAAATAAAAATCGGTCCGGAAAGTGGCCGGGCCGTCGGAAGTGTTCAGCGCTGAACCCGCCGCCCATTGCAGCATTGCAAACGCCGTGATCAACAGCAGCGCCCACGCGGCAAACAGACCAAGCAGCGACAGTGGACCGTAATAACTCAAATGCGCTTCCCGCATTTTCTTCGTGCGAAACGCCCGGTTCATCGCGGACCAGAGAATCCACGTGGCTCGGTAAAACAGTCGCACGATGCGCACCGGACGCGTAACGCGCCGTGGCAGGATAATCGTTTCAAACGCTTCCCAAAGCGTAATGAACAGCAAAATAAAACCCGCGACGGCAACTAGGATCTTCATGTAGGTCTCCCAGACCTGACACAACACAATATCAGGAGTTTGCGGTGAGGAGAAATTCCTGCAGATCGGAAAAGCGGTTGGGAAAATTAATGGATTGTTTCTGCCGGTCCAGAATTCCGGCAAGCCGGTCCGGCATTTCCGGGCGCACCCCGGTTGCGCGTGCCACAGTCTCGTCGAACTTTGCCGGATGCGCCGTCGCGAGGATTATTCCCTGAGTGGTCGGAGGATTTTGCTTGGCGAAACTTTCCCAGCCCAAAACGCCGACGGCCGTGTGCGGATCGAGTAAATACCCGTACCGTTCGTTTACGTCATGCATCATGCGCAGCGTTTCCTCATCGCTGAAGCTGCATCCCCAGATGTCTTTGCGAATGGCCTGGAGATCGTTGTCGTACAAGTCGACAATGCGCGCGAAATTGCTCGGATTGCCAACGTCCATGGCATTCGAGATGGTGTGCCGAGAGCCGCGCGGAATCAGCTTGCCGCTGCGCAGAAATTCCGGCACCACGTCATTTGCATTGGTCGAAGCGATAAATTGCCCTGTGCGCAGGCCGATGCGTTTTGCCAGCAACCCGCCCGTAAGGTTGCCAAAATTGCCGCTGGGGACAGCAAACACGGGAATCGCTTCGTTCGAAGACAATTGCGACACAGCGGAAAAATAATAAAAACTTTGCGGAATGAGCCGCGCAATGTTGATCGAATTCGCCGATGTAATCGTCAAGGCTCCGGTGATCGCCGGATCCACGAGCGCTTGTTTGGCGAGCCGCTGGCAATCGTCAAACGAGCCGGATACTTCCAGCGCCGTAATGTTCTGCCCGAGCGTCGTGAGTTGCTTCTCCTGCGCTTCGCTGACGCGCCCGGTGGGGTAGAGAATAATTACACGAATTCCCGCAAGCCCCAGAAAAGCGTGCGCCACCGCGCTGCCCGTGTCGCCGGATGTCGCCACGATCACGGTAAGTTCTTGTCCCGACTCCTCGACAAAATATCCCATCAGCCGGGCCATGAACCGCGCGCCAAAATCCTTGAACGCCAGCGTGGGGCCGTGAAACAGTTCGAGAATGTGCAGCCGATCACTGAGCGCAACTACCGGCACCGGAAAATTGAATGCCTCGGTCACAATTTTCGCTAAAACCGGATGTGGTATTTCGTCACCCGTAAATAACGCACCTACTTCAAACGCAATCTCAGGAAATGAGAGCGACGCCAGCCGGCTTAAAAAATCTTTAGCCAAATACGGCATTTGCACCGGCATGTACAATCCGCCGTCCGGCGCGGACCCGCATAGAACGGCTTCGCGTAATGAGGCTTCAGGGCTTCGATGGGCTGTGCTTCTGTATTTCATTGGGCGGGCCGGGCCTGCACTTCAAGATATTCCAGAAATCCGCGCGCATCGCGATCGGCATCCCACATGATGCTCATAGGAACGATGCGTTCCGCGTAGCGTTTATACATTTCTTTCCGGTAAGCGATCAGATTTGGATAGCACCGCGCAATCGCGTCCAGCGTGGATTCGCCGGCGCGCGGCGTGAACTGATCTCCCCACAGCACAGGCTTCGGATTCGATAAATACAATCCGATCAAAATATTTTCTTCCTCCGGCGACGCTTCCAGATATGCCACGGTCGTCAGCTTTTGCATTCGCCGGCAAATGTCTTCGCCCGTATAGATCACGCTTCCGGTTGTGTCGAGCACTGTTCCTTGCTGATCGGAACAAGCGATTTCATTCAGCGCTTCGTTCATGGATTCGACTTCATACTCCAGATATTGTTTCTCGCGTTCCCGATACGTCGGACTGTCTGGCCATCCCATCCATGCCGCCACGCCGCCAATACCTTTGTGCCCATCTTTCTCGAGCTCAGGCGCAAGTTTTTTTTCAATGCGATCATCCACACCAATCACTCGAAAACCCGCCCCAGAAAATTTCTGCGACCAGTGCGATTTTCCCGCCCCCGACATTCCGATGAGTGAAATCTTGATCACAATTTCAATCGATTCCGGTAGGACAAGCTTTTTACCCTGAGATCATGAAGGGCAGCCAGTCTTCTTTTGAATTCCGCCGAAATGAGAAACTTAAATCCGGACAAGCACGCGCGTTTCACAAGTCGCCCAAAAAGGATAGCGTTCCCTGATGCTCGCTGCAAGTCCGCCAAAATTAGAAGTTCCTTAGTAAATGTGTCTGATTTGAAAAATTCACTGCGACTTTCATCTACGAAGCATTTCCAATCGTCGCGAGCGCATCCCGAATCACGTCATAAACAAAATGAACTTGCTCGGGCGTGATCACATAGGGCGGCAAAATATAAACAACATTGCCCAGCGGTCGCAGCAGCACGCCGCGACCCAGAAAATATTGGTAAAGCCGCGGCCGCAGCGAAGACAAGTACCCCGCGTCCGGAACTTTCAATTCGATCGCTGCAACCGTCCCGATATACCGAACATCAAGCACTCCCGGATTCGCAGCGAACGCCGGCAACCGCTCTTTGTGAACCCTTTCAATCGCGCCGAGCCGCTCAAACACCGGCTCATCTTCAAAAATTCGCAGCGAAGCATTCGCCGCCGCGCAGGCAATCGGATTTGCCGTATACGAATGCCCGTGGAAAAAAGCGCGCATCCGGTCGCTGCCCAGAAACGCGTCATGAACGCGATCTGTGGCAAATGTCGCGGCCATCGGTAGAAACCCCCCCGTCAAACCTTTCGCTACACACATCAAATCCGGAATAACACCGGCGCGCTCGCACGCGAACATTCGCCCCGTGCGCCCAAATCCGGTAAGAACCTCGTCCGCAATCAACAGAACATCATTCGCCTCGGTCAGGCGGCGAACTCCGGCCAGAAATTCTTCCGGATGCACAATCATCCCACCCGCGCCCTGCAGCAGAGGCTCGACAATCACCGCCGCAATTTCGTCGCCTTGTTCGGCGAGCAGCAATTCCAGTTTGTTGAGGCATTCGATGTGGCAAGTGGCGCGCGTCAGTCCAACAGGGCAGTGCGCGCACGAAGCAGCGTGCGTGCGCAAAACGGGAATGCGCAACGGATCGAATGCCGCAGTGAATGGCGAATCGTCGCTCACGGACATCGCGCCCACCGTATCGCCGTGATACGCATCTTGCAGCGCGACGATGCGCGTTTTTTTCGTGCGCCCGCAATTTTTCCAATATTGCAGCGCCAGTTTCAGCGCCACTTCTACCGCCGTCGATCCATCATCCGAGAAAAATACGTGCCGCAGCGGCGCAGGAATCACTTTGCCCAGCCGCATCGCCAGTTCCTCGGCAGGCTCATGCGAAAATCCCGCAAATAAAACGTGTTCGAGTTTCGCAGCCTGTTCCGCGACAGCCGCCGCAATCGCGGGGTGCGCGTGACCGTGAATGTTCACCCACCACGACGAAATCGCATCCAGAATCTGCCGCCCGTCCTGCGTTTCAATGAATACACCCCTCGCCGCACGAGCGACGAGAGGTGCCGGGTCCACGCCTTCCTGCGTGAACGGATGCCATAAGCGAAGGTCTAATGCGCCCATATTTTTAGTCGAGTAGCACAGCCACTCTTCGCTGTGTGCAGTTTGCAAAACCCACATAGGCAAGCGTGCCTGTGCTACTAAAACAGTACGAGATGCTTACGAAAAACTCGCATGATCGAAATGCGTTTCGTACACTTGCAGCAACGCGCGGCGATTTATCTTCGAAAGCATCGGAACGTGCCCAACCACTCGCACAGCGCCATAATGTTCAATCGCGCGCCGGTTTTCCACGTTCTCATCGCCAATCGTCACCACGCCGCAAATCCGCGCCTGCGCTGAGCGCAACGCGGACAACGTCAGCAGCGTATGGTTTATCGTCCCCAGCGCCGTGCGCGCAGTGATCACAACTGGCAATCCAATCCGCAGCATCACATCGCACATCAGTTCGCGTTCATTAATCGGCACCAGCACCCCTCCGGCGCCCTCGACAATCCATTTCGCGGCGTCCGGTGCGGAAGGCAACAGGATGCGTTTCATTTCGATTTCAGTTCTCGCCAACCGCGCTGCGAGATGCGGCGAGACGGGTGGATCAAATCGATAAGCTTCCAGCGGCAACCTATTCTCAGAAACTTCGGCCCATCGGAGCACTGAGTCGCGGTCCGTCCCTTCGACCGCGCCCGTCTGTATCGGTTTCCAATAAAAAGCGTCCAGCGCGGCGACCAGCAGCGCCGAGAGCACAGTTTTCCCAACGTTCGTGTCAGTGCCCGTTACGAAGTATCCGCTCATTGGGAAATAGAAGCAGCACGCGAGGTTGAATATTCATTCCGCGCCTGCACCAGAGCAAAAACAAACTCCGCCAGAATATCCTCGGAATGTTTTGCCGTAACGGAAATGCGCAGCCGCGCTTTCCCCTCCGGCACCGTCGGCGGCCGAATTGCCCGCACACCAAATCCGCGCGCACAGAGAAAATCAGCGTACTGAACCGCTGTGTGATTCAGTCCCAGCACGATCGGAACTATCTGCGACTGAACTCCGGCAATATAGAAACCGTTTTCTCGGAGCTCGCACCTCAAAAACCCGCTCAGCTGAACAAGACGGGAGCGCGCGGCATCCGCATCCTTGGCGAGCTTTATGCCCGCCGAAACTTGCGAAGCAAAATAGGGCGGCATCGCCGTATTGAAAATAAAAGTGCGCGCCCGGTTGATCAAAAAAGTTCGCAAATTGTTCGACCCGCACACAAACGCACCGGCCGAAGCCAGTGCCTTGCCACACGTGTGCACGGTCGCCAGAACGCGTTCAGAAAGCCCCGCTTCTGCCACCAGGCCGCTCCCGCTCGGCCCGCGCACCCCGATCGCGTGCGCTTCATCCACGATCACTTGTGCGCCATACATCTCCGCGAGATGGGCGAGATCGGCCAGTGGCGCCCGATCGCCCTCCATGCTGAAAATGCTTTCGACGACAATCACCCGCGCGCCGGTCGCAGAAGTATTGCGCTGAAGCTCTCTCTCGAGAAATTCCAGATCTAAATGGGGAAAAATTACTCGTTTGCATTTGGAAAGCCGGATCCCGTCGATGAGACTGGCGTGATTCGCGCTATCGGAAAATACCACATCTTCAGCCCGCAAAAGGGAACTGAGCAGTCCAACGTTGGCTGCATATCCCGAAGTGAAATAAAGCGCGGCCTCCGTTCCCACCCATTTCGCAAAATTCTGCTCCACCGACGTCCAGTTGTCTGACTGCCCCGAAAGTAAGCGCGATCCGGTGGACGCAATGCGCGCGGCATACTCCAGGCCTTCCGCAGTCGCCTGCTTCATCCGCGGTTCGGTGGCCAGCCCCAGATAATCATTCGAGCTGAAATCGATCCCGTGAACCATTTGCAGTTGGCGCAGTTCGGCTCGGGATTCCAGTTCAGACAGTTCGTCGAGAATACGTTTTTGGATGTCCACGGAAGTAATTTATTGCAGCGGCAGCGGTTCAAGCCCCAGCGACTGCAACATCGCCATATCGTCCTGCGGTTCCGGGTTCGCGGTGGTCAGCAGCTTTTCCCCGATGAACAGGGAGTTGGCGCCAGCGACAAAGCACAATGCCACGGCTTCACGCGAAAGCGCTTTCCGGCCCGCGCTCAGCCGCACCATCGACGCCGGCATCAAAATCCGCGCCGTCGCAATCGTGCGCACAAAAACCAGCGGATCGAGAGAGTCGACTTGTCCCAGCGGCGTTCCCGTCACCCGCACCAGCGCATTGATCGGCACACTTTCGGGGTGTGGGCTAAGCGTCGAAAGCTGCTGCAAAAGTCCGATGCGGTCATTCTCTGACTCGCCGAGACCAATAATTCCGCCGCAGCAAACCGTGACGCCCGCTTTCCGCACCGAAGCCAGCGTGCGCAATCGATCATCGTAATTTCGGGTCGTGATAATCTGCCCATAAAATTCCGGAGACGTATCCAGGTTGTGGTTGTATGCCGTCAGCCCCGCCTCAGCCAGGCGAGCAGCCTGCGAATCGTCCAGCATGCCCAGCGAGCAGCAAACTTCCATGCCGAACTTCGCGACTCCGCGCACCATTTTTAAAATATTTTCAAAGTCTTCGCCCTCCTGGACATTGCGCCACGCCGCGCCCATGCAGAATCGTGTCGCGCCCTCGCCGCGCGCGCGCTTCGCAAATTCCAAAACCTCATCCACGGGCAAGAGTCCGCCCCGCGCCACTTCTGTCGAGTAGTGCGCGCTCTGAGGGCAGTAGCTGCAATCTTCCGGGCAGCCGCCGGTTTTTACGGAGAGTAGTTGGCAGAATTGCACGCGAGTGGGATCGTGAAACTGGCGGTGTGCCTGTTGCGCCGAAAAAAGGAGGTCGGGCAGTGCCTGCCTGTAAATTTTCTGAATTTCTTCGCGTGTCCAATCGTGCCGCAGCGCGGCTCGAGTTGCCGAAACTCCTGCATCGTTTTGCGACAAGAGAGCTCCCCTGAAACAAATTCATGAACCTGATTCAACGTCGCCGAAAAACTCACGGCCGTCGCGCGTCGACGCGACCGCGTGGCGTCAACTGGAGAAACATTCTAACGCACATTCCGCGTGAATATCGACAGGATGGGCGCTAAAGTTGGTGGAACTTCAGGAGGAAGGAATTCAGATGCGCAGCATCAGCCGTATCAATTGGTATGTGGAGGCAGATTGCAACGGAGTCATTGTGGGCCATGACTTCAGCCACGACAAATCCCCAGAAGAACCCGGGCTCACAAGCCACGGAAAAGCTACGTTGTTCTGTCATTCCGAGCGATTGCGAGGAATCTCTCTTCGAATTAGAATTTAAAACATAAAAGAAAGAGAGACTCCTCGCATCGTTCGGAATGACACAAATGTGGGTTTTTCCGCGCCCTGGTTAGCCGCGGCGGCAGGAACACACAACTCTCGCGGTCCCTCTTTGGCCTTGGACGGGGCTCACGCAAATTAAAGGGAGCCATCGCTGGTTACCGCAGTGATTCCTCGGTCCGATTTGTCTTCCGAGATCCTCTACTTGGGTCAGGCGAGGAAGATTCGATGGAGTTTGAACTTTTCCTATGGCAGGAAATGGCCCACCAACGATTTTGATACTGCGGCAATTCACACATTTTTGTGCAGTGCTTTGTTCCGGACTCGTAAACACAGTGGCAGTAACAAAGCGGAGGTGCAGGACCCGAGAGCAGGAGTGGGGCTTGGTTCGCAAGTGCAGCGGCGGAAACTGTTCCCAGCAGTGTTGCTATGTAAAAAGCATTGCGGAATCCGCGGCGTTGGAAAGACATGCCAGATTGTCAGTCTGAAACGCACAAAAACCGATAGCACAGAAGTCGGGAAAATCGGTGGTATTGGGGAATGGAGCGTACTAGCAGAAAGTACTGGAACCGGGGTAACCGGTAGAGGTCCCTTGTTCGGAGGAAAAATTGAAGCGGAAGTGATGAGGGAATCGCCCGCAGTAGCGAGGTAAAAATCATGCGGTCGATCGTTGCTTTGCGAACAAAATGAAAAGCTCATCTAGAAAGGCAAGGTGAACTGAAGAATTAATTCCCACCTTGAGGCGCTTCCGCCAGATCCGACAGTTCCAGTCGCAAGTTCCCGGAGTTGGTCGCGAAGCTAAGCGCGGATTCCAGATCGATGATTTCCGATCGGACGAACCGTTCCAGTTCACCATCAAAATGCTGCATACCCTCGGTAGCTCCGTCGCGCATCGCGTCCAGCAGGGACTTGCCCTCGGTTTCACCCTTCTCCACATACTCGCGCGTGCGCATTGTGGACTTGAGGATTTCGATGGCTGCGATTCTCCCACTTTTATCTTTCTTGGGAATTAAGCGCTGCGAAATAATGTAGCGGAAAGATCTCGACAAGCGCGCTCGTATCGTCAACTGGTCCGCCAACGGAAACACTCCCACAACTCGTTCAATGGTTTTCGACGCGTCAACTGTATGCAGCGTGGAAAAAACCAAATGTCCCGTCTCCGCCGCTTCCAGTGCGATTTCGATCGTCTCCCGGTCGCGCATTTCGCCCACCAGAATTACTTTTGGCGCTTGCCGCAACGCCGCGCGAAGCGCCAGCGCAAAACTCGGCGTGTCAGTGTGAAGTTCGCGCTGGTGAATCGTCGACTTTTTGTGCAGATGCAAAAACTCGATGGGATCTTCAATCGTCAGAATGTGGCAGGCTTTCTCTTCATTGATCTTGTTGACGATTGCCGCGAGCGTCGACGATTTTCCTGACCCCGTGGGTCCGGTGACCAGAACGATTCCGTTCCTCAATCCCACGATTTCCCCCAGTTGCGCCGGCAAATTGAGCGAATTAAAATCCGGCACGGTCTGCGGAATCACTCGCATCACGATGGCATGTGTCCCACGCTGCCGAAACACGTTGACGCGAAATCGCGCCAGCCCCGGCAAGCTATAAGACAGGTCGGTCGCGCCTTCTTTATCCAGCTTGGACATGACAATTTCGTTCGTCCCGATCAAATCCATCGCAATCCGGTGCGTCGCTTCCGGAGTAAGCCGGCCTACGCCCGTAATATTGATTTCCTTCAATTGACCGTTCAGCTCAATCTGCGGACCGCGGCCCGGAGAAAATATAAGATCGCTGACCTGTTTAGAAACCTGCAGTAACGTGGCTACGAGGGCGGCTGTGGGCACCTCAGTTTTTGGCTGGCTTTCCGGCGACCCAGCCGACTTGGGAGCAGAATTTTGGGTAAGTACGGAATTCGATGACAAAAGGCCCTCCGAACATTGGCTACGGTTCTCAATAAGTTGGAATGATATTTTAACGCGCGGGCGTACCGAAATTCTGGGTGTTTTCGCGAGGTGTGCCCTATAAAAACACTTTTCCGCCTATTATTGACGGGATTCACTAAAGGGGGAATCATTTCAATTGAGCTTGGGATTCGGCTCTATGTTAGTAAGTCGATAAGTTTCAATGAAGTAGACGTTGCTTGCCCTCCTTTGCCGGATCTTCCCAAAAAGTCGGTGTTACAACTCCGCCTTCCGAAAAGTGAATCGCATAATTTTCTGGCCGATCCCTATACTATAGACGAACAGTCCTCGGTTCACAGTTTGCCCCGAGCACTTCGTAACGTAGACTGTGTTGTATTTTTTCCGTACGCACCTTCTCACGTCAGCACCCCCATTCGTTCCGCGAAGTTTGCCGCAGAAGAAGCACACTGATCCTCAGCCTCGCGCGACATTCCACAGTAAGGACAAAATCTGTATAGAGCGGAGAGCCTCTGGCCGCAGTGCTCAAAGACTCTGTCCGCAAGAACTTCCATTGGCACGACGCGAATGATCTCATCCAGCGTGGTAATTCCCGCTTGCAGTTTTTCTAATGCGTCTTCCTGCATTTTGCGCATGCCGCCGGCGCGTGCCGCTGCTTGCACGAGTTCAGGCTGATAGCTGCCGCGGAGAATGGCGCGAATCTGCTCATCAATCGTAAGGAGTTCGTAGATGCCGATGCGGCCCTTATACCCGGTATAGTCGCAAACGGGGCAACCCTTCGGCCAAGAGATTTGCGATGGAGGATTTGACCATCCTGCAGCAGTCAGGCGTTCTGCATACGCTTTGCTCACATCCTTCAGCCCATGGCACACGCATAGCTTCCGAACCAGTCTTTGCGCGAGGATCGCGCTCACGGACGACGCAATCAGGTATTCCGGTATGCCCAGATCCAGCAGGCGTGCCACGGCCGACACGCTGTCGTTCGTGTGCAGTGTGGAAAGGACCATGTGACCGGTCTGTGCAGCCTTCATGGCGATTTCTGCCGTCTCCAGATCCCGGATTTCTCCGATCATGATGACGTTCGGATCTTGCCGCAGGATGGATCGCAGGCAGCCCGCGAACGTGAGTCCAGCGCGTACGTTCACCTGCACCTGGTTAACGCCCGCGAGTGCGTATTCAACAGGGTCTTCAACGGTTACGACGTTGACGGACGGCTTACGCAAGAGGTTCAGCGCTGAATAGATTGTTGTGCTTTTTCCAGATCCCGTTGGTCCGGTGATCAGCAGCATCCCCTGTGGCTGCGCCAGGGACTGAAGCAGGCGCGCCGCAAGCGTCGGTGGCAGCCCAAGGCTGCCCAAGCTCGATACAGGGGCCGTGGCCTCCAACAATCGGATAACTACTTTCTCTCCGTATTGTGTCGGAAGCGTCGAAACGCGCATGTCCACCCTGTTACCACCGACTGCGACCATAAACCGTCCGTCTTGCGGAGCGCGGCGCTCTCCGATATCCATGTCCGCCAGAATCTTCAACCGGGAAATCAGCGAGTTCTGAATGTTCAAGGGAACCGTATCCAGTTCGCGCAGTACGCCATCGACGCGTATACGAATTACCGTGCAGGAAACCTGCGGCTCGACGTGAATATCGCTGGCGTGTTTCAGGATCGCCTGCTGTATGATGTCCGACACAATTCGTACAGCAGGGGTTTTTCTTTTTGTGAGTTCTGCTTGAATTTCCTGGATCGCATCGCGATTGGCTTGCCGTGCGCTCGTCGAGATAAACTCAATCGTCTGTTCTTCTTCGGATGCAGCTTCGCCCGGCGCCTTGGTCGCTTTTGTAGAGTTCTCCGCTTGCTCGTAGTTACGGGATATGGCTGCTTGAATCTCGGCATGAAAACCGAACCGCGCTGACAAATCTTTCCCGCTTATGAACCTGACTTCGTCAATTGTCCCGATATTTTGCGGCTCAGACATGGCTACCACTAGCCGACTTTGGTCCATGCAAATAGGGAGAATGTCGAGTCGCAGCGCCACCGATTTGGGAATCATGGCAATCGCCTCCACCGTGCTCCGAACCAGCGAGCAATCGACGTAGGTGACGTGAGACACGTCCTCAATTGCTTTGATCAGCGACCCTTTGTCCACCAGGCCGGTTTCTAGAATCAACTCGCCCAGCCGAACCATCTTGGTCTGCTGTTCCTTAAATAACTTTTGCAGGTTGTCGCCGGATATGTGTCCGCGGTCCTGCAGCAGTTCTCCTAATTTCTTGCGCTTCATGCTTAGGCCTCGAGAGAACATGGGGCACGCCGAGGTCCGATTCGGCGCCAATGACTAGAAATTAAGGTCCCTGTATTCAGTCGCCTCCGACGCAGGCTCTTTTTGTGTGGAATCAGGGTTGTTTCGATACGGGAAACCGTTCCGCATGGCACCCGCTATGCTGGTTCAGGCGCACGGGGATTCGAAGCTGCGAACAAAAAGTGGGCTGTTGTTGTACAAGTGTGTCACGCAGGATGACACTTTCGAAAGGTGTTATGTCGCCACCCCGAGATCGCAGCGGCCTGTACCGAAAAGCCGCCACATTCCCGCGACGGGACACCCTGCTCCCGAAACAGGATTTATCGTGAGTGACTTTTTACGATGGGGCTATATGTCTGGAGCTAATTCTAATTGAATCAGCAAAATGTTATACACACTGCGGTGATCGAGATTTGGCACGTGTCATGCACTAGAAGAATTCGTGGACGCATTCCGATGGACGGCTTACACAAGTTTTTGAGCGAGGGGGAAGGGGCTTGCTCAACTACGAGTGCTGGTCGTTCCCACCTGCCTCTGAGAGGGAAGCTGGATGGATGACCCCACGCCCCGGTCAAAAAACACACCGGGAATAGGATGCGTCTTAGGGGGTTCTTGTTCCCAAGCAAGAGCCCCCATTACTTGTCCTAATTTTACCCTCTTCTAATTCGGCGCCTGAAAAAATTAGAAAATTGAATCGCGTTCAGGGAAACAGCCGCATCGTGAATTCCGCTCCGCCGTAACCCCAAACCCGGTCGACTTTTCTTCGAAATTTCGATTCTAAGCAATCCACGCGAATACCATTCAAATGTCAGACGGTTTCTCATCCGTTTTTACAGTGTTACCGTCACACGCGCGAAATTGTTCCCGCGGGCTCGACGCGTCGCAGGACGGGAATCGTTGCCTGTCTTAGCACGTGCTCCACTTCGGTTTCTTTCAGGCGCGAAGCGTCATATTCAAATGACAGGAGATTAGTGTCCTCGCTAACGCGAAAGCGGCGTAATCCATAAGTGTTGGCGAACCTGCCCAAGGCACGCAATTGTTCTGGCTGTAGTCGAGATTGCAACTCGTAGGTGATTTCCATGAGCGTCATGAATTGATTATACCAGCAGCGAACCGCGTCTAGTAATTCACCCCGCGAATTTGTGCTAGAAATTCGCCCTCTCCATCCCAAAAGTCGCGGGGCCGCGAGGCTTCTTTAAACCGGTTTCTCAGATGCCAGGCTGTCCCGTTTTTGGGACAGCCTGGGCATTTTGCAGGCAGCATCAAAATATTCCGGCCGTCCCCCGGGTTTCATGTTCGAAGTGCCAAAAAGCTTGACATAGGGGGAGGGGGTATAGTACAAGGAGGCTACAGCAGCATCGTTACGTAGGAGCGTCAATGGCGGCGAAAACAACTCAAAAAATTCATTTGGCCACTTCCTGCGGCTGCGGCGCACACGAGTCCCCCCGCAAAGCGTTGGCGGTGGATCCCGAAATAAAATCGTCGAATCTGAAGCGGCTACGCCGCATCGAGGGCCAAGTACGCGGACTGCAGCGCTTGGTGGAAGAAGATCGCTACTGTGCCGACATCCTAATACAAATTTCGTCCGTGCAGGAGGCGCTGAGGTCCGTAGGTCGCGCGCTCATGAAAAATCATCTGCGGCACTGCGCGTCGGAAGCTATACGCGACGCCTCGCCCGGGCGCGCTGAAGCCATGTACGACGAGTTGCTGAACCTGATGGATATGCAATCGAGGTAGTGCTGGAAGGCTTTTATGTGGTATCGGCTTCAGTCCGTGGTATTTGGGTCTTGCGCGCACTAACCCATAGGCTGAAGCCTGTGCGACATAAACCAAAGGACATTATGGAATCGCACGCAGAAAGTGCCGTGAAGCTGGAAAAAGATCCCGTCTGCGGTATGTCGGTGGACCCGCAGCGTGCCAAAGCCTCGTACGAACATGCAGGGAAGACCTATTACTTCTGCTGCGCAGGCTGCAAAACGAAATTCAGCGCCGATCCCGCAAAATATTTGGCACCAAAAACACTCATTGGCATTTCCCCGGTGACTACGATGCCGATTCAGATTGCTCCCGCATCGGCGCAGCTGATTTCAATCGCGCACCCGGCCGGGAAAAGCACGGCTGCAACCGGAGCCGCAGCGACGCATACAACCTCGCAGGCGTCGGGTGCTGCTACAAAACCCGTGCGCAAGGGAATCTCAAACGAACACATCTGCCCCATGGACCCCGAGGTCCATGAGGACGGGCCGGGGGACTGTCCCGTGTGCGGGATGGCGCTCGAACCGGCAGTGGCAGCACTTCCGATCACAAAAACAGAATACACGTGTCCGATGCACCCGGAAATCGTGCGGGATGCGCCCGGGAATTGCCCGAAGTGCGGCATGGCGCTCGAACCGCGCTCCGTCGCGGTGGAGGAAGCGAAGAATCCTGAATTACTGGATATGACGCGGCGCTTCTGGATTTGCGTTGGGCTTACGGTTCCAATTTTAATTCTAGCGATGTCGGATCTGATTCCTGGGCTCGCCGGGATCATGCAAAACGCACCGCCCCGGTATTGGCAATGGCTGGAATTTGTTTTGGCGACTCCTGTGGTGCTGTGGGGAGGCTGGCCGTTCTTCGTGCGCGGAGTGAAATCACTCGCGACTCGCAATTTTAATATGTTCACGCTGATTGCGATTGGCACTGGCGTCGCTTACGGCTTCAGCGTGGTAGGGGTGTTATTTCCCAATCTGTTTCCCGCATCTTTTCGAGGCGGCAATGGGGAAGACGCTATTTACTTTGAGTCTGCCGCCGCGATCACGACTCTGGTCCTTCTTGGGCAGGTGATGGAACTGCGCGCCAGAAGCCGCACAGGGGCAGCGATAAAGGCCCTGCTTGGACTCGCGCCGAAGTCAGCGCGGCTGATCCGCGCAGACGGTTCGGAAGCGGATGTGCCGCTGGAAGAAGTAAAACACGGGGACAGGCTGCGGGTGCGTCCGGGCGAAAAGATTCCCGTCGACGGCATTGTTCTGGAAGGCGCGAGCAGCGTTGACGAGTCCATGATCAGCGGCGAGCCGGTTCCTGTGGAAAAATTAAAGGGCGCGCTCGTTACAGGTGCAACCATTAACGGTACGGGCTCCCTTGTAATGCAGGCGGAGCGAGTCGGCTCGGAGACGCTTCTTGCGCAAATCGTGCGCATGGTCGCGGAGGCGCAACGCAGCCGCGCGCCGATCCAAAAGCTGGCCGACGTGGTGGCCGGGTATTTTGTCCCCATCGTTCTGGGGATTTCGGTGCTGACATTTGTGATCTGGATGCTATCGGGGCCGGCGCCGCACTTCGCACATGCGCTGGTAAACGCGGTCGCAGTGCTGATTATTGCCTGCCCATGCGCGCTCGGCTTGGCTACGCCCATGTCCATCATGGTGGCGATGGGAAGGGGCGCGTCGCTCGGCGTGCTTTTCAAAAACGCGGAAACTATCGAATTGCTGCGCAAAGTAGACACATTGGTAGTGGATAAAACCGGTACCCTGACGGAAGGAAAGCCGAAACTCACTTCCGTCGAGGCCGCTGAAGGCTTTCAGGCGAATGATTTGTTGCGCCTCGCCGCAACGCTAGAGCGAGGCAGCGAACACCCGCTGGCCGCGGCGATCGTTAAGGGCGCGGAAACGCGCGGCGTGACACCTGCCGGCCCCGCGGAAAACTTTGAGTCGCTCACAGGGCGGGGAGTGCGCGGACGAGTGGAAGGGCGAGACGTCGCACTCGGAAATGCGACGCTGCTGGCAGAACTACACGCGGAAGCCGGCGCGCTCGCCGCGAAAGCGGAAACAATGCGCGTAGACGGCCAGACGGTGATGTTCGCGGTCATCGACGGAAAAATTGCCGGACTGATTGGCGTCGCGGATCCCATCAAAAAAACTTCGCTAGACGCTGTCAGAAAACTGCACGCAGACGGCGTCCGCATCATAATGCTTACGGGAGATAGTCGCACAACGGCGGAGTCTGTGGCCAAAAAACTTGAAATTGACGAAGTGGTGTCCGAAGTTTTGCCGCAGGAAAAAGCTAATGTCGTAAAACGGTTTCAAACGGAAGGGCGCTTCGTGGCCATGGCTGGAGACGGAATCAACGATGCCCCAGCGTTGGCCCAGGCGCAAGTCGGCATTGCCATGGGCACCGGAACGGATGTGGCGATGGAAAGCGCCGGAGTAACGCTGATCAAGGGCGACCTGCGTGGAATTGTGCGCGCTCGTTCGCTGAGCCGCGCTACAATGACGAATATTAAACAAAATCTGTTTTTTGCGTTTATCTATAATTCAGTCGGGGTTCCAGTCGCAGCAGGCATCTTGTACCCTTTCTTCGGCCTTCTGTTGAGCCCGATGATTGCCGCCGCCGCCATGAGCTTCAGTTCTGTTTCGGTGATCAGCAACGCGTTGAGACTCAGGCGCGCACGCCTGTAGCTGGATTTTTTGCTAAGAGAAGGCTCACCACGGCTTCACCTTCCTTTGACATTTTCAAGACTCACCAAGAGGAGTGACACAGGTCACTGCCCGCGCGGCCCGGGAGTGCGAGCATTTTTACTGCAATAGGATTGTCAGGAGATAAATCGATGAAAACGAAAGCTATCGCTACCACGACTCTCGCGGCAGTTTTTGCATTCGGTGTTGGAGGCGCCCTTCAACACGTCTCTGCGAATCAAACTCCAAAGGACGATTCCGCCCAACGGACTCCGAATTCTGGAATGATGGGCGGCGGCATGATGGAACAGATGGGGCAAATGTCCGGTCTGATGGACAAACTCATGGCCAGCATGGCCTCCATTCAAAGCGAAAAAGACCCTGAGGCGCTCAAGGCAAAGCTCGCCGGCCATCAAAAACTACTCGACCAAATGCACGGGCAGATGATGCAACAAGGTGACAGAATGAAGATGATGTCAGGGCAGATTAAACAACAATGTTCCGATGCCGGAAACGCCTCAAACGCACCGACGAAACAGTGAACGCCGTTATTCAGTTTTCGGGGTGTTGCGAGATAATTGTTACTGGCATTTCGGCCGGCCGCGACTGCGCTTGCACGATGGATATACATTTCAGTGAAGGCGTCCACAAGTGAAACTGGTGTTAACCCTCTTTGTGCGCTGCATTTAGCCCAACAATTTTTATTTTCAACGCCTCCATAGAAGACCTGATTGTCGCCCTTATGTCCCCCCTATCATACTTGCTGACAGCAAGTTCGGGTGAGCATCTCGAAATTGCAAGATAAACTCAAGGAGGGCGAGATGGCTGGAACGGGAGCAAAGAGAGCCAGGAAATTGGAACTGGAGCAGGAAGAACGTGATCTTGAAAGAATGAGCAGGACCAGCGATGACATCGCCTTGAACGATCAGATTCCGGCAGACTCCAACCTCACAGAGGAAGAGCGCCGCCAAGCTGCGCGAAACGCACTGGAGGGCTCGAACGCGGACCTTAACGAAAATGAGGACGAGGGTGACGAACTTCGCCACACCGACGAACAGATCGAACAACAGGATCTGAATCAGGGAATTGACACCGGCACACATGACTCCACGAGACATGGCGTGGACTGGGGCAAGTCCTACCAAGGTCGGCCAACGAAGGGCAGCAAGCCGCAGAAAAAAGCCTAATTTCAAATTTGTGCGATTCGAAAAGTGAAGAGTCGGCGTTGTTTTTAAAGTTTTACATGGACACGACGAAGGTGTTGCGTTTGATCAGAGATTGCATTTGATCATCGGTTAGGGAGAGTTTTACGTCGAGACGATCCCCGGCGGGCGCTACTTGAGCGCTATCGAGAAGGGCGCCCAACTCGGGGTTAGAATTTCCCACCTGATATTTCCTATACATTAAGCCTGCGGTGAGAAGCGCAGCGAATGTGTTCGCGTCATCCGCGGAGCCGCAGACGGCTTCGAACTTCGCATCCACTCCCGAACTGCCTTTAATGCTGATGGTCATTGCCTTGAGCTTCGAGGTTAGTTGGGCGGCCGCTGGGAACTGAGATGTCTCCGGAACAAGCTGCTGCATGGCAAGGCGCGTGTAGGCGGGGCTCAACACCGCCCAGACCGTGCCGCTGCCATTGGCCTGATCGACTAAGGCTGAAAAATCCGTGTTGGCGTACAGGCCCTGGCCTTCGCCGTACCGAATGCCAATCATTTTTTCCAGTTGCTGGCGCTGCCCGAACGCGGCCGTGTTCGAATCGATGAAGAAAAAGAAAAGATCATTGGGACCGCTGCCGCCGCCGAACGCGAACAGCGAGAACGTGCGGACCTTCACGATGGGCAGCTTTTTCGAAGCAAAATAGGCTTCCGCCGAGGCCGGATTGAATTGGCCCAGGGCGACCCCGACGATCTGATCCATGGTGGGCACGTTTCCGGCCGCGGTATCGCTCGAAGATTTGCTGGGAACCAGCGCCCAGGTTAGCTCGGTTACCTGCGTGTTGGGATCGATGCCCGCGGAAGAAAGGAAAGTTTCGAATTCGCGGAATTTCGGCGGCAGCATCTGTTCCTTCAGCTGATTGAACCACGGAAATGCGCGTGCTTCTTTTAGGTTCGCATAGGCGAGCTCGCCGGAATCCTTGGGGAACATCGTGAGAATGTCAGACCCGACGCTGCCGGCACGGGCGACCCCCGGCATGATGGATGTAATCGCAATCAATGCAGCGATCCAGATTATTTTTCGGGTCTTCATTTTTTCTTCCTCCAACCTATTCAAGCTAACACGCAAACGAGTATTTAGTTTCCACGGGAATTCACTTTGTGGCGGTAACGGACTTGCCAGATAATTTTGCTTCAATTTCGAGCAAATCGGCGTTTAATTTTCGGATCGTGCCTGCATCTTGTAACGAGGGAAGCAGGTTCTCTACGCTTGAGATTGCGTTGCGGGCCGCCGCCATGGCCGCCTGTTTGATCGAAACCCAATCCAGTTGGGTTGGAGGCGTGGATGCGGATTCGAGTTGTCCCAGCCGCGCGTATATTTCCGTCGCGCCCCTAGCCAACTCCAAATAAGATTGAATATCACCACTCACGGTGTGAGTCGGATCGCCTGACGGCGATGCGCCATGGAGACCCTCTCGTGCCAAGGCGATCGCGCGCTCGGACAAGGAGTGAACGGCCTCTCGCAGCGACTCCGCGATGGGCCCGAGAACCGGCCCGGAGATCGCGAGAATTTCCGGCGGTATCGGCAAAATTCCTGTAACAGCCGCGAGACGATTTTCCAGCACACGATCGAACGAAAAATTTTCCAGCTGCAAATCATGGCCGGCGGACATTGCGACGGCTCTACGCGGCACAAGGCCAATGATCTCGCTGCTGACCACCTTGCAGCCGCGCTTTTCGGCTTCTTCCTGGACCGCGTCGAAGACGTGGTGCAGCGGCGTTTGCTCAAAGTCCGTGAGATTGATGGAAACCTGGGCAAGGTGGCGAGTTCTCATCTCGACGCCGATGGCTTTTACGTTGCGCAGGCCACCGTTGGAATAGCGGATGACGCGCGCAATTTCACGGGCCACGGAAACATCGCCCGTGTTTAGATAAATGTTATAGGCGATCAAAATTTTTCGTGCGCCGACCGCCGTGATTCCGGCGGTTGGATGGAGTCGCGGTTCGCCGATATCCGGCGCGCGATCCGCTTCGGTCATCGTATCCTTCAATAAGTTTTCAAATTGCCCTTTGCGGACATTCTCGAGATTCGCGCGTTCGGGACGGGTTGCTGCGGCCTCATAGAAATAAACCGGGATGCGATAGCGCTCCCAGAGTTGCTGCCCCACCTGCCGAGCGAGGGCAACGCACTCTTCCATGGAGACATTTTCGAGGGGAATGAAGGGAATCACGTCCGTTGCGCCAATGCGTGGGTGCACGCCCTTGTGCGCGGTCATATCGATGAGCTTCGCGGCTACACCGGCTCCGCGAAGTACGGCTTCCGCCACAGCCTCGGGAGTGCCGGCCAGCGTGATGACGGAACGGTTGTGGTCCGCGTCGCTCGTGCGGTCCAGTATCCACGCGCTTGGCATGTCGCTCATGGCGCGAACAATTTGATCTACCTTGGCCGCGTCGCGGCCTTCCGAAAAATTCGGTACGCATTCAATGAGTCGATTCATAAAGGCCGTGGGTTTCCGCAGGATCCAGTTCTTGAGCAGCAGGGTTAACCGCGCGCGGTCCGGTCTCCAGGGTGCATAGAACTACGACTCGCATAGTTATGATACGAAATTTTGAGGTGGGACCCCAATTCGAAGATAGGCAGCCCATCTAACTCGCCAACTGGACGTTGGGGCAGTTTTCTTTACAATGGACTACGCGACGCAGACCGCGCCTGGCGATTCTGAAAAGCCAATAAAAAAATCAAGGGACGGTCCATTGCGCGCATGGAGAATCGTGCGGTAATGTGCTGTGTGATATGGCCTACGCTACACTAACTGCAAAGCTGCTTCGGGCGGTGGATCAATTTCCGCAGAACCGCGCCGTAGCTCTGCGCGTCAATCGGCTGTGGGACGCGTTGCCATCGGCGGAATTTTTGGCGCGCATCGCCGGACTTTCCAATGCGCTGGAACAATTGGGAGTGAAGGCGGGAGATCGGGTCGGCTTGTTCTCCACGAATCGACCGGAATGGCATATCGCGGATTTTGCGATCCTTGGACTTGGCGCGGCGGACGTGCCGATTTATTTTAATGAGTCGCCCGACCGGATTGTGTACATTCTGAATCATTCTGGCGCCGAGGTCGTGATTGTTGCCGGAGAGGTTCAAACGCAACGCCTGCTGGAGTGCCGCGCCCGCCTGACTTCGGTGAGGCATATCATATGCGCGGCGGCGCCCGCGGACGTGGATGACGATATTTTGCGGTTTGAAACTCTGGTGACTGCTACGGGTGAGGCCATGATCGCGGAATACCGGATGCGCGCCGCACGCGTTACTCCCGAACAGATCGCCACGATTATCTATACGTCAGGGACAACCGGCGATCCCAAAGGCGTGATGCTTACGCACAATAATCTCAGTTCCAATGAGGAGACTTCGGTCGAGCCATACCATATGGGGCCCGAGGACGCGGCTGTCAGTTTTCTGCCTCTCTCGCATGTGTACGAGCGCGTCACCGCCTACGCATATTTATTTCACGGTGTGCCAATTTCGTACGTGGAGCGGATGGAAGAATTGCCGCAAGCGCTGCTTGAAGTTCATCCCACGCTGGCTGCGGCGGTGCCGCGCGTATTTGAAAAGTTGTACGCCAACATTCAGCAAAAGGGCCATGAAGCCACCGGGATGAAACGCAGACTTTTTGACTGGGCCATGCGCGTCGCACGCGATTCTGTGCGGTGGAAGGCGTATGGCGAAAACGCTTCCTACACGATGAATTTTCGGTGGAGCTGGGCGGACCGCATTGTTTACTCGAAGATTCGCGAAGGGATTGGCGGGCGCTTTCGCGCCTTTATTTCCGGCGGCGGACCGCTTTCGCGCGAGATCGCGGAATTTTTCTGGGCGGTGGGCGTTCCGGTGTACCAAGGATATGGACTCACGGAAACTTCTCCCGTGGTGAGCGCAAATTATCCCGGCACGAATAAAGTGGGGACCGTAGGGAAGCCGATTGAAAATGTACACGTGCGCATCGCGGAGGATGGCGAGATTCTGGTGCAAGGCCCGTGCGTAATGAAGGGGTATTACCAGAAGCCGGAAGATACCGCTGCGGTTATTTCGTCGGATGGGTGGCTGTCGACGGGGGATATCGGCAAGATTGACGAGCAAGGCTTTTTGTATGTAACAGACCGCAAAAAAGATTTATTCAAGACGGCTGCGGGAAAGTTTGTGGCGCCCCAGCCGATTGAAAATCTGCTGAAGGTGAGCCCGCTGATTTCCAATGCCGTGTTGGTCGGCGACGCCCGTAGATTTATCGGTGCATTGATTGTGCCGAACTTCGCCAACGTAGAAGCGGCTGCGCGCACCGAGGGCCGAGCGTTTGCTTCGCACGAGCAGATGGCCGCTGATCCGTGGGTGCACGGATTGATCGACAAGGAAGTGGCGCGGATTAATTCGGGACTCGCGCAGTATGAAACGATCAAGAAATTTGCATTGCTGGATCACGATTTTACGTTCGACGGCGGGCAGCTTACATACACGCTGAAATTGAAAAGGCGCGTGATCGCCGAGCGCTATGGGCAGATTATTGAAGGATTGTACGCGGACGCGCCGCGGGTTTCGTAAAATTGGAAGCGGCGGCGTGTGACGTTCATTGATCGGCTTAATTTGGCTGTCTTGCCTCACGTCGGTCTGGATAGTACTTACGCAATAGGTGCCCGCCCGAAAACGGGGCGGCCTCTACAAAAGCCGCGATCCAAGCGCATTGGATTTCGTTGAGGCCTCTCCGTCCCGTGCCGTTCGGGATGGAGAGGGCAGTTTTTCTCCCGGCGCGAGGTCCCGCGGGGAACTTGCGATTGTTGGGCACCTGCTGCGGGGCGAGCTACAATACGGTAAGCTTGAAAATATTCAGGAGAAACACATGAGCGATGAATTGGTAATTGCGGGACGCGCGTTTCGTTCGCGCCTGATCGTTGGAACGGGAAAATATCGCAGCCATCAGGAAATGGGACGCGCGCATGCCGCGTCTGGCGCGGACATGGTGACAGTGGCGGTGCGTCGCGTGAACCTGACCGACAAGACGAAAGAATCGCTGCTGGATTATATCGACCGTGAGAAGATTTTTATTCTGCCCAACACGGCCGGTTGCTACAACGCGGACGAAGCTGTGCGCACGGCGCGCCTCGGACGCGAAGTTGGATTGTCCAATTGGGTGAAGCTGGAAGTGATTGGCGATCAGCAGACATTGTTTCCGGACACGGAAGAACTTGTGCGGGCGACGCAGATTCTGGTGAAGGAAGGGTTCGTCGTACTGCCGTATACGAACGACGATCTCGTTGTTGCGCGCAAACTGATCGATGCCGGCGCGGCGGCCGTGATGCC
>DASRQU010000102.1:0-40592 GCA_035696345.1 Candidatus Acidiferrales bacterium
GCGCTGCCGTCGCCGGCTTCGCAGATGACGTTCGGGAATTTGCCTTTGTATTTGCCTTTGCGGATCATCGCCTCGTAGGCGGCTGCGACCCCTGCGGTGAAGCTGCCGGCGCTGCCGATCTGTGTATGCGCCCAGGGCACATTGTAAGGAGTGCACAGGTACGAGCTGTTCGCCACGTACATGCAACCCGTCGGCCCGACGAGAATCGTGTTGTCGCCCGACGCTTTGCTCGTCATCCGGTACTGGATCGACGGGCCGCATCCGGCGCAGGTGCGGTGGCCGGGAACGAAAGGCTCGGTTGACGGCAATTCGGGATTGTAAAATCGCGCCCCTTGATTTGGGCTGCCGAACATCGGCAGTATCTGTCGCTCGACTTCGATAATGGACATTTTCAATTCCTCCGGATGGCGGTCCCGAACCTTCGCACTGACCTATTTTAGTGCAAAAACCTCAAGCCGTCGCATCAATAAAATGGCTATCCCTAAAACGAATTACTCTTCAAATCCAACCCAGTGGGTGCGCTTTTCGATGCTGCCGCGCTTCTGCGCTTCCAGCATTTTTTGCGTCATCCAATAGAATTCTTTGAGCACGATCGCCTCACCGCCCATTCCAGCCATGAACGAGAAAACCAAAGGGCGTTTCTGGCTTTCGTAAAGCGCCGCAACGGCTTCGGCGTATAGCGAACCGCCACTGCTTACACTTCCGAGGCCCATGTTCGTTTCGATCACGCCGACCACTTTGAATTTGCTGAGGCAATCTTTAACCTGTTCGGTCGGGTACGGCCGAATGGTGCGCAATCGCACCAAGCCAACTTTCGCGCCGCGTTCACGCATGTGCTTGATCGCGTAGCGCGCCGTAACACCGTGCGCGCCTTGCAGGAAGAACACCACATCCGCATCTTCCGTCATGTATTCTTCGATCCACGGGTCGTACTTGCGGCCGAAGATTTTTGCGAATTCTTCGTGCGCCTGTTCGATCACGGCCATCGAGCCTTCCATGGCGCGTGCGCGCTCAAGCTGCAGCGGCGGCCCTTGCTCCGGCATGATTTGCGGACCGTGTGAGACCGGGTGGCGCGGATCGAGCGGATACGGATGCTTGTAAGGCGGCAGGAATTCATTCACCTGGCCTTGATCCGGAAGATCCACATCGCACACAATGTGTGAAACGAAGAAGCCGTCCTGGCAAACCATTTGCGGCAAGAGCACGCGCGGGTCTTCTCCAATACGGTATCCGATCAGGTGATTGTCAAACGCTTCCTGCGCGTCGCATGACCAGCCCATCAGCCAGCCCATGTCGCGTGTGGAAAGCGCGTCCGTGTGCTCCGAGCCGAAATCGCCCGGAGGGTCGAGCGTGCGGTCCGCAATCATCATCTGCACGGGCATGCGGCTGCCGGAGATCGGCGAGTACAACTCGTAGCCATACTGCACGCCGACGCCAGAGCTTCCGGTGAACACGCGCGCGCCGCTCGAAGATGCGCCGTGCGCGATGCTCAACTGGGAGTGCTCGCTGTCCGCCACGATGTACTCGGCGTCCAGTTCCCCATTGGCCACCATTTGCGCCAGCGCCATCATGGTCGCCGTGTAAGGGCGAATGGGATAAGCGGTGATGACGTCGACGTCAGCATACTTGGCGGCCTGTGCGGCGGCCACGCAGCCATTAATTCGAACTGTCTTCTTCTTGCCTGCCACAAGCGTTGCCATGATTTACTCCGCTTTAGTAGGACAGGCTTCAGCCTGTCTTCTTTTGACTTTTTAGCCAGCTTCAAAAACGCATGTTCGAACCACACAATCTGAATAACACCTTACTTAAAACCAGACAGGCTGAAGCCTATCCTACTGAAACCTAAACATTCTTTGCGGGACGATCGGATAGATGCGCCAACTGTTCCGCCTGGCGTCCATGCAAGCCCTGCGAAATCGCGAACGCAGTATCCATTCGAACGACACCCGTATCGAAATCCAGTTCCGGCACGCCCTCGAGGCACCCGGTTGGGCACTCCTCGATACAAACTCGGCAGCCCTTGCAGTAATCGACCAGAATTTTGTACAGGCCGTTCGAACGCACGGAGCGCACGATGCACGGCTCGGGACACACGAGGTAACAGTTGTCGCAGGCGTTGCACGTACCGCAGCTGAAGCAGCGCGCGGCTTCCATCGTGGCTTCTTCTTCGGAGTATGCGAGAATCACTTCTTGCTGGGTGCTCTTGCGGGCCATCGGCGCCAGCATGGCCTGTTTCACGCGCGGGAAGTGCGGGAAGTACGTCATGTTCATCCGTCCCAGCTCGACGATCACGTCAATGGGTACTGTGCGCGGTTCGAGTGGAGCATTGCGCAGCACCTTATCCAGGTTGAACGCCACGCGCTTGCCATCGCCCACCGCATTGACGACCATGAGTGGCTGGCCGGAACCGAGTTGCACCACGTCGCCGGCAGCGAAAAAGTTCGAGTTGCCGATCCGGCCAAACTCGTCAATCTTGATCGTGCCGCGCTCGGTTTTGTATTCGGCGGGCATCCAATCGAGCTTGGCCCGTTGCCCGACAGCAATGATCACGTTGTCGACGGCGAATTTCTTGGCGGTCGCTTCGCGATCGATAGCAATGGGAGAAGCATTGATCTTGCCCGTAAAACGCGCGGGATGGAGTTGAAGCGATTCGACTTTCCCGTCGCCCAGAATCGAAGTCACCGCCAGGCCGTGCAGCAGTTCCACGCCTTCTTCCATCATGTCGTGCAGGTCTTCGGGCGAAGCAGGCATTTCGTCCTTCACGCCTTCCACCGTAATCATCGTGACTTCGATGGCGCCCTGGCGCAGAGCTTCGCGCGCGCAGTCGATGGCGGTGTTTCCGCCGCCGATCACTGCGACGCGGGGCCCGAGCTTTACTTTCGATACGCCCATGCCGATGTCGCGCAGGAACGGCAGACCGTAGTGCACTCCCGCTTTGTCTTCGCCTTCCGCACGCGCGCTGTTGGACTCTGTTAGGCCGACAGCAAACACCGTGGCGTCGTAATTCTTTTTCAAATCCTCGAGCGTGATGTCCTTGCCGACCTCCACATTCGTCTTAATCTCGATGCCGAGTTCGACGAGGCGCTGAATTTCGCGATCCAGCACAGCCTGCGGCAAAACCCAGTCCGGGATGCCACCGCGATTCAGTCCGCCGGCTTTCGGCGAGCGCTCGAGAATCGTAACTTTGTAGCCCATGCGCGCGAGTTGGTATGCAGCGCTATGGCCCGCGGGACCTGATCCGACGACGGCAACTTTTTTGCCGTTCGATGGTCCAGCCTTCACCACATCTTTCGCCAGCGCCTGGCCGAGGTCGCCGAGGAATCGCTCGACCGCGCGGATCGAAATGGCTTCGTCATACTGGCCGCGGTTACAGGCCTGTTCGCACGGGTGGTAGCACACGCGGCCCGTGACGGAAGGGAACGGCATGTCTTCCTTGATCAGCGCGTAGGCATCCAGATATTTACCGCGCTTCACGAGGTCGAGGTAGCCCTGAATTTTTTCGTTCGTCCCGCAAGCGTTGTTGCAGGGCGGTAACTTGTCACGGTAAACCGGGCGGATGGCGCGCCAGTTTCCAGTCGGAAAAAGGTCCTGACCCTTTTCCTGTGACGGCGCCGGAGTGATTCCGGCAAACGGCACGTTCAGCCAATCGGGAATGTGTGTACCTTTGGTCGACATGTTCGGTCCCCATTCTGGCAGGCTCCACATGGAGCCCGCACCCTCGCAAAAATTTTTCTAGGCCGTAACCGGGTTCAGCTTCATGATGTGCAGCTCTTTGAGCGCGGCATGAAACGCCGCTTTATTCGCAATCATGGGTTCGATTGTTTCCATCTTTACGATTCCCGTTGTTTTCACAACCGCCGCGATCAGCGGAGCCGCAATGTCCGGAGCAACCGCCTTGCTACGTTCCGCCGCGCCTTCTGTCGAGAGGCGGTCGAGGCCGAGTTCGCCGAGACGGTAGTAAAGCCACTTGTGGTCCGCGAGTTTCGCCGCGTCGACGCAAACGAGTTGCGCCAGGCGCTCGGCTCCCGGCACAAAGCGGATCATGTACTCCGGCGTGTAGTGCGTATTGATCACCAGCGTGCCGCCCGGAGGCATTCCGCGCATGTAGTCCCAGCCCTTGACCATGGTACCTTCGACGAGGACCACGATGTTCGGGTGCTCATTTTCGTAGGTCAGCGCGTTTTCGATCACGCTATCGCTCACGCGGCAATACTTGCGCGTGGGCGCATTCGTGCGGTCCGGGTTATCGACATAGTTTTCCATGGACTGCGAAAACTTGCCTTCGGTGCGGGCAGATGCGCCAACGGAATTGACGATGTCGCGGCCCTCCTTGTCCATGATGATGCCGCGCGTCCAAACGGTGAGTTCTGTATAGCTCATGATCGAACCTCTTTGTCGTCGAGATGGATACGTGCCAGAGTGAATCCCTCTGCGCTGCCGGAACGTGCGGCCGAATCTTTCAACGAGTCTTTCAACTGGGCAGGACTACCGCGATGGGAATCCAGTACGGATTGAAAGTCGCTTCGTCGAACCGTGAACTTGGAACCGACCTCGCCGCCCTGAAATTTCGCAATCGCCAGGAGCGTCGCTTTCTTGCACAAGCTTTCAATATCTGCGCCGGTGGACCCGTCCAGCTGCGCTGCGAACTCGCCGATGTCCACGTCGGGCGCGAGCGGAACTTTGCGGCAGCAGAGACGCATGATTTCCGCGCGGTCCGCCGCGCCGGGTTTCGCGAACGGAAGAATATAATCGAATCTGCCGCTGCGCAAGAGCGCAGGTTCAACTCGTTCGGGGCGGTTCGTGGCTGCTACTAATAGCACACCTTTCACGTCGCGCAGGTTATCAATTTCACGCAAGAGCTGGCTTAAAATTCTCTGATAAATGTCCGAGCCCAGATGATCGACGCCAAACTTCGGGGCCAGCGCGTCGATCGTGTCAAAGAAAAGGATGCAGGGAGCTGCGCGGCGCGCTTTTTTGAAAACTTCGCGCAGCGCTCGTTCGGATTCTCCGAGCCATTTCGAGTAGAGCTGCGGGCCGTCAATGGCGATGAGCGGAATCTGCTTCTCGCCGGAAAGCGCTCTCGCCATCGCCGTTTTTCCCGTGCCCGACGGGCCGACGAACAGAATGCCGCGCGGCGGCGCGAGGCCCACCTGATCGTAAATTTCGTTGTGCATGTGCGAATGCTCGACCACGGAATCGAGCAAGCGTTTTAGATCGAGATTGCCGCCGAGGTCGGCAAAAGTGGTGGTGCTTTTTTCGATAAAAAATTCGCGCGTCGCGCTCGGCTCGACTTCTTTCAAGCCCGCAACAAAATCCTGACGCGTCACATGCAGTCCGCTCAAATCCACCGGAGGCGCGCCATCGGTTTCAAGCGGCGCGGTCGCCAGGAACCCGCGCAGCGCGATCATGCCCACTTCCTGGCAAAGCGCTTCCAGATCGGCGCCCACAAAGCCGTGCGAATGCTCGGCAATTTCCTGGAGATTTACGTCAGGAGCCAGCGGCATCGCACGTGTGTGAATTTTTAGAATTTGCAGCCGCGCCTGCGTGTTGGGCACGCCAATTTCAATTTCGCGGTCGAAACGACCGGGGCGGCGCAACGCGGGATCGAGTACTTCGGGAATGTTCGTCGCGCCAATCACGATGACCTGGCCGCGCGAGACAAAACCATCCATCAAGCCAAGGAGTTGGGCCACGACGCGCTTTTCCACTTCGCCCGACACTTCGGCGCGCTTGGGCGCGACCGCATCAATTTCATCAATAAAAAGAATCGCGGGGGCGCGGCGCGCGGCTTCTTCAAACACTTCGCGCAGCTTGGCTTCGCTCTCGCCATAAAACTTGCGCATGATTTCCGGTCCGTTCAGCGAAATAAAATGTACGCGGCTTTCCGCGGCGACCGCGCGTGCGAGCAAAGTTTTGCCCGTGCCCGGCGGACCATACAGAAGCACGCCCTTCGGCGCAAAAATTCCCAGCCGCTCAAAAATGCGCGAATGTTTTAGCGGCAGCTCGACCATTTCGCGAACGCGCGCCACTTCCCTTTCGAGCCCGCCAATATCTTCGTACGAAACGGCCGGCGCGCGAACCGCGGTCTGCTCGCCTTCCACAATGCGGATGTCCGTCTTCGCGCCGATAATCACCGGCCCCGAAGGAATCGTGCGCACCACCTGAAAATTTACGGCCTTGGCAAAAGTGGGCACGCGCACGATGCAGCCTTGCGTGACCGGCACGCCCGTTAAATCTTCCACGATGCGTTCGACAGCAATGATTGCGGGAGCCGCGCCAATCCACATGGGAGAAAGCCGCACGGCGAGGGCTTGCGAATGCTCGACGGGCGTGACGTTCACTTGCTCCTGCAAGCCGACGCCGCAATTGCTGCGCGCCGTGCCGTCAATTTGCACAAAGCCTTCGTGCTGCTCGTCCGAAACCTCCGCGCGCGCCACACTCGAAGTGCCGCCCGTGACCCTCACCACGTCGCCGGCTTGGGCGCCGATGCGTTGCAGATCGGATGGCGCCAGCCGCGCAATCGCTCTGCCCACATCTTCCACACGCGCTTCCGCCACGCGCAACGTAAGCGTCGTGGCCGGCGAAGAAGGCGTGGATTCGGTCACTGCGCCGCCTGAAATTGGGATTGGAGTTGGCTGCTGAAGCGGGCAAAAAGGTTGGCTAATTTTTGCTGCTCGGCGTGATCTTTCAAGTCCGAAAAAATTTCCACGCGAGTCTTGTCATTTCCGAGGTCCACAAGCCGCAGCGTGCCAATGTTGGTGTGCTCGAGCGCCCAACCTTCGCCCTGCGTGGACGCGACCGCCATGGTCAGAGTGCTCTTGTCACTTTCCCAGGGGACGACTACCGCGGTGAGGCTCCCTAGACCGATAGCGAATTGCTCAATGGCACCGGAGACGGCGCGGGGAGAACCAGCAGTCATGAACTCAAAAAGCTTTTCGCTCATGTGATTCTGTGGTACACTGGATCAGTGATTGAACCAGTTGACAACGAGAGAATAACACCGGAGCGCAGCACTGTCAAGCGCTTAGCGCAGCCTGCCGCTGCGGATTCACGCATTATTCCCATCAAAAAGACTCGTGTCGCCGAAGAGGTGGCCGACCGCATTCGCGTCTTGATGCTCGACGGTACGTTTGCGCCGGGCGAACCGCTTCCCTCTGAACGTCATCTCGCGGAACGTTTTGGAGTGAGCCGCGGATCGATTCGCGATGCGCTGCGCACCCTTGAAACCATCGGCTTGGTCGAAACGCGCCACGGGCAAGGCACGTTTCCGCTGGAGCTTTCGGTGGATCGGCTCGTGGCTCCTCTCGCGTCGGTGATGAGCTATCGCGCGGATTTGCAGGATGAGCTACTCGATGTGCGACGCATGTTTGAGCCTGCGGTGGCGCGCGCGGCCGCTACGAGGGCCACGGACGAAGATTTAGCCGAGCTGCAGAGAATTCTGGAAGCCCAGCGTCAAAAACTGAAAGTCGGACAATCCGCCATTTCTGAGGACACGGCATTCCATGCGATTTTGGCGCGAGCCACGCGCAATCGCGTGGTGATGAGCATCATGGCGACGCTCAATGATTTGCTGGTGGATTCGCGGACGAATTCCCTTTTGCAAAAAGGGCGCCCGGCGCGCTCGATCGACGGGCACGCGGCAGTGGTAGCCGCGCTGCGCAAACACGACGCCGATGGCGCGTCGCAGGCTATGCGCAATCACATCGACCAGATTGCCGATATACAATTGCATGCGAAGAAGGATTCGGATTCCCCCACGAAGTAGGCGGAGACTCAGGAAATGGATGACAACCTGCGCGCGCAGATCGACTCCAATCTTTCGCACCTCGATCATTTAATTCGCCGCGGCAACCAGCTTCGCGAATCGCTTACCGAAGATCCCACCAACAAATCATCGCTCGTGGCCAATCGCGCCTGGCAGCAGGATTGCGGCGTGGCGATCAATCAATTATCTGGAGGCAGCAAAGCTCACTGGCTGGCGCGCGCATTCAGCGAATCGTTTTTGCTGCGCACGGAATTGGGCGAAGTAGTCGACATGGTTCCACCGGCGGTGATTGTCAAGCGGCTCGTCCATGTGCTGGATCAGGCCGTGCTTTCGCTTTCACGCATGGGAAGTGAGGGACAAGCAGCAGCTACCGCGTCCGTGCCACCGCAGCCCCGCCGATTCGAATTTGTGCATGACGCTGAGATTCGACCGGTGCTGGAGCAGGCGTATGCGGACAGCCGCGACGCGCTCGAGCAACACAAATATCAGGAAGCGTTGAACAATTCGTGCGGGATTCTGGAAGCTATCGTGACCGACGCGCTGGAACACCACGGCGTCGATGCTATGGCTTGCGCAGATGACCTAACGGGGAAGATTTCGGATTGGTCGTTCAATGAGCGATTAGTTGTTGCCGAGAAAGCGGGACTCATTCGCAGCGGTTGCGCGCGACTTCCGCAAATTGCGCGGCATTACCGCGACACAATCGACGCAGAGGGCAACACCAATCTGCAAGTGAGCGAGCAGGACGCGCGGCGGTCCATGCAAGTGCTTCACGTGATCATGCGCGATCTGGACCCAGGACGTTAGAACAACACCGAAAAAATCAGTTGGCGCTCAACCATCCTGAGTTAGCGCGCTCATGTTGTGAGCCTGCCTCTTCAGAGGCGGGGGATGGATGTAAATATCACTGAAAATTATCCGTTTAACGTTGTGTGGCCACGCCTAAGTGCAGCCGAACAACGGCTGGCACCCTCGCTTTGACGTTGAAATCATCATCGTCTAAACCCCCGCCTCTGAAGAGACAGGCTAACAGCAGCGGGCTCAGAAAAATTGAAATAGGCGGGATGAGTTTTGATTTAACTAAAAAAGAAGGCTTCATTGTCAAAGAAAATCGTTGCTCCACCAGCAACGAAATTTGTTGGGTGCGGGAATTCGGCGCGCGCCTCCATGTGAAGGTGTTTGTAATCGTTAAGGGCGATCACCGTGCCGGCCATTAACCCGGCCAGTGTGACCGCCCCAGCTTTTTTCTTGTCATGCTGCGTGCGCTGTTGTCTTGCTTCAATTCCAAATCCTGAGTATCAATGAGTTCATCAACTTCATCGATGATAACTCTCATTCTTCTAAGAGATTCCCTGCGTTGTTCCGCAGTGGCGGCCTTTTCCAAATCTGCTGTCACCAACTCGAATTGGTGGGCCAACCAAATGAATCTATCTCGGTGATTCGGCATGAGTACGATACGTACACCGAATCTCATGGAATTGGAGATACAGAGTTTTCTTGTAGTTTGCTGGTTTGCAGTACAGTACGGCGCGCCCCGATTCAATCGGACCAATTCTTTAATTTTGTGGACGATGATGGCGTAGTTGATTCCGGCGTTGGCGAATCGGTTGATAGCTTGGCGTCGTTCTCTTCGCTGGTTGTCAGCACCGTATCAATCAAATCGCCTACCGGGGTACCTTTCTTGTATCGGCGCACCTGTCTGTTTTGGTAGTTTGGCAATTCTACTGGCACTTGCCCCAGGACCAGTCCGGGCAAGGATACTAACGCATTCGATGAAAAACTGGCCGATTCTGGAGGGCACGCTACAAAATCACGAAAAGCAAAAACGATTAAAAAGATGGTGCCCGAAAGAGGACTCGAACCTCCACTCCCTTGCGAGAACTAGCTCCTGAAGCTAGCGCGTCTGCCAATTCCGCCATTCGGGCATTAATACTTCAACAGCGATTTATCACTCGCAGGCCCGCCACGCAGGCATTGCGCGGCGAACTTTAACACATGAGGCGCGACATATTCGTTGCATTACATCGGTGGTTTGATTTGCAACGCCGATATTGTACCGCGCCAATGCGCTGCTGTCACCGTGCCAGCTAATTTTCACCACAATTCCTTTTCCGCTGCGCTACACGACGATTTATTTGAATTTCAGGTCTATCCAGCATGAGCTCCGCCCATCGAAGCGGTCAATATGGAAGGTCCAGGATCGCGAGGCATTGGGGTCTGCCGTAAGCAACATGCCCGAGCGTGCAAGGGACTGATTGAATGGACATAAAAGAAGCTACAGCCAGCTACGAAATGTGGTTGCGCGGTTGCACACACGTGGTGGAATCTGGGCTGAAGTTGAAGCATGCACAAATGCGCCAAGATCCATTTTTCTTTTTTCGGGGAGCGTATTACCGATGGACGCAACTCTGGCCCGAGTTCTGCAAAGATGTGCTCCATGCTCCAAAAATACTCTGCTCCGGCGATCTGCATGTGGGCAGTTTTGGCACGTGGCGCGATAGTGAGGGCAGGCTTTGCTGGGGAGTGGACGATTTCGATGACGCTTATCCTCTTCCTTATACGAACGATTTAATTCGGCTGGCCGCCAGCGTGAAAATGGTTACTGATGCTCGGACTCTGACAATTAAGTTCCGGGACGGATGCGACGCGATCCTGGAAGGCTACACAGAAGCGATGCGCGACGGTGGATGCCCATTTGTACTGGCGGAACAGGAACAAAACATGAAGCGCCTGGGCATCGAGGCGATTAAGCCTGCCAAAGACTTCTGGAGAAAGTTAGTCGAATTGCCTTCCGTGAACCCTCGCGGTGTCCCTTCAGAAGCCAAGTCTGTGCTGAAACGGAATCTGCCGCCGAAGGTGGATTATAAAATTGTACGCAGACAGGCGGGGATGGGGAGCTTGGGGCAAGCGCGTTTCGTTGCAGTTGCTCATTATGAGGGCGGATATATTGCACGCGAGATGAAGGCCACTGTCCCCTCCGCGTCCGTGTGGAACGCAGGACAAAAGGGTCGCGGAGAACGATATTACGACAGGCTTATTGGCTGGGCGATTCGATCTCATGATCCCTATCAGAAGGTTGAGAAGGGATGGCTTATTCGGAGGTTGTCGCCTGATTCGAATCCCATTGAGATTGGCAATTTCCCGCGAGAGCGGGACGAATATACGCTGCTGAATGCGATGGGCAAAGAGACGGCGAACATACACCTGGGTTCGAAAGGGCAAGTCAGCCGGGTGCTTGCCGATCTTCGAAAAAGAAACAGAAGGTGGTTGCGGCGAGCCGGAAAAGAAATGGCAAAAGTCATGGAAAAAGAATGGAATGATTATAGAAGTTAGGTTGCAGTGTCATCGTCATGGCGTTCGACAGTCGGTTGTTAGCGGCGACTTCAGGGCTGCCAGCGAATGAAAGATAGCGACTCAATTTCATAAGATAGGGACAAACGATGCCAGAATTAACTGTGTCAATTCCCCATCAACTTTCACAGGACGAAGCGCTGCGGCGAATTCAATCTGCAATCGCCCAGGCCAAAACGCAGTATTCGGACAAGGTTGCTGGCCTGCGTGAGGAATGGAACGGCTATCGGGGAACTTTCGAGATGTCCGCCCAGAATTTGCAGTTCATCGGAACAGTCACGGTAAATCCATCGGACGTGACCGTACAAACGACGCTGCCGTTTTTCATGTCACTGTTCAAAACAACGATTGAATCCAGAGTGAAGGACGAAATGTCGAGAATACTCGCATAGAGGTCTCAAATAGTCATCGATCGCATGGTCACTTAATCGCAGATTAGTCCGAAACTTAGCTGGCGCCACTCCGTCAATTGATAAAACCTTTGTGGGTCGAGCCTCCCACGGAGGCCTGTTGCTATCGCGGAACACTACTTCAAACGGTTTTTTTACCTTCCAGTAAGTACACGTTGCCATATTTCGTGACATGTCATAGCCTTGGGAAACATTTGATCCGGAAGCGGTTCCGGCACAATCGCGTGTCTGACAATTCTCAATTTGACAATCTTCGCCAAAGCGCGCGGGTCGCCATGCGGGTTCCCGTCGAAATTCGCGGGATCACGGCAGATGGAATTGTATTTGAGGAAACTACCTCTACAGGCGTGATCGGCGTGCATCGGGCGATGATCTGGACATCGAAGGCCCTGCAAAAAAGCGCTGAGGTAGAACTTACCAACCATTTCTCGCAGCGCACGGCCAAGTTTCGCGTTACATGGGTGAACGAACCGAATGGCACGAATTTATGGGAAGCAGGAGTGGAATCGCTGCGGCCTTTAGACGATTTCTGGGTTGTGGGGTGTGCGATTTGCTCCAAAGGTGGGTACCTGATAGGTAACAATAATACGAAAAGCTAGGAAAGTAGTGATATACTTCGCCCACGTTTAAGCTCTGTGTTATACGACTCGATACGGCTGGAGCCACTGTCGTTGTCATCAGGAGGACCTCTTGGACCTAACACGCACATTACTTCTCAACTTACTCATGATTTCGTGGATCGTGATCACGGTTGTCCTGGTCGCATTGGTGGTGTACCGGGGAATGCTATCGGTGCGGGAAGACGATCAGATCTTCATCGGCGCGGCGGAACAGCACCATTATCAGGAGCAAGTCGCAATCATCAGCCGGATGTCACGGCTGACCAAGCCGATCATCGCTCTCTCTGTGATCTCCGGAATGCTGTTGCTGGCAAGCGCGAGCGTGTGGATGTATTCGGGCTTCATGAGCTTCTAAGGCTTGACCGGAGTTTGCGTTGAACCGGTCGACGTCGCGGGCACGGGGGCGGAAGAGTCCACGATCGATGAATGGTTCAAAGTAATTACCCACCTGTCTGCCTGCTTGCCCAAGCATAAAGTTGTGTGACCGTGAAACTGAACCACAGTTCCATTCATCTGCGCGGCGTACGTGAATTGGTAAGTTGCCCAGGCCGTATTTCCATTCACCTTAATTAGAGTATTGATGCGGTCCATGCGGGCACCGCTGATCTGGACTCGCTGCGCCTGGTAGGACTTCAAGAAATTATCCCATCCGATTACCGGCGGTTCCCACGCACCGCTCACCACTACCACATCCTCCGCATAATACTTGTGCAGGGACTCTGTATCGCCAATTTGCCAGTAGCCGAGCGCTTCACCGATCGTTTGGTCGATCACCTGCGAGTCGGGCCCGCGCATGGCCTGCTTCATTTCCTCGGTTATGTCCGGAGGCGGCGCGGCATTTTTATTCTTATCCTTTTTTTGCGCGTCCGCGGGCATGGCCATCGCGGCCAAAGCAAACGCCACGATCATCCCGGATCGAATTCGTTTTACGTAATCTGCCGAAGCTTGAGCCATGTGCACTCCTCGCAGCTGAAGATAGCACGAAGAATATTCTGGAAACCGGGAATCGGACGGCGATGTGCCGTGCACGTTCATGCGTAGTGCTTTTGGGATTGTGGAACGCCAATCAGGAGATTGGCGTTCCCAGGCCGGAGATCCTGCTACCACGGTTCGAGAGAGATTTGGGTGTCGCAATCACAGTCCTATGGTGAGAAGCAAGTCTACAGGTATCCATTTTCACCTAGCTATCGGTTGCGGCTAAACAGGCGGCGAATATAAGGCTGTCATTGCGAGAGAATAGCAACTTTTCGCAGACTGTACAGCCGCGACGTACAAAAATTATTGATGAGCAGACTCACACTATTTGAAGCGCGTTTTCCGGACCACGTCGAGGCCAAAGGTTCCGTTTTCGTCGCGCAGGGCGACCACGGAGAATTCGCGGTTAATCGTATATTCGATCTGGATTACCTGGTACTGCGTGGTGGTTACATCGGTAATGTAAGTAATCACCAGGCCGCGCGTGACTTGCTGTTCAATGGTGACGCTGGCGATGGAGTTTTGCTGCGTGTTCAGCGTCGCTACAGACGGTCCAACGCTGAAGTGGCTGATGCCGAACAGTCGTTGAATGCGGCCACCTAACTGGCTGGAAATAGCTTCGGAAAGTAGAGTGGAAGCGCCGGCACTGGAATTTCCGGTAGCCGTTCGTGCCGCGCTTTCTTCACCCGTCTGGCCGAGTGCGAGCAACTCGATGATGTCACTCGATGGCAGCGGCGGATCAGAGCGGTAAGCCAGAGTGAGCCGGCTCGCGGGACCCGTGAAATCGAGTGTGACTTCGTATTGGCGAATTGTGGTGGTCGCTTCGATGTTCATTACAGGATCGAGGCGGAAAGGATTCGCGAAATTAATATCTCCGCGCGAGATGGTGTACTGATTTCCGCGAAAGTTCATTTCTCCGCTCAATAAGTGGATGTGGCCGAGCAGGATGGGATGCTCCCAAGTTCCGCGCAGGCGCAGGCTGGCATCGGTCTGCAGGCGCGCGCCCGCCCACTCCATGCGCGAATCCGGGCTGGACTCGGCCTGAACGTCGAATTGCAAATTTTGCAGGAAGGACGATGCTGTAGTGGGGCCGCTGGCAGGCTCCTTGGACGACGCCATAATGCTGGCGATATCGAATCCCTCGGCCATCAGCAGGCGATCAACGTTGATGCGCCCGGAGAGCGTGGCGGCCCGGGCGTTTCCAGAGAGGCGCAGCGTTCCGCCCACGAGCCAGCTCATTCCCACCGGGTAGCGGATGCGAATCTGGTCGGAGTGCGCGTTGAGCACATAGCTCAGCGGCCCGCCACCGTAAGCTACCGTTCCGCCAATGGTGAGATGGCCGCCGCCGCTCTCCGCGACAACGTTATCGAACACCATGCGGTTCACATCAAAATTAAAATCGCCGGTCACGTTGCTGAGGCCCGTCGGGAAATCGCCGAAGCGCAGTGACGCGCCCTCCAGATGAACTCGTCCGTTGAATCGCGGAGTGACTACCGTGCCTGCCACCGTGGCATTGATTTGAGCGCTGCCCGCGGCTTCCAGTTGCGGATAAAAACTGGATAGCAATTGCAGGCTGACGGCGCCGTCGAGGCGCATATTTAAGGCTTGGTCTCCGGCGAAGCGCGCCGAACCCGTCAGATGAAAGTCCGTGTCCGTGCCGCGCAGGTTGGCCTGCTCGATGCGCACTTCATCGCGCCGGTAGGTCAATCGAACGGGCCCCACATTTTCCAGTTTGACGCTTCTAAAATCGAATGTCAGGCGAGAGAGATTGGATTCCACGGCAAGCGTTTCGGGGCGACCGCCAAAACCTGCCACATCAAATTGTCCATCCACCAGGCTGGAGCCTTCCAAACGGGGAAGATGAAATGCGGAAACAAGAAATGGATTGAAGTCGATGCGCTGGGCGACTACTTGCGCGCTCACCGGATAATCGCCTTGCAGCCCTATGTCCACTTTGCCCGAAAGTTTTCCAGAAGCCATTGCGGAGTCAATGTTGGCGTGCAGATTTTTTCCGTCGGAGTCCACTTTGCCGTCAAAGCTTCCCACCACGTCGTCGCCTAGTTTCAGATCGATCAAACGAAGCGTAGCGTGAAGTTCCGGAGCGCGCAGCAGTCCTTCGCCGTGGGCCTGCACATTCAGGCGTCCGGCAATGGGAAGTCGCGAGGACTGGATTTTGGCAATAGATTCCAGTGGAATTGCGGCGCCCGTGAAATCAAACGTGGCCTTTCCAGAGTCCGTGTGGTAGTCGAGGTTGCCCGTCACGATTCCCGCTGCAGCGCCCGGAGCATGTGCCGCCAACCGTACTTCGGCGTTAGCTATTCGCAGTTCGCCCGAATGCATTGACAGTTGTCCGCGGGCGCGCTCAAACCGCCAGGTCCCTGCGCTGGCGTTCGAAACGTCGAAGAGGCCGTTAAATTCCGGCTGGTCGCGAGTTCCCTTCAAATGAAATTGTCCGGTTAACATGCCTCGTGCATCGTACGTAGTCCCCAATATTTTTTGGAGGTCGTTGGTGTCAACCGCGACCAGATTCGCGTCGAACGTCCATTGGCTATGGGGTTCAAAACTCCAATTGTTGAGATTGAGAGACAGTTCGAGATCCGCGGACGACTGCCCTCGCCGCGCTCGAGTTCGTTCCAGCAGTAATTCTGCAGGGGAGTATGTTAACTCTCCCTCGAGATCGTCCCAGTAATACGGGCCGTAGCTCGCTTCCGTCCCCTTGAAGTGTCCGGCGAAAGTGGGACCATCGAGGGGGCCGAGCAAGCGTCCCTCCCAATGAAATTGTCCTTTCAAAACTTCAGGATTCGCGTCCGGGCCCCGCAGTCTATTAATGAAATCATCCCATTGAGTTAAATTCTGCGTATCCACGGTCAAGTCCAGAGACGTGTTGACCATGCTTAAGTCGCCGCGAAACTGAATGCGGCTCGATGGCGTTGTGATTTCACTGGGAGAAAGTTCGAACTGACTTCGGTCCATGTTGAAATTAAACTCGAAATGTGCCGCGGTAGGAATGGATCCCGGCGCGGGATTAGCCGGAGGCGTCCAGACGGAAGAACCCTGGGAGATGACGTGTTGAAAATCCGCGGTCCAAGTTGTCGTTGCATCCGCATCCATGCGGCTGTCCCAATGCAGCGGATTGATGGGCAGGCTGGGATTGTCTTCCGTGGCCATGGCTTGCCGCAAACTCAGGCCGCGCACCTTGGACTCGGCGCGAAATTGCAGCTTGGCAAGATTGATCGTCACGTGGCTTGTGACGTTGCCGCCGATCGCCGCGGCTTCCAGGTCCGGCAGGTCAATCGTTTTGTCATCGGCATGAAAACTTCCGTGAGCGGAAATGTTTCCCGGATGAAACCACTGATATTTCATCGTCAGGCGATCCGCCGTATAGCGCCCCGAGACATTCAACTGCTCGGGCGAATAATTTCCATCGCCGGCAAAATCAACGTGGCCGCCCGGCGCGCCGCGCTGGCGCAAAATGGTCCACATGTCTTCCAGGCGAACCTGGCCGCGGTAGCGGAAGGTCCAAGCGGGCTGCGCAAAACTCGGGAGACTGGCCTGCGCATCGAGTTCGCCGCCCGGAATTTTCCATTGCAGCTGAGTTATGGAAAACGAAGTCTGGCGCAACGTGAAGTGGCTGGTGAAACTCGTGCTGAATGGCAGATTGCGCAGTGCCGCGATTTCAAATTGCTCCCAACTGAGCTGGCCAAGATAAACCGGAACGTTGGCTTCGTTCACGTAATTCATGGCGAATTCAAAACGACCACCTTTCGCCTCAAGGGGAATCCGCCGATCGTTCCAGATCAACGTGCCGTCGCTCAGATGTAGTTGCGCCACTTTTAGATCAAACAGGCTGTGCAAATCCGGCGCGCCTGTATTGACTGCAATCTTGGGTCCAGGAATGTTCGTCGTACCGTCCTTGGCCACCTGGACGTTGGCCGAGAAGTGAGACATCTCCACGTTGGCCAACGAAATTTTTCGTCCCCAGAAGGAGTCGATGTTGATATCGAACACCAATGTGTCAGCGTGAAATAATGGAGGACTTCCGCCAGGTTCGCTCCCGTGAAGCGTCAACCCGTCAAAGCGCGCGGTAAGCTTGCTCCACAATATGTGAAAATTTCCCAGCTCAACACGCGCTCCCGTGGCCTTTTCGAGTTGCGCGACAATCGTGCGACGCGCCCATTGATCCGCGAAACCGTTGGCGATGAAATACGCCAAGAGTAGGGCAAGGATGATCGCCAGACCGATGGCGAGCCCCAGCCCATGCTTCAATCCGAATTTTCGTTTCGTTCCGTTCATAGCTAACGATCGATATCAGGGCTGCTGCTTGCCGTCCGGTGTTTCGATCTCGATCTTCAATCGCGATTTTGTATCGTCCAGCCATTTTACGGTCAGCGCGCTGATTCCCCGCTGGGTAAGCACTTCCCGAATTTGCTCCTCGACAGAGGTAAATACCGGCACCGCCTGATTCTTTTTTCGCAGCTCCGGAACCAGATCGTTCCTGTAATAGTCCTGAATATCCCCGGCTTCCACCTGCACGGACGGCCGGAATTTGTAATCGACGTAGCGCTCATCATAAATTTGCCGGACCAGCAATTGACGCACCTGATGATCGGAGATCGCCAACTCCTTGAGTCTTGCCTGATACTTCTCGACATTCGGAAACTGAGCCACGAGCCGCGCCATCTCGCGGTCCACTTCAAATTCCGCGGGCTGCGGAAAATGGGACGCATTGGCCTCGGTGGCCACGACCCACTGCTCGATCAGTTCCTGAAGAAGCTTGTCTTCGCTCTCCGCCTGCCCGTCGATCAAGACCTGGAAGGCAGCCAGCTCACGCACCTGGCTTTGCAGAATAATATCGTCTTCGACGCGCGCCAAAATGCGATCGACGACTTGCTGAGGCCGAGGCTCTGGCGAAGACGCTCGCGCAAAGTTTGCCGGCATGCAGATCGCAGCCAAAAACAAAACGAAAATAGTCTTCGCCCCGCGCATCAGAATGTCGTCCCCAAATTCACAAAAAATTGAAACGCCGGGAGCCTGGTGACGTTCGTGAGGCAGGCCGCTGACTGCGACGGCGGGCACGCGCCGCCGCTTTGAATCAAGTATTTCGCGGGATTCAATTGATACCCGAGGTCGAGCGCCACAGGGCCAATCGGCGTGCCGTAGCGAAATTCAAATCCCACGGTGTGCGAAAAATAATTCATATTGTTCGTACAATTCGTCAGGCAAACATTCGGATTGCTCGGATCAAACGTTGGCGCCGGGGGCGACAGCCTAAATGACATGGTTCGGATGCTCGGAAAAACGTTGCCTGCATCGTAAAACACGGCGCCGCCCAAACGATCACCAATGAACGGGAGATGCATGGGAAAACGCAAGTCCTGGTTAAAAATCAGTTCCGCTTGTCCGCCGATGGGAAAGCCCGTAAACGGATCGCGCGGGCCAGCCTGGTTGAGTCCAAATCCGCGAATGGTCGTGCCGCCGCCGGCGAAAAATCTTTCAGGCAACGGTATGTCCGTGGAGAGCGAATCGCCGTAGACTGTCTGAATTCCGAATCGAGTGGAACGCGCAAGGACAAATCGACGCCCGAGCGGATGGTACGTCGAATTCTGCATGTACACACGGATGAAATTCGCAGAAGAGCCGATGGCTTTGGCAGCGAGGCTCACGTCCACATTTTCAAAATCTCCTCGTGTTGGATCCGACGGGCTATTGCGGCGGTCCCGCAACCAGTTCACGTCAAACTCGGAAACTTCCGTGCTCTGGCTAAACAGAGGAATTTCTTCGACGGCGATTTTTAAGTTACTCGCAACTACGTGGCGATATACATAACGGTAATGAATCGTGCTGGTGGGAGAAAGTTTTTGGGCCAAGCCGGCGGATGCTTCCGCCCGCCGGGAATCGAAGGTCTGCACGTCGCGCGAGTTTTCGTAAAACGTGGAAAGCTGTAAGCTGAAATTGGGAGACGCGAAATAATTGGGCGCAATGTACGTGAGCAGCGCGCGACCTTGAATCGTGCTGGCCCGGGCCTTAAACGAGAGCGAATCGGCGCGCCCGGTCAAATTAGCTTTCGTAAGCTCAATCGTGCCGCGCGGCGCAAAGTTAAGAGTTGTAGCCGCCGCATTGGTCGAGCTGCCCAGCCGTTGCGCTTCGAATCCAAGACCGTACGCAATCGTGTAGCGTTTGGCCTCGTCGACCATCACGACGATCGTCTTATTCGTTTCCACACCCGCGGGATTTTGCGGCGCGATAGCCACGCGGCTGAAAATTCCCAGGTTGTACAACTTACGCTGGGTCTCGACCACCGCGCCTTCGCTCAGCGGCTCGCCCGCTTTGATTCCCACTTCGCGCGAAATCACGCCCGTGCGTGTGTGCTCGTACCCGCCAAGCAGAACACGCGCCACCCGCACCTGGCTGCCTTCCGTAATGAAATACATCAGGCGCACGGTGGGTCCCACATTCGGCCCGGCCGCGGGAATTTTCTGAACGTCGGCGGTAAACTGCGCTTCCGAAAAACCCTGGTCGTAATAGGTGGCCAGAACGTTGTCGCGGTCAGAGGAAACGTTAAATTCAGAATAAGGCTGCCCCTTCGAGGAACCTACCACGCTCAAAAGTTCATCCTGGCTCAATTGTTTGTTGCCGTCGACCTCCAGGCCTGCCACTCGAGTCTGCAAACCCTCCTGCACTTCAAATGTTACGGAAAGATCGCCGGTACGCCCGTGATAGTTATCCACGAGGGAGCTTTGCACCTGGCATGCTTCAAATCCGTTGGCCTCGTACAGCGTCCGGATGGACGCGACGTCATTCTGCAGAAGTTCCGTAGAGTAATGCCCCGGCGAAGCATAGCCGCCGAGCAGAATTTTCAGCCGGCCGCGGAGAAGTTCAGAGCTGAAATACTTATTTCCGTTGAATTCCACTTTCACCAGCCGGTGATGATCGCCGCGATTTACCTGATACGTTACGACTGTCGCGGCGCGGTGCGTTGTATTCCCGGATTTTCCCGCCGGAGCGTCGGCGACCGTATAGCTGACTTGCGTATCAAAATATCCGGCGCGCTCAAACCAATCCCGTAAGGAGCGGCGGCCCTCCTGCAACAAGTCTTGATCCACCGCGCCTTCCTGATAGATCGGGACGAGCTTGTGCAAATTGCCGGAGGAAATTCTGGCACCTTCCACCGCGACGCGGACTTCTAGTCCGGCAAACATTGCAAAACTCAGCGGCACGCGATTCGTCTGTGGGTCATATGCTCCGCGATGGATCGTAACGCGCGCGCCCAGATAATTATTTCCGGTGAGCCATTTTCGTGCCCGGTCCGCCGCGCGGTTCAAGCGATCAACCGTAATTTGGCCGCCTTCGCTGATCTTAAGGTGGTCGCGAAGTTCCTGTTCAGGGAATCCAGTTTGATTCTGAATGGTAATCGCGCCGACGCGCGCGCGGGGGCCTTCCATCACCTGAACCACAATATCCATTTGTAGCGTTTCGGGATGAGGTGTCGTGGCGTAAGTGAGTTTGGCCTGGTACTCCCCATCATCTTCGAGCGTTTGGCGGAGCCGGTCCAGCGCATCTTTCATATCGCTGGCGCGAAAGGGTTCCCCCACATTCAGCCGGAGCGCGGACAACGCCAGTGCATCTCCCGGCGGCTCGTGCAAACCATCGATTTGCACGCGGTTCACGTAAAAATTCTGCCGCACCACAAAATCCAACCGTACACCGCCAGAAACGTCAGTCAATTCAGCGCGCAAGTCCGCGTATTTTCCCGTACGAAATAGCTCGCGCAGGCTCGCACTTTCGGATTCCGTGGAAAAAGGTTGGCCGGGCTGGATCGTTAACTTGGGAGGATTTTCTTCCAGGACCGCGCCTGATTCGCTGACCACACGCACGGCAACTACGCGAGACATTTCACCCGCGGAAGTGTTCTGCGCGGCGAGGGGGCTCGCACAGAGCAACCAGAACGCCGCCAGCCATGCGGCTAAGCGAATAAATGAGCATTGAGCGATTGGCATCTCTCTTCACAACAGAGCTAGGGTAGCATAGCCGAAGGTGTCGATTTGCCGCGAATTCTATGCTGCTCGCGGAAACCTACACAGGATTTCCCTGCGCGAAGCCCGCAAGTTATGATGACGTTCGGGGCTGAGTGGTTGAATTGAATCTAGAAGTATCCAGGTCCTGTGCTACTGGGGATCTTTAACTTAATCCATGGATTCTAAAACTTACGAACGGTATTCGAGGCAGATTCTGTTCAGCGAAATTGGCGAGGCGGGCCAACAATGCTTGCTCGAATCTTCGGCTGTGATGGTCGGCTGTGGGGCGCTCGGCACGGCGCTCGCGAATCTGCTGGTGCGCGCGGGCGTGGGAAAGCTGCGCATCGTGGATCGCGATTTTGTCGAGCCTTCCAACTTGCAGCGGCAAACTTTATTTGAAGAATCCGACGCACAGGAAGCTTTGCCAAAAGCCGTGGCGGCCGAACGCCGTCTGCGCGCCATTAATTCCGGCGTAGCGGTCGAAGGGATTGTGGCCGACGTAAGCTCCAAAAACGCAGAAGAATTGTTGAGCGGTTTTCCGCTGATCCTGGATGGCACGGACAATTTTGAAACGCGATTTCTATTAAATGACGTAGCGATTCACCTGAATGTGCCGTGGATCTATGCAGCTGTGGTCGCGAGTTATGGCGTAACGCTCACGGTGCGACCGGGCGAAACGGCTTGTCTCGCGTGCGCGCTTGAATCCGAAAGTGCTGACGGCGGTCAGAAATACGGCTCGGAAGATACTTGCGATACGATAGGCGTGCTGGGCGCAGCCGCCGGAGTGATTGCGTCGATCGAGGCCGCGGAAGCCATCAAATTGCTCACCGGAAAACCAGGGCTGGCGGGCGGTCGCCTGAATTCCTTCGATGTGTGGTCCGGTAAATTTCAATCCGTTCGCGTGGCGCGCAACGCGGATTGCCGCGCCTGCGTTCGCCATGATTTCCGCTACTTGGAGGGCGAAGCCCAACCGCACCTTACGATGTGCGGGCGCGATTCCGTGCAGATCCATGAACGCCGCCGCCAGCTTGATTTATCCGCTCTGGGAAAACGCCTCGAGCCCACCGTGGCCGAAGTGCGCGAGAACGGTTTTCTCCTGCGGTTTCGCGTGCCGCCCTACGAGATGACTGTGTTTGCCGATGGACGCGCCATTATTAAAGGGACGCAGGACCCGAGCATCGCCCGCTCTTTATATGCCAGGTATATCGGCGTTTAGCAGCACAGGCTTCAGCCTGTGGATTTTAAAATTCTCCACACTGAAAAAATTCAAAAGAAAACAGGCTGAAGCCTGTTCTACCTAAATCTCGCAGGGATCATTTTTGGAATGCAGGCGCGTTAATCCTTGGCCCATTGTTTTCAGGCCGTTTTCGCCCAATACTTTTTCTATGCGGGGAAACAGCAAATTTTCTTCAAAGCGGACATGATCGTGCAGAAGTTGCGCGAGATGCGCCATCCGTTCCGCCTCAATGGGAGTTTTTGCCGCAAACTGTTGCTCGAAATCGAGAACGGTAGCGCGAATCTCCGCGTGATCGGCGAGAAGCCGCATTACGTCGGCGTCTTGATCCAGCCTAATGTGCCGGGAGTACGCCGGCAGCAAAACTTCTTCCTCTTCGCGAAAATGTACAGACCCGGTGTTGTGCCAGAAGCGCACAAATTTCGCGGCGTGTTTTTCAATGGTCGCAGCCCGCTGTTCCTGCGGCGATTCCGCCGCACGCCGCATCTCCAGCGCCTGGATCAGCGCGAAATGGTGGTGCTGGCTAAGTGGATGCAGGCTGACGTGGCGTTTCATGAGGTGATCCCAACCGTATACAGTATCCCGCGATTCAACGAGCGAACGCCAGAGGTTTGGAAGGCGGCGCGTGTGCGACGCACGTCGCCCTGTCCGTCCCGAAAATCCCAGGACGGGTGGACCGCCACAAAATCGGTTTGCATGCCTTCGTAGCGGCCGCCCGTTTTTGAGGGCCGCGATGTTTTACATTTATAGATGACGAATCTCCACGATCTTCCACTTCTTTTGCAGGTATTCAAGGACGAACCTGCGATGACAATGATCCGCCGTAGGCTCGCTACACAGCAGAACGGTAGGAACGTCAAAATCTTTAATGCTCAATTTAGCCTCAACTTGCCGCTGCGCCATTAATTTCAGGAATCGCCGCTGGAATGTGGGCCAATCCCCTTTGGCCTTTTTGTAATCATCTAGTATTTCTTTCGTCGGAGCGAGCAATGGCTCGTGTCGATATTCGGCGCAACAAATTTCACGGAGAAAATATTGCAGGTCTTCGCGCTTGCTGAATCCGGCGAGCTGCGAAACATTGTTCAGTCGCACATCCACCAGACGCCGGATTCCCGCATTCTTTAATAAGCTGAAGAATTGTTCGGCTGTTTTTTGTGTAAAACCGATAGAATAAATTTCCACGGCTCCTCCTCGGCATTTTTAAAAAGGGCGGGTTGATTGCGGCTTGAGTTTTACGCTGGCGTTACTCGCAAAATTTAATTTAACGCGGAGAAATTTCTTACATTGAGATCGCGGAACGGACGGAAGCTTATCCGCTGGTGCGGCCGATGGGCTGGCGAAGGGCGGCGCGGTCCAGATTTTCGCGCAGGTTCATCAGAGTGAGGAAAGTATTCAAAATACGCGCTTTCATTTCATCGGCCAGGTGCAGCCCGCTGGTGGAGGCTCGCGCGAGCATCTCGCCGTTGTCTGCGATGAAATTAATAATTTCAGATTGGCGGGCGTGCGGGGTCTTTCCGTAAACTGTTTCGCGGCGCATCTGCGCGCAATCGCTTTCAATTTTGAGCGTAAAATGGAGGATGCACAAGCGCGCCGGTTCGAGGGCAGCAGGCACCTGTCCCTTGCAACCTTTTTCGCTGCATGCAACGAGCGTAGGCATTGATGGAGACACTGCTCCGAGGCTTCATTGTAAGCGCCTTGCATTCCCAAAATCCACATCGACGGAGAAATTTGCTCCGAATCAGGTAGCTGTACTTCCGGCCAATATCCTGTACTTTATGCAGAGCGGGAATCAGGCGAACAACGATGCGGGGCTACAATACCGAGCGCGGGAAGCGTTGTAAAGCCAGATAAATCACGCGCGGCAAAAATTATTAGAATAGTTTCATAATGCAACTAAGTCCAGGAGGCCAGGGTCATCATGGAAAACATGGTTGAAAGTGCAAATGACATCCGCTGGGATTTAAGCATTTTATATACGGACATCACGGACCCTCGCCTGGACGCGGATTTGAAGGAACTTACTGCCATGGCAAAACATTTCTCCGCGGCGTACAAAGGGAAACTTGCGGAACAACTGGGCGCGGCCATCCGGGACTATTCGGAAATTGAAATGCTCAGCGGCAAAATTAATTCGTACCTGTTCTTGCGTGAAAGCACGGATCTGACCAACGCGGCGATCAAAGCCAAACACGCCGCTTTTCAGCGCGAATTGAGCGACGTTCAGGGCGAGCACCTGACATTTTTTGAATTGGAGCTGGTTCAGCTCACGGACGAAACTCTGAACAAATTCTATGACCGAGACCTGGTCGTCTCCAAGCACCGGCCGTGGATCGAGCACATCCGCACGTTTAAGCGGCACTTTTTGAGCGAGCCCGTGGAATCCGCGCTGGTCAAGCGCTCCCCTTTTAATTCCGGTGCGTGGGCCGATTTTTTCGATGAAGTAGAAGCCGACCTGAATTTCGACTTTGAGAGCGGCACAAAAAACCTGACCGAAATGATGCACCTGATCGCCGAATCTAAAGATTCCGACGAGCGCGCCAATGCCATGCGTTGCGTAAACAGCGGTCTCGCGGGAAATTTTGCAAAATACTCCGCGCAAACTCTGTACATGGTGGCCGGTTTGAAGGCGGTGGAGGAAAAAGAGCGCGGCTACGCGCATCCGATGGATGGCCGCAACAAGTCCAATCGCATTCCGGACTCCGTCGTAAATGTTCTGCACAATGCGGTGACGAACCTGGGCGGCACGTTGACGCGGCGTTATTACAAATTGAAGGCGCGCCACCTGGGATTGAATGTAATGCGTTGGAGCGACCGCAATGCTCCCATGCCGTTCGCGGACACGACGCGGATTCCCTTCGGCGAAGCCGCAGGTATCGTGAAAAAATCGTACGAAAGTTTCAGCCCCACGCTCACCGCACTTGTAAAAACATTTTTTACTGACCGCCGCATTGACGTGCCCGTGGTAAAGGAAAAACGCAGCGGCGCTTTCAATTCGTCGCATGTTTTGCCCGGCGGAAAAGCGGTGTCCTTCACGCTGCTGAATTACCTCGGATCGAACCGCGATGTAATGACGCTGGCGCACGAACTTGGGCATGGCGTGCACGGCATCCTCGCCGGAGAAGCGCAAGGCCCGCTGATGTTCCACGCCCCCATCGCGTATTGCGAAACCGCTTCGGTATTCGGCGAAATGACCACCTTTACGTTCTTGAAAGAACGCCTCATGCAATCAGGCGACAAAAGCTCGCTGCTGGCTTTGATCATGGCCAAGATCGATAGCACGATCAACACGGTCGTCCGCCAGATCGGCTTCTCAAACTTTGAGCGCCGCTTGCACGGCATGGACGAAACCTATTCGACGTGGTCGGAACCGAAAAAGCGTTCCGTGGAAGAGTTGGACGCCATCTGGCTGACGACCGCGCAGGAGCTCTACGGCAAGGACGGCGAAATCTTTACGTACGAAAACTCGGAACATCTGTGGGCTTACATTCCCCACTTCCATAGCCCGTTTTACGTGTATGGCTATGCCTTTGGCGAACTGCTGACGCAGAGTCTCTTCGCGCAAAAGGAAAAGCTTGGGGCGAGGTTCGAGCCACTCTATCTCGATTTGCTGCGCTCCGGTTCCACCAAAGACGTAGTGGAGTTGCTTGCCCCTTTCGGTCTCGATGCGCGAAACGAAGCGTTCTGGAACGAGGGGATCACCGTAAGCTTGGGAGCGCTGATCCAGGAGGCGGAAGAACTTTCCCGCGAAATGGGCGCCATGTGAGCGCCGCCCCACGACGAATTTGTAAATATGTTGAATCGAGCACAACCCTCGTACGCTCTAATGTATCGAATCTAAGTGCGCACCTTAAACATTCGGAGAGCCAGCACCAGCTTGACTGTGCGGAGGAATATTCCGTCCTGCCAATTGTTTCCGTTCGGCCCGCTCGTAAAGTTACAAATTGCTTATTCTAGTTTTTGGTGAGGGTTAGTTGATGCGAAGTTTTCACGCGCGTTCACGGTGGATACTGTTATGCCTGCTCCTTCTTTCGGCGGGCCTGTACCTCGGAACCGCCGGTACGCCAGCGCTGGATGACGATGACGTGGACGCAGCGCATGCCATGGTTTCCCAGGAAATGCTGCAGCGCCATAACTTCGTCGTCCCTTACATGGACGGACTGCGTTACCTCATTCGCCCGCCCATGCATTACTGGCTGGTGGCCGCGAGCTACGAATTACTGGGCCAAAATGAATTTGCCACGCGCCTGCCGCTCGCCCTCGCCATGATTGGCATGGTGCTGCTTACCTTCGAATTTGGAAAAAGGTTCTTCGGACAGCGCGCGGGACTTTATGCGGCACTCGCCGTCGCGACCAGCGCGGGCATGTTTATTTTTACGCGCGTAATGATTCCAGAAGCCATCTACGCGCTCGCATTTGAGGGAATTTTCTATTTATTTTTGCGGTCGTGGTCCGGCTGCCTCGATGCTCGCATTGGATATTGGTGCGCGGCAGCTCTGTGCGGCGTAGCGGTGATGACCCGCGCGCTAATCGGCGTGCTCTTCCCCGCGGCCGCCATCATCGTCTACATCACGATCACCGGTAGCTGGCGCCGATGGCGCGAACTGCGTCCTGTCTCCAGCGCCGCGATCTTTCTGGCGGTCGCGGCGCCATGGCATATCTGGGCGGCATTGCGCACGCCTGGCTTTCTGTGGGCCTACTTTATTAACGAACATATTAATCGCGCGCTGGGCACCAGGCTGCCCCACGATTACGGCGCCGTGCCGCTGGGCATCTGGTGGAGTTCGCACCTGATCTGGCTATTCCCATGGAGCTTCTTTTTTCCACTTGCGTTCCGCAACGCTCCGATTTTTCCGCGCGCGTGGCGGGAAGCCAAAACACCGAGAGAGCAAGCCCGCTTGCTTCTTTTTGCGTGGGCCTTCACGATTCTTGGATTTTTTTCATTAGAGAGCGGATCGCGCATGGAGTACTACAGCTTCGGAGCGTGGCCCGCAATCGCGATGCTGATCGGGTACGGAATCGCTCAGGCGGAAGAGTCAGACCAGCAGTGGCTGAAAACGTTCCAGCGATTGCTTGCAGGCGTCGCAGTAATGTTCGCCGCCGTATCCGCTTACTTGATTCTAGGCTCGCTCAAGATTCAGTCTGCTACGGACGTCGCCAGCCACCTCGCTTTGCGCAGTCCGGAAAAATACGTAACGAGCATGGCGCATGTGCTGGACCTGACGCCCCAATCGGTCGCCGATCTCCGCATTCCCCTTATCATTTCTTCGCTTTCCATCTTGATCGCTTTTTTGCTGGCCTGGATCTGGCGGGAGCGTGGAATTTCCTGGTATCCCAATTTTGCAATGGCCGCGGGCATGGTTGGTTTCTTCGTGGCCGCAAATATCGCCTATGGCGTCCTCAGTCCCACGCTTTCCTCGAAAACGCTTGCGCGCGAACTGAGCAAGGTACTGCAACCCAGCGATCAAGTCGCCCTGTTCGGCGATATTCGCGTGGCTCCTGGAATCGCCTTTTATACCCATCGAAACGTATTGCTGTATGACGCATCGGAAAGCAATCTGCAATACGGATCGAAATATAAAGACGCTCCGAAGCGATTTTTTGATGACAGTGACTTTAGCAAGCTTTGGCAAGGCAATTCGCGTGTGTTCCTCGTCGTGCCCGATGAACATCTACAGCAGGTGCGCGAACTCCTGCCGAAAAATTTAGTCTGGGAGTTTGCGGCTACCGGCGGCAAAGCGGTTTATACGAACCAGCCAATGGAACCGGGGCAGCCGGACGTACGCATGTCGCAACTTCGGGAGAGCGCCCCTGCCGTCGAAAAGTGGGCGCGTTTCTCGCGCAACCCCACCGAAACTTCAGAAGCTCTAAACAGACCGCTTGTTCCGATTCAATAGAGGCTATGCTAAACTGTCGTGGAAATAAGCAGGGATTCGTCCCCCAATTACTTCCCAAGAGGCGATTACCATGTCTGGGCATTCTAAGTGGGCAACAATTAAGCATAAGAAGGCGGCCACCGACGCAAAGCGCGGCCGTATCTTCACCAAAGTGATTCGCGAAATCACCATTGCCGCGCGAGTGGGCGGCGGCGATCCGGATTCCAATCCGCGCCTGCGCACCGCGATTCTGGCCGCAAAAAACGAAAACATGCCCAATGAAAATATTGAGCGAGCCTTGGCGCGCGGTACCGGAACGCTCGAAGGCGAGCAATACGAAGAAGTCACGTTCGAGGGCTACGGCCCCGGCGGCGTGGGGATGATCATCGAAGTGGTGAGCACCAACCGTAATCGCGTCGTCAGCGAACTCCGCCACATGATGAACAAAAATGGCGGCAACATGGCTGAAAATGGCGCTGTGGGCTGGATGTTCAGCCGCAAGGGCGACATTGTCGTGTCCAAGGAACAAGCGGACGAAGATAAAATGTTGTCCATCGTGCTCGATGCTGGTGCAGAAGATTTGCGCGACGATGGCGTGGCCTGGGAAGTCCTCACTCCGCCCGAAAGTTTCGAAGCTGTCCGTGAAGCGGTGACCAAGGCCGGCATTAAAGCAGAATCCGCTGAGGTCGGCTGGGTGCCCCAAAATTACGTGAAGCTCGCCGGCACGCAAGCGGCGCAGATGTTGCGGCTCATCGAAGCGCTCGAAGAGCATGACGATGTGCAGAAAGTTTCCGCCAACTTCGATATCGACGAAAAAGAAATGCAAGCCGCCATGGCTGCGGAGTAGCTGTACTTTTTAGTTCCACAGGCTTCAGCCTGTGGAACTTAGTCCTTGCAAAAGACTAGACCGCACCGGCTGAAGCCTGTGCTACATCCGTCCCAAAAAATTGTGGCCGGACGCGTCGCCCCGCCGTACACTCAATGCCGTGCCAATCTCATCACCAACAAATGTTGACTGCTTCCGTGTGCTGGGCGTCGATCCGGCCGCCGCAGGCGCAACCGGCTATGGCATTATCGAAAGTGACGGCCGCCGCTGCCGCTTGCTGCGATTCGGCGCGCTGCGCGCCACGCGCAAAGGCCCGGAACATTTTCCGGAGCGCCTCCGCGATATCCACGCCATGCTCGCCGCGCTGATCGCGGAATTTCAACCGCACGGCGTCGCGGTCGAATCCGTCTTCACGGCCCTGAATATGAAAACGGCATTGCGCCTGGCCGAAGTGCGCGGCGTGGTTTTGCTCGCCGCGGCGCAGGGAGGTGTGCCCGTCAGCAGCTACTCGCCGCGCGAGGTCAAGGCGTCTGTCGCCGGCTACGGCAATGCGGCCAAGGAACAGATGCAATTGATGGTGCGCGCGCTTCTGGGAATGACGGAAACTCCTGAGCCCGCTGACGCTGCGGATGCGCTGGCCGTCGCGTTGTGCCATGTGCAGGCCGAACGCTTTCGCTCGCGGCTTAACGCGGGAGCCCCACAATCCGCTCGCCAAAGTGAGCAGGTATCCGCCCCTCGAAATATAAATAGCCGCGGCGCCGCTCCGCGCATCGTATAAGTACGATGGCCTCAACGATGGTGCCTCAGTGATGACCCGAAACTCTTTCCTCTTTCGATTGCTTGGCCTTTTTGCGGGCGCGTGGATGCTCATACCCTCGCTGTGCGCGGCGAACACTGCCGGCACCACAATCAGCTACCGCCGCGTTTTTAAAGGCAGCAATCCGGAGTTCATCGAGATAAAAGTCACCGAGCAGGGCAAAGGCACTTTCGACATTCGCCAACTGGACGAGGACGCCGATCCTCAACCGTTCGAAGTTGGCCCGGAAGTGCAAAAGAAAATATTTGAACTTTCGTCGGACCTGAATCACTTCGCGAATCAAAATTTGGACATCCAGAAAAAAATCGCCAACCTGGGACAAAAAACTTTGCGCTATGAAAACGGCGCGGAAGTCCACGAAACATCTTTTAACTACACAATGAACGCATCGGCCACCCAGTTGATGCAGATCTTTGAGGGATTGGCCAAACAGGAGCAGGATTTAACGACGCTGGAGCGCCGCGCGAAATTTGACCGCCTCGGAGTGAACGACGCGCTGATGCAGTTTGAATCCGATATGGAGCACAGGCTGCTGCCGGAACCCGAACGCTTGCTGCCTGTCCTCGACCAAATTTCAGCTGACTCGCACTTCGTGGAAATTGCCAGATCACGTGCCAGGGCGTTGGCAGAGCGAATCAGAAATTCCCCAGGCCGCTGAACTCAGTAGGACAGGCTTCAGCCTGTCAGCCTTTGAATCTGCTCAGGACCAACAAAAATCAAACCCAGACAGGCTGAAGCCCGTCCTACTCAATCACCATCCCGGCATAGCCCACTACTTCCTGCATATCGCCATTCACGTCGCCCGAGGTCGCGTACCTCACAAGCTCGGCGCGCGTAGCACCAAGTTTCTTAGCCGCGACCAGCACAACCACTGCGGCCGCATATCCGCACATGGAAATCTGTTCATCGCGCACAGTATCGAAAAGTTTCCGCGGATCGAGCGCGAGAATTTGCTCGATGGCCTTGCCATCCTTCACGCGCGTCACCGCGTCGTTCTCATAATGATTCATGTCCGAACTGGCAACGAGCAGCGTCGGTTCATTCCCCGCAGCAATCACGTTGGCCAGCGCATGCCCAAGCCTCTCGAGCGTGTTGTACTGCGCCGGACCAACCACGATGGGAACAAAAGCAAACGACGGAGCGATCTGTTGCAGAAACGGAAGCTGCACTTCGAGCGAATGCTCTCTGCTGTGCGCTAGCTCGTCTTCGCGCAATTCCGGAAATGCCTCCATAATTTTTTCCGCCACAAGATGATCGATCGGGGCCATGCCGAGCGGCGTCTGCCAAGCGCCATCAGAAATGATGGCCAAAGACGCGCCCTGCGGATAATGCCGCGGGCCAATCAAAATGACGCGCCGCGGAATTTCCAGGCGGCTGTAAACCTCTCCGGCGACGCTCCCCGAATACATGTACCCGGCGTGGGGCACGAGGCAGGCGATGGCGTGGATTTTTTTTTCGCCGGGACTTCGCGAAAGGAAAGTATCGAGATCCGATCGCAAGCGTATTGGATTGTCAGAATAAAAACGACCAGCGACAGCAGGAAGGCGAATCATGCAAGCGTTGAATTCGTTAGGAAAGGAAAACCGTAAGCATTGCCAGCCGATTCACTGAGCGGTACTCGGCTCGTTTCATCGACGAGGAGGAGTTCGCAACTGTTACAGCTGCTGCGTTTCGTCCACGTTAATCTTTAGCGACTTCAGGAAGCGCACGTCCTGCGGCGTCATTTCCATTTTTCTGGGTTCTTCGTCTTCCGTCGATTCGTTCATAATTTCCTGATCGACTTGAATGTGCAAAGATTCCAAAAAACGCCGATCGCCCGTCGTGATTTTTGTATCGTCGCCGTCGCGCCGTGCCAGTCCAATCGTGGCATCGAGCTTCAGGACGATGTCGAATCCGGCCGAGCGCACGTCGGAAATCGCTTCGGAGATGCGTCCGGACTCCGAAACAGTGTCGTTAATGGCGTGCCCTAACTCGCGCAGCAGTTGTTTTAGATGATCATCCAGTTGCACGATGCCCCCTTTAAAAAACTTCCCCTGCATTAATTGTAGGGCGGTGCGACTTCGGATACAAGTCCCGTAGATGCGGAGTAGGTGCTCAATCCGCCCATGCCCACGGTAACGGCTGTAGGCTGCGCCATTTTGTACTAGAATTAAGCCGTGGCAACGCAACCCATGGGACTTTTTGCGACGATGCGGCACACGTTTCGGGTGCTGTGGCGCGCTGCGCGAGAACTATTCCATGAAGTCACGGGCGCCGTGTTTTTCATTCTTGCGTTTGCGGCTCTGAACGCCTGCTGGCGCGCGTGGCACAACGGCGCCGGCCGGTGGCTTTTGGGCATGTGCGGCGGCTACGCGCTGGTAATGATCTGCTTCGGAATATGGTCTTTCCGTGATTCGCGGCGTGTGCGATGAATCCTATTCCTAACGAAACCGCCGAAAAAACGGCAAAAAAAAGCGAACGCAAGGATAACTTCTCGACCCTTGGCGGCATTCCCCTGAAAAGTGTCTATACGGAAAACGATCTTGCGCCGCAATCCGTCGACGGTGCGGTAGAAAATACAATTGGCACACCCGGAGAATTTCCCTACACGCGCGGAATTTACCCAACCATGTATCGGGGCCGTCTGTGGACCATGCGTCAATACGCTGGTTTTGGCACGGCCGCGCAATCGAACGAGCGGTTCCGTTACCTGTTGGCAAAAGGACAGACAGGATTGTCTGTCGCGTTTGATTTGCCAACCCAAATCGGGCTCGACTCCGACCACGCACGAGCCTCGGGAGAAGTTGGGAAAGTTGGCGTGGCCATCGATTCGCTCGAGGACATGGAAACGCTTTTCCGTGACATTCCGCTCGACCGCGTCTCGACTTCCATGACCATCAATTCCACGGCGGCCATTTTGCTTACGTTGTATGCGGCCGTCGCGAAAAAGCAGGGCGCGGATTTAAAAAAGCTTTCCGGCACAGTCCAGAACGATATTTTGAAGGAGTTCATTGCGCGCGGCACTTACATTTATCCGCCGCGCCCATCCATGCGCATCGTGACTGATCTTTTCGCGTGGTGCCGCACGGAACTTCCCGCATGGAACACAATTTCAATTTCCGGTTATCACATTCGAGAGGCCGGCTCGACCGCGGCGCAGGAAATTGCGTTCACGCTGGCCGACGCGATCGCCTATGTGGACGCCGCGATCGCCGTGGGCCTCGTCGTCGATGAATTTGCACCGCGCCTGTCGTTTTTCTTTAACGCGCATAACGACTTGCTTGAGGAAATCGCCAAATACCGCGCCGCGCGCAGGCTGTGGGCGCACCTGATGCGGGATCGTTTTGGCGCAAAACTTCCGGCATCTATGATGCTTCGTTTCCACGCGCAAACGGCGGGAAGTTCGCTCACCGCGCAGCAACCGGAAAATAATATTGTGCGCGTGGCGATCCAGGCGCTCGCCGCGGTGCTCGGCGGATGCCAATCCTTGCACACCAACGCGATGGATGAAGCGCTCGCGCTTCCCACAGAAAATGCAGCACTCTTGGCGCTACGCACGCAGCAAATCATTGCGCACGAAACCGGCGTAGCGAACACGGTCGATCCTCTTGGCGGTTCTTACGCGATTGAGAAATTAACGGACGAAATCGAATCGCGCGCAAAGGAATATATCTCGCGAATTGACGCCCTCGGCGGCGTGCTGCGCGGCATCGAAACCGGATACGTGCAAGGCGAAATTCAGAAAGCCGCGTACGACTATCAGCGTGCCGTCGAACGCAAGGAACAAATTGTCGTGGGCGTAAATCAATTCGTCGCGGAAAAAGAAATACCCATTCCCACACTGAGCATCGATCCCGATCTCGAACGCTCGCAAGTCGAACGCCTGCAGGCTCTGCGGGCGAGACGCGATTTCGCGCGCGCAAACGCAGCCGTCGCTGAAGTCGAGCGTCGCGCGCGCAGCGGAGAGAACCTTATGCCAGCCATCGCCGCCGCCGTCGAAGCCTACGCCACTGTGGGAGAAATTTCCGACGCACTGCGCCGCGTTTTCGGTGAGTATACCGAATCCGTAGTTTTGTAATGCTGTGGCTTTTTGTGGCATAGGCTTCAGCCTGTGCGCTTTTGGCCTTGCAAGGACGAAACCCCACAGGCTGAAGCCTATGCCACCTAACACAATTATGAAGATCATTCTGGCTTCTTCTTCTCCGCGGCGCGCCGAAATTTTACGCGATGCGGGAATTCCATTTACAATCTGCTCTGCCGCGATTGACGAAACACCACTGCCCAACGAAGCCGCTCCCGCGATGGTCGCGCGCCTCGCGGAAGCAAAAGCGCGAACAGTCACCGCACTGCTCCAACCCGCCGACCATGATTGCATCGTGATCGGCGCGGATACCACAGTCGAGTTGAATGGAGAAATCCTCGGCAAGCCTGACGATGCCGCACACGCGCGCGAAATGCTGCTCAAGTTGAGCGGGCAAACGCATCGCGTGGTCACCGGAATTTTTCTTCTGCGCCTGCCGAAAAATATCGCGCGGTCCGCAGTCGAAATTTCCAGCGTGACTTTTGCTTCGTTAAGTGATGACGAAATCTCGGCTTACATATTGAGCCGGGAACCAATGGGAAAAGCCGGAGGCTACGCAATTCAGGGAATTGCAGGCCGGTTTATTCCAAAGATCGAAGGCTGCTATTTCAACGTGGTTGGTTTACCGCTGGCGAAGGTCTACACGCTTCTGAACGAACTAGGGTGGCGCGAATAAAAATCATCAGAAAAATAAAAAAGGCGGTCGTGTAGACCGCCCTTTCAAACGAATTCTGTGTCGATGCAGCCGCGCGAGGAACTACTTCTTTTCCTCGGTTACCGTGGTCACGGTCGGCGCAGGGGGGGGAGACACTTGTGTTGTTTGCACGGTTGTTTGATTCGCGCCGTGCATACCTTCCTTGAAACTGCGGATGCCTTCACCCAGGCCCTTCATGACTTCCGGAATCTTCTTACCGCCGAACAAAAGCACCACAATGGCCAGCACGATCAGCCAATGAAATGGGCTAAACTCTCCCATGATATACCTGCCTTTCGAGTCGCGTTCCGCCGTGAAGACGTGAGTTATAGCCTGACCCGATTGCGGAATTATACCACGATCAGGAGGCGGATGGCGCTAGTGACAATTCCAGATGGTACACCAACTTGAGTTGAGGTGTTGCCGTGAACGGATAAAAGTCGCCCGTCCAAAAAAGATCGGCCGCTACTAAATCGGTTTCGTAGTGGCCGTTTCGTGCTGCGATTTTCGGGACGGAACGGGCACGGTTTCTCAGCGGTCGCGATCTAAGTCAGGGCGGATGCAATCTCATCGAGAATCCCAAGTGCCGCCGCTTCCGGATCCGGTGCGGCAGTGATCGGCCTCCCGACCACCAGATAATCGGCTCCTGCGCGGATCGCCTCTGCCGGCGTAGCGACGCGAGCCTGGTCGTCAGTCCTGTGCCTTCCCTTGCCGGCGAGTCCGCCACCAACCACCGGCCGGATGCCCGGAACGACGATCAGGAAATCCTTGCCACAGGCTTTGCGGATGGCGCGAACTTCCTGGGGTGACGCTACCACGCCATCCATCCCCGCCTTCTTTGCCAACCGAGCGAGCTGAACCACCCGCCTAGACGCAGGCGAGGAAATACCGACACTTTTCAGCGCCGCGTTGTCCATGCTGGTCAAAATCGTGATGGCCAGCAACTTTGGCGTTAGGGATTTGGATGCCTTGGCCTCGTCGCGCACCTTCGCGGCCGCGCGCATCATTTCCATGCCCCCCAAGGCGTGGACATCCATCAGCCGCACGCCAGGAAGTGCTAATGCACTGGATACGGCACCCTGCACCGTGTTGGGGATGTCATGGAATTTCAAGTCCAGAAAAATCCCGGGACCGAGCTCGTTTATTTTTTGGACCGCAGACGGCCCTTCAGCAGTAAATAAGTGTATGTTTATCTTAAAGATGCCAATAACTGAAGACAAGATTTGGGCTATTTCCAAGGCAGGATCGAGTGAAGGATAATCAAGGGCAAGGATCAACTTCTGACGTGCACGGTCACTCAGCGACGTTTTGGCACCTCCAATAGTTCGACTCGCAAGGGTGTATTCCCGCTATCCAGAATTCCCAAGCGGCATGCTACTACGTAGGAAACGTCCAATTCGCGATCGTCGATAAACGGGCCGCGGTCATTAATTCGGATCAGTTGCGCCATGTGCGTCTTAGGATTGGAGACGCGGACCAAAGAACCAAAAGGAAGCGTGGGGCTGGCACCAGTCTGGGCGTACATGTCGTACTTTTCGCCACTCGCCGTTTTTCGGCCCTGGAACTTGGCACCATACCAGCTCGTCTTGGCGGTCCAGGCGCGCAGGGGTTTCAACGGCTGGCTGACGTGAGCAACCAAGGGAGCTTCGAGACCTTGGCTGATTAAAAACATCAGCGGCAACCAACGGAGCGCTGCCCAGACCATGAAGAGCCGCCTACGCATTGTGTTTTCCCCGAGTCATAGGCCCACCAAAATGCTATCACGGTGGGACGGGGCCTTCAACAAGAATCGGCTTCAAGTGAACCCGTTAACATACTGATTTCATTGATTTTATGTTCCATACAGGATTTCCTCAGGCGGCGTAGGATGTTTATACAAGCTTCAGGGTTGGAAAAGCTTGCCGTCCCAATTTGCACGGCGGATGCCCCTGCGATCATATATTCGAAGACGTCGTCTGCACTCTCAATCCCTCCCAGACCTACGACTGGAATTTTGACCGCGCGCCGTGCTTCATAAACGAAGCGAAGGGTAATCGGTTTGATCGCCGGGCCGGAAAGGCCGCCTGAGATACGCCCCAACTTCGACCTTCGCGTTCGGATGTCGATGCTCATGGCTTGGTAAGTATTGGCCACTGTTAGCGCGTCTGCTCCTGCGGCTTCGGCTGCACGGGCGATGACCGTAATATCCGTGACGTTGGGCGAGAGCTTGACCCAGAGCGGTCGGCGCGCCGCTTGTCGGGCAGCGGAGACGACCTCCAAGACCATTTGCGGGTCGCTCCCGAATTGCAAGCCTCCGTGCGCTGTGTTGGGGCAAGAAATGTTCAACTCGTAGGCGGAGAGGCCATCTGCTTCTTCAAGCACGCGGATGACGCCGACATAATCCTGCACGGTGTACCCAAACACGTTGGCTATAACGGCGGTCTTAAATTGGCGCAGGACGGGGAGCTTCTCGTGGACGAAGGCGCGCACACCCATGTTTTGCAGGCCAATGGCATTCATCATCCCCGAGGGCGTCTCGCACAGGCGCGGAGCTGGCGCGCCGGCCATGGGCTCTAGCGACAACCCCTTTACGACGATTCCACCCATGCGGTTCAGATCGACGAGATGCGCGAACTCGACGCCGTATCCGAACGTGCCACTCGCGGCAATAATGGGATTGGAGAGGCGCACGGCCCCGACATTTACGGAGAGTTCGACAGCGTTTGGGCTGTTGGGGGCAGTCACTCGCGGAATTCTAACATGCGCATTCGCGTTCGGCGAAGAAGCCAGAACGATTCTCACATTCGTGCAAATCCAAGTTGGAGGCTTTACGTGGCGCGGGCTTCAGCCTGCGGGTCTTAGTCCTTGCAAGCTCAAACACCCACGGGCAACAGGCTCCGGAAAACGTCGATGCGGCCGAGAATTCAGTAGCACAGGCACCCTGCCTGTGCGGTTTTGTGGATTTATGGCGATTTGGCGGCCCGAAGTTTTGCGAAACCCGCACAGGCAGGAGTGCCGGTGCTACTTTTTCCGCAGGCGGTGAAGCCCGCGCCACTAAACTACAAAATGGTGGACGGCTTGTGGAAATACTTCGGAAATCTACGGCCATAGCCCAAGACACGCTTCGGGTCCTATCACCTGTATGTTAGGATGTTCGGCCAATGCGCATCGTTGAGAAAAATCAGTTGATGACCGCGACGGAAATCGATCGCACTATCCAGCGTCTGGCAGCGGAGATTGTGGAAAAGAGTGGCGGCACGTCCAACCTGGCGCTGATCGGGATTCGCCGGCGCGGGGTGCCGCTGTCGCAGCGCATCGCGCAATCGATGCGCGGGAATGGCGGCGTGTCGGTTCCCGTTGGCACACTCGACATTACATTGTACCGCGACGACCTCTCCAAGGTTGCGGCTCACCCGGTTTTGCAATCGAGCGAAATTCCTTTCACGGTGGACGACAAAGACATTGTGCTGGTGGATGATGTGCTCTACACCGGGCGAACGATTCGCGCGGCGATGAACGGCCTGTTCGATCTGGGCCGCCCGAAGCGCGTGAGGCTCTGCGTGCTTATCGACCGTGGACATCGCGAGATGCCCATCGAAGCATCCTTCGTCGGGCGCAACGTGCAAACCAGCGATGCGGAGATCGTAGAAGTACGCCTGAATGAAATTGACCACGAAGAACGCGTAATGCTTGTTGAGCGCGTGGACTGACGCCGACCGCCACGTCTGTAAAAGCGGGTTCGGCCGGATTTCGAGGATTGCTGTGCCATTTCGTTTCGGCCACATGCTAGGGATTGAAGCGCTCAGCGCCGAAGAAATTTTATTTTTACTTGACCAGTCGAAACCTTTTCAGGAAATTCAGCGGCATCCCCTTAAAAAATTGGCGACATTGCGCGGAAAAACCGTGGCGCTGGCGTTTTTTGAAAATTCCACGCGCACGCGAATCAGTTTTGCGACCGCCGCTTCGCGACTGGGGGCGGACCAGATGAATTTGCAGGCCGAGGCGTCCAGTTTGAAAAAAGGCGAGTCGCTGCTGGATACGGTGCGCACGCTGGACGCGATGAGGCCGGATTGTATCGTGATGCGGCATAGTTCCTCGGGCGCTCCCGATTTTGTGGCGCGCAATCTGGATCTGCCGGTGATCAACGCGGGAGACGGGACGCATGAGCATCCGACGCAGGCACTGCTCGATGCGCTGACGATTCGCGACAAGCGCGGAACACTGAATGGCCTGAACGTTACGATTCTCGGCGATATTCTGCACAGCCGCGTGGCACGTTCGAACATTCATCTGCTTTCCAAATTTGGGTGCCGCATCACGGTCTGCGGGCCTCCGATGTGGGTCCCGCGCGAAATTGAGTGCATCGCTCCGGGCGCGGCGGTGCGGCGCGTCATTCGGATCGAAGAAGCGCTGGAAGGCGCGGACGTGGTGATGACGTTGCGCGTACAGCAGGAGCGCATGCACGAGCCTTCGCTGGCGGCGGAGGAATACGTGCTGCAATACCAGCTCACGCCAGAACGTCTGCAACTCGCGAAGCCCGATGCGTTGGTGCTGCATCCGGGGCCGATGATTCGCGGACTCGAAATCGATCCAGCAGTGGCCGACGGGCCGCAATCCTGCGTGCTGGAGCAAGTGACTAACGGCGTCGCCGTGCGCATGGCCATCCTGTTTCTGATGGTCGCCGACACATTTTCCGAAAGGGATTCTTCTCATGCTGCTGATTAGCAATGGACGCGTTCTCGATTCCGCGAGCGGGACGGACGCGCTGCGCGACATTCTGCTAGACGGAGACCGCATCGTCGCGGTTGCCGAACCAGGGCAACTCGCGTCGCGCGCAAAAGACGCGGAAATTTTCGACGCGAAAAATTTAATCGTCGCGCCCGGCTTTATCGATTTGCACTGCCATCTGCGCGAACCGGGCGGCGAATCTTCCGAGACGATTGAGACCGGCACGAAGGCAGCTGCGCGCGGCGGATTCACTGCCGTGTGCCCGATGCCGAATACAAAACCGGTGAACGACAATGCGTCGTTGACGCGCTCGATCATGGAACGCGCCGCGGCGGTTTCACCCGTCCGCGTGTGGCCTATCGGCGCGGCGTCCGTTGGCAGCAAGGGCGAAGCGCTGGCGGAAATTGCGGCGATGAAGGAAGCCGGTATCGTTGCGGTTTCGGACGATGGGCGGCCGATTGCCACGGCGAAACTTTTACGCCAGGTGATGGAATATTGCCGCTCGCTCGATTTGCCGGTGATCGATCACTGCGAAGACAGTTCCCTGTTCGCAGGCGCGGTGATGCGCGAAGGAAAGCAATCCGTAAAGCTGGGGCTTCGCGGAATGCCCGCCGCCACGGAAGCTTTGGCGGTTGCACGCGACGTGCAAATGGGAGAGCTTACGAGCGCGCGGCTACACATCGCGCATCTCTCGGCAACTTCTTCGCTGGAACTCGTGCGCGCAGCAAAAGCAAAGGGCTTGCCGGTTACGTGCGAAGTAACGCCGCACCATTTCACGCTAACCGATGACGACGTTCAGTACGACACGCGCTTCAAGATGAATCCGCCGCTTGCCTCGCGCGCTGATCGCGACGCGCTGATCGCCGGGCTCGCCGACGGTACAGTTGACGCCATCGCCACGGATCACGCGCCGCATGAAGCCGCGTTGAAAGATGTGGAATTCGATCGCGCTCCGTTTGGCGTGACTGGTTTCGAAACTGCAATTGGCCTAGGACTCGAACTTGTGCACGCAGGAAAAATTTCGCTGATGCGCATGGTGGAATTATTCACCACAGGACCAGCGAGTGTCCTGGGCAAGCAGCGCCGCATCGCGGAAAACGGGCCGGGCGACCTCACGATCTTCTCCACCGAGCAAAAATGGATTTTCCATGCGAAAGATTCCCTCAGCAAATCCAAAAATTCCCCATTCGATGGCCGCGAATTCACCGGCGGCCCCGTCGCGACGGTTGTCGCCGGACGCGTTGT
>DASRQU010000103.1:0-56719 GCA_035696345.1 Candidatus Acidiferrales bacterium
CATCTCTGTCCCGGGATTAAGCCGCGCGCGCCGCGAACCTAGTTTGTTGCTGACATGCCAGTGTAAGGTACGAAATTAGCAGGCTCAAGGAATTGCGGGAGTGTGTGTGTTCATCGCAATTGAGTAGGACGGGCTTCGGCCTGTCTGGTTTAGATTTCGGCTAACTCGGAATTAAACCAGACAGGCTGAAGCCCGTCCTACTACAAACTATTGATTCGGCTGAGGCGCAGGAGTCCTCGGAGTGCCGCAACGGCCGCGCATTCCTTCGCGGAATTTTTCGCGTTCCTCGGGCGTCATGCCTTCCCAGCGGCGCCGCATCTCGCCGCCGCGCCAGCCGAAGCCGCCGCGGCCCGGGCGAAATCCGCCAAAGAGTAGCCGCCCGAGAAGCATCAATCCGACGGCCTGCCAGAACGTAATGAAGTGAAGCCCGAACAATCCAGGCATCAGAAAATTCCACAAATGCGTGACCACGAAACCGAACGCCGTGAAGGCCACGGCCGCGATCACTATAAATTTCAAGACCCGAAGAAATCTACGTCCTCTCATCTCGTTTCTCCTTATGGATTCAAAAATTCATCGTAAATCGTTTGCAAGCGCCGTCGCAGGTACAGCACGGCGTGATGCTTGCGAGAGAGCAGCGTGTTGACGCTGACCCCCGTTTCCGCCGAAATCTCTTTGAAACTCGCGCCGTCATATTCATGCGCAATAAAAACCTCGCGCTGGTCGTCCGGCAATTCCTCGATCGCCGCATCCAGCTCTTCCATCAAGATGCTTCGCGCGTAAACTGCCTCGGGGCCCGCGTGGGGCGAGGGAAGCAAATCTTCTAGCGTCAGCGAATCGCCGCTTTCTTCGTCCGGATCTTTGACGGCCGTAAACGACTCCGGCTTTTTCTTACGAAAGCGGTCAACAATGCGATTGCGCGCGACGCGAAACATCCACGCGCCCGCCTGCTCGATCGGCTTCATCAGCCGGTACGCTTCGATCAATTCATAAAAAACGTCCTGTAAAATATCTTCCGCATCGGCCTCATCAGGAACGCGCCTGCGGATGAAATTCCGCAGTTTGCCTTGTTCCCGGCCGATCGTTTCGGTGAGCCTTTGGTCTTGCTCAGCCATGATTAAATTTGTGGTTATTACTTTTTCCATCTAGAAATGAAGACGTTTGAACGCTTACAATATTGCAGGAAATTTATTGCAAAGAAGAAATTCGCGGCCTGCGTGGTGAAACGATTGAGGTTACGCAGTTCCCTTGGCTGCGGCTTCCAGCGCATCCCCGATGAGAATCGTGGGTTTCCATTCGTCGAGAAACACGGCGCCGAGCTTGGTGTAAAAATCGATGGCGGGCTTGTTCCAGTCCAAAACTTCCCAGCGCATGCAAAAATATTTTTCGCGCCAGGCGATGCCCGCGACGTGCTTGATTAGAGCTGTGCCGATGCCGCGGGTGCGCGCGTCCGGCCGCACATATAAATCATCGAGAAAAAGTCCCGCGCGCCCCTGAAACGAAGAATAAAAGTCAAAAAATACAGCGTAGCCCACAGCCTTGCCGTCCCACTCGGCGATCACGGCGCGGAATTTTTGGCGCGGGCCGAACCCGTCGCGCACCAGATCTTCTTCCGTCATGCCCACTTCGTGTTCCAAATGCTCGAAGGACGCGAGTTCGCGAATCATTTCCGCGAGGAGTGGAGCATCGTTGACTGTGGCAGGACGAATCGAAAGCATCGGGACATTCCTATCTAAATGTATTTCTGAAAGTGCGATTATAGACTAGCTTCGGCGCGAATGTCGCGTGCCAGTAGGACAGGCTTCAACCTGTCTGCTTTTTTGTGGCCCATTTAAATCTAAACCAGACAGGCTGAAACCTATCCTACTCAAGCGCCTCATTCGCAGCGGCGGCGGGTAGCTCGATCGTGTATTTCGTGCGCGTGCGTTCGCGATGCTGCTGCAGTGCGAGTTCGATCAGGCGATCCAGCAACTGTTTATACGGCAACCCAGAAGCTTCCCAAAGTTTCGGGTACATGCTGATGGAAGTGAAGCCAGGAATAGTGTTGATTTCGTTCAGCAAAATCTTGCCGGTGCGGTTCTCCAGGAAAAAATCCACGCGCGACATGCCCATGCATTCCAGTGTGCGGAACGCGCGCACGGCATATTCCTGGAATTTTTTTACCTGCGCTTTGGACAGCTTCGCGGGAATCATCAGCCGCGTGCCTTCTTCCAGATATTTTGCGGCGTAGTCATAGAATTCGCGGTGCGGCACGATTTCGCCGGGGATGGACGCCTTCGGATCTTCGTTGCCCAGCACGGAGAGCTCAATTTCGCGGCCGCGAATTTCCTTCTCCACCATAATTTTTTGCGCGAACTCTCCGGCGAAATCCATGGCTTTGGAAAGCTCTTTTGCGTCATGCGCTTTCGTCATGCCCACGGAGCTGCCAAGCGTGGCGGGTTTGACGAAAACGGGGAAGCGGAATTTCTTGCGAATTTCGCGCAGCACTTTTGCGGGTGATTTTTCCCACGTCGAGCGCGGAATCGCCATAAATTCGCCGACGGGCAATTTTGCCTGTAGAAATAAGCGCTTCTGCACATCTTTGTCCATGCCTACGGCTGAGCCCAAAACCCCTGAGCCAACGTATGGAAGCCCCGCGAGATCGAGCAATCCTTGTACGGCGCCGTCTTCGCCAAACGTGCCGTGCAGTACGGGAAACACAACGTCGACGTGCAGCGAGTCCGCCGTCCGCGAGTTGTCTGCCGGAACCAACGCGGCTACATTCGGGTCGGCGGAAAGCATCACGCTCTCGCCCGTGCGCAGGACTTCGCCCAGCGCGGGCGGCAGCATTCTGTGCGCCGCGGTTCCGGCGAGCCACCGGCCCTCTTTTGAGATGCCTATGGGCACGGGTTCGTACTTTTCGGGATCGAGCGCGGAAATCACAGAGGCGGCGGAGAGCAGCGAAACTTCATGCTCCCCCGAGCGCCCGCCGAATAAAATGCCGATGCGCAGCCGTTTTTTTTCAGTGGTCATAATGTGTGATGGTTTTCCGTGGCATAGGCTTCAGCCTGTCGAATTTGGTCCTTGCAAGACTAAGCCCCACTGGCTGAAACCTATGCCACAAACCCCTACAAAATCTTCTTTCCTAACCCGGACAAGACCATTTCCACACCCAGCAAGGCGGTCTGATTGTGCAGATCGATGACTGGATTAATTTCGACTACTTCGAGCGACACCATGGCTTCGCTGTCCGCGATAATTTCCAGGGCCAAATGCGCTTCGCGGTACGTCACGCCGCCGCGCACCGGGGTTCCTACGCCGGGGGCGTCATCCGGATCGACAAAATCCAGGTCCAGGCTCACCGCGACCCCGTCTGTATCGTCCGTGACAAAACGCAGCGCTTCGTTCATCACATCGCGCATGCCGCGCTCATCGATGTCGCGCATCGTAAAAACGTGCACGCCGGATTCCTTGATCAGGCGGCGCTCTTTCGGATCCAGATCGCGGACGCCCACAAGCACCACGTTGCGCGGCTCTACTTTCGGTTTATAGCCGAGCAACTCGACCAGTTCCGGCGCGCCATACCCCATGATGGCCGCGAGCGGCATTCCGTGAATGTTGCCGGAGGGCGAGCTTTCCGGAGTGTTCATATCGCCATGCGCATCGAGCCACAAGTAGCCAACACGCTTCGATTGCGCGCGATAATGATTCGATACGCCGGAAAAAGAACCCACCGCCAGCGAATGGTCTCCGCCGAGCACCAAAGGAAAATAACCCTCGGAGAGGGATTTCTCGACCATCTCCGCGAGGCCGCGGCAAGTTTCCGCAATCTCGTGTAAATACTTGGCGCGTTTCTCGCCGTAGGGCTGCTCTTCCGGTTGGCGCACGTACACGTTGCCGATATCATCGACCGTATGCCCGAGCGACTTCAGACGTGATTGAAGGCCCGCCACGCGCAATGCTGAGGGTCCCATGTCCACGCCTCGGCGGCTTTGTCCGAGGTCCATGGGCACGCCGATAATCCTGATTTTTTGTGGCATAAGTTGTCGGTGCTGCGCGTCCCCTTAGTGGAGGGCTGGCAGCGAGATCAAGGATAGACTCTGTAGATCATGCGTGGGAAGGGAATGACTTCGCGAATGTGCTCAGTTCCGCAAATCCAGGCCACCGTGCGTTCCAGGCCCAGGCCGAAGCCCGCATGGGGCACGCTGCCGTAGCGGCGCAGGTCGAGGTACCACTGAAAGGCCTCTTCCGGCAGGTTGTGTTCTCGCAGACGCTTTAAAAGCAGATCGTAATCCGCCACGCGCTCCCCGCCACCGATGATTTCGCCGTATCCTTCCGGGGCGAGCATGTCGAATCCCAGCGCGAGGTCCGGGCGCTCGGCGTCCGGCTGCATGTAAAAAGCCTTCATCGCCGCTGGGTAGCGATGCACGATGACCGGGCGGTCGTAAGTGCTGGAAAGAAGCGTTTCCTCGTCGCCGCCAAAATCGTCTCCCCACTTCGCGGGATTTCCGCGCTGTTGCAGGATTTCGATGGCTTCGTCGTAAGTGATGCGCGGAAAAGGGGCGGTGACCGTCGCCAGTTTGGAAGTATCGCGGCCCAGCGTTTCCAGTTCGCGTGCGCGATTTTTTAATACCGATTGCACCACATGGCACACGAGGCCCTCGCCCAGCGTCATCATGTCTTCCAGGTGCGCAAACGCGGCTTCCGGCTCGAGCATCCAGAATTCCGTGAGGTGGCGTCGGGTCTTCGATTTCTCGGCGCGGAACGTCGGCCCGAACGTGTACACCTTTCCCAGCGCCATGGCCGTGGCTTCCACATACAGCTGGCCCGATTGCGTCAGATACGCTTTTTCATCGTCGATGTATTGCACTTCGAAAAGCGTGGTGGTCCCTTCGCACGCGGCGGGCGTAAAAATCGGCGCTTCCGTCAGAATGTAGTCCTGTGAGGCCATGTATTCGTGCGCGGCGCGCACGGCTTCCGCGCGAATGCGCAGAATCGAGGCCTGGCGCGGCGTGCGAATCCACAGATGGCGGTTATCCAGCAGAAAATCTACGCCATGCTCTTTCAACTGAATTGGATACGGCGTATCCGCGGGGACGCGCTGCACCACTTCCAGCGCGGTAATTTGAATTTCGTATCCTCCGGGCGCGCGCTTGTCCGCGTGAATTTTTCCTGTCACGATGACGCTCGATTCCTGAGTCAGGCCGCGCAATACTTCGAATGCGGTGGGCTGGTCTTTCAGCGAGACTACGCCCTGTATGGTTCCCGTGCCGTCGCGGAAAATCGGAAAGAGAAGTTTGCCCGCTTCGCGCAGGTTATACAGCCAGCCCTGCAGAGTGACTTCCTGCCCGTCATGCGCGCCCACATTTTGAATCGATACGATTGGCATAAGATTCTTTCGGTTTATGTGGCATAGGCTTCAGCCTGTGCGGTTGTAGTCCTTGCAAGGCCTAAATGCGCACAGGCTAAAGCCTATGCCACCATTAATTCGTCTCCGCGCGTTCGTCTTCGAGTTTATCGAATATCGATTGCACACCGAGCAATGTTTCCGCGAAGGCCTGCACGTCCGATGAGCCCGCGGCCGCAGCGGGTTCCTTCAGCTCGAGCACAGCAGGCGCATCTTCCGGCAGCGCGCCAAGCAGGGCGTCCCAGTCAATCGTGCCCTCATAGGGCAACAGGTGATCGTCGCGCTCGCCGCGATTGTCATGCAAGTGTGTTGTGACAACCAGACTGCGCACCGCTTCCAGCGCCTCGATCTCGCCGCCCTCCAGATGCGCATGACCCGCATCAAAGCACAGCTTTATGTTCGTCAGGCGCGTTTGCTCCAGGAAATGCTTCAGGTTCAGCGGCGTGGCCATTTCGCCCGGCGTATTTTCCAGCGCGAGCGTTACGCCGCGCTGCCGCGCAAAAATGGAAAGATGTTCGAGCGAGCTGAACGCCGCGTCCCATTTGCGTTCGTCCGGAACATCGCGCTGCCTCGCCACATGCTGCACGCAATAGCGAAAGGGAATCTGCTCGACGAGGTCCAGCGCGCGCTTGATTTCGTCCACCGCTTCCTGCCGCCGCAAGCGTTCCGGATCGCAGATGGAAAGCGGGGCGCCGCTATCGCGGTTGGGATGAAAATCGCGATTCGTGGGCGAGTGGATGGAGTGCAACTCCAGATGATTTCCCGCGAGCCAAGAAGCAAGTTCGCGCGCGCCGTCCGCGTCGCGATAATCGAAATGTCCCCGCGAGCAAAATAGTTCTACCGCCGAAGCGCCCGCGCGCGCCACTTGGCCGACGAGTTCGGCGGTGAGTTTGCGGTTTACAAACAGATACGTGGAAAGAACGCGTTGCATCTTCACGATGTGCGGGCCCTGTTTCAGTTCAAATGAAATTTCAATTGAAAACCGTTCGACTCTAAGCAATGCCCTGACAGGCGTCAAGACGCGCCACTCCGGCCGGGCGGCGGAGGCCAAACCAAGATTGCACGTTTTAGATTCGCGCGTTTCGGAGCTTACGCTTCGCGCAGAAACTCTGCGTCGGGAGATCCGGGAATCAAACCCTCGCTGACGCCGCGCCTCAGAAATTCATTCACGGCTTGCCGGCCGCGTTCTCCATATCCCAGCGTCCAGTTGTTCACGTACATGCCGATGAATTTGTCGGCCATGTCGGTTTCCATGTCTCGCGCAAACTGCATGGCGTAATTCACCGCGGATTCGCGATGTTCCAGGCCGTAGGAAACGCTTTCGTGAATGGCGCGCGCGATCCGCAGTCCCACTTCCGGTCCCAGCGCGCGGCGAACTCCGTTCCCACCCAGCGGCAGCGGCAAGCCAGTTTGCTCCAGCCACCACTGTCCGAGGTCCACCACTTTGTGCAGGCCCATTTGGGGAAAATACAGTTGTCCTTCGTGAATCAGCAGTCCCGCATCAACCACGGAGTTTTTCACCGCGTCCAGTATTTGGTCGAAAGGCACAACCACGGCTTCCACGTGCGGCTGATAGAGGCGCAATGCCAGATAGGCAGACGTCTGCAATCCCGGGACCGCGATGCGGCACTTGGTCAGGTCCTGACGCTTCAAGGGATGCTGCGAAACGACAATTGGGCCGTAGCCTTCGCCGAAGCTCGCGCCGCAATCCAGCAGCACATACTTATCGCGCAAATAGGGGTACGCGCCGAAGCTAAGCGCCGTCACGTCATAGATTTCCTGCTGCGCGGCCTGGTTAAGGGTTTCAATGTCTTGCAGCACATGAGTAAACTTGAGCCCCGGCGTCCGAACTTTACCCGTTGCCATTCCGTAAAACATGAAGGCGTCGTCGGAATCCGGCGAATGCGCCAATTTAATCTCTAAATCTTTGCCGGGTGCTGGTTTCGTCGGCATTGCGTTCTGCGTTCACTCCGTTTCGAATTTCTCTGAATTTTGGGGGGCGCGGCCACAACATCACTCGGGCCTGATCGGTTGCCAGGCACGCTGCAGTTTCGATTAACCGGCGCCACACACGCGAAACAGAGAGGGACATCTGAGGCGGAATCCAATTACAGAAAGCCGCTCTTTGAGTGCAAAAGAGTAGCACAGTCGAGGGTTGCGGACAATTAGAGTGCGCGGGTGAGACGGTGGGTAGCTTTGTGCGGAAGCTTCAGAAAAGCCTCATCCAAAAATCGGACGACCGCCTCGAAAGCAAGAGAGCAAGGTTTTGTAGAGGCCACTTTATCCCGTATTTGGGGACACAGTGGGCACGTTAGGCTACAAATTGGGCCGCCCGCACAGCCAACCGCGGCTACATCTCTGCAGCCATGCGATTCATTGCCGTTTCAAACGAAACTCGCCCGTCGAGATATGGCAGCCAGTAAAGGTCGAGCAGCCCACGGAAATGCTCCCACGACCCTGAATAAAGACCGAATCGAGCCGCATACGGCAAGTATTCGGAAGCGCCGTTCCTTTGCTCATCAGTAAAAGTCATCGAGCCATATTCAATGTCGCGGCGAACGATTTCTCCGGTTGTATAGAACAACAGGGCGTGCCAAAAATCGCGCGGAATCGGTTTGTCGCGGGCGCGGAAATCCTTGGCAATCGTTTTTGTCACGTAATCGGAAACGGCATGCGAGGCTTCGTGGAACAGCACTTCAAACCCATACACGCCGCGATTTCGCGGGTCATGGCTGGAGACTGTGATATGCATGGGATCAAGCGAAGTGTAAGCGCCGAACGGGCCGCCATACCAAACCACATCCACGCGAATTCGCTGGGACGGCCACGGCCGCTCGTAGACGTCGGCCAGCTGTCCAGAAAGTTCGACGCCCATTTTTTGAATCAGCGGCGCGACTTGCGAAATCCATTCGCGGTTGGCATGATCCTGCTGCTCCCACCAGTGCGTGCGGAAGACGGGCGCGGCACGCTCCAGCGCCTCTACCAGATCGGGACGCAAGCCGGACTTGCAGAGCGGCGTCGTTTTTCCTTCGAGGTCGGGGCACGATTCCATGAGTGAAAGCTGGTTGTTAATGATTTCCATGTCGCCATTCAACAACAAATCGCGTTTACCCAAATCCCTCGAATAAAAAGTAATGGCATCCTGCCAGGCGTGAATATCCGCTTCCGGCAAGCCGATAAGTGACACGGGGCGTTCATCGAGCTGCGCCTCGCCGCGCTCGGCTTTCATGGAGGACGGGCTGTCTTTCATAAGGCGCGATTGCAGATATAGAAAGTGGTGCAGGTTGGACCAAAAGCCGCTGTGCATTTCGAAGATAGGAAGCGGCGCGGAGGCCGCTGCCGTAGGTGGTGACGTGGACTGTGCAACGAAATAAGGTGTTGCGGCACCGTACGTAACGGAATACGAAGAAGCCCCGCCTGTCGCGGCGCCAAACGTGGCTGCAGCGATCCAAACGATACGCAAAAATTGACGGCGGCGAAGACGCATGGCTGAAGACGCCATGTTATCGCTAAAGTTGCCCCGCTTGCCAGATTTCAAACACACGTACGGTGCATGCGGCTCGCTGCAGCGCGCCTGTTAAGAGGTGGCAGTCAGGTGCTGCACCGCTCCAAGCTGAAAATCGGGCCAACACTGACATCTTTTAAAATTACCGGAACGCGTGCATCAATAACTCCGCGCCTTCCGTTTCCGTCAGGATTTTTTTTCGGACCAGCAATGTAATCAGTTCGTTCAGAACCAGGCGAAGGTGTGGCTCTGACTCCGCGGAGGAAATTCCAATGGATTGTATTTTTTCTGGTCCGGGACCGGCCTTTGAATCCCCGGACAAATCCGCGATCCAAAACCGAAGCAATTCGCGAGAGTCATCTTGAACGTCGGTGAATGTGACGCCCATTCCCATGGAAGGATGCGCGTAGACTACGACCGCATTGGCGCTGAATTCACGTGAGTCGTGATGAATGCTAACGCGGGTCAGCGACCCGACGGCGAGGGGCGCTAACGTGTCCACATAGCATCCACCCATGCTCAGGTCAGAGCAGCGTCCTGCTATGCGGGTTTGCGATCGAAGATCGCGGACCTCGGCGGTAGCAATGAAGGAATATCGCGCCATTCTCCGCCGTTCGGTGACTTCGGGGGCTAGCGGCTCGTGATTTGAGGAATCTGGCAACACAACGGGCTGATTGGATTCGTCGGACATTTTTTCGCTCGAGGCGCCGCGGCAGACTTCTTCGTTGGCATCTGTTTAGGGAAAAATTCCATGCAAACACCAGCACGGATATCGGAAGGGGTAACCCCATTGTGGTGCTGCCCTGAATGCAGGGGCAAGAGGAAAGTTCGGGCCCTGTGACGCGAACGGGAACGGCTTAAGACGGACCGATTCGCGGATCTGAGCGGTCCGCGATGCCGCCCTTCCTATCCGCGCCGCGCAGGATTCCGGAGGAGTCCAGGAAGAACGATCGTCGCCCCACCTTCCCGTATTCCTTTGGCGCGCAGGCCACGGAGAAGTTTGCCGCCTTGCCGGAATCTTCCCCGGGAGCCAAGTCGGCTGCGAGCACAATTGTGTAACGAAATGTGTAGCCGTCTTTTTCGCCCGCGGCCAAAGCGGCGTCGAGCAATCCCGCAGCTTCGGGAGAAACTCCGCCGGGGGGCGGCGGGCCGAGTGACGCGAGTGTTTCAGGAAATACTCCATAGGCATTGCGATACGCGTTTGCCGCAGCGGCAACCGCGCGCAAATCGGCAATGGCAGCGTCTTCGTTGGACTCCAAATCCGCCTGCGCCCACTGCTTCGCCATTTCCGGGACGTCCAGGAGAATCAATCCGACGGAAAGGAGCTTCCAGCTTCCGCCTTCGCGCACCAGGCCAAACGTCACCGTGCGCGGCTCTTCGCCGGTAACGGGAATTTCCATGGGAACGAAGGCCAGATTTTCGCGAATCTTAACTTGCCCGAGACGCATTTCAGTAGTGAAACTGGGGCTCTCGCAGCGCACAATTTTTTGGCCGGAATTGCTGGTAGAAAACAGCGGCCTTCCCGGTTCTTCGAGCAGCACGAACCGCTTCATCATCGCTGTTCGCTGAGGGCTGGCGAGCGCGCGAAACGCCGTAGCATTTTCCGCCGTGAGCGCGTTTCCGAACGCAGGAGAGTCCTGGCGGCACGCAGCGGCCAGCGCATCGGAAAGAGTGGTGTCAGGAGCGGCAATGGCTTGCGGTGGCTGTTGCGCACGAGTCGCCGGGACACATAGGACGAATAGAAACATGGGCACAAGTAGGACAGGCTTCAGACTGTCTGGTTTAAATTTCGTCAGCCTCCTAAATAAAGAAGACAGGCTGGAGCCCGTCCCACTCACGACTTCGCCCTTCGTAAAATTTCAGCTAGATTTTGCGTGAATTGCGACCTGGGCATCACTTCGGCGCATCCTGCGGCGCGCGCGCGTTCGGCTAAATCAGTTTGCACATGAGATAGAAAGGCAATTACGTGCCGCGGGTTGCCTGTGCCGTTCGCGGCGCAGAGCTTTTCAACCGCGTCGAGCGCTCCCTGCCGCGCGTTCAAATCGACGAGAATCAGCGACGCAGGGCTGCCTTCCGCGGCCTTCAGTAATTGCTCGCCGGTGGACGCGGTTTGCAGCGTTACACCTGTCAGCTTGGCCGTTTGATGCACTTTTGCCAGAAAAAATAAATCATCGATCAACGCAATCGCGTCAGCCATAAATTTCAATCCTCACAATAGTTGCTCTACCGGATGTACCATGCACGCTGCCGCAAAACAAGACACAACGCGCGTGCTCAACTTTTACAATATCTGTGCGTCGATTCGGGCGGCTCCGTTTTTCTCTCCTTTTTCTCTGTTTGCGCTGTGTTACAGCTTTTTCCGGAACGGCGGGCCGCAAAGCCTTAACCCAGAGCACACAGAGGAAAAAGGAGAAATCCGGAGACCTGTCACTGGGACCGGAATTCCTTTTCCAAAAGATTGATTTGGGTTACAAATAGCGTTGTCATGGATGCGATGGAACGAAAAATTCTGGCAATGTTCGATGATTCCGACGCGGCCGTGCGCGCCTTTCCCGAATTTTCCGGCAATTCCCAAATCAAGGAGTGCCTGCAGCAACTTGTCACTTGTGGCTGGCTCCGCTGCGGAGAAGCACCCGACTCATTCCTGCGAACCGAAGAAGGACGTCTGCAACTGGCCGCTCCCCACGACGTGACGATTTACTCGCGTCCCGGCTGTCACCTCTGCGAAGAAGCCAAAAAGCAAATCGCTCCGTTGCTGAAGTGGTGCGGCGCGAGCCTGACGGAAATTAACATCGATGCGGATCCCGAACTCCGTTCGCTATACGGTTACGATGTGCCTGTAATTTTTCTCGGCGCACGGAAAGTCGCCAAGCATAAGGTTGACCTCGTTCAATTCCGCAGCCAGTTGCAGGAAGCCGCAAAACTTTTTGGTTAATTCTCCGGACTGCTGTCGCCCGCTTCTTCAGCGGCGGGACTCTAAATTTCCCGGCCGCAGGCTCGACGTGTTAGCTCCCAACCCCCGCCTCTGATTTTTTGCATTCCATCAGGACGAGCGAGGTGGGTTACAGCATTTGTCTGTGAGGAACGTGAATTCGTCCGTGGTCCGGTCCAGGATTGGGTAGAGTCAAACCGAGTGGAGGAAACCTGATCCTAGTGCCCGTTGGTGGGTTTCACGCCTACGGTTTTGTCCGGCACGTCCCCCGAGCGGCCTTTCACGCGGTCATAGACGGACACGAGGGAAGTGGAGCCGAGTGCTTCGTTGTAATACGTGGGCACGCCGAGAGCGGTTCGCAACTCTTCATTAAACTTGCGCATGTTGACGAGCATCTCGGCATTGGCCGGAAATTTGCGACCGTCATCCGTGAGCAGGAATTTCTGGTAACCTGCGTCCCACAGGCGCACAAACTGGCCATGCATCAGAATGGTCGGCAGGATCGTCATCGTGTAATGGTCGTCGGAAGTGCGCCGGAACTCCGCGCCGCTTCCGTATTTCTCAACGCGCATCACGCCGCCCGTGCTGCTCACCAGAAACCCTTTGCCGGACAGCGCATCCATTAATTTCGCAGGAAACTTGTCTTTCACATTCCACATAGACATCAAGGATACGGGCGCCCCGTTTCGCTGTAAAGACTAAATTCAGAAATGTAGTGTAACTGTAGAATTCTCCGGTGTTCTCCTGTTTTCTCTGTGTGCTCTATGTTAAGTTTTTTGCCTTTGCTGCGACGGAAAAAGCGTTAACAAAGAGGTCACAGAGGAAAAAAGCGAGAAAACCGGAGCGTGGTTTGTGCCGCCACCCGGAATTGACTGAGATTATGCTAAATTAAGGAAATGCGATTGAGTCACCCGGTCTCGGGCGACGATGCGGCTTTGCGTTAGCTGAAAAGACCTTTCGAGTGACTCTCGGCTCAAGCCAGAAAAAATTGTGAATCATGACCACGGTAAATAAAACAATTTCGGGCGAGGCAGCTGTAGGCAATCAGCCCATCGGGCGGAACATCATCGATTGTATCGGAAACACGCCGCTTTTGCGTCTGGAGCGCCTCGGCCCCAACTTTCCAAACGTCGAGTTCTATGGCAAAGCGGAATGGTTCAATCCCGGCGGCTCCGTAAAGGATCGCCCGGCACTGGAAATGATTCGTGATGCCGAGCGCACCGGAAAGCTGAAGCCCGGCCAGACAATCCTCGATGCGACAAGCGGCAACACTGGCATTGCTTACGCCATGATCGCCTCCGCGCTGGGCTACGGCGTCAAGCTGTGCCTGCCGACGAGCGCGAGCGAAGAGCGCAAAAAAATTCTCAAAGCATTTGGTGCGGAACTGGTTTTTACTCCCGGCGATGAAGGTTCGGATGGCGCGATTATCCGGGCGCGCGAAATCATTGCCGCTGAACCGGACACTTACTTTTACCCTGATCAATACGGAAACGATTCCAACTGGCGCTCCCACTACAAGACGACGGCAAATGAAATCTGGGAGCAGACCGGCGGGCGGATTACCCACTTCGTCGCGGGACTCGGCACGAGCGGAACTTTTATGGGCACGACGCGCCGCCTCAAGGAATTAAATCCCGCGATTCGCTGCGTCAGCTTGCAGCCGGATTCCTCGTTCCACGGACTCGAAGGATGGAAGCACATGGCCACCGCGATTGTGCCGGCGATCTATGATCCGGAGTTGGCCGATGCCAACTTGGAAGTCGGAACGGAAGAATCCTATCGTCTGGTCAAGCGCGCGGCACGGGAAGAAGGATTGCTGTTGAGCCCAAGCGCGGCTGCGGCTCTCGAAGGGTGTTTTCAAGTTGCGTCGCGACTCGGCGCGGATGAGCACGCCGTGATCGTCACCATTTTCCCGGATTCAGGCTCAAAATATTTAAGCGAGCGTTTCTGGGACGAAGTTTAAACAAGAAAATTCTGCGCGGAAGATGTGGCCGCCGCCGCTGTAAGCCGTCTCGGTTGTCCCGAGCGAAAACGAGGGATTAGAGGCGGGGGTTTAAATGCGCGATAGAGCAAATCTGCAAATTGCCGGAGACTCGATCCATGCTGCTGTTGGCGAAAAATCTGGAGCAGGAAATCCGCGACCACGGCGCGAGAGATTATCCGCACGAGTGCTGCGGCGCGATGCTGGGTACGGACAACGATGCCGATGGGCGCGAAGTTCGCGCACTGTTCCCGCTGATTAACCGGAGGGACGATTCTCCGCGCAATCGTTTTTCAATTACTCCGGATGATTTTCGCGCCGCCGAGCGCGCCGCAACCGAACGTGGACTCGACCTTCTGGGGTGGTATCATTCACACCCGGATCATCCAGCGCGACCTAGTGAGTTTGACAGGGAGCACGCATGGCCGTGGTATAGCTACGTAATCGTCAGCGTCGATGCCGGTGTGCCGAAAGATCTGACTTCCTGGCTGCTGGAGGATGACCGGTCCAAGTTTCAGCCGGAAGCAGTTGCAGCAAAAAGAGTTGCGGGTGGTGGGGTCTAGTGTTGGCTTTTCCCCATAGGCCGTAAACTTGAACCGAAAACAGGTCATCGCGCATCCGATGTGGTGATTTGCATTGAGTGGCCCGGTGCTGCGACTGTTTTTAAGGATCCAACCGCATGAATGGTGGTTTGGGCCAATGTTTGAGTAGCACAGGCACTCTGGCCTGTGCGGATTTTGCAAAGTGCACAGCCAAAAGGGGCTCTGCTACTCGAAGATTGATCGCCATCAACGCTTGAATTTGACAAGGAGACACGTCCGTATGGCCGTAAAGGTTATGATTCCAACGCCGCTTCGCCAATTTACCGGGAAGCAGTCCAGCTTTGAATGTAACGCGGCCACCGTGGGTGAGGCGTTGAGCGGCCTGACCGGGACGTACTCCGAGTTGAAAAAACATCTCTTCACGGATGAAGGAAAAATTCGCAGCTTCGTCAACGTGTACGTGAATGACGAAGATATCCGTTTCCTGGAAAAAGAAAACACAAAAACGAAGGACGGCGACACGGTCAGCATCGTGCCATCGATCGCCGGCGGCAGCGCGCATTAAAATTAGCAAGTCCGCGAAACTTCGCGATGATTCGCAAAAGTAGTAAACGAGATTAGAGGAGAACGTCCGTGGCAATCCAGACCGACGCAATGAAGCAGCAGGACGTAAAACTTTCAAAAGAAGAGATTCAGCGATACAGCCGTCACCTGATCATGCCGGAAGTGGGCATGGAGGGGCAGTTAAAGCTTAAGAAAGCACGCGTACTAACGATTGGTACAGGCGGGCTTGGCGCGCCGCTTGGCCTGTATCTCGCCGCGGCTGGAGTTGGTCATTTAGGACTCGTCGACTTTGACGTGGTCGATTCTTCGAATTTGCAGAGACAGGTCACGTTCACGACGGCTGACGTAGGCAAATCGAAATCGGAAGCGGCAAAAGCACGGCTTTCCGCGCTCAACCCGGACATCGAAATCGTTTCCTACGACACGCGGTTGACCAGCGACAACGCGCTGGAATTGTTCAAGGACTACGACATCATCGTGGACGGCACGGATAATTTTCCGACGCGCTTTCTGGTGAATGATGCGTGCGTGCTCCTCGGCAAGCCCAACGTGTACGGTTCGATCTTCCGGTTTGAGGGCCAAGCGACCGTGTTTGGCTATCCTGGCGGCCCGTGCTACCGCTGCTTATATCCTGAGCCGCCCCCGCCGGGGCTCGTTCCTTCGTGCGCCGAAGGCGGCGTTCTGGGCGTTTTGCCGGGAATTGTGGGCTCGATTCAAGCGATGGAAACCATCAAGCTGATCCTGGGCACCGGCGATTCACTGGTCGGGCGGCTCTTGCTGTTCGACGCGCTGGCCATGCGCTTCCGCGAATTGAAACTGAAGCGCAATCCGGAATGCCCGATGTGCGGCGATCACCGCACGATTACAAAATTGATCGATTATGAAGAATTCTGCGGAATTCGTGGAGAGGAGACTCCTGCAATGACGGACGGTATTGAGGAAATAACGCCTGCGGAGCTGAAGGCGCGGCAGGATCGTGGCGACAAGCCATTCCTGCTGGATGTACGTGAGCCGCACGAGTATCAGATTTGCAATTTGAACGGGAAACTGATTCCGCTTGGCGAACTAACGCGCCGCGTCAACGAGCTCGATAGTTCAGTGGAAATGGTTGTACACTGCCGCAGCGGCAAGCGCTCGGCTGACGCCATCCATTTTCTGAAAACAGCTGGTTTCAAAAAGCTGCTCAACTTAAAGGGCGGAATACTTGCGTGGGCGGATGAAGTCGATCCGAAAATGCCCAAGTACTAAAAGAAATTTGGGCCCGCTTCTCAATGCAACAGAGAAATGCCGAAGAGAAGCGGGTCCACCCGAAAGAATAATAATGCCGTCGACAAAAGTTAAAATTCGTAATGATGGTCCATTGGTAGTGGAAGGCGATTTTGAATTGATAGATATGGATGGCAATCCATATGGGTTGGGCGGACGCACTTCGATTGTTCTCTGCCGCTGTGGACAATCCGCGAACAAGCCGTTTTGTGACGGCGCGCACAAAACTTGTTTTCAAGATAAGCAGCAAGCCAGAGATCTTCCTCCTCCCATCCTGAAGCCGCTCCCTAAAGTTTAGTCAGTTCGTTCGTCACGCTGTGCCGCTACTTTTAAAGTTAGAAAATTTTTTCCCTTTCCAAAATATTCTCCAAAAGTGCGCGTCCGGTAGCACTAAGCAGTAGTTTCCCGCGCGATTCCCAAAACAGACCGAAAACATTTCAGAAGTACTTCGTAAAACTATCGCCAGCACGAGGAATCTCATTAAAATCTAATCTTGTAGGCGATTTTCGGGCCGGTAGTGTCAAACTTGCAACTAGTGTGTTTCAAAATGAGAATCGTTCCGGTCTGAATGTAACGATTTTATCCAATTGCCGGGAATGATTCGTGACACGCGTTCCGGCAAGAATTCGGCTCTTTGTCTAACCCTTTTATAGTGAGCAGTGTACGGCCAAAATAAAAACTTCTGCAAATCGGCACTGAACTTGCTCCTTCCTATCGCGTACGAAGAAATTGAGCTCATGGAACTGCTCAACTGGGGGAGCGGTGAGTGTGCTAAGCCAAATTCAGGTTTGGGGCTATCGCCTTCGGTGGTTTCTCGGAATACTAGGCGCGGCAGCGTTCCTGGTGCTCGTTGTCTGGCTCAGACAGCTTCCGTTTACCTCCGAACCGATTTTCTACTCCTACCTGCAAATCGTTGGCAGCCTGTTGTGCTTCACCTACGCCGCAAACGCGATGGTGCGGTTCCGTGGGACTCATGATCGACTGACGCTCATTCTGGCGTTTGGCTTTGTGTTGTCCGGCGTGATCGAAACCGCCGCCACATTCAATTTCTATGACGTGCAGGCGGGTGCCTCCTCCAGCCAGCTACGCGTACCGCTTACCTGGATGGTGAGCCGAACCTTACTCGCGCTGGTGCTGATTGCAGCGCTGTTTGTGGAGCGCCGCGTGCCAAATTCGCGCGAGCCCAGTAAGGAAATCGCGGTGTCGCTGTTCGTGGTGGTTGGCGTAGCGTACACCACGAGCATGGCTTATCTGTGGTCGCCTTTGGCACAAACCATGCATCCCAAGGCGTTCATTTCGCGCTCGGGAGATGTTTTGCCCGCGGTGCTGTTCGCCATTGCGGCAGTCGGATTCACCCGCAGGTCTCGACGCAATCCCTCTCCGTTCGACGGCACATTTTGTGTGGCGCTGTGGATGAATGTAGGTTGTCACGTTCTGGCCACGCAATCGGAGAGACTGCTCGACGCTCCATTCACGATTGCCCAATTGCTGAAGGTGGGAAGCTACGCACTTGTGCTGGGCGGCGCGTTGCTGGACAACGCGCGGTTGTTCGAACAAGTTCGCAAGCTGGCCGTGACGGATTCCCTGACGGGCCTGGCGAATTACGGCACGCTCATCAATGTTATGGATATGGAAATTCAGCGTTCGCGACGCACAGGCCGATCCTTTGCAGTTTTGCTGTTCGATCTGGACGATCTCAAATTAATTAATGATGCCCACGGACACCTCGTGGGGAGCCGCGCGATTTGCCGCCTCGCGAATGTGCTGCAGATCCATTCCCGCACGATGGATACCCCGGCGCGCTATGGAGGCGACGAATTTGCCCTGGTGTTGCCGGAGGCGGATGAGGATGCGGCAGTGTCGGTGAGCCGCCGGATCTGCGAGCGGCTGTCCGAGGATGGCGAATTTCCGCGCGTTGCCGTCAGCACCGGCGCGGCTGTGTTTCCGCGCGACGGGGAAACGACCGACAGTCTGTTTAACACTGCGGACAAGGCTCTGTACGGAATGAAGCGCCAGCCGGACCGGCTTCGTGCGTTGTCACGGATCGCGGCTTGCCTGTAAAGCGAAGGGTGTGACAGTCCGCAGCGATAGACAAAAAGATTTGAGGAAAAATGCCGATTGCGTTTGATGTTGAGAGACTCGAAAAAAGGATTCCGATGACGGTGGCCGTGCATATTTCCGAAGGGCCCACCGCCAAATGTGTGGAGACCACCTTTACGGAAGACGTAAGTTCGCGCGGCGCGCGGGTGCCCAGCGCTCGCCGCTGGAAACGCGACCAAATGGTGAATTTCGAATCGTTGCCCGGTGATTTCCGCGCCTTAGCGCGCGTGGCGTATTGCCGGCCGCATCCCGATGGCTATGTCATCGGTCTTGAGTTCCTAGAGCCAAGTGGCCGGTGGGTGGTCTCTGCCCCAATCGGCTCAGGGAAACCGCTGCAAGGATAGGAGGGACACGCGAAGAAGGCAAACAACTGGCGTAAGGTTTTACCCAAGAGCGCCTGACATTCCGCGGGAACGGGATGTCAGGCGCTTTGGTGCGTTTGGGAAAGAAAAAAGCCGTGGGAGGTGACTAGTGATTGGCGACTGGTGATTGGCGATTGGTGAAGTGCTTACCCTTAGCACCGCGAAGGCAATTCGTGAGTTGTTAACCGAAGGCACCGTCGCAACTTCGGCGCTGTACCTCGCAAGGAATACAAGTCTAACTCCATGCCATCCCCGCGTAGATAATCGTGAGGCCGCCCGAGCTACCCGCAGTCGCGCCAAGTTAGAAAGGCAGCCCCGAGAATACTGCGATGTCGAAGAGTGTCCCGTCTGTCATACGCCAGCTGCTTTCATGCGAACGCCCGTTTGATGACCTTGAAGATGAATGAGGAAAACCCGCATTCCGAGAAGCAGCGCCGGATCGTTTCACCGCTGCGTAAGAGAGCGCACTGGTGTAGTAAATGAGTTCCACTGATTTGCTCCTACTTAAACGATGCAAATCGCGGTCCGCGCCCCTCCGGATAAACCCAGATGGCCTTTAGCGACGTTGCCGCTTGGTTGCCATCGTCGCCCCCGTAGAAGAAAAACGTATCGTAGTCTTTCAGTATCTGGCGGAGGGCTTCATCGATCCGATAGTGTCGAAACTCCATTGATAGTGGTTCGTTGCCTAGATCGTTTCCCATGTAGATCGCAATTCCAGATTGAGTGCTGATGCGTGCCAGCGCGGACCGTAGCGTTTCGTTTTGAACACGAAATGTCAGCATCCCGTTCGAGAATACAGGTTCGATGGGCTGCGGTTCGCTTTTCGCGGGCACGCGAGCGGATCGAGACGGCATGGGGGACAACGGGGGCGGCGCTGGAGGGGCAGGTGTCACGGTGCTCGGTTCGGCGGCTGGCGATTCTCGAGACGGTTCGCTGGCGCCGCTCGACGGGCCAGGCGACAGCGATGGCTTCGGAGCCGGCTCCGCAGCGCCGAATTCCACCGCCACGGTGTTCTCCTCAAGGTTAATTTTGTATGGGAAAGCTTCCTGGAGGTCGACCACAACTCGGACTACATCTGGTTTGAACTGAGCTGCACGCACCCTGAAAACGGGTCCATAGGAACTGGGAGTTGTTGCTGGGATCGCCAAGCGAGCTCGCTGAAAATCCAGTACCACGCGTTCGGGATCTGTCAGATGAGTGGCCTGGTATACGGGTATTCCGCTCGTAGTCACAGAAACAATCGTGTTCTGCCGCTGGCGTGAAACCGACACTTTGGCAATCACTATCGTCGCCGCGTTGCCGGCGGCGCTTTCAGCAGGTAATTGTGAATTTGTTCGGGACGCTTGGACGAGCAGCGCCGCAAACATCGGCCGCGGCAACCAATATCCCGCGACTGCGCAGAAGACCAGCACACCGGCAATGAGACGAAGCCGATCAGCAAAAATCCGTTTCGTGTCCATGAGCTCATCCTGCAAGGAGTCGGTGATGACCCGCCATTGCCTGCGGCGTCGCGGCACGGTGGTGCTTTCTGCCCGGCGACTTGTTTCGCGCCGGACCATCATAATGGAGTTTGGGGCCGGCAGTCTTGCCGAGATTCGTAGCCGCATTCCCGTAAATTTTTGTTTTCAACTTTCCTGCCTGGTTGAAACTGGCGCACGAACACATCGCGGTGTTTGTGCGCGAGGGGTTCAGCAATCTTTACATCGATTCGTGCGGAAATGGAACCGTGACACGCGAAAAAATTCAGAAAAACGAAATGACATATTGACAAACGAAGTCGTGGGTTGTAATTCTGCTTTGGTTCTTCTGCGATGCAGTCGAGCTTCACTACAGTCACGCGAAAAGTTGACAAATGCTGGAGAGTATCGGCGTCTCCAGCCGAATGTTGTCGGTCTCACGCGGAGCGATCACCGCTAGCTCGTCCCCAGCGATGTGAGTCTCTCCGTAGACCTCGGTTCTGTGCGTTCCAAATCTGTGCTGCAGCTTTTTTCACTTTGAAACAACAAGAGACGAGTGTGTTTAATGAGCGTCGCTTTGCGTCACGCGAACAAGCCCATCGGCTCGTGGACTATGTACCTTTTCGGCGGCGGAAAGCAGTTCAATTCACGATCCCGCCTGTGACAACAGGCTGATTGGGTCCTGGATTTTCAGCATAGATGCTATTCCAACAGGAGATAATTGATGAAGAAGGAAGAGAATAAAATCGGCTCCCCGAACCGGCGCAAATTCCTCAGCGCCGTCGGAGGCGCTGCGGTGGTCTCCCAAGCAATCGCGTTACCCGCTTTTTTAACTCTCGCGGAGAAAAAATCCTACGCGGATGAGCTTGGGCCGCAGCAGGGGCAAGCGCGTGTCGACCGAGCGGAAGAGCTTCGAACCAACGTCGCGGAATCAGAGAGCAGACTCCCCATTCCTTCTCATCAGGATAATGGCGACGAGGCCCGGTACCCCCGTAAGATTGGCAATTACTCAAAAAACCTGCGGCACGATCCACACACCGGAGAAGTGGACCCGGAGGCGTATGAGGCCCTGATTGCCGCGCTTTCAAGCGGACGTTTTTCAGACTTCGAATCTTTGGCTACGAACGGCCATTTTGGCTGCCCCGATCCAGCGCTGCAACGCCGTCTGGTCGATCCGGCATCAGGCTACGCCTTCGATCTGGAAGGAACGGATTCCCACCAACTCGGACTGCCGCCCGCTCCGGCCTTTGGCAGCGCCCAGGAAGCAGGCGAGATGGCGGAACTCTACTGGATGTCATTGCTTCGCGACATCAACTTCGCGAACTATGCCAGTAGTTCTCTGGCGCAGGAGGCTGCCAATGACCTGTCAAACCTATCCGATTTTCGAGGGCCTAAAATTAGCGGCGGCGTAACTCCGCAGACGCTGTTTCGCGACAAATATCCAGGATGCACGGATGGTCCGTACATGTCGCAATTCCTCCTGCAGCCCGTCAATTTCGGTTCGCAGCGGATTGACACTCGAATGCAAACCGTGGCACCGAATGTAAACTATATGACCAATTTCACGGATTGGTTGAAGGTGCAGAACGGTTACAACCCGCCCGCTGATTCGGTGACAGGCAACCTGGGGTTTTGCGCCAACGGGCGCGACCTGTCGCGTTATGTCCATATCGATCAGCTCTTCGAGGCTTATTTTGTCGCCTGCGTGAACCTACTCAGCCTGGGCTATCTCGCCAACACTGGCAATCCCTACGGTCGCGTGATCGATGGCGGCGCCGGAAGACCGCGAAATCTGAAGTTGGATCAAGGCGGTTCCCTTTCGCAAGTTGGATTCGGAACGTTTGGGGGACCGGCGATTCTGACAATGCTATGCGAACCCGCCACACGCGCACTGAAAGCCGTCTGGTATCAAAAATGGATGGTTCACCGGCGCCTGCGGCCGGAAGAGTTCGGGGGACGCGTCGAGGTGCATCACCGGATCGGCCACCGGTCTTATCCGATTCACAGTGATCTTCTGCACACCTCAAACGTTCTCGGCGGCGTCTTCAGCAGATTTGGTAGCTATTTGCTGCCAATGGCGTTTCCAGAAGGATCACCCATGCACACCTCGTACGGGTCGGGTCACGCCACTGTAGCGGGTGCCGCAGTAACGTTCCTGAAGGCCGTTTTCGACGAAAACCAGCTGATTCAAAATCCCGTCGTACCCGACCCCAACAATCCTGGCCGCTTAATTCCGTATGTGGCTCCAGCGGGCGAACCTCCCTTAACCGTAGGCGGTGAGCTGAACAAAGTGGTATCAAATGTTTCTCAAGGACGCAACATCGCCGGAGTGCACTGGCGAACCGATGCCACCGAATCCAACGTGTTGGGAGAATCCGTGACGATTAGCCTTCTGAGAGATATGCGACGATGCTACAGCGAACCGTTCAGCGGCTACACGTTTACCAAGTTTGACGGGACTTGCGTCACCATTTAACAAACTTAATGCGCCATTCACCGCTTGATCCATGCAATTCGGAAATAAGTTGACGCTGGAGTCCGCCTTGCGGAACTCGTTCACGGAGACAGCCACTCGTCCCACTGTCACGATTCAACGGGCGGATACGAGTTGTTCGTAGAGGTTGAGCGTTTGCTCCACCATGCGATCTTGTGAGAACCGCGCGGCGATGGTTTCTCGGGCGGTTACGGCTAGGCGCGACGCTGTTTTCGGATCGTCCAACAAGCGCTCAATGGCGGATGCTACGGCTGTGGTATTTGGATCTTGCAACAGCAAACCATTTTTTCCATCTTCCACGACTTCCGGAATTCCTCCGCGTGCCGCGGCTACTACCGGCAAGCCATATGCCATTGCGGTTAAAAGGGAAGTGCCCAAAGCTTCGGCCTGCGCCAGAAACGCGAACAGGTCGATCGCGGCGTAGACTCGGCCGATGTCTTCAACAAAGCCTGGAAAATGAACTGCGCCATTCAGATCCAGTTTCTGCACCGTGGCCGCGAGTTTTGCTCTGTAGGGGCCGTCCCCGGGAAGCAGCAGCTGACAGTCGGGAAATCTCAAACGAACGTGGGCCAGTGCGCGAATTAAAATTTCCTGTCCTTTGTCTGGCGTCAATGCGCCAACGCTGCCGAGCAGACGCACATCGGGATCAATTCCGAAACTTTGGCGCGCGCGCAAACGCTCTGCTTGCGAAACTGGATTTTCCAGGGGCACGCCATCGGAAATGACGACGATTTTGCCGGGATCAATGCCGGAGTTAACGAGTGCTGAAGAAACGCATTCTGAAACGGCGACTATTTTTGTCGCGGCGTAATAACGACGCAGCGAAACTGCACTTTTGGCGAGCGGAAAAATTACGCGCCGTGAGGCGACGAGTGGCACGAGGTGATGAGCACGCGCAAGCCACGCGACGGTCAGCGCGTGCGGCTCGTTGGCATGAACGAGTTCGATAGCGCCACCGGACATCAGTTCACGGATGGCGAATGCAGCGGAGAGAATGCGCCAGCTTTTGTCGACTGAATGCACGGAAATGCCCGCGCTTTGCGCGCGTTGGGCGAGAAGTGAGCCGCGAATCGTAATCAATTCAGGCGTGTGTCCCTGCGCCTTGAGACCTTTTACAAGTTGCAGCGCCTGGTCTTGCCCGCCGCGGTAATCGCGGCCCAGGTCAATGACGAGCGGGCGCATATTTAAACGCCGCCGGGGCTGGGCCAGGAGCGACGCGACAGTTGTTCGCCCGCGAGCAGTTGGCCGAGTTTGCGATATTTTACGTAAATATACTTTGCGGAATACCAGGCGATCAGCCATCCGCGGCGTCCATCCAAAATGCCGCCCTGAAATAGGAGTCGCTGAAGAATCGTCCAGGGCGCCGCAAAAACCATTGCGGGGCGCCAAAACTTATAGCCCCGCGCGAACATATCTTCGGCGGCCAGCGTCGTCATGGCGTCCAGCTTTGCTTCGTGTTCGGCGAGAGAGCGAATCGTATAATGAAACAAGTGACCCTTCATTCGACCCGGGGAACCTTCTAGATGCACGCGTTCGTGCAGAGCGCTGACGAATTCCCCTTTACCCCGACGATAAAGAAGCAAGCGGTACTCCGGATACCATCCGGAGTGCCGGATCCAGCCGCCCAGATAATTCGTCAGATGTAGAATTTCGTAGCCTTCGTTGGCAGGCGTGGTTTTTTTCCATGTCAGCATCGAGGCTCGAAGCTCCGGGCTCAGCTCTTCGTCGCAATCCATGGAAAAAATCCAGTCATGCGAGGCGAGCGAAGTGGCGTAATTCTTTTGCGCGGCAAAGCTGTCCAGTTTGCGCGTGAAGACGCGGGCGCCGAAGGATTGCGCAATTTCGGTGGTTCGGTCCGTGGAGCCTGAATCCACCACGATAATTTCGTCGGCGATATCCTTCAGGGAAGCGAGGGCACGCGGCAAGTCCGCTTCTTCGTTGTAAGAGATGAATGTGGCAGTCAGAAGAGGCATTGGAAATCCAATCGGTTACGGTAGCACGAAATGCAGCGGGTGTGAGCAGTTCTGCAGAAGCGGCTCGGGCTTTTGCCTGCGGGGATAGTCCTTGCAAGCCCTAAATTCTGCGGCTGAAGCCCGCGCCACTTAAGGCTCAAGTTATTTTTGTGGCGTGGGTGGGAGCTAGCTTTGGAGTAACGCTCAAGAGAATTACGGAAGTTCCGATGCGGAACTCGGAGAGATGTTTTAATTCCGCCACGCGAACGCGTTCATCGGCGAAATATGTGCCGTTGGTCGAATCCATATCCCGCAAACGGATGACGTCGCCTTTTATTTCGATCGAGCAATGCCAACGCGAGATTTCTTTGTCTTGGATGATGATGTCTGCGTCGGCTCTGCCTAAGACCACGCGAGTTTTTTCGATTGGGTATACAAGGCCGCGGGATGGTCCGGCGATCACGGAAAGGGCAATGGCTTTTCCCGTGGGCAGTTGAAGACTGACCTCGCTTATGCCGCCGCCTGCCGCCAGCCAAGGCGCCCCGGCGCTGCGCGCAAATCCGGGCAAAGGAGTCAGAACTTGAGTGGCATCCGGGCTGGCTGGAATTTCAACGATCGTGCTTTTCCCGCACTTTCCACACTGAAATTGCACGCGCGGCAGACCTGCCAACTGTTTGTCCGGAAGCGAATGTTGTGCACCACAGCTGGAGCAAGCGGCTTTCATAAATTTTTGTGGAAGCGAACTCCATTCTTACGCGTGAGTTACGGCTGGCCAAGGTATTTGCTATCTCGAATCGAAAGCGTCGCTAGGGCTAGATCGCGATCCGGAAAGCGAAAAAGGCCTCCTCACGCGTAGCGCCTACTAGCTAATTTAACATGAGATTTGTTGGTTTAAGATGACTTCGAATCTGATGTTTCGATATGGGAACTAGGCTGAATTTGCAGCGAAGTACGGCAATATTGCGTATCGACCGCAGGGGCACGGCATTCCGTGCCCCTGCGCTTGCGCTATCAGCAATCGGGGATTCTTCTACTGTACGAAACCGACGTTGGGGACGGGAGTAGGTTCGGGGACGTCGCGAATGGGCCCGAATTGCTTTTCGTAGCGCCTGATATTTTCCTCAAGCGCATGCAGGATGCGCTTGGCGTGCCCCGGACTGACGATCACGCTGGAAACCAGCTTGCCTTGCGGCACGTTGGGAAACACATAAATGAAATGCACCGTGAATTCTTCCGCCGTGTGGTGAAACATCACCAGATTGGAGAATTGTCCGACCAATTCTTTTTCGTCGGCCTTAATCTGCACCTGCACCTGATCGCTACCCGGTTGCGCCATGGGTTCCTCCGTTCACAGAGATCGTTCCCCGCGAATCGTTCCAATGGTGACACTATCATATTCTGCCGTTGCCTCGCAGAGCCCATGGGCTTTTTAAAAATGCCCGAAAAAATACGGCTTTTCTTCAGCCGAACTGATGAATTTCTAAGCACAACCGGGTCCCAATTGCATTGACGGGCGATTTTATTAATGCTAGTTTATAGAAGATATTTATCTAGGTTAACTATGTCGCTGCTTCCATCCTCATCAGCCTCTTTCGATCCGATACAGGGACAAGGCAATCCAAACGAGGCAATGGCGACCTCCGCGGCTGACGTCTCAGCGAGTACGGGCGCTCCCTCACTGCCGGAGTCCTATCGCAGTATCCCCATCCTTGCGAACGCTTCTTTCTTCCGCAAAATGATTGCGTTTGCCGGACCCGGATACCTGGTCGCGGTCGGCTATATGGATCCGGGAAACTGGGCCACAGATTTGGGCGGCGGTTCGCGATACGGATACACGCTGCTGAGCGCCGTGTTGATCTCCAGTCTGATGGCTATTTTTCTTCAGGCGCTTTCCGCGAAGCTGGGTATCGCCACGGGCCGCGATCTCGCGCAGGCCTGCCGCGAACACTACTCGCCAAAAGCGACGGCGGTTCTCTGGGTCTTTTGCGAGATCGCCATCGCCGCATGCGATCTGGCGGAAGTGCTCGGCTCAGCGGTGGCGCTCAAGCTTCTGTTCGGCTTGCCGCTGCTGGTCGGCGTGTTGTTGACTGGATTTGACGTGCTGCTCGTACTAGCCCTGAAGGGGCGCGGGTTTCGCGTGTTGGAGACGCTGGTGGTCACGCTTATCGTGACGATCGGTGCGTGCTTCGCGTATGAAATATTTTTCGCTCGCCCGCTGTGGATCGAAGCGGCGCGCGGATTTCTTCCCACATGGGAAATCGTGAAAGACCGGCAGATGTTGTATCTGGCGATTGGAATTCTGGGTGCGACGGTGATGCCGCACAATTTGTATCTGCATTCGAGCATCGTGCAAACGCGCGCCTTCAGCCTGACGGCGGGAGGAAAGCGCGAAGCGATTCGCTTTGCCACGCTCGATTCGACGATCGCTCTCGGATTGTCGCTATTCATAAACGCCGCCATTCTGGTGTTGGGAGCTGCGGCGTTTCATGTGCGCGGAATGAACGACGTAGCGGACATCAGCCAGGCGTATAAATTGTTGACTCCAGTATTGGGCGTAAGCCTGGCGAGTGTTTTGTTCGCGGCGGCTCTCCTGTGCTCTGGACAAAACTCCACGCTCACCGGAACGCTCGCCGGGCAAATTTGCATGGAAGGTTTCTTGCACTGGAAAGTCAGCCCGTGGCTGCGGCGGATGATCACGCGATCGATGGCGATAATTCCTGCGGCGTTGGTCATCGGAATTATGGGTGAGAAACATACGACTTCGTTGCTCATTTTCAGCCAAGTGGTATTGAGTTTTCAGCTGCCCTTCGCGGTTGTGCCTCTGATTCAATTCACGAGTGATCGTTCCAAGATGGGTGAATTTACGAATGGAGCGTTTACCACTATTTTTGGCTGGTTTATGGCGGCGGCCATCATTGTGCTGAATGCGGCGCTGCTGTGGCTTACGTTTGGCGGGAAGCTCTAGGCTGCGTTTCTAAGCTTCCAGTAATTTCTGCAACATTAATTTCAACATATTGTTCGGCTCTGCGTCCGTTTGAGACGCGAGTCGTCATCTCCGTCCCGAAGAGCGGGAACGGAGATGACGCTACGAAACCATGCGAACTTTGGTTTCGTAGCGGCCGGCCGAATTTTGGGCGGGCGGCTTCTTTTTTCGCGGTTTATGAGAACTGTGGCATGCTCGGGCCTCACGGGTTAAAATGCGGGCCTACATCAAAACGTAAAGCTGTCGCGTTTGCTTTTTACAAGGGAGCATCAAAATGTCGTTGGGCCGCCTCGTCAGGAATTTTCTTTTACCCGCAATCGTAATGATGCTGATGTTCGTCGCGCCGGGTCGCAGCCAGGATACGAACTACCCTGAAATCGCAAAGCTTCCGAATCCCTACAAGCTTGTAGAAGGCTGGCCGACTCTTCCCGCGAGCATGAACGGCGGGCATTGGGGCGAAGTGATTCGCGTGCATCTTGAAAAAAATGGCAACGTCTGGGTCTTTCATCGCTGCTTCAGCGTGGTTCCTCCAGGCCATGCGACATGCGTAGGCCGGGGTGAGGAGAATCCGTCGATTCTGGAATTCGATGCTTCCGGAAAATTGATCCGGAGTTTTGGCGACGGCTTGTTTGCGTACCCTCACGGATTTACGGTTGCCGATGACGGAAATCTGTGGGCGACAGACGTCAATGACGAGCCGGCAATTCTAGGACTGCCTGCAAAGAACAAAGATGGCGTGCTGATGGGCCAGGAAGTTTTGAAGATTAGTCCCAAGGGCGAAGTATTGATGACGATTGGCAAAGAGGGCGTGAGCGGAGACGGAAACGACACGTTTGATCGTCCCACCGGTGTGGCGGTCGCGCCCAACGGAGACATCTTCGTTTCGGATGGGCATTACCCGAACGTGCATCATAACGCCCGAATCATGAAGTTTTCCAAGGACGGCAAGTTTATTAAATCCTTTGGACACCTCGGCGCGGGTGACGGAGAAATCGACGAGCCACACGACATCGCCATCGGCGGCACGCAGAACCGCGTATATGTGGCGAATCGCAGAAACCGGCGCGTCGAGGTTTTCGATCAGGATGGAAATTTTATTACATCCTGGAAACAGTTTGGGCAGCCCAGCTCGGTGTTCGTGGGCAAAGATGACACGATTTATGTCGGCGCATCGTTTTGGGATGCGAAAGATCAGATCGAAGTGCGCGCCAAGGCTCGCGCTTCCGAAAATGTGAAAGATTACATCGAACTGACGAAGCGCGAAAAGCGCGGCGTCATCATCGGAAGCGTTAAGGACGGCTCACTGAAAGCTTTCATTCCGGATCCGGCTGACCTGACCAAGCTGACCGATGTGGGGTCGTCAGCGTCCGGAATTGCAGCGGACGACACTGGAAATACGATTTATGTGGCTGACGTAGCTGTGCACAACTTGCGGAAGTACGTCAAAGCACAATAGGTTTATTGGCGACATACTCATACAAATGCTGGCGTTACGCGTGGCAGGCCGGCTCGGCACTGTATCCGGTCGTTTGACGCCGACCGCAACTCGGACGCCGCAGGTTTAGCAGGTGAAATAAGCCCCGCGTTGTGGCAGAATTTTTACAGCCTTGCAAATCTCGGACTAATGGAGACATCGGAATGGGTGGATTCAACAAGGGAACTTCGAAGTGGCTGGCGCGCGCTACCGGCGCCTGCCTCGTACTCGGAATATTCGTATCCGTCGGAGGACGCGTGCGCGCGGATGATACGCCTGCGCCATGGGTCGCGCCGGACGATGCGAAGAAGGTGAAGAATCCAGTGCCTTCCACGCCGGAATCCCTGGCTGCCGCGCAGGATTTGTTCACGGACAACTGCGTGCTGTGCCATGGCGAAAAGGGTATGGGAGATGGACCGGGCGCGAAGGCTATCAAGGTTAAGCCCGCGAACTTCACCGATGCGAAAGTAATGGCAGCCGAAACGGACGGGTCGCTCTTCTGGAAGATGACCAACGGCCGCGGTCCCATGCCTTCCTGGAAAGATACTCTGTCCGACAAGGAACGCTGGGAATTGGTGGACTACATCCGCAAGTTGGGGAAAGACGCAGCCAAGAAGTAAATTTATTTGGGATTAGAATGACAAAGGTGCGTTTGCGGTCTGCCGGGCAGATCGCAAACGCACCTTTTTTTGCTTACTACTTGAGCGCCGCGAGGGCCTCTGATACTTCCTTGATATCCGGAATCGATGGATATTCGTAATTTTTAAACCACGCAACTTTTCCGCCCTTATCAACGATGGCAACGGCGCGTCCCGAGACTCCCCTTTCCTGTGAATAGACGCCAAAAAGTTGAGCGACGGCGCCCTTTGGATGAAAATCGGCGAGGAGCGGGTAGGGAATGCCCATCTTGTCGGCAAAGGCCTTGTGCGTCCACACGCTGTCCACGCTCAGGCCCAGGACTTGCGCGTTGAGGGATTCAAATTGTTTCAGATCGTTGACAAAGCAGGCGTGCTCGTTCGTGCAAAGTGGACTGAAATCCAGCGGGTAAAAAACCAGGACAACGTTACGCTTGCCCGCAAAATCGGACAGCTTGACATCTTTCTGCGACTGATCTTTCAATGTGAAGTCGGGAGCCGTTTGCCCTGCGGCGATGGCCATGAAGCCTCCTAAATGTTATTTCCAATCATTCGCAATGCGGAGTCCGTAACCGACTGCTGCAGCCTGCCTGTTCAGAGGCGGGGCATTTGTGTGCCGGTAAGTGGGCGGCGGCTACGACTACCCTAACGAGCGCGCATTGCCTCTAATTCAGTTCTTGCTCGACGTTACCCTAAACCCCCAGGTCTGAAGACCCAGGTCCCAGCAGGGCAATCCCCCTGCGAAGCCGGACAAAGTCGATCGGGGCAACGATTTATGATAGCGGATTTGGTCGAGCGCTGCGCCGGATTCTGATACCATCGGCGCTAGATGGCGCGACTCAGTTTGCAGGAAGCTTATCCGGGAATTTCAATTCGTCCGAGATCGCGGCGGCTGTGGGCGCGGTTCATGCAATGGCCGGCGGAGTGCATCCACATGGAAAGTGCACCGCATTGGATGGCCACTTACATTCCAGACATGCTCTACCTGCGCGGCAAGGCGAGGTCGCGGAGGGAACCGCGGCGTCCGGAAATTTCCGTGTGCTTCGATTGCCTCAGCGGGTTGCTTGAACCGGAACTCGCAGCCACGCCGGCACGCGTGGTTGCGTTTGAACCGGACGGTGAAAGTTTTACGCAATATTTTTTCCTGGGGCGCGAAGATTTTTCTGCCGCGGGATTGCAGTCTGAGGTGAGCGCAGCGATTGAGGCGCGCCTGGCAAACCTCGAAGGCGCGTGCAGCGACTGTGGCGCGCCCGCCACGTGGTTGTGGATTTCGCGGCGCGAAGTGTCCAGCCTGGATCAGGCGGACAGAATTGCGACTTCTCCCGGAGCTCTTTTTTGCGCAAAGCACGGTGCAGCAAAATTGTGCGAAGCTTTGGGGCAGATTGAGGACGCCAATTTATTTTACGTGAACGCGCCGTACGGAGAATCAGGCGCCTACGTATGGATCTGAGCCTATGACGCTGAACGAAATTGTAGAAAAATATCTGGCGATTGCGGGAGGATTTTCGTTTCTGGCGCCGCTCGCGGATTTTGGCATGCAGCGCGAGGAAGCGGAGCGCGTGTTTGGCGCGTTTGACGAGGATTATCACATCAGCCGGTATATGCATTTCATGCAGGTGTCTGGGATGGCATACAAGATCAACGGATTTGAGCAGACGCATGTTTCGCTGGATGAAGAGATTCAGTTTATTTTGTAGGTTTTGTTGGCCGACGTACTGGGAATTTGTTTGCCCCGTAGGGGCACGGGATGCTGCACTTGCAAAACCCGCACAGGCAGGAGTGCCTGTGCTGCTTAAACATTCGCCCGAACTATTTTGTTCTATTGGTAGCGGCGCCAGAGATAGTAGCCTAGGCCGAACACCAGGAGGATGGGCAGGGCGCTCATCACTACAGTCATGCCGAAGTAGGTGCCGGCGGTCTTGGGATCGCCGACCATGCAACCGGGGCAGGCCCACGCTGCGCCGGGCACGAGCGATGTTCCGGCGACGGCGGCTAAGACGCGCAGCGCGGAACTCTTAAGCAATGCTAAATTCTTCCATTGACGCATAGCTCTCACAAATATACACGCAAGTAGATAATGGGCCAAACCAGAACCACGAAGTACCAGAAAATTTGCACGGCTGAGAATGTGGAAGGCTCGAGCGAGCCGTTGCGCATCGGGAAATAAATTGCGGTGAGCACGGCAATCGCGACGACCGCGTGCACCGCGTGCGCTCCAACGATCAGGTAGAAGAACGCGCCGTGCGCGCTGGAAGTCATCGTCAGGCCTTCGCGCAGCAGCGCCACCCATTCCACTCCCTGCAAAAGGACGAACGCAACTCCCGTCGCAATGGCACCCGCAAGGAACGGCAGCGCTTTCGCGTAAGAGTCACGCGCGCGCCGGTTGGCCAAGTACAGCAATGCGCCGCTTAGGAGCAGGATCGCCGTGTTGAATGCAGTGTGCGCCACAGGCAATCGCGGCTGGCCCACGGGAGGCCACACGCCGCCGAGGACCGTGGCGCGCGCAATCGTATGAGCGCTGATCAGCCCGGCAAAAAACATGATTTCCGCCACCACGAAAATAATCATGGCCAATACCGAGTTGGGCAGGCGGTTCCCCCCGCGACGCGGCGCGGATGCAGCGATTCTCGAATCCATGGTTGTAATCCGGCTACTCATGTTTGGCGGGCGTGCTTGCGGCCTGAGTGGCGGTCGCGATCGGATTTTTCACCCAGTGCTGGCCGCTTTGCTTCATTACGTCCGGCGACACGCCCGCGAATAAGATAAATATAAACAGCAGGCAGACCACGAGGAGATAGGGTACCCAGCGCTTTTCCACGTTCACGTGCATAAAATTTTTGGCGACGAGATACGCTTTCACGAAAGCAATTCCGAACGCGGCGATCAGCACAACTTCCCGCACGTGAGAAAGTGATCCCAGCACGCTGACGACGAGCAGCAGGACGAGAATAGCCCAGGTCTTTACGTAGTTGGGATGATGGACGTGAGATTCAGTGGTCATAATTTCTCACCAATGTGTGCTTTGGCACTACTCTTCCCGCTTTTCGTGCCATCGGTTATCGGGCGATATAGAGCAACGGAAAAAGAAAAATCCAGACAATGTCCACAAAGTGCCAGTACAGCCCGATGCATTCCACACGCTGCAATTCCCGATTTTTTGCGGCATCGGCAGCGACGATTAGCATAATAATCATCCCTGCGAGCACGTGCAGGCCGTGCAAACCCGCCAGCACGTAATAGAACGACCAGAAACCGCCCGAGGACAGCACGAATCCTTCATGGATATCCTTAGTCCATTCAAATCCCTTGATGGTTAGAAAGAGCAGGCCGCCGAGCGCAGTCAGACGCAGAAGTTTCGCGGCTCTCGGTCCATCGAGCGCGTCTGCCGCTTTATGCGCGGACACGGCGCAAAGGCTCGATGTAAGCAGAACGAGTGTGTTAAAAGCGCCGGCCCATGTATTCGTATGCGAAGCGGCCTCGGACCATTCCGGATGTCCCAGGCGGTGCATGATATAGCTTGCGAGCAATCCGCCGAAAATCACGATTTCCGAGGCGATCACCCACCACGTGATCAATTTCGCCGTCGGAATTCCCGTGCCGGCTCTGGTATTGGCAATCGGTTTGGCGCTTGCGCTCATAAAATACTGGCTCCAAAAACTTATTCGGGAATATTCTGCGGTGCGAAATCGTCCGCGCGCCCGGGCAGTCCGTATTCATAGGGGCCGCGATACACTGTGGGCAATTCCGCAAAATTCCCGTGCGGAGGCGGCGACGGCACGGTCCATTCGAGCGTTGCGGAGCGCCACGGATTCGGTCCCGCTTTTTTACCGTTGCGCAGGCTCCAGAAAAAATTGAAAAGAAAAACAAACTGGAACGACAACATCACGAGCAGGGCAATCGTAGATGTAGTGCGCAGGTGCTGCAGAGCGGGGCGCGACTGCTCGGCAAATTGCGCATAACTGTACACGCGGCGCTGGTCGCCCGCGGTGCCGGTGATGAACAGCGGAATAAAAATAAAATTGAACGGGATCACCGTGCCCCAGAAATGAATTTTTCCGAGTGTTTCGTTGAGCATGGTGCCGAACATTTTCGGGTACCAGAACGTGATTCCCGCGAACACCGAAATAATGGCGATGGGAACGAACGTGTAGTGGAAATGTGCGATCACGAAATAAGTATCGTGCAGATAAATGTCCGTACCGGAAGAGCCGAGGAAAATTCCGGTAACGCCGCCGATCAGAAATTCCGCAATGAACCCGAGCGCCCAGAGCATCGGCGTGCCGAGCGTGATGGAGCCGCCATAGAGCGTGGCGATATACAGAAAAATCATTTCTGTGATGGGTACGGAAATCATCAACGTGGTGATGGAAAAAATATTGGCCATGCGCGGATCGATGCCCGCGACGAATTGGTGGTGCGCCCATACCACAAAGCTCAGGAAGCCGACCGCCCAAGTGGTGTACAAAACTGTTTTGTAGCCAAAAATTTTCTTACGCGCGAATACCGCGATGATTTCCGCGACGATTCCCATTGCAGGCAGCAGCACAACGTACACTTCGGGATGTCCGAAGAACCAGAAAAGATGCTGCCACAGCAGCGGATCGCCACCGCGCGTCGGATCGAAAAATCCAGTAGACATCGTCTGATCGAAGAGAAGCATGACGGCGCCGGCAATCAGCGGGCCTGCGGACGCCATGAAGATTACGCTCGCGAGCACGATCATCCAGACGATGAGCGGGATGTCATACATTTTCATGCCGGGTGCGCGGCTGTTCATCGCCGTGACCGTGAAGTTGATTCCGCCCAGCAGGAATGCCACGAATTCGAGAGCTACAGCCACCAGCCAGAGCACGGATCCGAGCGGGGTCAAGTTGTAATTGCCGTTGGCCGAAAGCGGAGGATAGGCGGTCCACGCGCCGCCGAATGCGCCGCCCTTCACGAGGAAAGAGCTGAGCAGGACAATCGCGCTGATCAGAAAAATCTGATAGGAAAGGCGATTGATGCGCGGAAATGCCATATCGTCGCAGCCGACCATTAACGGAATCAGAAAATTTCCGAATGCGGCGATGAGCACCGGCATGGCCACCCAGAAAATCATGATGCTGCCGTGCATGGTGACGAGCGCGTTGTACCGGCCTGGTGTAACGAAGCCATATCCGGGCACGTTGTGATTGGGAAAACCGAGCTGCATGCGGAACACATACGCGAAGAATCCGCCGAGCATCGCCATGGCCATGCCAGTGAACAAATATTGCATGGCAATGACCTTGTGATCGGTGGACCAGAAATATTTTTTAAACATTCCCGGTTCGTCGTGTTCGATGTGCGGATTCACCACGGCATATGTGCTCATCGGCGCGCCTCCGCCATCGTCATCTTGCCGCCTGACGCTGGCACGCCCGGTTGCGCTGCGGCAACGGTTGGGTTGGTGTTGCGCAGCAGCCATGCCGCGTGGTCCTGCGGCGTTTCGACAACAATTCGTCCGGCCATCAGGCCGTGCCCCAGCCCGCACATCTGTGTGCATTGAATGTCATAGGTGCCGACTTTATTTGGGCGAAACCAGCCCGTGATGGTGCGACCGGGAAGCGCGTCCTGCTTCAGGCGAAATGCCGGTATGGCGAAGCTATGCACGACATCCCGTGAAATCAGATCGAAGTGATAGGTCGCGTTGACTTTGACGTGCAGTTCGCCGACGGAGCGAATATCGTCTGCAGTGTCCATCACGCCGTCGGGACCTGCCTGCTGAAAGCTCCAGGCCCATTGCTGGCCGATCACGCGAACAGTTTCATCTGCCGCCGGGAAATTCTGCTTGATGTCATACCAAACCGAAATTGCGCCGACGATGATGACCAGGTCGCAAAGCAGAACCAGCGCATGCGGAATAGTAATCCAGCGCTTCAAATGTTTTTCTTCACCGGTGATGTACTGGGTGGGACGGCCGGGCTTGGCGCGGAACTTGAAGATCAGCACGAACATCATGATTTCCGCGGCGATCAGCCAGAAACCAACCAGCGCCGCGATCACTATAAAAAGATGATCGACGCTGTGCGCGTACGTGGATGCCGCCGATAGATACCGCTCGTACATGCAATCTCCCGCTTCCCGATTCGTCCGCTACCGGATTAATGCGATGACACCCAGAATAAATGCGATCGTGAAAATTACAATAATCTGAAAGACGACGTTGGCAACCTGATCCGCTGACGCGTCTTTACGTTCCGTTTGTTGCATAACGAAAAAATTCCCCTCGCCCAGAACTAAGGTTTCAGCGTGCCCACATAAGCCACCACGTTGCGAATGGCATCTTCATTTGCCAGCCCGCGCGCCATGGGCCGCATCAAGCGGCCACCGGCATCTTTCGGGCTAGCGCCGCGCACACCGCTCCTGAATTTTCTGAGTTCCGTGGCGAGATACCAGTCATCCACTCCGGCAATTCGCGGCGCCTTCAAATCTTCGTTGCCCGCTCCGCTATCGCCATGGCACGCCGCGCACGTTGCAAAAATTGCCTGGCCTGCCTGCGGATCTCCCGGAAGCGAAGCTGCGTGCCGGACTTGCGGCATGGATTCCACGTAGTGCGCTACAGCTTTTACGTCATCTTCGGAATCGAGGCTGAGCGCCATGGGGCGCATGCGCATGCCTTCCATATCCGAAAATTGCATGCCGCGCACGCCAGAGCGAAATTTATCGACTTCCTCCTCGACGTACCATTCTTTCATTCCCGCAATGTTCGGAGCGCCGACTGACGGATTCCCGGATCCATCCGTGCCATGGCACGGCGCACAAGTCTGAAAAACTTCCTTACCGCGAGTCGCCGCATCCGTGCTGCCCCAGCCGCATCCGGAAAGTTGCAGACCGCAAACGACAACCAGGAGCAGGAACGCGCAGGAAGAGAACGGCGAAGAGCCGGAGATTTGAGTTTTGCTCATTATAAATCGCAAGGGAATTCCCAAGGCGCGGATACTAGCAGTTGAGAAAAATGAAAACAAGCGGAACCTGCCTTAAGCACGCAATTATATTCGGCGATTTACAAGCGGCAATCCCAACAGTATCCCATTTTGGAATTGCCGTTTGCAGTGACCTGCGTCACTTAGGGAATTATTTTTGTGCGACCGCTGTGCGCTGCAAGCGTTCACCGAGCCGCGTGTGTTCTTCGGTGATTCCCTCGGGCAGCCGATCGCCGAACGTCTCAAAGAAGTTTCCAGTGTCGGCATGTTCCTTGACCCAGTCGGCGGGATCGACGCGCAGCAGATCGCTCATCGTGTCCTTGGACACGTCGAGGCCGTCGAGCGTGATTGCATTCGTCGTTGGGACAGCTCCAATCGGAGTTTCCGTCGCCGCGCCTTTTCCTTCGATTCGCTCGAGCATCCACTTCAGCACGCGCGCATTATCGCCAAAGCCGGGCCACAAAAATTTTCCATCCGAGCCTTTGCGGAACCAGTTCACGTGGAAAATTTTCGGCGGGTGGGGAATGTTTTTGCCCATCTCCAGCCAGTGTCCGAAATAATCGGCCATGTTATAGCCGCAAAAGGGAAGCATCGCCATGGGATCACGGCGAGTGACGCCCACCGCGCCGGTAATTGCCGCAGTCGTTTCGGATGCCATCGTCGAGGCAACGTACACGCCGTGCTGCCAATTCATTGCCTCATATACGAGAGGAGCGAGTCGCGCACGCCGGCCGCCAAAAATGAACGCGGAGATGGGCACCCCGCCTGGATCTTCCCAGCGCGGAGAAATGGAGGGGGCCTGCCCGGCAGGTACGGTGTAACGGGAGTTAGCCTGTGCGGCCGGGCCTTTTCCGGGATTCCACTTCCGCCCCTGCCAGTCGAGCATGTCCGACGGCGGAGTGTCTGTCATGCCTTCCCACCACGGTTCGCGCTCGGGCGTCATCGCCACGTTCGTGAAAATTGTATTTTCGCGCAGTGCGTCCATTACATTCGGATTCGTCTTGTCATTCGTGCCGGGCGCGACGCCAAAGAAGCCTGCTTCCGGATTGATAGCGTGGAGGTAGCCATCGGCGCCCACCTGCATCCAGGAGATATCATCACCCACCGTCCACACGCGGTAACCCTCGTTTTCGAGGGCCGAAACCATCATGCACAAATTGGTTTTGCCGCAGGCGCTCGGAAACGCTGCCGCCATGTAGGTCACTTTGCCGTCGGGCGATTCGAGCCCGAGGATGAGCATGTGTTCGGCCATCCAACCCTGTTCGCGGGCCATGGAACTGGCGATGCGCAGCGCGAAGCACTTCTTTCCCAGCAGCGCGTTGCCACCGTAGCCGGAACCGATGCTCCAGATCAATTTTTCTTCGGGGAAATGCGCGATCAGGCGACGGTCCGGGCTCAGGTCGCCAAGGGAGTGCAGGCCGGGAACGAAATCAGAGGAACTGCCAAGGCGATCGAGAGCCACTTTTCCCATGCGGGACATGATGCGCATGCTGGCGACGACGTACGCGCTATCCGTCACCTCAACGCCGATACGGCTCTGCGGCGATGCCGCTGGTCCCATGATGTACGGAACCACATACATCGTGCGGCCCTTCATCGAGCCTTCGAACAGAGAACCCATGTGTTTCTTGGCTTCGGCAGGCGCCATCCAGTTGTTCGTGGGGCCAGCCTCGTCCCGGTCCTTCGAACAAATGTATGTGACCTTTTCCGTACGCGCTACATCGCTTGGATCGCTGCGGTGCAGTATGCTGCCGGGGTAGGTTTCTTCGTTCAGAGGAAATGTGCGGCCCTCTCGGACCAATTGGTCCTTGATCCGGGCATCTTCTTCTTCAGAACCGTCGCACCACTGAATTTGCGCCGGACGGGTCATTTTCGCTACTGATTCGACCCATTGCTCAAGGGGCGTAGACACTGATCCTCCTCCGAATTTATTCGGCGTGCGTATGAAGTAACACCGTGCGGAACGAAACCGCACACCCATTTAGAAAGCGAAAACACACCGAAACAAAAAGTTTAAGGCACGGACGAATCAAACGCAAGGCGTGCGCAGAAATCCCCAGCCTGAGGACACGATTTTTTTCGTCACGCGTCGCGCGAATCACCGATAACCCACTCTGTGTTGCGGCTATATAGACTTCCCCACAATGTAAGAAATATAAGCTCAGCCCCGCCTCCGTGAGGCGTAAACTGAACTCACCTCGAACCCGTCAGGAATCTTGAGGAAGCCAACGGAGCGCTCTAAGCCATTCGAGCACCGCAGCATGATAGGGTCGGAACGCAGTTTGGGGTGTGACGTAGGTCACAATTACCTGTGCGGCTCATCACAGAGTTGATGGTGGCCTGTGTGGCACAAATGTCCCTGCACGAAATCAACGAATTGCAACTTGCATCTTGCGAGGGGAAAAATGTTTGAAAGAATCTCAAGGAAATACCGACTCGGCGCTTTTGTGGTGCTGCCGTTATTCCTGTTTGCGATGCCGCATACCGCTGCTGCGCAGTCCGATGGGCAGAAGCTGTTCGATACCAATTGCGCGAAGTGCCACGGCCCTGACGGGACAGGCAACACCGTTGTGGGAAAAGCCGTTGGCGCCAAGGATCTGGGATCGGCCGAGGCTAAAAAAATGACCGACGCCGAGATTCACACCCAGATCGAGCAGGGCAAAAACAACATGCCGCCGTTCAGTGGCACGCTCAGCAAAGCGCAGATCGATAGCCTGGTTCCGATCGTCCGCGCGTTTGGGAAGAAGGCAGCGGGCGCAAAGAAGGCCAGTTAGTTTGTTCCGCTTCGTTTGTTCAGGCTGTTAGTCGAGTTCCCTGAAAGCTGCGGGCGTGTCGAGCGCCCGCGTCGCCCCTTTGAGTACCTGAAAAACTGCTCCGCTAGGGGTGTGTCAAGTCCAAGTGTGTGATGCAAAAGGAGATGTGTGTATGAAAAATGATACGATGAATTTGTTCCGGGGTGGAGTGTTTGTTGCGATTTGCGCGCTTTTCGTGGCTCTTTTCGTTCAGGTGCCCACAGCTTCGGCAATTCCGAGTTACGCGCGGCAGACGGGCTTTCCATGCAAATCCTGTCACTATATGCCGCCGGAACTGACGCCGCTCGGACGTGCCTTTAAGCTGAACGGCTACACGATGTCCGGAAAGCCGACGGTGACTTCGCCGGCCAAGGGAAACGTCAGCGGGCTTAATATTCTGGAGACGTTTCCGCTTTCCGTGCTGCTGGATACTTCATTTACTTCGTTGAAATCACCAGAGCCGTTATCACAAAACGGCAGCTTTCAGTTGCCTCAACAAGCTTCGCTGTTTCTAGCGGGAGCATGGTCCACGCATGTCGGCAGCTTCATTCAGGTCACCTACACGAGCCAAGACGATCACTTCACCTGGGACAATTCGGACATTCGCTACGCGAATGCCACTCACCTTTTGAAAAAGGATCTCGCGTATGGGATTACGCTGAATAACAATCCGACGGTCGAGGATTTGTGGAACAGCACGCCGGCCTGGGGATTCCCGTGGGTGGGTAGCGACTGGGCTCCCGGACCAACGGCCGGCGCACTGATCAACGGCGGATTGGGATCGGACGTAGCGGGCATTGGTATGTATGCGATGTGGGACAATCATCTGTACATCGACGGAACGATCTATCGATCCGCACATATCGGAGTGCCGCAACCCAACACCGGAAACGGACTGGGCATCAACATTCGTGGTGTTGCTCCATACTGGCGCGTGGCCTGGCAGCAGAATTCCACCAACAACAATCTGGAAATCGGGACCTACGGGATGCATCTGAAGTCGACGCCGGGTGGAATAACCGGCCTTGAAGACGCCTATACCGACTGGGCGGGAGATTTCCAATACGACCACATCTTTCCTCAGTTTCATGGAGATGTGCTTTCCATTCGAGGGACTTATATCCGTGAAAACTCGGCTCTGCTAAACACCTTTACTGGCGGAGGAGCCGACATTGTCCAGCATCATCTCAACACGATTCAGGCCAATGCTGAATATCACTTCGGTGACAAATATTCGGCGACGATTGGATATTTTAATGTCGATGGGACGCCGGACTTTTCCCTGTATTCGGGTGCGGCTACGCCAGGTGACGTTACGACCGTGCCCCCTGTAACCGGAAGCGTAAACGGAGATCCGCGAAGCAACGGGTTCATCGCGAATCTATCGTGGTGGCCAGTTCAGAACATAGGGCTGTCGGCGCAGTATACGGCGTACACGCGCTTCAACGGCGGCAACACAAACTACGACAATAACGGACGTAACGCGAGTTCGAATAACACAATTTACCTGGTTGCGCGATTCGTGTTCTAAGACCGACCGCGTACAAACGAAGTTGTAGAACGCAGGGAATGCAGCAAACAGAACGGCCGGGCTCGATTCCACGTCGAATCGAACCCGGCCGTTTTTTCGTTGCCGGTCACTCAGTCACCGGTCAAAAAACAGCCTAATCGGAAGCGGACAAAATTTACGTGCGGCAATGCGCGCCCAATTATTTTTCCGCGGATGTTCCGGAGATGCGGCTCTGTGGTTTTGGCTTCGCCGCCCGCGGTGTAATGTCCTTTGCAAGTAGGGGAGGGCTCTTTAGCGCTGTTTTTTCGGCAATCACGGCGCGAATTTTTGGAAGGGCCGCACGCGCTGCTGTTTCGCCCGCGGCAATTAAGTCGCTGGTCCGTTCAAAATCATCCCAAAGAAAATCTTTTACCGCCGGCTCAATCGTCACGTCAGCCGTGCGCCTCCATTCCAGGTCCGCATGGCGTTGGAGAATGGCGAAGGAGAGACCGATGACATCCACGATGCTGGAAGGCTTGCGATTGTTGGCCGCTTCGAGGAAAACGGCGATCACGATTTCCGCACCGATGCTGCGAGCGGCATCCACGGGCACGGGCGCGGCCAGAAATCCGTCGACGAGCATTCGCCCATCGATCTCAACGGGAATGAACATTCCGGGATACGCGCAAGACGCTCGCAAGGCAGGCCCCAGGGGACCGTGGGAGAAGTAGACTGCTTCTCCCGTGGCGAGGTCTGTGGCTGCGATGGCCAGGGGTACGGTCAAATCTTCAAATGTGCTTACTCCCAAAAATTTGCGTGGATAGTGCTCCAGTTTTTGATTTGAGGCGAGACCCATCCAGGAAAGTTTCCAGTTGCCGAAATCCTGAAAACGCGTGGCGCGTGCCTGACGCTCGATCTCCGAAAGGGTGTGGCCGCTGGCGAACGAGATGGCCATCAACGCGCCCGCGCTCGTTCCGGTCAAGTAATCGACGGGAATTTTTTCCTGTTTGAGAACATTTAGAACTCCCAAGTGGGCGATGCCGCGAGCGAATCCGCCGCCGAGCGCGACGCCGATGCGGGGACGCTCGACCGGCGCCGGAGATGGCTCGGTGTATGCGAATTCCCGAACGCGGTCGACCGCGCTCTCTAGCCAATGAATCACCGGCTTTCTGGGACGCTTCGCCATGACTCGGTGTATTAAAATTACCTCTATTTCGGAACGCGCGGCATTTATCGTTGACCGCACATTGTCCGTTCTGTAACCTGCACTGGCACCTGTACCAAATTTGATGTTGACGGCTGAGCGGAACCGTTCTGGCTTGTTGTGGGCGCGCTGGCCGTTTGCAAATTGACCCGCTGCCGTGAAGGGCTTAACGTAACAGATATGGTAAAAAGAATGATTGAAAAAGTTGTGGTGCTGGGTGCGGGCACGATGGGCGCACGAATTGCCGCTCATATTGCCAATGCGGGCGTGTGGTGCGCGTTGCTGGATATTGCGCCGAAAGAACTTTCCGCCGATGAGCAGAAGCGCGGATTGACTGTTACGAGCCCGGATGTGCGGAATCGAATCGTGCGTGCCGGTCTCGCCGCAGCCGTGAAATCCAAGCCGGCCGCATTTTTCAAGCGCGGCTTGGAGAACCGCATCATTACTGGAAATTTCGAAGACGATTTAAAACTTTGCGCGGACGCCGACTGGATCGTCGAAGTGGTGGCCGAAAATCTGGAAATTAAACGTGCGCTGCTTTCGCGTGTGGCGCAGATTCGCAAGCCGGGCACCATCGTAACGACAAATACTTCTGGCCTGCCCGTGCGCAGCATCGCGGAGGGAATGCCGGAAGAATGGCAGCAGCATTGGGCCGGCACACACTTTTTTAATCCGCCGCGTTATCTGAAACTTGTGGAACTTATTCCGGGAGCGGCGACGCTACCCAGTGTAATTGAAACGCTGGCTGATTTTTGCGATCACAAGCTGGGCAAGGGCGTCGTGGTGGCGAAGGACACGCCGAATTTTATTGCCAATCGCATCGGTACGTTTTCGATGTTAAATGCGATCCGCCTGATGGGCGAGATGGGCATGACGTTTGAGGAAGTGGACGCGTGCACTGGGCCTGCGCTCGGCTGGCCGAAATCCGCCACATTTCGTCTTGCGGATATCGTGGGAATCGACGTGCTGCTGCATGTGATCCGCAACATTTACGAAAATATCCCCGGCGATGAATCGCGCGAAATTTATAAAGTGCCGGCGCTGATCGAGGACATGGCCAAGCGCGGGTGGATTGGCGACAAAACGGGAAGCGGCTTTTACAAGCGCGTAAAGAAAGCCGGAGGCGAATCGGAGATTCTCACGCTCGACCCCATGAAAATGGGGTACCGCCCGCAGCAGAAGGCGCGCTTTGCGTCGATCGAAGCGGGCAAGGCGATCGAGAATACGCGCGAGCGCCTGCGCATGTTGTGCGGTCCGGCGCTGGAAGGAAAACAAGGCGACAAGGCACAGAATTTTATCTGGGGCATGCTTTCCGGAATGTGCTTGTATGCGGCGCGGCGCGTCCCTGAAATTTCCGATTCGATTGTGGACGTCGATCGCGCCATGCGCTGGGGCTTTGGCTGGGAACTTGGACCGTTTGAGATTTGGGACGCCATTGGCGTGGAGCCGATGGCGAAGCGGCTGAAAGAGGATGGCCACGCGCTGCCGCCGCTGGTCACAGAATTGTTGGCTTCGGGGAAGAAATCTTTTTACCAGTCGGCGCAAGGCGAAACATCGCATTTTGATCTAGCTGCGAAAACGTACAAGCCTGCACCGCCTTCCGAAGGAATTATTATTTTGAAATCGCTGAAGGAGCGTGGCCGCGAGATGGAGAAGAATTCCGGCGCGAGCCTTATCGATCTGGGCGACGGCGTGATCTGTTGCGAATTCCATTCCAAGATGAATGCGATTGGCGGCGATTTACTGGGAATGATCCACAAGGGCCTCGCTCGCCTGCGCACCGATTTCGATGCAATGGTTATCGCCAATCAGGGCCAGAATTTTTCCGCGGGTGCGAACCTGATGCTCGTGCTGATGACCGCGCAGGAGCAGGAGTGGGACGATTTACACGTGATGGTGCGGCAATTCCAGAACACGACGCTGGCTATCAAACATTCGCCCAAGCCGGTGGTGGTCGCGCCGCAGGGGCTCGCGCTTGGCGGCGGCTGCGAAGTGGTGCTGCACGGCACGCGCGTGCACGCGGCGGCGGAGGCATACATGGGGCTTGTGGAAGCGGGCGTCGGGCTCATTCCGGCGGGCGGCGGCTCCAAGGAAATGATTATCCGCGCGAATGAGCGCGCCGAGGGCGAAGAAGACCTCGACCTGTTTCACGCGCTGAAGCCAGTGTTTGAAAATATCGCCATGGCCAAGGTTTCGACGAGCGGAGAAGAAGCGCGCGATCTCGGCTACCTGCGTCGCGCCGATCTGGTGGCGATGAACCTCGATCGTCTCGTGGCGGATGCGAAGGAAACCGCGCTGGGCCTCGTCCGCAGCGAATGGCGGCAAACCGCGCCCGCCTCAAATGAGCCATCGATTCGCGTGCTCGGCCAGGAGTTCAGCGCCGCGGCGAAGCTGGCGGTGTACATGATGCTTAAGGGCGAATATATATCGGAATTCGATGCGTTGGTCGCGCGTAAACTCAGCCACGTTCTCGCCGGCGGCGCGCTCACGTCCGCGCAACTCGTCAGCGAGCAATATCTGCTCGACCTCGAACGCGAAGCCTTTGTTTCCCTCTGCGGTGAGCGCAAGACGCAGGAGCGCATCGCGCACACGCTGAAGACCGGCAAACCGCTGCGTAATTAGCCTCGATAAATTGACGACCCTTACAAAATTATATTTCTGTCCGTGTCGTGTCGGTATTGTGAATAAAAACGACAACTTGCTTTGACGGCGCGGAAAGCTGCCCGTCCTGAAAAGTTGACGGCCTCTACGAAAGCAGGCGCAATGCGACAATATTAGGCCTCCCCAAGCGTGACGTTCTTATATTTTCAGCCGCGTTATGTAGAGCGCGGTGGTATGCGCCATAATGATTTAGGGAAGCGATTCTATGGGACCACTGATTCGCACTATCGGAAGAGCTTTATTTCGCGCAGGGGGACTGGGAATATTTACGTTGAGCGTTTTCGATTCCTCTCCGCTTGTCGTTCCGTTTGGAAATGATCTGCTTGTCCTGGCGCTCAGCGCGCGGCATCACGATCGCATGTTTTATTACGCATTGATGGCAACGCTCGGCTCAGTGATTGGCTCCGTCGCTACGGTTTGGTTGGGTCGAAAGGGCGGAGACCGGCTAAAAAAATCTTCGCCGGGAGCTCGGGCCGGTCGTGTGCAGAACATGCTGCAAAAGAATGCGGCGTGGACGCTTGTAGCTGCCTCCCTCTTGCCACCACCTTTTCCGTTTACAGCCGTGGTAGCCGCAGCGGCGGCGTCCAAATATCCCCGAACCAAACTTTTTAGCTTCGTCGGAGTCGGAAGATTGATACGCTTCGTGATTGAGGGGGCGCTCGCGATTCATTACGGACGCTGGATCATCCGGCAGGCCAAGTCGCCGATCCTGGAATATTCGATGATCGCGCTAATCGTGATCGCGATCGCCGCCAGCATAATTTCCGTATATCAATGGAGCGGGAAAGACAAACGACCGGCGGGACAACCTGCGTAGCCTGCTATGTCGGCAAACAATTTGCGCAACGTATTTAGAACATTGGGGTTTTCAGTTAGGAATCGCAGACGTTGCTTTTTGCGTTGATTGCGCATCCAATTCACTGGGAAGAAGGCTCTCGCGCTAAACGTGAGCCGCATCCCCAAAATTTCAATCTCAAGTTTGAAATCTGAAAGACCGGATTTCAAATCTGAAATCTCAAATCTTGTATCACCGCGCCAAGGTCGCCAATATGAGAGACGCTGTCATCGTCAGTTCCGTACGTACGCCAGTTGGGAAAGCATTTAAGGGGAGGCTGCGGTCTACGCGGCCGGATGATCTGGCTGCCATTGCGATGCTTGAGGCGATCCGACGCGTGCCGGGGCTGAGTCCAGCGGACATCGAGGATGTAATCCTCGGCTGCGCCATGCCGGAGGGCGAAGCGGGGATGAACGTGGCGCGCATCGCCAGCCAGCGCGCGGGGTTTCCGCCTGAGGTTCCGGCGATTACGATTAACCGCTTTTGCTCGTCGGGCTTGCAGGCGATTGCTATGGCGGCGGAACGCATCATGGTGGGGCATGCCGATGTGATTTTAGCGGGCGGCACGGAATCGATGAGCATGATTCCGATGGGGGGGAACAAGGTTTCGCCGAATCCGTGGTTGATGGACCACTATCCGGATGCGTACCTAAGCATGGGGCTGACCGCCGAAAACGTGGCTAAGAAATATGGAATTACGCGTGAGAAGGCGGATGCGTTTTCTTTCGAAAGCCACACGAAAGCGATTGCTGCGATTGCGGCGGGAAAATTTAAGGATGAAATTGTGCCCGTTGAAGTCGAGACCACGGTTGCGGCAACCTCTGCGAATGGGCACGGAGCTAAAACCACTTCGACAAAGACGATTTTCTCTACGGATGAAGGACCGCGCGCCGACACCAGCATGGAAGCGCTCGCCAAGCTCAAGCCGGCGTTTCATGCGCGCGGCACGACCACCGCGGGCAACAGCTCGCAAACGAGCGACGGTGCGGCCGCGACCATCGTGATGAGCGCAGAACGCGCGCGTGCGCTGAGTGCTAAACCTCTTGCGCGGTTTCTTGGATTTGCTACTGCAGGAGTGCCGGCGGAAATCATGGGTATCGGGCCGGCGTTTGCGATTCCCAAAGTGTTGAAACTTACGGGGCTGACGATCGATCAGATGGAAGTGATTGAACTGAATGAGGCGTTCGCGGTGCAGTCGCTGGCGGTGATGCAGGAGGCGGGACTTGATCCAGCGCGCGTGAATCCCAATGGAGGCGCGATTGCGCTGGGGCATCCGCTGGGGTGCACGGGCGCTAAACTTACGGCGTCTATTTTGCGCGAGCTTGAGCGGCGCAATGCTCGCTATGGGATGGTTACGATGTGCATTGGCGGCGGTATGGGCGCGGCGGGAATTTTTGAGCGGATTGCGTCTTGAGATGGCCCCGAAAAGTCAAAAGCTTTAAAACCGAGGGAAAACGAAAAAGGGCGGAGACTTTTCCCTCAGATGTGAGAACGAGTGTTCGTCACCATTTGATTTTAGTTTAGCGGACCAGCAAGTACGCGCCATAGCCTAACCCTGCGCCCACCAAAGAGCCTACCACTACGTCACTCACGAAATGCATTCCGAGGATTACTCGCGACAGAGCAATGCTCACCGACAGTGCGATCAGAGTTGCCTGCAACTCGGGATAGAAGATGCACAGCGGGACGGCGATGGCGAAGGCGCTCATGGCGTGGCCTGAAGGGAACGAAAATTGATCGGGCGGCAAGACATTGGCCCAGCAGTGCGATTCCATATGGCACGGGCGCTTTCGTTTGCTGACTTTTTTGATGTAGCGGAAAATGACGACTGTAGCGGCTTCCGCCGAAGCGCTGGCGGCGAAGGCAATGAAGCGCATATCGCCTCCAAATAGAAGCAATGCGATCCCTACGGAATACCAGATCCAGCCGTCTCCTAATTTTGTGGAAGCAATCATCCAGTAGCGAAGCCATCGCGGCGCGCGCCACCGGTGGACTTTCCTCATGACTTGATAGTCGCGGGCTTGAATGAATTCCCAGACCATTCTTGGTGCTGTCATGGCGACTCCTTTTCTTAGCGTGATGCCGCGTGCTACTTAGAAAATCAAATCCATTTACGTTCGCTACGCCATCTGTTTTTGACGCAGCGGCAGAGTTTCGAGCAAACCCTTTGGCGCTGGTTCCAGTCCATTGATGGCCGTGCCCCAGCGGCGAATAAAGTTCAGGTCGACGAAGTAGTCGACCGCGACGCCGACGGGGACGAGTGCGATGAGCGGGGCGAGCGCAACGGTCCAGCTATCGCGGCGCATCATTTCGCCGCAGAGCAGCAGGATGTCGCGCGTCAATTTCCAGTAGCCGCCCGATTCGCCGCAGAGCTTGCCGTGCCCGGCGCGAAGCCCGGCGAAAAACTCTTCCTTATTCTTCGCTCCCGGCACTTCCGTGTACGTTGTGCCCACGGATGCCAGCGCGTGCGCGTCGCTTCCGGCCACCTGCGTTTTGCAACGTTTCCAGGCAAATTCGGCGGCAAGTTTGTTGGCGGCGGGCAGCATCTGGCCGTTGCGCGCCTCGACAGCGGGGAAATAGCCGGAGAACCATTCGTAGTCGTCCGCGTTACGCTTCCCGGTGACTGAAGAAAACACATGATTGATCGTGAAGAACAGCCGCTGCTCGGAAAGATACGCTAGCAGGCGAATCAAATCGCTTCGGCGGCGATTAATTTCGGAGTGCTGGCGCTCGGTGAGGTCATAGACGCCGAGATGAGCTTCGGTGCCGCTCGGCATGGTGCAGGTGACTTCTTCGCTAATGAAAAAATTGGGATGACAGCGCAGGTCTTCCGCGCCGCTGATGGAATCGTGGTCGGTCAGCGTGATCAGGTCCATGCCGCGTTGTCTCAGCACAGAGTAAACGTCAGTCGGAGCACTGTAACTCTCCAGAAAAAAATGCCGGAGGAGGGTCACAGGCAGGGTCCCTGAGTGAATCGAGTGGACGTGCAGATCGCATCTCATTACGAAAATTTTGGCAAACGGAGTTTGCTAACTTATTACGTAATGTTTAAAAACTCGTAACATTCGTCTGTTACTACTTGAACACAAACAAGTTACGTTTGAGGAGGTGGCAAGCTTGATGGCAGACAGAATGTCCAGCCAAGGGCAACGAAGACGCACAATCGACCTTATTTTCTTTGACGCTGGAGGGGGACACCGCAACGCTGCCACCGCATTGCAAGTGCAAATCGAGAAGCTAGGGCTTCCGCTCGACGTGCCTATGGTTAATCTTCAAGAAGTACTGGACCCCCTCGATATTCTCCGCAAGATGACCGGAATTCGCATTCAGGACATGTACAACAAGATGCTGCGGAACGGGTGGACGCTGGGCAGCCCGCAGTTGATGCGCGTGCTGCAGTTGGTGGTGCGCTCCTATCACGGGCCGTCTGTACGCGTTCTGGAGGAATTCTGGAAGAGACGCTCGCCGGACATGGTGGTGTCGCTCGTGCCGCATTTCAATCGCGCGATGCGCGAAGCATTTGCGAAAGCTTGCCATGGTCGACCGTTCGTTACGGTGCTGACGGACCTCGCCGATTATCCGAAACATTTCTGGATCGAAAAAGAATCGCAATACATTGTCTGCGGAACGGAACACGCTGTGGAGCAGGCGCGCGAACTCGGCCACCTCGATGGCACCGTTTTCCGGACCTCCGGCATGATTCTGCATCCGCGTTTTTATGAGACTGTAGAAGTTGACCGGAACGCCGAGCGGAAGAAACTCGGGCTCGATCCCGATTTGCCGACAGGAATTGTCTTATTTGGCGGCTATGGGACCTGGAAAATGCTGGATGTTGTGCGGCAGATCAACAAGTCTTCTCTGCAGGTTCAGCTGATTTTAATTTGCGGAAAAAACGACAAGCTGGCGAATGCGCTGCGGCAAGAGCCTTCGCGCATCCCGCTGCATGTCGAAGGTTTTACGGCGCAGATTCCCTATTTCATGGCGCTCTCGGACTTTTTTATTGGCAAGCCGGGGCCGGGAAGCATCAGCGAGGCGCTATCGAAGCATTTGCCGGTAATCATCGATTGCAATGCGTGGACGCTGCCGCAGGAGCGGTACAACGCGCAGTGGGTCCGCGAAAAAGAGGTTGGCATTGTGGTTGGCAGCCATCGCGAAACTGCGAATGCGCTCGCCAGGCTCCTCGAACCGGGAGCGCTCACGCAATATCGGGCGCGCGCAGCGGCGATGAATAACCGGGCCATTTTTGAGATCCCACAAATTTTTGAAGAAATTTTGAACGGCGGTCTGTAGTTTGCATAGGCTTTGGCCCGTGAGGTTGATCTTTGCGAGGACGAAATTCCACCGGCTCAAGCCTGTGCTACTCAAAGCCAGATCAGTTTTGAAATTAAATCACGAATCACTTCGCATTGCGCACGCGCAAATCGTGGCCTGTCATTTCCGGTGGCACGGGAAAACCGAGGATGCCCAGCAAAGTGGGGGCGACGTCGCGCAAGGAACCGCCGGCGGCGAGCGGTCCGATTTCATTTTCGGTGGCTAGGATTAACGGAACTGGATTCGTGGTGTGATACGTGTGGGGCCCGCCGGTGGCGGGATCGATCATGGTTTCGGCGTTGCCGTGATCGGCGGTGATGATCCAGGCACCGCCGCGAGGTTGCAGGGCCTGACGGATCATTCCGAGGCAGGCATCGACAGTTTCTACAGCCTTAATGGTGGCTTCGAGATTGCCGGAGTGGCCGACCATGTCGGCGTTCGCGAAATTCATCACTACCGCGTCGAAGCCGTCCTTCTCCACTGCTTTGACTACCGTTTCGGCGATTCCCGCCGCGCTCATTTCGGGTTTCAAATCGTAGGTCGGAACCTTGGGCGATGGAACCAGGATGCGTTCTTCGCCGCCGAATGGCTTTTCGATGCCGCCGTTGAAAAAATAAGTGACGTGCGCGTATTTTTCGGTTTCGGCGCAGCGCAAATTTTTTAAATTCTGTTCGGCGAAGACCTGCGCCAGAATGTGCGCGATTTTTTCCGGCGCGATCACGCAGCGCAACCACGGCCAAGCTTTGTCGTACTGCGTCATGGCTACATAGAAAAGATTTGCCGGGCGCATCGGATCGGAAAAATCCTTGAACCCGGGTTCGGCGATTGCGCGAGTCATCTGGCGGGCGCGATCCGCGCGAAAGTTAAAGAAAATTACGGCGTCATCATCACGGATCGGCCCGACCGGCGGCGCCGATGGCGAAGTGCCGCTCGTGATGACAATTGGCTCGACGAACTCATCGGTCACCCCGCGCTCGTACGTGTGGCGAATGGCTTCCAAAGGGTCCGCAGATTTAGTGGGTGCGTCGCCGTGAACCACGGCACGATATGCTTTCTCGACGCGCTCCCAGCGGTTGTCGCGATCCATCGCAAAATAACGGCCCGTAAGCGATGCGATTTGCCCGACGCCAATTTCGCGAATTTTCTGCTGCAATTGCTGAATGTACTCGACGCCGCCGTGCGGTTGCGTGTCACGCCCATCCATAAAGCAGTGAATGAAAACGCGCTCCACGCGCTGTTCGCGGGCCATGCGCAACAGGGCATAAAGATGATTCATGTGCGAATGCACGCCGCCGTCGCTCAACAGGCCAAGCAGGTGCAGGCTGCGCTCGCGGCCCCGCGCCATCGCCCCTAGCAGCAACGGTTGCCGCGAGAATTCGCCATTCGCGATCATGACGTCGATGCGCGTAATGTCCATGTGGATGATGCGGCCCGCACCCATGTTCATGTGTCCCACTTCGCTGTTGCCCATCTGCCCTTCGGGCAAGCCCACCGAGGGTCCAGAAGTGTGAATCAGCGTGTTGGGAAAATCCTTCAGCAGGCGGTCGTAATTCGGTTTGCGCGCAAGCGCAATCGCGTTGCCCTCGGTTTCGGCGCGGTAGCCCCATCCATCCAGAACAGTCAATACAATCGGTTTCGGTCGTTTTGGCATAAGGTTAAAATGGTCGGGAAATTATTTTCGCGCGAGGGCGGCGCGACCTGGGAATTTCGCGGCAGAGCCCAATTCTTCTTCGATGCGCAAGAGTTGGTTGTATTTGGCTACGCGGTCGGTTCGCGAAGCGGAGCCGGTTTTGATCTGGCCTGTGCCCATGGCGACGACGAGGTCGGCGATGAACGTGTCTTCGGTTTCGCCGGAGCGGTGCGAGACGATGGACGCATAGCCTGCTTTGCGCGCCATTTCAATGGCCTCGATCGTTTCGGTGACGGTGCCGATTTGATTCAGCTTAATTAAAATGGCATTACCAATGTGTTCGGAAATGCCGCGTTGCAGGCGTACTGTGTTTGTCACGAACAAATCATCGCCGACGAGTTGCGTCTTGCCCCCAAGCTCCGCCGTCATGTGCTTCCAGCCGGCCCAGTCATCTTCCGCGAGGCCGTCTTCGATCGAGACGATGGGGAACTGGCGGACCCAGTCGGCCCAAAACGCGGTCATCTGTTCCGAGGTGCGCGCGGACTTGTCGGATTTTTTAAAAACATATTTCCCACTGGCCTTATCGTAAAACTCGCTGGAGGCGGGGTCGAGCGCGATAGATACATGCTCGCCGGGCATGTATCCTGCCGCGGTAATCGCTTCGAGCACGACTTCGATTGCTTCGTCATTCGATTTCAGGTTGGGCGCAAAACCGCCTTCGTCGCCGACGGCTGTGGAATAGCCGCGCTTGTGCAGCACAGCCTTCAAGTGATGAAAAACTTCGACGCCCATGCGCAGGGCTTCGTCGAAGGTTTTCGCACCGACCGGCATGGCCATAAATTCCTGGAGGTCGACAGAATTATCGGCATGCGCTCCGCCGTTCAGAATGTTCATCATCGGAACGGGTAGTGTGTTGCCAGATGGATCGCTGGAGTAGCGCGAAAGGTATTTGTACAAGGGCTGGCCAGCTGCAACGGCGGCCGCGCGCGCCGCTGCCATGGACACAGCGAGAATCGCGTTAGCGCCAAGGTTGCCCTTGTTCGGAGACCCGTCCGTGTCGATCATGCGACGATCGAGCGCTTTCTGGTCCGAGGCATCGAGGCCCGTTACGGCCTTGGCAATCGCGCCATTCACATTGCCCACGGCTTCCATGACGCCCTTGCCGAGGTAGCGCGATTTATCGCCATCACGCAGTTCGATGGCTTCATGCTCTCCGGTCGACGCTCCGGATGGCACGGCCGCTCGCCCGAGCGCCCCGCCTTCCAGAATTACATCCGCTTCCACTGTAGGATTGCCGCGCGAATCAATGATCTGCCTTCCATGTACGCGCGCGATCTTCTTTGACATGCCGCCTCCCGGGAGAGTCTAACTGCTTTGAAACCACGGATGCACACTGATGAACACGAATGAAAGCTTTTAGAACTGAAAATAGAATTAAAAAACGTTAGCAAGAACAAGCTGAAACGGTTTTACTTCTCAATCCTGAAACTTTGACTCTCAACTACTGCACTCATTCCGGTTCTTCAATCATCGATTCTTCGCGGACAACCACTACAATGCCTCCTTCCGTGACGTGATAGCGCTGGCGATCGGCGTCCATGTCGTAACCAATTTCGGCGCGCTCGGGAATCGTAACGTGGCGGTCAATGATGGCGTTGCGGACCCGCGCGTGGCGCCCTACGTTCACGTGATTGAAGAGGATGGAATTCTCGACTTCGGAATAGCTGTTGGTGCGGACGTCATATCCCAGCACGGACCGCGTCACGCGCCCTCCCGAAATAATCGACCCTCCGCCGACCATCGAATCTATGGTGACACCCATGCGCCCGGGATCGGCGAACACAGTTTTGACCGGCGGATACTGGTGCTGCCAGGTACGGATCGGCCACGCTTTATCGTACAGGTTGAAAATCGGCGACACGGAAACGAGATCCATGTTCGCTTCGTAATACGCCTCTATTGTGCCGACATCTCGCCAGTATTGCGGGCCTACTTTATTTTCATCGATGAAATTGTAGGCAAAAACGCGGTATTTCGAGAAAATGCGCGGCAAAATATCTTTGCCAAAATCGTGCTTGGAATTCGGATCTTCCGCGTCGGCTAACAGCGCGGGGATCAAGAGTTGCGTATTAAAAACATAAACACCCATGGACGCGTTGACCATATCCGGGTGCAAATGTGAACGCTTCGGCGCGGCGGGCTTTTCTTCGAAGCCGACAATGCGCCAGTTCGCGTCGGTTTCGATGACGCCAAACCGCAGCGCCGCTTCCACTGAAGGAACCTCCAGAGTTGCCACGGTCACGTCCGCGCCCGAATCCACATGCTGCTGCAGCATTTTCTGGTAATTCATTTTGTAAATATGATCGCCGGAAAGAACGATGACGTAGCGCGAGTGCTCGCTGCCAATGGAATAAATATTCTGATAAACGGCGTCGGCGGTGCCCAGATACCAGTTGGTAGAGACTCGCATTTGCGGCGGAAGAACTTCGATGAATTCGCCGAGCCCTAAAAGCTGCGACCACCCTTGCCGGGTGTGCCGGTTGAGAGAAAGCGCTTTGTATTGCGTGAGAACAAAGACGCGGCGCAGATCGCTGTTGATGCAATTCGAGAGCGTGATATCTATGATTCGGTAAATACCGCCAAAAGGTACGGCCGGCTTGGCGCGGTCACGTGTAAGCGGCCATAATCGTTCGCCTTGTCCACCTGCCAGGAGAACGCCGATCGCATCGCGCATCAAAGACATTTGGGAATCTCTACTTTGCCCGCTCCCAATTTACATGGAGCTTAGGTGTATGCGGTGCCATTCTAGCAGGTGCGCCGAAAAGTCCAATACTTTGTCGTCCAATTGTTGAAAAGCGCGGGCGTGTGTGTCCGAAAAACAACGCTTGACTTCGCGGGACGGGCACGCTAGAAGTGATTGCCAATAAGCAGTAAAAGGGTCGGGTTGGCCCTATAATACTCCTCATGGTAAATAGCAATCATTGCCACATGCATCGGAAGGACGGTGATTTTTAAGTGGCTGAAGTCAGCATTCAGGAAGGTGAGTCTCTCGAAAACGCATTGCGCAGGTTCAAGCGCAAAGTGCAACAGGAAGATATCATCAAAGAAATTAAGAAGCACAGTTATTACATGAAGCCTGGAGAAAAGCGACGCGCGAAACAAGCGCTGTCGCGCAAGCGTCTCCGCAAAAAGCAGCGGCGGGAGTTGGACTAACCTCCCCCCAGGCACGCACCACGACCCGGGATTTTCCAGAGCACCTAAGGCCAATCAGAATTGGGACCCACGTTCTTCCCCGGCGTATCCCAGCAGTATCTGATATGGCCAGGGTGCCGTGGGCTCTAACCAGCTTGGAGCCTCGGAGTAGTGTATGGAATATCACGATAAGGTCCTGAAGTGTGCGGAATGCAATCAGGAATTTGTCTTCACCGCCGGCGAACAGATGTTTTTCGCCGACAAGGGCTTCAAAAACGAGCCCAAGCGGTGCAAGGACTGCAAAGCCAAGCGCTCTCAGAGTCCGGGTCCGGCCACCAATACATTCCAAAGAGCTGAAACCAAGACAACCTGCTCGCAGTGCGGAAAGGAAACTACTGTTCCTTTCCGCCCGACGCAGGGCCGGCCCGTGTTCTGCCGCGAATGTTTTCAGCAGCGGCGGTCCATGAGCGCACCGGCGTAGCACGCGTTCGAGAAACGCGAGGGCCCTCCGCTGTTGGAAGACTCCCCTCGGCCCATTTCTCCGTCGTGTCACGAACGGATCGGACTTTCCACCTCGACACGATAGTTGTGTTTGTGTGCCTTCATTCCCGCTGATTACCTCTGTTCATGTTGTCGCCGTTTAAATCCTCCACAATTGAATGTTTGGTGCCGCAGCGTTTAATATGAGCGCGGCGTATGCTTACGCCGCAATCCCTTGACCTGAATGCTTCAGATTCAATTTGTGCCAGAGTAAAAATCGGAAAGATTGGGAAAATGAAAACTTCAATTTCGGATTTGGCGATTCAGTCTGCTTTGAATATTCTGGACGCGCCATCCGCGGCGTTCGCGCGGCGGTATCCGGGGGAAACGGGACGACGGCAACCCGTCCACGTATTCTACGGAGGCGCGCATTTATTTCATGCGGATATTTCGAGGCGGCTGGGCGAAGGGGCGCTCGCGTCATTAGCTGAATTTGCGCCGGATGCGTTCGGTTTTGCCCGCGCTGTCGGATTGCCGGGGGCGGGGTCGCTTCCGAAGGCTGGCAAGCTTGCCAATGCGGCAGAAAAGCAATTTGCGAAAGCCTCTGAAAAGATGCGGCTGGACAACAGGCCTGCGTGGCTGGCGCACAAGATATACGGCCTCGTGCTTGAAAAATTGCGACGTGAGCCGGTGGAGGATTTCCGCATCGATTTTGAGGATGGCTATGGAAATCGGCCTGACGCTGAGGAAGATCAGCACACGAAGCTCGCGGCTCAAGAAGTTGCCAGGGGATTCGCGCAGGGCTGGCTGCCGCCATTTATTGGAATCCGTCTAAAACAATTCTCGCCGGAATTTCGCGACCGCAGCATTCGCACACTGAACATTTTTATGAGTACGTTGTGCGATGCCACGGGTGGGAAGCTTCCGTCACATTTCGTTGTTACGCTGCCCAAGGTCGTGATTCCAGAGCAAATGGCCGCCCTATCGCAATTGCTTGCGTCGATGGAACTCGAATTAGGATTGGAAAAAGGCGCGTTGAAATTTGAAATGATGATTGAGACGACGTCGGCGATCCTGAACGCGCGTGGGGAATCGAATTTGCCGCAATTTCTGGATGCGGCGGGCGGCCGCTGCATCGCTGCGCATTTTGGGACGTACGATTACACGGCAAGCTGCAGCATCACGGCCGCGTACCAGACGATGGACCATCCGGCGTGCGACTTTGCAAAAAACATGATGCAAATCGCGTTCGCCGGCACAGGACTCTGGCTTTCAGATGGCGGAACAAACGTATTACCAGTTGCGCCTCATCGCGCGGAAAAAGGGAAGAGGCTCACACGCACACAGCAGGTCGAAAATCACTTTGCTGTGCACCGCGCCTGGAAGCTGCACTACGGGCACATTCACCACTCGCTCGTTACCGCTTTTTATCAGGGATGGGATTTGCACCCCGCGCAGTTGCCGTCGCGGTATGCGGCGGTATTTTCATTTTTTCTGGACGGACTTGATTCTTCGGCGGCTCGGCTCAAGAATTTTGTCGAGAAAGCT
>DASRQU010000104.1:0-37771 GCA_035696345.1 Candidatus Acidiferrales bacterium
CACCAAGGCGTCGCTGTCGACGGATTCGTTCATCTCCGCCGCCAGCTTCCAGGAGACCACGCGCGTGCTCACCGAAGCCGCAGTTGCCGGCAAGGTGGACTACCTCCGCGGCCTCAAGGAAAACGTCATCATGGGCCGCCTAATTCCGGCCGGCACCGGCCTCGAGCGGTACCGGAACATTCAACTGCTCACCGAAATGCCACCGCCACCTCCCCCCGAGGAGATCATGCCACCAGCCGATCTCTCCGCGGAAGAAGCCGCCGCGCTCGACTTCCTGCGCAAGGATGCCGATGCATTAGCGGAGGGTGGGTCGGATTAACTACTGCGGGAAGTTTACAATTGGAAGGAATAGGGGCGGCCCGATGTTGGCCGCCCATCTGTTTCTCGGAGCATTGATGGATTACGGAAACTCAACCAAATAATGAAATAAAGGAATTAGAGCGTCGTTTAGTTCCAAAAAATCATCTGCCAGTAACTGTGGAATGTTTCAGGGTCACTAACTCGGTTGCTCGGATGGAACGCTCGAATCCGATTCTCGTAGTCGTCTTCAAAGAACTTTTCCCACTCAGTTTTCCATCCAGAGACCTGATCGAAATACCGTGCGGCGTCGGCGGAAGTCGGATTTGTGAATCCAGATTCCCGAAGCCTCTGAAGTATCAAACTATGAGCACCGTCAAGGGCAATCCACAAGTACAGGCATGCAGCTTCGTTCAACTCAGCATGCTGCCAAGCTAATCGCGCTTTGAGAAGACAATTGACGCTCCGAAGGGCCAGCGGGGATGACGCTTCAAGCTGGCTCAATATCATAAGCCGATCGCTGTTGGAATTTCCGCTCCAATTGACAAGGTCGTACTTCATCCCACCGAAACACGGAGGTTTATGGAAAGAAGCCGCCGGAAAACAACTAGAATGCAAATTTTGAACGGACTCCAACAAGAATTTCTTGCATTCTTCGAGGTGAGGCTGATCTATCAACTCAAGCGTGTCTGTTTCAAGGCTTACGGAATAGCAACTTGGGTAGGGATAAAGATAGGGGGTTCCGGCATCCCCGCACAGTAGGACACTGCCATACAAGGGAATTTCCCAAGCGCTGAGCACGTCTACTTCGGAAAAACTCCAGTCTTCTTTGGGTATTCTTACGACACTGAAACACACGTCCTCAGAAATTGTGAGCGCATTTGCTTCGGTGTAGAAGCCACGCGAAGGATATTTCCCGAGAGGGGATAGAAGGCGAACAATGAACCCTTGTTTGACTGGTTGGCGGGAGATTCTCAACTTCATCAGCCTAACTTTTTTCTTCTCGTTTGCCTAGAGGAGAGTCGGAGCACGAATTTCACGTTGTATCCAATTCACTGGCTCGGTGACCAGGGCGGGCGGGTGACGGGTGGCACACGCTTTGAAACGGTTTAGTACTTCCGGGTGGCAGACCCTCTCGCTTTTAGAGGGTCTGGGTTTGACTTCTCTTTTTTTCATGCCTCACAAGTTCATCCGCTGTTCGCTGATTTTTGTTTGGGTCTTGCCGACCGATTGATCCCTGTTGATCCTATCCATAGAGCTGTAACTACAGAGACAGCGCCAAGACACCGACCCTCCAAGGACCGGAGAATCGGCCACGCGACTTGGAGCATCGGTGGCTAAACAGGGTGCGGAACAATGGCTTGGGCTTTGAGTAGCACAGGCACTCTTGCCTGTGTGGGTTTTGCGAAGTGCACACAGCCAAGAGTGGCTGTGCTACTCGACCATTGATCGTTTGACCTCTCTTTTTTCATGCCTCACAAATTCGTCCGCCGTTCACGCATTTTTGTTTGGATCTTGCCGACCGCTTGATCCTTGTTGATCCGATCCATAGAGCTGTAACTACAGAGACAGAGTCAAAACCCCGCCGTCCAAAAACCGGTGAGTCGGGCGATGCAACTCGGATATCGATCCAAAGCCGCATTTCGTATGCCACACCTTCCCAAATCCAGCTTTCAAGGTCTTTGGAGAGATATACAAATATGAGTATAATGGTATAGATGGAGCGCACGCTCAGGCGGTGAAGTGGGTGGGATCGTCGTTGAAGGATTTGCGCGGGTTTCCGGCGGAGGTACGAAGGGAAGTCGGGCATGCGATCTACGCGGCGCAAAAAGGAGAGATGGATCCGTCGGCGAAACCGCTAAAAGGCTTTCCGGGCGCGAGCGTGATGGAAATCGTTGCGCCATTCGATGGGAACACGTGGCGCGCGGTTTACACAGTGCGGCTCAGGGGAGTGGTTTACGTGTTGCACGCGTTTCAAAAAAAATCAAAATCAGGAATAGCCACTCCGCAGAGGGAAATCGAACTGATCCGCCGGCGGCTGGCAAGTGCGGTTAGAGAACATGAAAAGGAAGACCTTAAATGAAAAAGCGACGAAAAATCTCTGGCGAAGATACGGTTTCCGTGGGAAGCGGCAATATTTTTGCCGATCTTCGCTTGCCGAATCCGGAACAAGAACAACTAAAAGCAGAATTGACATTACAAATTTACCGGATCATTAAGCAGCGCAATCTTACGCAAACACAAGCCGCGAAAATTCTGGGCATTTCGCAGCCGCATGTTTCGGCCCTGGCGCGCAATCGCGCCGGAAATTTCTCGCTCGGAAGGCTTCTGGATTTTCTAACGGCTTTGGGCCAAAACGTTGAAATTACCGTAAAACCCGCGCGCAAGGAGCAAGGCGAGATGTCCGTCGTGTTGATCTGAAAATTCTCAACTTAATTGTTTTGGGAAGGGACCTCATCTGTTGCAGACCCGACGAATGAGAGTTGCGAATTTGGCGGCCGGCAGACCCCCCGCTTTTAGAGGGTCTGGGTTTGCCTTCTCTTTTTTTCATGCCTCACAAATTCGTCCGCCGTTCACTCATTGTTTTTTGGATCTTGCCGGCCGCTTGATCCTTGTTGATCCTATCCATAGAGCTGTGATTACAGAGACAAAGTCAAAATCCCGACCCTCTAAGGACCGGAGAATCGGCCGCGCGACTTGGAGTATCAGTGGCTAAACAGGCTGCGGAAGAATGGATTGGGCTTTGAGTAGCACAGGCACTCTTGCCTGTGTCGGTTTTGCGAAGTGCACACAGCCAGGAGTGGCTGTGCTACTCGAACAGTGATCGTTTGGCTTCTATTTTTCTAGGCCTCACAAATTCGTCCGCCATTTTAGACGCCAATCACACGTCTAGAGCACTCAATTTTGCCACAAAATTGTCGACTCGACTCTGGGAGAACAGGGCCCACGCCGAGGCGAGATAGAGAAGTCCCGCGATGATTAGAAGCGAGCGGATTCCTGTCCACATGGAAAGCGATTCGAGTAACCCGCCTGCTAAGGCACCCAAAAGATTTGACCCAAGGGCCTCGCTGCTGAACCCTTCAAGTGCAAAGCTTCTAATGAATACAATCCCGGCGAAGAAAACGGGGAGACAAAGAGCGGCAGTCGCTGCCAGCGCCTTTAACCAGAAGGAATGGAAAAAAAGCTGTTCGAGCGGAACAATGTAACCTGCGGCGATTGTAAATAGTATTCCCAGATAACCCACCATTACAGGAATCTTCGGATTCCATTGAACGAAAAAGTTTGACGCGACGATCAACAGCATCAGCCCAGCGATAACAATCGAGTTTACCAACCACGTCGTGCCAAAAAGTAATGCCATTTTGCTGATGATTTGAGCCTCAAGCAGAAGAAAGCCCGCGCCCAAGAAAAAGAAGTGCCAGCGAAGCGAGCCCATAATTGCGCCGGTCTGACGCATAAATGAACGGCAAAGAACGATGAGCACTAAGGAAAGAAGAATCACGGAGCCAGGCAATCCGGGCTCATGCTGGTAAAAGTATGGCCAATCGTCGGTTGTGGGAGACGCTTTTGCAGTCGGGAAATCCTGGTGGGCCTGAACATATGCAGCGAGGGACGGTTCGGCCAGCGATTGATTAATTCTCGGTTGCGAGCCGGCGATATAGAAACGGCCTGGGGTTCCCAGCATGGACATGCTTGCTTGCACCTCAAGCGGCGTTTCCCCAAATGCATTTTGCAGCAGATCATTTAACCGTCCGGCAATCCACGGAGTTAGAACGTAAAATTTAACCACCATGATCCCATCGGGTTTAAGCAATCGCTTCGTAGCGCGTATCGCTTCCGCGGTGTAGACGTAGTTGTCGATCCGAATGTTAGAGTAGTAAGAACTGGTGGTATGCGAATCCAACAGGGAGAAAACCACCATATCGTACCGATTCTGCGTGGTTTCTACATAGCTGCGAGCATCATCCAAAACGGGGGTTACTCGCGTCGAGTCATAAGGCTTCTCGAAGTGAAGTTCCTTTCCCAATTTTAAAATGAGCGGGTCAATTTCTACAGCTGTGACGTGCCCGGCTCCGTTGCGAAGCGCAGCAGCAACGTCATTGCCTGTTCCGGCTCCCAGCACCAAGACGGACGGCGGATCTTTATAAAAATGATAGGGCAAGTTATACGCATTCCACTCGACCGGCTCCTGCACGAAACGTTTCGGGTGTGCAGCTATAAATGCGGGAGACAGATTAAAGATTTGCTGATACCAGCTGTCATTCGTCGCAAGCTGATATCCGGTGAGTTCGCCATCCTCGTGCACCGGCGTCACGGTCAGCTTTTGATATGGGGACCAGTAGACCTTGCTTCCTGCACTTGGTCCAATTGCAGTTAAAGCAATGCAGAACGCCAGAACGGTGACGGAAGCCCATCGCAATCGCGCAAGTGGCCAAATAAACCAGATCAGCATTGCGCCTGCCACAAGAAACCATATCGGGGGCGGTTGGAACAAAAAGCAAAGCAGGGTGTACAGTCCAATTCCTGCCAGACTGCCAACAATATTGACGGTGTAGCCAAAAATACCATTTGGAGCGTTTTCCAGATACCAACCCACTAGTTGACCGATAGGTATAAATATAAATGATATCAATGCAAAAATTGGTACGACGACAAGGGTAGCCGCAACCAGGAGAAGCAATGAGCTTGACCCCATAGGAATGTACGGTACACCCCAGACGTTCACCTCCGAAGTTGCGCCAATATATCCAGGAAGATCGCTGATTACTTGTCGGAGAGCCGGCCAGGGGAGTTTTACAATCACCGCAAGAGTCGCCAAGGGAAGCAGGAGCGACAACAAACTTATCTGGCGACGCACCAGGTAGCATCCCAGCCCAAATCCCAAGAAACACGCAATCAAGACGAAGTTCTTAAAATATGCGAAGACCTGAACCTCAGAAGAAACCCAGCGTATCATCAGAAGTTCCAGGAATAATCCCAGCACGCTGACCAGTGCTAAGCTTCCGTGACTGAAGCCGCCCAGTTGCTGGGGTGTGAATTCCCATTTTGTTAGCCAGAAGGCCCTGGATACGGGGTTAAGATTCCTGACCCCGTAGAAGCTAAACAGCCAAAGACTCACAAGGCCGCTTAAGCCTACTACGAAGTAAAAAGCGAATCCGCCGCTCAGCATTTTGCTGGCCTCCAACATTGAAAATTAGAGAAACCTTCGAAGCTTAAGTGCATTTCGCGAACCATTGAACGCGGTCATTAACTTGCTGGTAACGGACAAGTTGGAATAATTCGCCAGAAATAGACCCCAGAATCTGTCTACAAAAGGTAGCAACACGTTCTATGTGCATTCTTTTCGGTGAACAGAACTGCGAATAACCAGGCCGCCTCCCTGATCAATCGCGGAGCCCGAGAAAGGCCAAGCGTTCGATAGCGTTTCTTGGCAAAGCTTGCCGATAAGAAGACAATCTCCGGCCATCGCCGCGCGGGCTAATTCGCGATGGGCTTTGGTTCTGGGGCGTCGCTATGCAGGACGCGGTCGATGGTGCGAGCGAGTTGATCGGAATTGTACGGTTTTAGCAGGACCTCGCGGAGGCCCATGCGGAGAGCTTTTTGCTGGTCTTCGGGGCGGACGTAGCCGGAGGTCATGACGATGGGGACGTCCGGTCGGATGGCCAGCAATTCGCGAGCGAATTCTAGGCCGGACATTCCGGGCATGGCCATGTCGGTGACGACCGCGTGAAAAATTTGAGGATGCGCGCGAAATTCTTCGAGGGCTCTGCGGGCGTCGGTGTGACCCGTCACGACGTAGCCGAGGCGTTCGAGAAGCCGTTTGCCCAGAAAAACGAGGCCCTCTTCATCATCCACGCAGAGAATATGTTCATTCCGGCCGCGCAGTGCTTTTTCGATTGGGGCTTGTTTTGAAACTACCGGGCTTGAGGAAGCGGGGAAGTAAAGGTGGAAGATTGTGCCTTTCCCCAATTCACTATAAACGCGCACCGCGCCGCCATGTTTTGCCATAATTCCGTGAACAACGGATAATCCGAGGCCGGTACCTTCTCCGATTTGTTTTGTAGTAAAAAACGGATCAAAGATTTGATCGATAATTGCGCGATCCATGCCGCTTCCGTTGTCCTTCACGTGAAGGCAAACGTAGGTATTGGGCTGCAATTCGGGAATCAGCTCCGCGCTGTTTTCGTGCAGCCGCAAAGAATCGGTGCGAAATTCGATGCATCCCGCCTTCATTCCAATGGCGTGCGCGGCATTTGTAGCGAGGTTGACGACTATCTGATGAATTTGGCTGGAGTCCGCGACGACCGGCGGAAGGCTCTCGGAAAAATGAGTTCGGAATTCAATCGTTGCCGGTAGAGACGCGCGTAAAAGTTTCAGCGCCTCTTCCACGACGGACTGAAGATTTAAAGTTTCGCGCTTGAATTCCTGCGGACGGCTGAAAGCGAGGATTCTGCGCACTAAATCCGCGGCGCGTGCTCCAGCCTTGGTGATTTCCGTCAAGCTCGCGCGCGCAGGATGGTTTTCTGCGAGGTCTTCCGCGGCGAGTTTCGCATTGCCGTTGATGGCCAGCAGAATGTTGTTGAAGTCATGCGCGATGCCGCCGGCCAGGGTGCCCAGCCCTTCCAGTTTTTGTGACCGCAGCTGCAATTGTTCCGCTTTTTTCCGGGCGCTGATGTCCGTATTCACTTCCAGGATTTGAATGGGATTGCCGTTCGCGTCGCGATATAGAACCCATTGGCTGGCTACGACCACGCGGCTGCCATCCTTGGCGCGGTGCAGTAGTTCGCCCTCCCAACCCCCCGAGTCCTTCAATATTTTTTCGATCTGCGTCAAAGGCGTAGGGAATTCCGTCTGAAGCAGATCATGCGAGAGCTTTCCGACGGCATCTTCCCGCGAATAGCCGTAGATTCTTTCAACTCCGGAACTCCAAAACAGAATTCGATTTTCCATGTCGCGCACAAGCACAGGCGCCAGGTCAAGCAGACTGGCCTGGCGGCGCAACTTTTCGTCGGCATGCTTTCGTTCCGTGACGTCCCTCAAAATTACGGAGAAAACACGGTCTCCTCCTATCTGCACTTGCGAAATCGAAGCCTCGATCGGAAATTCCTTGCCGGTCATGCGGAGTCCGTAAAGTGAGTTCATATCCGACGTTTCTTTTCGCGCCGCGTCGGTCTGAACGAAGCTTTTAAAATGACCCCGGCGCGTGCTCCCAAACCAACCCGGAATAAAACGATCGAGGGAGAGTCCAACGGCTTGCGATGCGCTGCAGAGGAAAATCCGTTCGGCTGCTGGATTGAATAGGGAAATGCGCTGATCTTCATCGACGGTGATGATGGCGTCCATGGCGGAGCCAATGACTGCGGCAAGACGCTCTTCTTCTTCTCGGATGACCTGTTCTTTGCGGCGAGATTCTGTTAGGTCGCGGGTGACTTTGGCAAAACCGGTTAATTCTCCCCGGTCATCGCGAATCGCGGAGATGAGTACGTGGGCCCAAAACCGCGAGCCGTCTTTGCGGACACGCCAGCCGTGTTCCTCATAGCGCCCTTCTTCCTTCGCCATTTGTAGCTCCGATTGCGGCTTTTTGCTTTCCACTTCTTGCGGGGAGTAAAACCTGGACATATGCTGGCCGATTATTTCTCCCGCCTTCCAGCCTTTGATGGCCTGGGCCCCCGCATTCCACGTCACTATGTGCCCGTTTGGATCAAGAAGAAAAATCGCGTAATCCTTGACGCCGGCGATCAACGTGCGAAACCGTTCTTCCGTAGCCCGTAGGTGGTCATTCACATTGCGCAAAGCGTCTCTGGCTTCGGCTTCCTCTCGAATTCCGCCGTTGAGAAAAGCCAGCGCCAGGGCGATCATCGTGAGACTCAAGAACAATCCCAAGGGCAGCAACAGGAAAGTAACTTTCGAGGTGACGATTGATCGAACTCGCTGCTGATCGAGACGGCTGTATTCCGAGGTACGCATAGTTGCCAGTTGATCTTGAATACTGGCCGTGAGAGAAATTCCTGCACCTGAAACGAGCAGCTGCGGGGCCGCAAGAAATCCTGCACTCCGCCGGGCAGCGATTGTCTGGTTGCTCCAGTCGCTTCGTTGAGAGATCGTCGATTCGAGTAAAGTAAGGCGCGCGCCCTCAACAGGGTTGTCTGCGGCGGTCTCATGGAGTTTGGCGAAATGATCATGAACCTCAGTCTGTATTTGCGCTCGAGGCTCCAACATTTTCTCATCACCGGTGATGAGATAGCCGCGTTGAATGCCCTCGAGCCTTGCCATATTTCCGTCAATGGCTGCAATTTCCTTCAGAACGTCCTCGGAGTGACTCTCCTGCGCCTTATCAAGCTGCAGACGGTAGGTGAAATTGTTTGAGATAACGGTTACCGCCATCAGAGATGCAACACCGACCAGAATTCCTGCAGTGGTTTTTGAGTCGAGACACCAGCTTAGTCCCACCCTGCTATGGACGAGTGCAAGCAAGCCGACTCCGATGAGCAGGAATGCGGTCGCCGTTTGAACGGCAACACCGGTGTAATTCCACCAACGAATGTGAAGCGTCGCCTCCAATACATTCGCGGATAGCGCCATCGCTCCTAGAACGAGGGAAATGGCGCCGAGCGCGGATATGATTTGTTGTCGTTTTGGCCCACGGTGCCGCAGAGACGCGATGAGGATTGAGAGTCCGACAAAGGAGAGCACGAGCGATGTGCTGGGAGAAGCACGGCCTGAGTTCGATGTAGCTGCGCCGCCAATAGAATCCCTGAACAATGCGTGATCAATTCTCAAGTTCAAACCCGAGAAGTACTCCACAAGAGTCAGCGTCCCCAAGGCAAGAACCATCATGCCCAGAACCAAAGTGATCTGACGGCTTCTTTTAAAAACGACTTCCAAAGACAGCAGGACCAAGGACAGCCCGCACAGCAACATTGCTGCCGAGGTGTTCGCCTTCATGGTTACCAACCCGGGCAAAGGGCTTTGAAGCCATGCAACGCCGAAGACCCAGCCGAGCAGATCGATTCCCGCCAATACCGAAAGAAAGGTCCCACAAGCGAGGATGAATCTTCGAGAAGTCGGGAAGCGATTCAAATGCGTACTCATTTTCCTGAACACCGCAATTTTTTTGTGACGTCAGGCGGGAGCTGAGCGGCCGCCAATAAAAAAAAGGCGATGCCTGCTCAGACGGCAAGCTGACACACAGAGATAAACGTTTAAGAAGGGGTAAGAGAAGTCTATCGTCGATGGAAGAATACAGTCAACGGATTTTAAGCGGAATTGTTCTCTTTATCGCCGCCGTTCACTAAATGTCTGGAACGGTTCGCTGGATTCTTATGCTTTCTGTACGAGCGCCATCATGTCGGAAGTGTAACGATCTCCGACAACTTTAAATTCCGCCACTCGGTCCGCAATTTTCTTGCGGTCGGCTTCAGTCAGCTTCACGTTGAGCGCGCCCATGTTATCTTCGAGGTAGCGCAAACGTTTTGTGCCGGGAATCGGCACCATATCTGAACCTTGTCCCAGCACCCAAGCCAAGGCTAATTGCGCGGGCGTCACACTTTTTTCCTGTGCCAGTTCTTTCACGGCTGCAGCAAGCTTCAGATTTTCCTGCATTGCTTTTTCGCCGAAGCGCGGATTGGTCCTGCGCCAGTCGGTGGCGTCGAGGTCCTCGATTTTTTGGATTGCGCCGGTCAAGAATCCGCGCCCCAGCGGGCTATATGGAACGAACGTGATGCCGAGTTCGCGGCACGTGGCGAGCACGTCGTTCGTCTCGACTTCGCGCGACCACAAGGAATATTCGCTTTGCAGGGCGGCTATGGGATGGACTTTTACAGCGCGGCGCAATGTTTCAGGCCCCGCTTCGGACAGTCCGAGCGTGCGAACCTTTCCCGCGGTTACGAGTTCGGCCATCGCGCCGACGGTTTCCTCGATCGGCACCGCTGGATCTACGCGGTGCTGGTAATAGAGATCAATCGTATCGATGCCCAGTCGCTTGAGGCTGCCCTCGCACGCTCGCCGGACGGTTTCCGGCGAACTATCGACGGCGCGCGCGCCGCCCGGGTCGATGCGGAAGCCAAACTTAGTGGCAACCACGACTTTGTCGCGGGAAATGCCGCGCAGGAAGCGGCCTACGAGTTCTTCGTTTTTGTAGGGGCCATAAATTTCGGCTGTATCCAGAAAATTTCCGCCTAGTTCCAGATAACGGTGCAGAACACGCAGCGATTCCTGATCGTCCGCCGGTCCGTAGGCGAAGGACATTCCCATGCATCCGAGTCCGAGCGCGGAAACTTGTGGGCCATTTTTCCCCAATGTTCGAAAATCCATGTTTTTCTCCCTGACAAGTTGGCTAGCTTTAAGGACTTTAATCTTTCAGTACAGATTAGTCCATTCGGTGAATAGCCAAGGGACTTTTTTCCCGGTGGCTGGGGTAGGGAAGACGTGATAACTAGAGTCATTCAAATCGATTGAATTATGCCTTTAAGGCAAAAGGGAGCAAAAATGCAGCTTACGAATTCCTTTCTCGCAACCGTGGCAACAGAAGGCGCGCGGATTTGTGGCACCCGGCATCCGTCGCGCAGGGAAATATTGCGCAGTCTTTCTATGGCGACAGCGGCCGCCGGCCTGGCGCCGCGCGCGCTTGGCCTAAGCGCAAAAAGCAGTCCGCGCATTATTGACATGCATCATCATTTTTATCCGCCGAAGTATGTGGCTGAAATTGCCAGCAAATTTTCAGAGACAGACAGCCAGAGGGCCCTGCGCACCAACTGGAGTCCAAAATTTTCGCTCGATCAAATGGACCAGTGCGGAGTGGCTAGTGCCATTGGTTCACTGACGAGCCCGGGAGTATGGCTCGGTGACAATCAGCAGGGGCGCGCGTGGGCACGGCAGTGCAATGAATACGGCGCGCAACTGATCAAGGACTATCCTGGGCGATTTGGAATGTGGGCGGCGATTCCGTTGCCGGATATTGACGGAAGTTTGCGCGAGATTGAATACGCTCTGGATACTCTAAAACTGGATGGCATTGGATTGCTGACGAGCTACGAAGATGGAAAATTGCTGGGCGATCCGAAATATGCGCCGGTGATGAGCGAGCTCAATCGCCGCAAAGCCATCGTGTTCGTGCATCCGACGGTTACGTGCTGCTCGGATCCGATCCCGCCGCTGAACGAATCGATTATCGAATTTCCCACGGACACGACGCGCACCATTACGAGCCTCATTTACAAAGGCACGTTCGCGCGCTGCCCGAATATTAAATTCATTTTTTCGCACGGCGGCGGAACGCTGCCCATGATTCTCACGCGCATTTCCGGTTTCGCAAACAAGATGACGCCCGAGCAGCGCGCCGCGATCGTTCCCAACGGATTTGAGGGAGAGTTGCAGCGTCAATATTATGACGTGGCGAGCGTGGCGACGAATCCGCCGGCCATGGCGGCCGTACTGAAGCTTTTTTCCGTCAGCCATCTTCTGTTCGGATCGGATCTTCCCTACTGGACGGTGGCGTCGATCGCGGATGGCCTGACCGGCCTTGGTCTACCCGTGCAGGATGTGCGAGCCATTCAACGCGATAATGCTCTGGCCCTGTTGCCGCGTCTAAAGGAAGCCGGTGTTTAAGATTTGTTTATGAATCGCGGTGCAGCGGAAAATCACCGGACCCGCGATAATTTTATATAGGGATCCCCTATATACTCGTTCATTCGACGATTGTAAGGGTTGGCGACTTCGCTATTCTCCCGTCCCTTTGCGTTGATCGACACGGAGTTTGGCATCATAATTTTCGAGCTAGGCAGACCTCGCAGGTTTTCAGCCAACCCGAGGCGCCTTTCAACTCGAGCTCGTGATGAGAACAGATTCTACTCCTCATGCGGAAGTTCCGGCTGAGTCGCCTCAGGCGAATTCGGGGCGCGACGGTCTATTCCGTCGCGAAATCGGCGTCTGGCGCTATGCCCTGTTGCTCCTCGGTTGCTTGGCACTGGCTTTTGCATTTTCCACATGGCAGTCCATTCATCCTATTTCGGCCCGGTTGGAAGTCCTACCTGTAGCGCTGGTAATTCTCATTTTTCTTTTCGTTGTTTATGCCTGGCGAAAGACAAATGAAATCGCAGAATTGCGCGGCCTCGTGCAGGGTATTCAGAATCGCCCGAACGAAGGTCAGAACCCTGATCAATTCGATCAACTCTTCTCGCTGATCTCCAGATCCCAGCAAGGTTACCGAGACTTAATCGACACGTTCGAGGATCTGTTATTTTCAGTTACCAACGACGGCAAGATTCTCACAGTGAACCGCAGCTTTGCGAATCTGCTCAACCTTTCCTTCACGGACGTGGTTGGCCGGTCACTCGATGAATTTTTTGACCTGCCAGAAGCCAGCGACCGGCTTGCGCTTGAGCAATGGCTGCCGCGATTCCTGCAGCGGCGCCGCTGGACCGGGGTGGTACGCGCCCGCGTGAAACAGACGGGGGAATTGCGCTACTTCGATTGCGTGCTGCACGCGATTGTGCGCGACAACGTGGTGTACGGAATCAGCGGCTTCGCGCGAGACATTACCAAGGAGCGCGAAAGCGAAACGCGGTTCACGGAACTGTTTCAGACTCTGCGCGAGGGAGTTTATCTTGCGTCCTCGGATGACCGCATTACCGAAATAAATCCTGCCCTTGCACAAATGCTCGGCTACGAGAGCAAAGAAGAGCTGCTGAATTGCCAGATTTCATCCCTGTACCGGAAGCCGGAAGACCGCGTGGAAGAACAAAATCTTCTGAACAGTTTGGGTTTCCTGCGCACGCATGAAATCGCTTTAAAACACAAGGAACCGGGACGCGACGTGGTTGCTGTTCACACTACCGCGGTGATTCGAGACCCGTCTGGGAAATTTGTACGCTACCAGGGAACGTTTGTGGACGTGACCGAGCAGCGCGAAATGGAGCGGCGCCTGCACCGCGAACAGGAATTTGCGGGCCGCTTGATGGACAGCTTCCCCGATCTTGTCATCGCGCTGGATACGGTGGGGCGTTACACATTTGTTAGTCCTCAAATTCAGAACATTCTCGGTTACCGGCCCGAAGATTTGATTGGCAAGCGCATGGGCGCCCGCACGGATCCCGCGGATCGTACGGCGCTGCTGGAAATGTTTGACGACCTGATTTTCAAACGCCTATCTGAAGGACAAATCGAATACCGCACGCAGCATAAGAGCGGCGCGTGGCGAGTGTTCCGCGCCTCCGCCAGGCCGCTGCATGACGAAACGGGACGCATTATCGGCGTGATCGCTTCCGCGCGGGACATCACGGAGCAACAGCGGTTGCAGCAGCAATTAATTCAGTCTGAGCGCCTCGCTGCCATGGGACAGATGATCGCCGGCGTGGCGCACGAGTTGAACAATCCGCTGACCGCCATTCTCGGCGTAACAGAATTGTTGCGCGACCAAACAACCGACGAGCGCAAATCGCGCCAACTGGATCTGGCGCATCGCCAGGCGCGCCGCGCGGCTCACATCGTGCAGAGTTTGCTTGTTTTCTCGAGGCCTTCCACGCCGCGCAGCACGCTGCTTCACTTGCCGGACCTTGTCTTGCGTACGCTGCAGCTTCACGAACATTCCTTGCACGCGAATCATATTCACGTGGATGTTTCCGCGCGCCATGACCTTCCTACCGTGCAGGGAGACGCTAATCAGCTGACGCAAGTGTTTCTGAACCTGATTGTGAACGCGGAGCAGGCGATCAACGAAGTGCGGGACCACGGCACCCTGCGCATACGCCTGGGAGTGGTGGGGGACCGCGTGCTGATCACGTTTCAGGATGACGGTGTGGGTATCCGGCGCGAGCTGCTGCCGCGTATTTTCGATCCGTTTTTTACTACCAAGCGCCCTGGCCGCGGCACAGGCCTCGGCCTGAGCATTTGTCTGGCGATCATCCGCGAACACAACGGAGATATTTCCGCGCAGCCGCAGCCCGACGGTGGCTCCGTGTTTACGGTGACTCTGCCGGTGTGCACCGAGTCGATCGCCGTCATAAACCCGGTTACATCGTCAAAAAGTTCCGTGGTGGAGATTTCCGATGCCACGAACTTGCCACTCGCGCGAAAGAAAATCCTGGTGGTGGACGATGAGGAAAGCATTCTGGAGCTTGTGACAGACAGTTTGAGCGCGCGAGGCTGCCATGTGGATTGCGCAGCGACTTCGGACCACGCACTGGAACTCGCGAACCGGAATATTTACGACGTCGTACTTTGCGATTTAAATCTGGAAGGTGGCGGTGGAACAATCGTCTCCGGATTCAAGCTTCGTGACCGCATTGTGGAGGACACGGTCGTCCGCGGCATTATTCAGCCGAACTTCATCTTCATGACGGGAGGCCTTGTGGACGCGGCAATCGCCGAACATGGCGGCTCGGAGAACGGAAAATTTCTGCAAAAGCCCTTCCGCATCGCCGAAATGTTGGAGCTGCTGAATGAATCGTCTGCCACAGTAGTCCTGCAGCCTAAGAAGAACGCTTCCTGATTTGTAAGTTAGGACAGGCTTCAGCCTGTCAGGTTTAAATGTCAATGCCTTCGGGATTTAAACCAGACAGGCTCAAGCCTGTCCCACTCAATCCCTATTTAGACTTTGCTTCTGGGCCGTCCACGCCAAAATCCCAAACGTAAGCGCTGATTCCATCGGCCGTCATTTCCACGAAAGCGTATTCGCCGGGTTCAAGGCGTTCTTCAACTGTGTAACGGTAAACGCCGGTGGCAGGAACCCAGGTTTGAATCTCGACATCCGTAACGTTGTGTTTCTCTTCGCCGGTAAAGCGTAGGCTGATGCTGTCAATCAGGCGGTGACCGTTCTTGACCTGCGCGCGCAACAAACGGAAGCGCGGCTCGCGGCGGTCCACAGGGCGCATAAAAAACTCGGGCTCGGCGGTGGAAATGCGCATGGCGGCGCGCGTCCCAGGAATATCCATCGTGGCCTTTCCGGGAATCATGGGGACGCCGCTGAGAATCCTTTCCACTTCGCGGCCCGTGGATTGTTTTACCTCCGCGGTGCTCTGTTTCATTTGCCGAATCGTATTGTTGCGATCGAGCGCGTACAGGCCGATTCCATCCGGCAGGAATAGCCCAGGCTTAATTTCCAGGCTGAGGTCGACGTCAATGTCTTTGGTGCGTTGCGCGAGGGCCGAGGCGCGAATCTTCGCCTTCAATTCGGCATCGTGCGCGGCAAATTCTGCCTCTGATTTGTGCGTCGCGTCCCAATCAACCATGCTCGCGGGAATTTCCTCCCACTGCGAACTCTCTACGCTCCAGTAGCGCACGCGATCGCCCTGGACAGAATACTCGCGAGCCAGTTGGTACGAGCCATCCTTCAAAATGATTTTTTTGCCTTTGGGAAGCGCTTCGGGGATTTGAGGTTGTGACGTGGAATTTTTTGCGTCGTCACCTTGCTGCCGCGGCATCCCTAAAAGGGCAGAATTGCCCGCAGGATCGAGAAGGGCGCACACGAGCGCCGCGAAGGCAATTGCGAAGTGCGGGGAATGCTTATTCATTTCCGTCAACCACCTGCGTCAAGCCTACTGGGAGGATAACGCCGTGCGTTGAGGCATGCAACAAAGACTCAAGATTCGGGGCTTCATTGAGATCTGCAGGTTCGAGCGAACGTTTGAGTAGCACAGGCACTCTTGCCTGTGCGGGTTTTGCAAAGCGCACACCGCCAAAGGTGTGTCTCTGCTACCGGATCGACTGATCGTCGTTCCGGACTTACTGAGGAATTGCGCTTGGATATCAAGTCTAAGAAAGAGAAAATCGTCGGCAAACCGCATGCTCTGGAACGGCAGATTTTTCTTTTTCCGCCGCCTGCAAAGTCGGGCGACGCGCGCTAGTGTTCGCAGGAAGAAAAAAGCGCCGTGAGTACGCTCAGATCGGTGTGCGTGAACATCAGACGTTCCGCTTGTCCGCCAACCGCTCCAGCGGCGCGCACGATCGATCCGAGATGTTTACGTTGGGCCATGGAGCGAAGATGTTCCGAGCAGATTCCAGTGAGGCGGGAAATTTCATCTTCGGTGAAAGTCTTCTGGGTGGACTTGATCGTGATCATTTGGCCGCCGTCCTTTGCGAATTTCGGTTGCGCCGCGCACGCGTGGAAATCGAAATCCAGTAATCCAAATGCTATTTTCTTAGCAATCCTTTTGCCACTCGCAGGAGGGCCACGCATTTGACGTGACGTGAGTCGGCAAATAATTGGAAGGAAAAGCGTTATTCGAAATTTCGCCAATCGAGGTTGCGTCGGGCGGGGAACAAAAAATTGCAGGATCGGAAAAAGTGTCCAGTTTCTTGTACAACGCTACGTAATTTTGTTTAGTTTTGGTGTCAGGCGCGCCCTTTATTTTTTTGTGCCGCAAATGTGTTGTAAGTTTCGTATGAATTTTGGGCAGCAATTAGCTTGACGTTTTATCGAAGGCACGAGTCAGCGCCGGCAAAGGACGCGAACCCGGGAACGCCAATCTCCTGATTGGCGCACGGCAGGCCGCCAATCGGGAGATTGGCGTTCCCAGGAAACCGCGGATCGACGCGCAATCGCTTCCAAACTTTCACCGACACGCGAACCTGAGGGTTGGCGTTACAGCGTGCTGCCGCTAGCTTGTTCAAACACGTGGGCCATGTTCAGCACGCGGTCTTCGCCGAATGTAGGGCCGTAAATTTGCAGGCCCACCGGAAGGCCGCTGGAAGTTTTGCCTGCGGGGACGGAAATCCCCGGCACTCCTGCTAGCGAGCCGGTAACCGTATAGATATCAGCCAGATACATTTGCAGGGGATTAGCGGTTCGTTCGCCGATCCGAAAGGCCGGGACGGGAGAAGTCGGCGTCACGATGGCGTCCACTTGTTCAAACGCTTCGCGGAAATCCTTGGCGATAAGCGTGCGGACTTTCTGGCCTTTCAGGTAGTAGGCGTCGTAGTAGCCGGCCGAAAGTACGTATGTGCCCAGGACGATGCGCCGCTTCACTTCCGCGCCAAATCCGCGGCCGCGCGTCTTCTGATACATTTCCGTCAGCGTCGATCCGGAAACGCGTGGCCCGTAGCGCACGCCATCGTACCGCGCAAGATTGGAACTGGCTTCGGCCGTGGCAATAATGTAATACGCGGCAATCGCATACTCCGTATTCGGCATACGAATCGAAACACGGCGGCATCCCAGATTCTCAAGCAAAGAGATGCCCGCCTCAACCTGCTTACGCACATCGGGATCGATACCTTCGCCAAAATAATCGTCGGGGATTCCAATGCGCAGGCCATGGAGAGGTCGGCCGAGGCTCGCGGAATAATCCGGGACGGGCACGGAAGCCGATGTCGCGTCGCGCGTGTCTCGCCCGGCAATCACGGACATCATCGTAGCCGTGTCGCGCACGGTATGTGCGAACGGCCCAATGCGGTCCAGCGACGACGCGTAGGCAATCAGGCCGTAACGTGAGACGCGGCCGTAACTCGGATTCAAGGCCGGCACTCCGCAAAAAGACCCGGGCTGGCGAATCGATCCACCGGTATCCGTGCCAATGGAAGCGACTGCCAAACCAGCAGCGACTGCTGCGGCCGAACCGCCGCTTGAGCCGCCCGGAACGTGATCGGTGGCAACCGGATTACGTACCGGGCCGTAGGCTGAGTTTTCGTTCGAACTGCCCATCGCAAATTCGTCGCAGTTCGTTTTACCGAGGACAATGGCGCCCGCGCGTTCGAGCAGAGTGACGGCCGTCGCGTCGTAGGCAGGCTTGTAGCCCTCTAAAATGCGCGAGCCGCAAGTTGTGGGTATGCCTCGGGTGCTGATTACGTCTTTTACGGCAACCGGAATTCCTGCCAGCGGGGAGAGTGCGTCACCGGCCGCGATCGCGGCATCAACGCGGTCCGCTTGCGCGTAGGCGCGCTCGGGAGACAGGGCAAGGTAAATGTTCAGTTCGGCATTGCGCTTCTCAATGCGATCGTAAAAATCCTTCACCAGTTCGCGCGCGGAAATCTTCCGGGCCTGCAAAGCCGAGTGTACTTCGGGGATCGTCCATGCCCTCGGCGCGTTCACTTGTCGATTACCCTGGGCACGCGGAAATAGGGCGCTTCGGGATCGGGCGCGCCTTCCAGCACTTCGGAAATGATGTCGGCACGCACCACGACGTCTTCTCGAAGCGCTGAATCATCTTCCGATGCGGCAACGACTTGCGTCAGCGGCTCCACGCTGGAGGTATCCACCTCATTCAACTTGTCGATGTAAGTCAGAATGTCGTCGAGGTGGCCGCGGTATGAGTCGACTTCGGCATCTGACAACTCCAAATTTGCTAGCGTCGCCACCTTCAGCACGTCTTCTTTGCTAATTTTCATGCCGGTTCTCGGTCCTCAGGATTCAAGGGCAAGATTCTAGCACATGCACGGGATTCTCCCCCGCATGGGCCTCAATGGAAAGCAATTCGACACGCGGTAGACGAAAGAGAAACGAAACTGTGGGCGCGTCCAAGAAGCTCTGCGCGCCAAGGCGGGTTGACCGGCTATTGATAAGTTTATTAACGGACAAGTAACCTATGAGACCGGAATAACCCGCGCGCTATGAGTGACTTACCGAATCGGGAAGTCGGCTACAGTACCCGGGACCCAGAACATATGATGCCAATCCTCTATCGGTCATTTTGGATCGGCTGTTTACTATCGGTACGTCATCGTACGGAGCATCGAGGCTTTTTAGAATCTAGAGATACCGCCGGAAGCAGCAGAACAGGAAAACAAATGCACTGGCTGACCACAGGAATGGAAACGAATATCGCGTACGGATCGTGCACGCTGCTATTCGGGCTGCTCGTCCTATCGGTACGCAGCCGAAAAATGTCCAAAGACAACTCCTATCTCCTCTACGCTTCGCCCAAGCCGTCGCATGGTAAGGCGGCCACGAATCCCAAGTCCGAAAAGATGGTCAGGCGCATCCTGGCACCAACTCATACATCCAGCTCTGCAATTCTGGCAAAGTCCAAGGTCCAAGCTGCGTCCTCCACCAAGCCGGTCACGAGCACAAGCGAAGAAGCAGTCGTGCCACCGCCAGTTCCAGCACGCGCACCAGTTCCTGCAGAAATTCCAGAACCGCAAATTTCCGATGAGGTGAAAATGAACGCTCCGTCTTTTCCTTTTAAGCGCCTTGACCCTGTTGCGATGTCGAATCTTTCTTCCTTTGTCACTTCCTCAGATATACCAGGCGCTCAGAATCCGGATGTTTCGCCCATGGTTGCCTATGGCGTGGTCGAGCCGGAAGAGCCTTGTGCGCGCACGAGCCAGATGGATGCGGCGTCCGATACGCAAATGGAATTGAGCAAATATTCCGCAACGGCCATGCATCCCAATGACGAATTTCTCAAGCCATCCGTTTCCCTCGAACTTGTTCCGTATCCGTTGATCGAGCGGCAGCACACAAGCACGGAAAAAAATGAGGGCGCGACCCTACTGAGTTTTTTTGGATTAACGCAGCAGCCGTTTGACGTCACGCCGGACCCGGCGTGCCTCTATCTGAGTTCTTCGCACAGCGAGGCGCTGGCGTCGCTGCAGCAGGGAATCGAACACTGCCGCGGATTCATGATGCTGATTGCGGAGCCCGGCATGGGCAAAACGACGCTGTTGCATAAACTGATGGAAGAGCAGACTGAATCCGCGCGGGTCGTGTTCCTGTTTCAGACGCAATGCAATTCGCGCGAATTGCTTTGCTACATTTTGAACGAACTGGAAGTGGATCATACCGGCATGGACGCTGTGGCCATGCATCGCGCGCTGAACCAGGCGCTGCTTGAAGAGATGTTGCGCGGGCGGCGATTTGTGCTGATCGTGGACGAAGCGCAGAATCTGCAAGAACCTGTGCTAGAGACGATTCGGCTGCTTTCTGATTTTGAGACAACGCATTGCAAGCTGATTCAAATTGTACTGGCCGGCCAGCCGCAGCTCGCGGAAACGCTGATGCGAGACAGCCTCGTGCAATTGCGTCAGCGAATCTCAGCTCTTTCGAGTTTAAAGGCGCTTAGCGTTTCGGAGACCGCGGAGTATGTGGAATACCGGTTGCGCGCGGCGGGCTGGAACGGGCGCGAATTGTTTAAGCCGGAAGCGTTGGTGGCGCTCGCGCAGTCGAGTGGCGGCGTGCCGCGCAGCATCAACAACTATTGTTTCGCCGCGTTACTGAAAGCGTTTCATCGCATGCAAAACGTGGTGGATGCGGAACTCGTGAAAGAAGTGACGGGAACGCTAAATCTGGGATCGCTCGTGCGCCGGCCGCAAAGCGCGCCTGTTCTTCCGCAGGTCGTTACAACGGTGGAGACGGCGGTTGTTGAGGCCATCGCGCCGGCCGTTGTCGATATTCCTACCTCGGTCGAGCTTGATCAAGCGGCTGCCGCGCCGTTTATCGGTCCACTGCCAAATCCGGAAATTATTTTGGCCGGAAATCTTACGGAAAAAGTTCGCAGCCAAGGATGGAGCAAGCGCCACGAATATCGAATTCTGGTGACACTCGAACGCGATCTTGTCTCGGGGATTCCGGTCGCAGATCGTTACTACTGCTGTAGCATTTACGTGGATGAAGCGCAAGCCGCGATGCTGAAGCCAGGCAAACCGGTGCGCATCAAGATTGAGCAGGATTAAGAAATGATCGATTTCTGTGGCATAGGCTTCAGCCTGTGGAATTTCGTCCTTGGAGGGACAACCCGAACACGCGTCTGTCAGGGGAGGGGTAGCCCCATGCAACCAGCATTTCCGTAGGTATTCTCGCGGAAGGCGTCTAGCGACAACCGTTGCCCGCGAGAAGTAAGCGGGTTTTTATTCCACGACTGTTGCAGGCGTCAAGCACAAAAATCAAATTAATGGCGATCACCTTAATCTTGAAGTCTTCATTTGCGCGTCGAGGTTTTCCGAGGGAGGGTTATTGCTCTCCACCTAGTTCGGGCGGACAAAAGTCATCGTCATTCGAGGTTTCAGAACTTGTGATTTCAAACTCGCCTGTCTCAGGCGCTTGTGCCGTGACGAGCTTTGCATTCGATTCAGCATGGCTCGCCCAAGCTTTGCGTAATTCCTCACGCCGGGCAAGCACGAACGACTTCGCCTCTTCGAAACTGCCAAACAGGCCGCGACCCTTTATGACGTTACATGGCCGGCAGCACGCCACGAGGTTGTCCGCCTCGTTCTTGCCCTTGCGTGCTCTGGCGAGAACGAAATCAACTCCCATGACAAGCGCGTTTTCAAAACTAGCCCTGCCGTCCAGCCCGCAATACCGGCAACGGAACTGATCTCGCTCGAGAATTTGGAGACCATACCTTCGGGTAACAGGCTTCGCTACCCAATGCAGCGTCTCCAGATTTAAAGGCATTGCGTACCTCCAAAGGGCTACTAAAAGCGCTCGTCGCGCAAATGCTCTCTGCTGAAGGGCATAAGTCGACGTCGGACCCAGGGATTTCCGTCTCGAGTAACTAGCTAAACGACAAATGTATACCCGTGTTCGCCTCTAGGCAATGGCGGATGGTCGTGACTTGGAATTGGGAGTTGAATGCGTACGCCTAAGGTTTTGTTCAAGGGCGAAGCTCGATGAGAGTCATCCAGCCATCAGTCATGATGTTTGCGTGCATGTAATCGCGAGATCTTTTTGCTCGGAGATTTCTCGTTTTCTTCCTGCGGCAATCGATTCCAGGACAGCATTCAGCGCTCCTCCCAGAAGAACCGCTGCGCCTCCCAGATAAAAGCACAGAAGCAGCACGATGACGGCTCCCAACGAACCATACGTGGCCGCGTAGTTTCCGGAAAAATGAATGTAGATTCGCAATCCAATTGAGATCGCCAGCAACAGCAGAACGCCGACGACCGCGCCGGGTGTAATCCAGTGCCACTGGCGATCTTTCTGATTCGGTGCGAAGTAATAGACGATAGCCATAGCGAAAAAAACCAGGGCCAAGGCCGTGGGCCATTTCGCAAATTTCCATACGATGACGATGTGGCTCGCGGCATCAAACCGTTCGGCAACGAATTTGTTTCCGAGAATCGCCAGTAGCGTGGATAGCACCAGCAAGACGGTCAAGCCTGTCGTTAAGCTAATGGCGACGGCGTATTGGTTAAAGAGGCTGCGACCTTCCTTCACTCGGTAGGCGGCGTTCAGCGTATCCATCACGGCGCTCATACCCATGGAAGCCGACCACAAGGAAAACAGTATTCCGAAGGACATTTTTAGTGGGCCGGTGGATTGCAGGATTTCGTTGAAGGTTTTGCTGATCAGGTCAAACGCCATGGGCGGGAGCAGTTGTGCGAGGATTCCGAACAGCAGGGCTCGGCCGCGGTCGGCATTTCCAAAAACGCTCAGGCTGGCGACCACGCAAATTAAGAATGGAAACAACGCCAGAAAAAAATAGTAAGCCAACTGCGCCGCGCGCCCGAACACATCGTCGGCACGAATTTCCAACCATGTTCGCCGGGCCACCTCCCGCGGCGTAGCGCCGTGTAGTCGGAACGGATTCGAATTCATGCGTGCACTCCGAGATTTTTGCAGGTGCGCACCGGCCAGGACTGCACGAAGTGGCCTGCGAAGCACTGCTTCGTCTGGGTGCAATAGAAATACGTGAATTCCGGCGAATTGCACATCGATAGGACACCCTACCAAGCGGAATTGTTCCTGTTATTTTTCGGAAATGGTTTTCAGCGGCCGGAGAATTGCCGCTATGGAATTTTCCAAAATGGCGCGCTAATAGCCGAGCAATCGGGAATGCACCTATGCCGGAAACGGAGACGTCTGGGACGCGTCCACCAATTTCAACCGGCGTAGAGTTTTTCTTGAAACGCTGTCGCACCTCATGGCGTCCTAAAAACAAGTCGCCCTGACTACCTCCGACAGCCAGGGCGAAGAGTACGGCGATCCGAAACGATCGCCGTACTTTCTAAGTTCCTAACCCTTGTTGTTTGCACGCTGAAATTCTATTGTCCTGACGTCCATCCGCGTTCCAAAGAAAGCAGAATTCTTCTGGGCAAACCAAAAGAGACTCCGAAGTCCAATTAATCTCAGGATATGACAGGATTCTGAAGTTTGTGGCGAGGTCACGCGAGGTTGCCTTCTGCGAAACTATTTGCCGTGCATCCGCCGTTTACGATTTTTCAATTCGGCTGCTGAAATGTGTTGCACGCGGTAATCGTGCCGTTGCTCAGGCCGGCGTTGAACCAGTGCATGCGTTGTTCGGAAGATCCATGCGTGAAGGATTCCGGGCTCACGTGCCCGGTGGACATTTTTTGCAGGCGGTCGTCTCCGACGGCGGATGCGGCGCCGAGCGCGGATTCAACGTCGCCCTTTTCGAGCAGGCCGCGCTGCTGCGTGGTATGCGCCCAGATGCCCGCGAAGCAATCTGCCTGCAGTTCGAGTTTTACGGATAGCGGATTAACTTCACGCGAGTTTTGCTCCTGAAGCTGGTGCACTTTTCCTTCGATGCCCGTCAGTTTCTGAATGTGGTGGCCAAGTTCGTGGGCCAGAACATAGGCTTGCGCGAATTGGCCAGGCGCGCCAAAACGGCGGTTCAGTTCGTCGAAGAAACCGAGATCGATGTAAACTTTTTCGTCCTCCGGACAGTAGAAAGGGCCGGTCGCGGATTGCGCGTTGCCGCATCCCGACTCTGTCGCATCGCGGAACAGCACGAGTTTGGCATGGCGGTATTGCGTTCCGGTCTGCTGCGGAAGCAAGTCGGTCCAGGTTTTTTGCACGTCATCGAGCACAAAAGAAACGTATTCCACGAGGGGCTTTTCCGCGGAGTCCTGAGCTGGGTTTGGCTGGCTGACCGAAGTGGTGGCAACTCCGCCGTTGCCTAGCAATGCGAATAAATTTGTCCTGAATACAAAACTGAGAATGGCCAACACGATGGCGCCACCGATGCCGATGTGCATGCCGCCGAATTGAAAGCCTCCACCCCCGCCTTCATCTCGACGATCTTCGATGTCTCCGCTTTCGCCACCGGGTGTCCATTTCACGTTGTAGTCCTCCGGGCCGCCGGCTATTGCGGCAAATTAACGCTCACGCACTGAGGCAAGCTAGCACGGCTTTCAAGAATGCGGCAATACAGGTATTCATTGTGCCCCAAGCGCAGCCAAACCTGCACGCTCCGAGCGTAACGCGAACTTTGTTTTTTTCCTGTACATTAGGTGGCGGAGATTTTACGAAAGCCTCGGCGCGGGTGCTTAAAGAATTGCACGCGCCGGGTAGCTGCTGTAGCCCGCCTCTTCAGAGGCCGAGATTTAGAATTAACAGGTCGACGCTGCCGCGCGGGAATCTGAACCCCGCTTCTGAAGACCCGGGCTGCAGCAAACCGGGTCATGATTGAGAGTGCCCGCAGACGGGTCGCTTCAGCCACGATTTGTGCCGGCCCAATAGGGCTCTTTTTGTCGGTCCGCCAGTCAATAGGAGAAAATCAGCCGTCCGATCTATGAACCGAACCGTGGCCACAGCAACCCAAAGTTCCGCCGCAGCCAGCATGAATCGTATCGTTATTGCCACCAGCTTCAGCTTTGTGGTGACGCAGCTGGACGTGACCATTGTAAACGTCGCGCTGCCGCACATCGCCGCGAGTTTGTCGGTCAATGTTGCCGGTCTGTCGTGGGTGGTCGACGCTTACACGTTGCCATTTGCTGTGCTGATGCTCTCCGCGGGCGTGCTCGGAGATCGGTTTGGCTCCCGGCTGACGTATCTGATCGGACTTGGAATTTTTGGACTCGCATCGCTCGCCTGCGGACTTGCGCCGAATGCCGCGACCATGATTGGCGCGCGCGCTGCGCAGGGCGCCGGTGCCGCGCTTTTGATTCCCAGTTCTCTTGCGCTGCTCAGCCAGGCTGCGGGCGACGACCATGCACTGCGCGCACGGGCCGTAGGACTGTGGACCGCTGCGGGCAGCGTGGCCATCGCCGCAGGGCCGGTGATCGGCGGGGTGCTTGTGGCCACCATGGGATGGCGCAGCATTTTTCTGGTGAACGTGCCGCTGTGCGTGGTGGGCGCGTTGCTCACGGTGCAGTCAGTTTCGTCCGCTACGTTTTCGGATCTTTCGCATCATCTCGACCCTCTCGGCCAGTTGCTCTCGATCCTCGCGCTCACTGGTTTGACGTGCTCAGTGATTGAACTGCGCCCGTTGGGAATTCACCATCCGCTGGTGATCGGCGGAGCCATTCTTGGTGTGATGGCCGGCGTGGGCTTTTATTTTGCGGAAACAAAATCCTCGGAGCCCATGCTTCCATTCGGCCTATTTAAACTGCCAAATTTCAGCCCGTCCGTGGTTTTTGGCACGATCATGAACCTCACATTTTACGGAATGATCTTTGTGCTGAGCCTATACCTGCAGCAGGCCCGCGGATATTCAGCGCTGGGGACGGGTCTTGCCTACTTACCGATGATGACCACGTTTATTGTGTCAAACGTGGCCAGTGGAATGGTGGCGGCGCGCACGGGACCGCGCCTTCCCATGATTCTGGGCGCGGCAGTAACGCTCGCGGGATATGCGATGCTTTCGCAATTCGGCGCCGCGACTTCCTACGTTGCGATGCTCGTTCCCTTCATCGTGCTTCCCGCCGGAATGGGTTTTGCGATTCCGGCCATGACGGCGGCGGTGCTTTCCAGCGTGGATCGAAAGCGCTCCGGAACGGCTTCCGCAGTGCTCAATGCTTCGCGTCAGACTGGCGGTGCCATGGGCGTAGCTATTTTTGGCGCGCTTGTGGGGAACACTGCAGTTCAAATTGTGAAGGGGATCAAATTGGCTTCGCTGGCGTCGGTCGTGCTCCTACTGATCGCCACTTTCCTCGCGTGGAAATTTATCCGGCGCAGGCGGGACAGCGTTGCGACGGAAGGCCGCGTGGGATTTCACATTGAGTAGGGTTTACGTGGCACAGGCTCTCAGCCTGTGGGGTTCGTCCTTGCAAAGACTAAATTCCGCAGGCTGAAGCTCGCGCCATTTAAAGCGTGTAATTTAATTTAGATTTCTGATTGTGGCTCCAGCCAGCTTTGCGGTGGCGGCCAGCGTTGTTTGCGCCGCATTCAAGCCTAAAAGAAAATCCTTGTCGTTATACGTTTTGAATAAATCCGTGGGTTGGTGCCACTGCGGATCCCAGCCGTTGCCAATCTCAGTGCCGCGCTCGTTTTCCCGCAGGCTGATCGCCGCTACTTCGTTCATGAACGGGTTGGAGTCGGTGTTGGTCATGTGGCTCGCAACGCTCGCGGGATAATCGGTGGCATATTTTTCGTCGGCCTGTTCGAACGTCCAGGCGAGAGCTTGCGATTGCGCGGCAAACTTTGAATTTACCTGGAACTCGATATTAATGTCCGCTTCGGGGCGCTGTTCCTTGCTTAAGGTTCCGTCCGCGCGGGGCATGCCGTGATCGAACATCATCATGTCATGCTGAATCATTCCCAGCCACTTCGGTTCGGGGTAGCGGCCCGAACCTGGCGGATCTTCTTTTCCCTGCAAATCTTTGCGCTGCGCGACGTAGGCACCGCTGCCATCCAAACCAGTTTCTTCGTTGTTCCAAAAAATAAAACGGACGGACCGATCGGTACGAACATCGGCGCTGCCCAAAACGCGTGCGAGTTCCATCACCAGCGCGGTGCCTGATCCATCGTCGTTCGCAGCCTCGCCCCAACCGATGCCATCCATGTGCGCGCTGACGATGTACATTTCTTCCGGATGAATTGCGCCGACTTTGGTGCAGTAAATTTCTTCGCGAGCGCCTGGAAGGGAGGGCGGCGTGTCCAGTGCGCGCAGTTTCGGATCTGGCTGCGCATTGGGATCATTGTTGATTCCAGTGAGGACCCGCAATCCTCTTGGCGTACCGCCGCCGACAGAGATGGACCCGGGCGGAGTTGGCTTTCCGGGGCCTCCCGCGGTGTTGGCCATGGTGCTGCGCAAATCGGGATTGGGAGGCTGGTAATCGTATTTAAGACGCTCGATATTTGCACAACCGTACGATTTTAGCTGTTGCTCGATCCAGTTAATCGCGTTCCGATTGCGCTCCGTGCCCTGCCGGCGATCGCCGAATTGGGTGAGGGATTTGACTGTTGCTTTATAGCGATCCACATTGAGTCGATCCACAAGAGTTTTTATGGGATCGGCGGCGGTTTGCGCTGGCGGCACCTGTGCGCTGCCCTGGGCGGCAATTGCATCAGATAGTCCATGTAAGGCTGCGAAGCTGAGTAGGACAAGCAACAATTTTAATTTTGATCGCATGGGATGTCTCCAAACTGGCAACGCAATATCAGCAGGTTCTTCTAGTTTCGGAAACACGAGCTCCTAAGGGAGAGAAGCTTACTGCAAAGAATTCGTGACACCAAGTGCGGGGATTTTAAGTTGGACTTGGACGTCTCGACGGACATACCCGTATCGCCCCGAAAGGGGCGGGACGATATGGCCTCTAAAACCTGCTTTGTAGCGGCCGGCAGGGCTCCTGGGCGGGCGACGAGTCGCGGGCTCGAATCATTTGTGCTCTGCGCGCTTGCGGGGTAAATCGCCCATCAGCATCAGGCTGCGCTGCGAAAACGGCAGATACAGAAGCGCGGCAGTCGCGGCAAGCGCGAGACCTACTCCGATCTGGTCGACCAGCAGAAATGGCGCCAGCGCCCAAAGCTCATCCAGGGGAATCACAAAAGGAAACAGGCGCAGAAATTTAACGGGCAAGCCGCGATAACCGAAAAGGGCGGCCGTCAGTAAATACAAGCGAAGCGGGATACCAACAAGCGCCGTAATTATCAGCAGCGCAAATATCCATTTTGGATGCTGCACCGCCTGAGAAAGGACCGGCTCCACCCAGCGCAGCCTGGCGAGCGAGATGAAATAAAAACTCAGGTACATCATCTGGATAAGCGAAAAAAGGATTTGCACGACGCCGCGCGGTGCATCGGGCAGGTCATGGGAATCGCTAAGCCCGATCGTAAGTTTCCGGTTTTCTAGTGGGTCCGGAGTTTCCACGCGGCCCACGAGCTTCGGGATCGGCTCTGACTCGAGCGTTTTCGGCCTCGGCAAATGATTCATCACGGCCTCTACGGAGGAAATGAAGCGATAGCCGCGGCGCGGAATGGTCTGGATAAAGCGCGGGTTGTCCGCCGAATCGTTCAGAGCATCGCGCAGTTTGTTAATGGCGGTGTTGAGGCTATGCTCGTAATCCACGAAAGTATCGACGGGCCAGAGCTGCAGGCGCAATTCCTCCCGTGTCACTACATCCCCGGGGCGCCCAAGAAGGTACACCAGGATTTCAAGCGGCTGACCCTGTATACGCGGACGAGCCTTGCCGTCCTTGCGCAAATCTCCGGTGATTCCGTCCAGTTCGAACAGACCGAATCGAAAAATTGTTTTGCGGTCTGTCGGTTCCTGCATGGCGTCTGACCCTGTGCGCTGATGACCCAACTATTTTAGAAGATGTTCTGCAATAACCCTAAAACTTTGTTGAGCTTAGGGAGTGAGGTCGGCATGATGTGAAATGACATGCCGTGCATTGAACGTGGATACCCTTTCAGGGCAAATTCGCACCGCACAAGGAGGCCGCCATAAAGAATCGACGAAACACGCTCTTGCTCCTGACGCTGCTCCTGTGTGTTATGGGGCTTCCAGCCCTCGTGCGGGGCAGCGAACTACGGCCAGAAGCGGTGCAGGGATTCGACCGCTATATTCGATTGTCTGAGCAGCGAATGAGCGGCGAAGTTGGGCCTAGCGGCGTCTTTCTGTGGGTTGATCGACTGCCGGAATCTGACAGACGCGAGGCCGCTATCCGGCTGAAGCGCGGCGAAGTTATTTCGGAAAAGCTGCAAACGGCGGATCCGTCGGGAAATTTTTTTACTCCGGGGGCTCTCATTCATCACTGGATAGGGACGGTTTTTATTTCCGGGGTTTCTCTGCGCCAAGTCCTCGCGCTCGTTCAAGATTACGACCACCATTACCGGTACTACAGCCCGGAGGTGGTGAAATCGAAAATACTCGAGCACAAAAGCAACGACTTTAAAGTGTATCTTCGTCTGAAAAAGAAAAAAGTTGTTACCGTGGTGCTCGACACGGAATACCAAGTTCACTATCACACGCTCGACGCGACACGGGCATTCAGCGAATCATACAGTACGCGCATCGCTGAAATCAGCCATCCTGACGAACCCGGCGAGCGGGCGTCGCCCGAGGGCCAGGGCGAGGGGTTTATGTGGCGGCTCAATTCCTATTGGCGGTTTGCGGAAAGAGACGGAGGAGTCTACGTGCAATGCGAAGCGATTTCGCTTACGCGCGATGTTCCCGCGGGACTCAATTGGCTCATTGCTCCGTTTCTAGACAGCATTCCACGAGAGTCGCTGGAATTTACGCTGGCTTCCACTCGCACTGCGGTGCTGCGTGGAGGTACACACGCTTTGCAGTAGGGAATTCGGAATCTAATTTGCGGAGGCGGTCGATGTGGAATGAACCAGAACAAATTTTTATAGCGCCGGACGGGCAAGCTGAAAATCCGAAGCGTACAGCCGTGGGACCTGCTTCCTTTTCTGCTTCCTTTAAACATGCGTTCCGGCTGCAGGAAAGTCTTACGGCGCCCCTGGAACGCAAAGTTCTGCCGTGGCTTGCTGGAAAACTACCTGCACGAATGAATTCCGATCATTTAACATTGCTGGGATTTGTGGCCATGTTTCTGGCGGGGGCGAGCTACGCGTTTGCGCGGACGAATCGATTGGGATTGCTCCTGGCGACACTTTTTCTGGCGCTGAACTGGTTTGGAGACAGCCTCGACGGAACGCTCGCGCGTCTGCGCAACCGGCAGCGTCCTTGCTACGGTTTCTACGTTGATCACATGGTTGACACGTTTGGCGGGCTCTTTCTAATGGGAGGGCTGGCACTTTCCGGATTGATCGATTGGAGAATTGCGCTCGCCATGTTTATTGCGTTTCTGATGCTCTCTGTGCAGGTTTACCTGGCGACATACACAGTGGGAACATTTCAGCTTTCATTCGCCAAATTTGGGCCAACCGAGATTCGACTTTTGCTGTCGGCGGGGAATATGGCGCTGTGGTTTCATCCCGATGCGCGAATATTCGGCTTGAGCTATCGCTTGTTTGACGCTGGCGGAGTCATCGCCGCCGCGGGAATGTCTGGCATGCTGGTGATAGCGACGATCTGCAACACAGCGAAGCTGTATCGAGCCGAAACTCTAAGCTGACCGCGAAGGGAATGCTCCGCTCTGTCGGTTAGAATTTTCTTATTTCGCCCAGCACTTGTTAGTGTCGAGATGCACCATAATTCAGCGATTTGTTCAGCTTTGAAACCTCGTATTTTTCCTCTGTTTATCAACCTATTCAATCGACGCGTTTTGCCGAAGTCATTTATGCCGAAGCTTGGTCATGCACATGCTTCATCAACACGTGAAGGGGTGCATGCCATGTGGAAAAGTATGATTTCGATGCCACGTCCGAAAACACGAATATGCACCGTGCTTGCTCTGGCGTTATCGCTCACGGCTGCCACAGCCTCGGCGCAAACCGTAGCGGTGACGACGAAGAATTCTGCTCTCGCGGGTTCACCAAACGATCTTTCGCAGCTTGCTCTGGAAGATTTGATGAATATTAAGGTAACTTCGGTGTCCAAGACAGATCAGAAAATGTCGCAGGTCGCCGCCGCGATTTTCGTGATTACGGATGAAGACATTCAACGCTCTGGCGCCACTAACATTCCGGATTTGCTGCGCATGGTTCCAGGCATGGACGTATCACAGATCAACGCCAACGCCTGGGCTGTATCAGCGCGTGGATTCGACGGCCAGTTTTCCGACAAGCTGCTCGTTCTAATCGACGGCCGCGCAGTTTACACCGTATTGCTTGGCGGCGTGAATTGGGATACCCAAAACGTGCCGCTCGAAGATATCGGCCGGATCGAAGTGATTCGCGGACCCGGCGCGACCGTCTGGGGAGCGAATGCCGTAAACGGCGTCATCAACATCGTCACGAAAACAGCTGCTGACACAAAAGGGTTCCTGGCTTCCGGTGGCGGAGGCACGGAGGGAAAAGCTTTCGGCCTTGTCCAATACGGAGGCTCCTTACCCAAAAACACGGACTACCGTGTGGCGATAAATTATCTGAATAGCGGTTCATTGCCCGCCGAGGACGGTGGCTCGGACCAGGACAATTGGAATCTTTTGCACGGCAGCTTTCGAGCAGATACGAAGATTTCCCCAACAGATTCGCTTACCGTTCAAGGGGACATGTACACCGGCCAGGCCGGTGACACGATTATCCATATTTACTCGATCAATCCACCTGTGGTGGGCGATCAAAACGTCAATGATCAGCTGGCGGGAGGTAACGTCCTAGGGAGATGGAATCACGTTTTTTCGAGCCGGTCGGACACCACGTTGCAATTTTATTATGACTCTTTCGATCGCTCTGGCCCGGAATCCGACGAATCCCGCAGGACTCTCGATTTTGATTTCAACCACCATTTTCAATGGGGATCGCGGCAAGACATCGTGTGGGGAATTGGCTATCGTCGAACCTGGGATACTGATTTTGGGACAATTGACCAATCGTTCAATCCGCACGACACCACACTTCAACTCTTCACCCTCTTCGCGCAAGACACATTCACACTGCATCCCAATCGCCTGTTTTTGACCGCGGGGACCAAGCTGGAAAATAGTTACTTCACCGGTCTCGATCTGGATCCTAGCGCGCGATTGGCTTGGACTCCTTCCAGTACGATGACGCTTTGGGCCGCCGTTTCCAGGGCCGCGCGTAGCCCGGATCGAAGGGACACAGAGCTGGATGCGGCGCTCACGGCATTTCCCGATCCCAACGGATCGAGCACGCCGGTCGAAGTTGTTCTATTTGGGAACCCCAATTTTCAGAACGAACATATATTGGCGTATGAAGCCGGTTTCCGAACGCAACCGAACGCGCGGCTCTCCGTCGACGTGTCTACGTTTTTCAATCGATACGATCACTTGGAGACCCTCGAGTCAGGCGCCAGGTTCCTTCAATCGGCTCCGGCGCCGGCGCGGTTTGTGGTGCCAATTACATTTGGAAACTTGATGTATGGGAGTACGGAAGGCGGTGAGCTGTCCACGAATTTCAAATTGACCGATCGCTGGACGCTCAGCCCGGGGTATGCATTTTTGGAAATGCATCTGCACGTGAAACCCACGAGTGGCGACGCAACATCCGTCGCGGAATACCAGGGTTCAAGTCCTCAACACCAGGTGCAGCTCCGCTCGCATGTAGAACTGCCGCTCGGGCTGTTATGGGATTCTAGTGCGTACTTCGTCAGCGCGCTTACTGCGCAAGGCGTTCCGTCCTACACGCGTCTCGACACGCAACTAACATGGCGATTTGCGGAACGAGGGGAAATCAGCCTGGTCGGCCAAAACCTTTTGAGAGATACGCATCTCGAATCCATGGATCAACTGACCGTTGTGAATTCGTCGCTGATGAAGCGCAGCGCATACGCAAAATTAACATACCTCTTCTGGTAGCACAGGCTTCAGCCTGTGGATTTATTCAAATCGAGCTATCTGCTCCAACAATTCAACCGCGCAGCACGCCCGGGGCAATACCATGCTGCCGCGCAAGATCGCTCAATTCATCCAGCTGATTCTGCACCTCCTGCACTTTCTCCTGCAGCACCTGAACTGCCGCTTCGGGCGTTACGCCTTCGCTGGGTTTTTCCAGCGCAACCCCCGGTTGCGTGACCCGGTCGGCCGCCAGCGCGATCGCGGATAGTTCCTCGTTCAAAGCACCTTCGCGCCGGTCGAGTTCGGCGCGCAAAGCGGTTGCCTGATCCCCGTACCAGGTGGGATCGTCCAGCCTGGATTCGTAAACGGGATGCGTCGATTGCGGGGCTGCGGCTGCAGGTTGCGCGGCCGGTGCGGTCGGTTCCTGGCCAATGAAAGAAATCAATCCGCGCGCGCGCAGTTCATCCAAATCTTCATTCGTCCAAACTTTCGTGGGCTGGTTTTGGTCGGCCTTGGCGGGTTGAGGTTTCCCTGCCGCTCGCGAAGAACTTGCTGCGAAGATTGCAACTACCGCCGCGATTGAAAAACATAATTTCTTCATGAATCCTCCTCGGCGGGGACAACTCGAGTGTACCGCTTTTTTACGTTTGCAGAGAATTGAAAATGATTATCTGCCGGAAGAGGCAGAGGCGGGCGCGGGAGATTTCGGCGCGTAGCGGGACTGAATGTAGTCGTCGACCAGTTTACGGAAGGCGACGGAAAGTTCGTCGTAATTGCCGTGCAAGGTTACGGACTTTTTACCGTCGATGTAGACAGGGCAGCTGGGCTCTTCGCCCGTGCCGGGAAGGCTGATGCCGATGTTCGCGGCTTTCGATTCACCGGGGCCGTTGACGATGCAGCCCATCACGGCGAGGGTCATTTCTTCCACGCCTTCATACTGCAGCTTCCACTGCGGCATGCTCTCGCGAATGTAATCCTGAATGCGCTCGGCGAGTTCCTGAAACGTAGTGCTCGTCGTGCGGCCGCAACCAGGGCAAGCCGTGACGCTCGGCGCGAAGGAGCGCAGGCCCAGCGATTGCAGCAGTTCGCAAGCCGCGTACACTTCCTCGCGGCGGTCACCGCCGGGACGCGGCGTGAGCGAAATGCGAATCGTGTCGCCGATGCCTTCCTGCAGCAAAATACCCAGCGCCGCGGACGACCACACAATTCCTTTGGTGCCCATGCCCGCTTCAGTCAGCCCCAGATGAAGGGGCTGCTGCGTTTTGCTCGAAAGCTCGCGATACACCTTGATCAAATTCTGCGGATTGGACAGCTTGCAGGAAATAATAATCTGGTCATGCCGTAAGCCGCATTCCAGCGCCAGCTCGGTCGATTCAATCGCGGACTGGACCATGCAGGTGTTAATAATGTCTTCGGAACTGAGCCCGAGGTCCCGGTCGGTGTTCTCCTGCATGCGCCGCATTACGAGTTCCTGGTTCAGCGAGCCGCCGTTGACGCCAATGCGTACCGGCTTGCCGTTGTCGACGGCTACTTTGCAGATGGTGGAAAACTGCTCATCGCGCCGCGCGCCCGCGCCCACGTTGCCTGGATTGATGCGGTATTTATCGAGGGCCTTGGCGCAATTCGGGTATTTCGTCAGGAGTATGTGCCCGTTGTAATGAAAATCGCCGATGATCGGCGCGTTACATCCAAGGTCGCGCAGCCGCTCCACGATTTCCGCGACGGTCGCCGCGGACTCCGGCATGTTCACCGTGATACGCACGAGCTCTGATCCTGCGTCAGCCAGTTCCTTACATTGCGTCACGGTTCCGGGGATGTCCGCCGTGTCTGTATTGGTCATCGACTGCACAACGACAGGCGCGCCGCCGCCGACCTGATACTGGCCGACCTTCACGCCATGCGTCTTGCGCCGAGTAATGGGAAATATCTGCATGTTTTCTTAAGCGAGATAATCATAGCAGGGCAGCGGCGTGTATCAAAATAGCACCTTCAGCCCTTCGAGCTTTAAAATTAAACAACTAATTAGATAAAGGGACTACACTTATCGGGTACGGGTTAGCACCAGGACAGTTCACGGCTGTCCCTGAAGTTGACACAGAAACAGTTGCTAATTGCGGCGATTGTGCGACAATTCCAGACCTGCCCAGCACGGTACTACCGGTACTTAGGGGGGTATAGATGAGAAATGCAGTGAAAGCCATTTGTCTGATGGCGCTTCTGGGCGTTGCAGGCTCGCTGTCTGTTCGAACCAATGTCCTGGCTCAAAAAAACGTAATGGGCCAGCTTCAACTAACTCCAACCACAAAAATTGCAAAAACGTCCGGGGTGTGGATCGACGGGCAATATGTCGGCTACCTCAGCGAATTAAAGGGCGGGAACCGGCTGAAGCTACTGCCGGGAGAGCATGTGCTCAGTGTCCGCCAGGCGGGCTATTTCGATTACAACAAGAAAGTGGTCATTGAGCCGAAGGCGGTCACTCCCGTGCGAGTGGCCATGGAGCGCGATTCGCGCTTCGTCTATCCGGATCCGAAGACCAGTTCGGAAGTCAGGCTCAACGTCCAGCCCGGCAGGGCGGCCGTTTTTCTTGACGATTATTACGTGGGCACAGTTGACGAATATTATGGCGTCGAACACGCCATGCTCGTGGTCCCGGGAAAGCATCGCTTCAAGATTGCTTTGGCCGGGTACCGGACGTTTGAAACGGAAGTCGAGCTGTTTGCCAAGCAGAAATTTGAGCTCAGGACGGACTTGGTCGGCGGCAGTATCAAGGACGCCGACGCCCTGATTCGGACAGAAGCACCGGCCGCGGCATCGACCGTCGATCAGACGAACCCGCGGGCTGCGCGCTAAATTCCATCGCGAATCGTTTGTCAATAACGCAGCGTGCGCGAAATGCGTACGCTGCTTTTTTATTTTGTGGGCAATGCTTCCGTTAAAATCTATCTGGAACGCCAACAGTTGAGGGTTCAGGAATATTTTAAGACCCGCGCGGGCCAGATCAACGCAGTTACCAGGACCGCGATCACGATACCGAAGGCGACTTCGAGAAAACGGTGCAACGGCGCCATCCACGGGTGGCCCGGGTGGCCGGTGAGCATGACGATGGCTACGGCGACTCCCCCGAGGCGCGCGGCATCCGCGAAGCCGAACATGCCGCAAACGAACATCGTAATCGTCACCGCGATCCCGAAAGCCCACCATTTCTCGCCTAACAGTGCTACCGACGCACCTCCAATGATCACTCCGATTGCCGTTCCCACCAGTCGTTGTCCGGACGCGCTGATCGTTCTGCTGACGTCTGAATACATTACGATGATCGCAGAGATCGCGGCCCAATAACTTTCCGGCAATCGGATGAAATGCGCAAGGTAGTAGGCCAGAACAGCTGCGAGGCCCGTCTTTGCGGCGTGTTTGAGGTGGGTGAGTGTGTATGGGTTCATTGCAAATGATCGCGAGAGTTTCGATCGAAGAACGCTGCTTGAGCGTGACTGCTCAATCTTTACTTGGCCCAAAAGCTACCGGCTGAACCGCCTGCGGAAAAAGTAGCACAGGCAGGAGTGTGCCTGTGCCACTTAAGACGCCCCGGCGGATTGGCTTCCGCGCAGGCCCAAAGCATCGGCGGCTTCGCGCATGGCGGCTATGCAAAAGGAGATGTGCTCTTCGATGGGCACAGCCAACTCCTCGGCGCCTTTGCGCACATCCTCACGATTCACTCCGCGCGCGAATGCCTTGTCCTTTAGTTTGCGCTTTACGGAGTCAGGCTCGACTTCAAAAATACTTTTGCTGGGCTTCACGAGCGAACATGCTGTGAGGAATCCGGCCAGTTCATCGCAGGCGAAGAGAGTGTGCTCGAGCGGAGACTCGCGCGGCGTGTTGCAATACTCGGCGTGCGAGACGATGGCGCGAATCATTTCCTCTGGATAGCCGCGTTCGCGAAGAATGGCCGAGCCGCCAGCGGGATGTTCCTCCGATGGGCTATGCGCGTCGTTGGGCCAGCGCTCGTAATCGAAATCGTGCAGCAACGCGGTCACTCCCCACAATTCCTCATCGGCGCCGAGTTTGCGAGCATAAGCGCGGACGCAGGCCTCTACCGCTAAGGCGTGCTTACGCAAGCTTTCGTTCTGCGTATATTCGCAAAGTAAAATCCAAGCGTCATTTCTGGATGGAATCGTGGCCATGTTCTCTCCAATGAGCAACATATATATGCAGCCGTGCGAATATACCGATCACAAACGGACCGCAATAAGCGCGAACTTACGGTTCATAGTTATAGCGCGTAACTTATCGTGTTTTCAAGGAACTGACCGCAATCTACGCTTTTCCCGGAATTATATGTTTCCTGGGAACGCCAATCTCCTGATTGGCGTTTTGCCTGCCGCCAATCAGGAGATGGGCGTTCCCAGGGTTCCCTCAGCGGAATTGGTGCGAATGGAGTGCGCACGAAATTGGGCGATTGACGCACTCGTTCGGCAGAATTCATAAATGTATTAAAAGATTTTTCTAAAGGATTCACTGAATTGACCGATTTGAGTAAATATGCGGAAAAAATGCTTGACACGGGATTCGGTTGCCTCCATTATGTCGTTCGCGCCTGCTGCTGCCTTCCCCTCGCCCGAAGTCCCTTTCATCCGCATGCCGGAATAGTCTGCGAGGAGCCCCGGTGTCGGAACAAAATAGTACGAATGCAGTAAACGCAACAAACGGAAATAAGGTCGCTATGGATATTGATCTTGACCGAGAAGTAATCCGTTGCAAGACCTGCGGGCTTGTGCAGTATCGCACCCGCACGGGGAATTGCCGCCGGTGCCTGCGCCTGCTGCCCCCGAAGGTGGAATTCTTAATTCCTCCTCCGGAGCCACAGGATCTTCCAGGCGACGACCGGCAGCTCTTCGAGAAGTGGCCGAACCGCGAGACCGTGGAGAATATAGGGCAGCGCATCCGGCAGTTGCGCGAATCGCGCGGGATGACGCAAAGCCAGCTCCAGGCGCGCTCACGGGTTTCCCGATCGTATCTCTCTCGGATCGAAAGCGGACAAATGACGCCCAGCCTCGGA
>DASRQU010000105.1:0-31736 GCA_035696345.1 Candidatus Acidiferrales bacterium
CGTGATTCTGACTGCGCCCGCACAGGTGCGCTCGATCTCGGCGCCATTGCTGGGAGAACTGACGGCCCACCATGCGCACCGCGCGGAAATTGTGGCTGAGCCAGCGAAGGCATTGGCTCGCGCCCTGGAACTTGCTGCTGACGAAGACGTGATCTTCATCACCGGTTCTCTCTTTCTTGTGGGTGAGTTGCGCCGCGAGTGGATGTCCCGTAAGAGCGGCGAGGCCGCTTCCAATTAAATGGGATCGGCCATCTGCCGTGTTCGCGGGTTCTGGCCTTAGCTACGACGCATCTCGTTTAAAGCAGGGCCGGCTGTACAGGCCGGAGAACAATCGCTTGGTGAAGGGGTGGTGAGTAGCACAGGCACTCTTGCGTGTGTGGATTTTGCAAAGTCCACACAGGCAAGAGTGGCTGTGCTACTTGACGGCGGGTCGCCGTTCCGAACGTGCTGAGTATTTTCTCTTTTGCGCCACCTGGTTAGCCGCACTCGTCGGCCGAGACCGTGTGTTCCTCGACACAGCACCCGGTCAGCGAATAGAATAAAATTCATAATTCAGTGCGCGGAATTTGTTACTCATTTGTGTGTGCGGAGGAAGCCATTCGAAATTATTCCCGTTTTCATAAGTCAGGAAACATCTCCGATTTATCCCGCCGTGGCGTGTTGCAACGCCTTGGCTGGGGCGCCGCTACCGCCGCGCTGTTACCCGCGGCCAGGTTGTATGCAGACGATGTGAGCCCGGTCATGAAGCAACTCAGCGAGTACATGAGCACGGCACGCGCGCGCGAATTGCCCGAAGAGGTGATGGAAAAAACGAAGCAGCACGTGCTGGATACTTTCGCCGCGATGGTTTCCGGTTCGCAGTTGGCGCCGGGAAAAGCGGCGCTGAATTTTGCGCGCAGCTACGGGGGCGAAAAAATTGCTACCGTGGTGTCCTCAAATGTGTTGTGCAGCCCGATTGAAGCGGCATTTTCAAATGCGATTCAGGCGCACTCGGATGAGACGGATGATTCGCATACGATTTCCGGAGTGCATCCAGGAGGCGCGACGGTTTCCGCGACGCTCGCAGCTGGCGAAAAATTTGGCATCAGCGGCGCGCATTTCTTGCGCGCGGTGACGCTTGGCTACGATGTCGGCCCGCGCGTGATTCTAGTTTTGGGTGGTCCCGATTACCAGACTGCGAGCCACAACAGCGTGCACAGCATCGGCGCGCTATTTTCCGCTGCGTCCGCTGCGGGATGCGCTGCCAGCCTGAGCGCGGAGCAAATGCGCTGGGTGCTCGACTACGCGGCGCAGCAATCGGCGGGCATTGCCGCGTGGGTGCATGACACGCAGCATATCGAAAAGGCGTTTGTGTTTGCGGGCGGCCCGTCGCGGAGCGGTATCACCGCAGCGTTGCTCGTGCAGGACGGCTTTACGGGAATCGACGACGTTTTCTCGGGTTCGGACAATTTCTTTGACGCGCATCCGCCCGCGGGAAATCCGGCGGGACTCGTCAACAAACTCGGCGAGCATTACAACGTCGTGGAAACGAACATCAAGAAGTGGAGCGTGGGATCGCCGATCCAGGCCACGCTCGACGCGCTGGAAAATCTTCGCAAGAAGCATCCGTTTCAGGCGGATGAAGTGCAGCAGGTCATTGTCCGCATTGAAACCCGCGAAGCGGGTGTCGTCGACAACCGCATCATGCCCGACGTGTGCCTGCAACATCTGGTGGGAGTGATGTTGCTGGACAAAACAGTTTCATTCGCCACGGCGCACGATAAAGCGCGCATGCAAGATCCGGAAGTGTTGCGACAACGCGCGAAAGTGCAGCTCATTCCAGATCCAGAACTGTCGCGACTGATGCCGAAGCGCGTGACTATCGTGGACCTCGTGCTAAAAGACGGCACGAAGCTCAACGAACGAGTCGAAGCAGTCCGCGGCACATCCGATAATCCTATGTCTCATGACGAAGTCGTGGCCAAGGCCACAGACTTGATGGGACCGGTTTTTGGAGCGGCGCAAACCAAAAACTTCATCGAGAAAGTTTTCGCTCTCGAAAAAGTTAAAAACATTACGGAGTTGCGCCCGCTCCTCCAACATGCCTGAGAAGATTCGGCTTTGGCATCGAGCGCATAATTTCGTCCGTCCGCGAAAAACAAAATTGTGTAATCCGGTAAGGTGGCGCGTCGTGTATGCTTTGGGCGTAAAACTGGAATTTCCAGCGAATGAATTTATAGGCAACGCACAAATACAGAAAAAAAAGGACACTCCATGCGACTTCGATTGCTACTCGTCGGCATCCTGGCTGTTGCCGGAATTACCGCTGCACAGACGCCTATCACCCCCGATCTTCACTTGCGGGGCGATCGTTTCAAGCCTCTGAGCTACAGCGAATTGAATCCCGAACAAAAAACTCTGATCGAACACCTGCTCGGCGGAGAACGAGGCACCACGACTGGCCCCTTTAACGTGTTGCTGCGCAGCCCGGAAATGGGCGACCTGGCGCAACACCTGGGAACATACATTCGCTTTCATACCACCGTTCCGATCAAACTAAATGAGTTCGCCATCCTGATTACCGCTCGTGCACTGAATGTGCAATATGAATGGGCGGCCCATCGTAAAGCTGCGCTGAAGGAAGGCTTAAGCCCTGCGATCATTCAGGCGGTCGCGCTGGGAAAGCGGCCCGCATCCATGCAGCCGGACGAGACCATCGTTTATAACTTTGCTTCTGAACTCGTGAGAACACATCAGGTTACCGATCCCGTATTTCACGCGGCGGTAGATAAATTTGGAGAAAAGATGGTGGTGGATCTGATGGCTACGATTGGCTACTACCATTTTGTTTCGTTTTTCCTCAACGTGGACCGCTATCCGCTGCCGGATGGCGACAAGCCGGAGTTAAAGCCATTGCGCTAGTTTTTGCGGGTTCTGCTCCACTGAGAAATACGAGTCGCGCTCTTCGTCCCAAAGAACGGGATGAAGAGTCCTCTACGAAATCGGGCGTAGCTTTCGTAAAGTCCGACCATTTTTGGGACGGACGACTTTTTTCTACTTGCCGCTATTTTTGAACTTTGACGATTGCGCCGTACGGGAAGTACTTCGCCCAAGTTTTGTTTATAATTACAGGCTGCTGCTCAGGAGAAAAACGTGCCGTCTCAAAAAGTTGCCTTAGTTACGGGATGCAGTACCGGATTTGGACGCGTGATCGCGGAAACGCTGGCTCGCCACAATTGTCGTGTGTTTGCGGGAATGCGGGACATTAAGGGACGAAATAGCGAGAAGGCGCGCGAAGTCCGGGAATTTGCGGCGAAACAATCTCTCGCACTCAGCCCGATCGAAGTCGATGTAACCGTCGATGCTTCGGTGGACGCCGCAATCGCAGAGATCATTCGCGAAACCGGGCAAATTGACGTGCTCGTGAATAATGCTGGATTGACTGTTCGAGGCCTCGTGGAAGCCGTGACTGTGGAACAAACGCTGCGAATTTTTGAGACGAACGTGTTTGCGGTGCAGCGCATGAATCGCGCGGTCCTGCCGCACATGCGCAAACGCGCGAGCGGCCTGCTAGTTCACATCAGCAGCCAGGCCGGACGCATCGTGCTTCCCGGGCTGGGGACATACGGCGCGAGCAAGGCAGCGCTCGAGTCGCTGGTGGAAAGTTATCACTACGAATTGGCCGCGCAGGGAATTGACGCGGTCTTGATACAGCCCGGTGCATTCGCGACCGCAATCGCGCAGAACGCGGACAAGGCTGCCGATGAACACACGGAAGCTGCGTACGGTGCCGGCGCGGAAATCACCAAAACGATGATGGGCAATCTCGGCAAACGGCGCGACCCGCAGGAAGTGGCTGACGCGGTGCTTAAATTAGTGGAAACTCCTGCGGGCAAGCGGCCTTTGCGCACGGGCGTGGGGGTGAATGGCGAGTTCGTCGGCGAACTAAACGAATTCACCGATAAAATTCAGGTGACGGTTATGGATTTCTTCGGCCTAAAGGATTTGACGAAATTTAAATCGCACTAGTCCGAAAGGCCTCGCGACGCCAATCTCCTGATTGGCGTCTTGCAGCGCGCCGATCAGGAGATTGGCGTTCCCAGCACACACGCGATTTCGCAAGAACTGGGGCTCGCTGTTACGAAGCTATTGCACCGTCGTCCAAAAACAAAGGGCTGAATGCATGAAACAAATCGCATTTAGCCCCTTTTCTTTACATACCCCGTTTTCGATTGCGAAATTATATTCAACAATCAGCAGGTGCCGCTCGGGCGCTTTGGCGTACCCGTTTCCTGCGTCGGCGAGGTTTGCGGATTAGCAATGCTTGGAGGAACAGTGCCAGCCAGATTCGCCGCGCATTCGGTGAGCACCTGCGAAACTGCCGTCACCGGCGTCGGAAGATTGGGAACGGAAGTGTCCGGGGATTTGAAATTGAATGCGCTGGTGAGATCGCCGACTGTTGCGCGGCGCCACGCACTCAGGTTGGGAACTTCCGCGCCGAACCTCGTCTCCAGGAATCTCAATATAGATGTGTGATCGAAAACATCCGAAGAAACGAATCCGCCCCGAGTGTAGGGCGAGATGACCAACATGGGAACGCGAAATCCCAAGCCGATGGGACCGGAAGTCGGCGGCACTCCGATGGCGCTTACATCCGGAACTGTAGGAGCGGTGATGTATTCGCCGGGCGTTCCGGGTGGCGCTGTGACTGGCGGCACGTGATCAAAGAATCCGCCGTTTTCGTCAAAAGTCAGGAAGAGCACGGTTTTGGCCCAGACTGCCGGATTCGCCATCAGCGCGGAAGTGATGAGTGCCAATTCACTTTCGCCGAACACCGACGGAGCGGGCGGATGATCCGAAGCCACCGTGGAACCGATCAACCAGGAAACCTGAGGCAAATTGTTGGAAACAATGTCCGCCAAAAAATCTGTCGGAAATTGCGGTCCAAAGGCGCTTTTATACAGCGCGGATGTGGGATCCTGGAAATTTTTGAAATAGGGCAAAACATTGTCGGAGAGAATGCCGCCTAGCAAATTTTCATCTGGCGAGGAATACACCTTCCAGGAGATCCCGCGTGCTTGCAGTTGTTCCGGCATGGTCGTATACGTAAGGCGGCCGTAAAACGAGGAGCGATTTCCAACCAGAGTTTCAATCAGCGGGCCGCCATTTTTTCCGTCCGGATCGATCGAGGCGGCCATGGAATAAAGGCGATTCGGATCTGTTGGGCCCATCACCGAACAAAAATAGTTGTCACAAAGCGTGAACGCGTCGGCTGCAGCGTAATAAAAGGGAAGATCCGTCCGCGTGTAATAACCCATTGTCAGGATCGCGTCGTTGGCATTGGCGGCCACGCGCGACGTAACGAAGCCGTCCATCGCGCCGTTATCCCAACTCTGATGTTGAGATACCCAGTCATGGGTGATGTCATGCGTGCAGGCCGCGTTGATAGTGTTGGTGTCCAGATGGTAGGGCAATAATTTCCCGATAGGAGCCGCGTTCATATTTCCGGGATACGGCTGATTGAAGGCCAGGCTCTGGTCGGAAAATCCTCGCGCGCCGTGGAAGCTGCCGAAATAATGATCGAAAGAACGATTTTCCTGGATAAAAATTACGACGTGTTGAATGTCGGACAGTTGCGTGCAGCCGGAAGTAACGGAAGGAATATTGGATGCAATGCTGCCGCAACCATCCAACACCGAGGCGCCCAGGGCTGTAAATGCGGCAGCGCCGCCTAACTTCAAGAGTTCTCTGCGAGAAGGCTTCTTCAAGGATGCCATGACTCCCTTTCCGCAACCGCTCGCTGGGGTGTCTATTCTAATGCACGAGCCATCCTAGAAAGCGCGGGAGGATACTGTATACCCGCTGAGCGTGGGACAATTCATCCACTCCGGCGACACGTTGAGGGTGCCATCGTTACGCCGCCGGAGAAATTGCTTATTCAATGACCAGGTGACTGGCGGTGGCTTACTCCGGTCAACCTATGGGCACGCCTCGCAGTTTCTGAATCGTTGCTTCAATCCGGTTTGCCGAACCGGGAATCAAAAAATGCATTTTTCCCCAATTCGGGAAATTAAGTGCGCGCTTGAACAACGACCTCACAAATTAGGATGGCGACGTTTTCCACGATCCATAAAGGACTGAAGCCGCCGCGAATCGGGCCAAATATCCTTGCGCAGAACTGAAACTGAGGCACCCGCCAAGGGCGGGGAAACGGATTCGGACAAGATCCGAAGAACGGCATGTCTCGTGCATGTGACATTGCTATGCCGTATCGCAGGTGTTACACATAGAAAATGTGAATGAAGCAATATGTAGCCTTGATGCTAGAGTAGCCTGTCATTATTATTGACAATTTAACTCAAGCCTACGCGTGTTACTGCCGAGGTGATTACAGAATTGATCGGAGCGCGAAGGCCGTGTCCGGCGAATGGGGAATCGTGGACGCCGAAACCCGATTGTTTAGCGTGTTGCTTATCGTACACGCCGGCTTTCTTGCTGTATTGCAGGGAATGCGTCAATTGGCAGGTGCTCGCAGGGTTGGAAGGTGACCCAGGTCACAGACAAAGTTGCCGCGCATAAGCGAGCATGTGAACCCTGAAAGAATCACGGTAAGAGCAGGGGGCAGAAAACGAGTATGTGCGCCGATCCAATCGATTGTCCGGTTGATTGTCAGGAATGCCCGGCCGTTCTGATAAGCACCATCTGAGCCGGCTCAGACGCTTCAGAGATTATTTTCCGGAAAGAAAAATTTGTACAGATTGTGACTTTCTAACCCCTTTCAGAAAGATTGGCGGTCGACCAATGACACCCATGCCGTCTGCGGAAATCATAAATAGAAAATCTGTTTTTTTGCGCGCGTCACTTCTGGCAATGGCTCTGGCCACTTGCCTCGCGAGTGTAACCTTTGCGCAAAAGCGGCCTGAATCCGTGCAAAGCCCATCCGTGGCGAGTCGCGCTCCGGAATTCTCCGCTCCCGCCGCGGAATTTTCAGGCCCCGAGGCCTGCAAAGATTGTCACAAGAACGAAACCATTCAATATGAGAAGACGGGTCACTCAAGGATCGTCTTCCCGGGCAAAGATTACATTCACGGCTGCGAGACGTGCCACGGTCCCGGAAAAGCGCATGGCGATGCGGTGCAGGCTGCGCATGGAGACGACGCAGAAGTTGCCAAAGCACTTGTCGAACATCCCATTTTTGCCTTTAAAGGCAAAGCGGAAGAAAACGCCGCGCGTTGCCTCACCTGCCACACCAGCAGCAAGCAGCAGGAACTATTTCAGCATTCTGAACACGCCGGGCACGGAGTTTCCTGCGGCGAGTGCCACTCCGCGCACCTGGTCGACGAAGTAAAGGACTTGAGCAAGGGTGATCTGAGCTATCCGCAAAGTTATTTTTTCAACCTGCCCAAGCTGGCGGACGAAAACCGCTGGCGGCATAACAGCCTTCTTAAATTATCCGAGCCTGCTCTCTGCTTCACCTGCCATCAGACGGTCCAAGCGCAATTTGCGCAGCCAGAACATCACCGCGTTCCGGAAGGTTTGATGAAGTGTTCGGACTGCCACAACCCGCATGGCTCGGGAAACGTAGCAAGCCTGACCAGTTCCGGATCGGAAACCTGTGTTAAGTGCCATGTGGAGAAGCGCGGCCCGTTTGTCTTCGAACATCCTGCGGTAAAAATCGAGGGCTGCGTGACCTGCCACAATCCGCACGGAAGTCCCAATCGCATGCTGTTAGTTCGCCGCGAGGGCCGGCAGCTTTGCCTGCAATGTCACACCGGGTTCCACGGTCAACCGCAAGTTCCGCACAGTCGGCTGGGATTTCAGACCAGCGGCGAATGCATTCGCTGCCATGTGACCATTCACGGATCGAGCCTGGATCCGAATTTCTTGCGATGAGGGTGACTTCATGAATCCGTTCTCTCGATCCGCACTGCTAGCAGTCGCTTTGCTGGTGATTACGCCTTTCGCCTACGCTCAGGATGGCACCGAACCCGTTCCCATGGCCGTCGGCGACTTCAAGTTGTCCGGGTCGGCCACGGCGGGATACCGCTTCACCGACGTAAAAGGATACGTCCCGCAGTATCAGGAGATGTTCGATCTGCGAAAAGGTCTCCGGCTCCTCGATTTCAATCTTTACGGGGATTCCGAAGGCACCAAAAATGCCTTCGCGGACGATTTTTCCGTGCAACTGAGCGGGCTGGGCGGCGATCCGTTTCCGTCGGCACAGTTCACGATCTCCAAAAAGAAAGTTTACGATTTTCGCGTCGACTGGCGGCAAAGCTACTACTTCTGGAACCAGAACGACAATGTGGTTTTGCCCATCGCGGCGGTGACCACGGGGATTTCCAAAGGCCTGACTTCCAATCAGGATTGGGCGACGGTGCGCAAGTTCGGCTCCGCGGACCTTACCCTTTACGCCACGAATAACCTGCGCTTCCATTTCGATTATTACCGTCCCTCTGACCAAGGGACAACGTTCACCACGAGAGCGCCGGATTTTTTTGGCTCACCAGGGTTTTGGGGAACGTACGTACGCGCCAATCCTTACGTTCTCAACGCGCCGCTGACGGATAACACCAACCGCATCACCGGCGGCCTCGATTACAGCTTGAAAAGCTGGAATTTCCATTATTCCGTCGGATACCAGACCTTCACGGAAAATATCGGTTTCAATAACGTGACTACGCCGGAGCTCAGTATCAACCCGATCGCCAGCTCCGTCGCGGAGCCGCTCGCGAATTTTTCCATGTCGCAATTCCGCCGGTTGACCACGCCGATCAGTGAATTTTCGTTCATCGGGAAGCCGTTGCCCAAACTGGAATGGCGCGGCGGATACATTTTTTACCGTTACGAAGGCCCAGTCACGTTCAACCAGGCTTTCAATGGGAGGGCGCCCAGCAGCGCTGGGCCGCTTGCTGCATACACGGTCAGCGAGTCCGCAAATGCTATGGTCACGGAGCCGAATCACATCATCAACCAGGGCCTGACGTATCACCTCTTTTCGTGGTGGAGTCTGGACGCTGACTATCGCTACACGCGCTTCACGAGCGACTCCACAGGGAACTTTCAGAGCTTGTTCAACGCCACGGCCACCGCAGGATCGACGAACGTGATTTGGCGTGACGGGCTGAGCGAACTCGCTTTCAGCATGGACTTCACCCCCATACGTTCCCTGATTATTCGGCCTGGCGTGCAGTTCATGAAGTCTGACGTCGAATCCTTGACCAACGGGGTGGCCGTTCCCTCGCTGACACTGCGCACGAATTCGGTGCGTCCGGAAATCAGTTTTGGCTACGAGCCTTCAAAAATTTTCAGCGTGCGGGGCGATTTCCATAGCACGGACAACGGTTCCTCGTATACGGCCATAACACCCAGCTCGCAGGTGGCCACGCACTTCGTCGTGCGCGTACATCCGCTCGAAAAGCTTACGATCGAGGACGAAATCAGCGTCGCCAACAACAAGCTGCTCGTCTCCAACTTTCAAAACAATATCCGCTCGAACGCCATCACGGTTTCCTACTCTCTCGGCGAGCGATTCTCCATCTTCGGCGGATTCAGTTATGACAGTTACATCGCACAGGGAAATATTCTCTACGCGCGCGGCACAGCGCCGCTGGCCGATACTTTGCGCGACCAGGAGCTGAACCGCGTGTGGTCCGGCGGCATCGAAGCGAAGCCGACCAAGCGGATTGGCTTGCGGCTTTCAGGAAATTTCGACCGGTCAAGCGGCGTCGGCGCAATCAGTGGAGAACCTCCCGCTTACGGGCCATCGGTGTTTCCGCTCGTTACCGGCACCGCCTTCTACAATTTCCCGGTCGTGGGCCAGCTTGGCGTGGACCTGCAGCGCACCTATTACGAGGAACAAATTGTGACGGTGAATAATTTCAGCGCTAATTTGCTGACTATCCGATGGACCAAGTCATTCTAAGTTTGTATAGTTCTCACGGAATAAACATTCTGCGAATCGAAGGAGAACGAATGACGAGGACAATGGGGTATTCCAAACTTTTGATCGACACGAGCCTCGCCTGCATTTTTGCAATGAGCCTTGGAAGCGCGTTGCGAGCTTCTCCTGCGCCTCAAAAAAGCTCTCAGGACGTCTATCTGGACAAATGTTCCGTCTGCCATGCCAAGGATGGCTCGGGCAACACGGCAAAAGGGCGCAAGGTGAAGGCCAAGGATTTGCGTTCCGCGGAGATTCAGAAGTTGACTGACGCCGAATTAATTAAAGATGTCGGCCAGGGCAAGGGCAAAGACATGGACGGATTCGAAAAGGAATTAGGCGCGGACATGGTGAAACAACTGGTTGTGTACTGCCGGCAATTAGCTAAGCCTTAATAGTCCCGCAATGTTTTTTCAGTGGAGTGCCCGGCGACTTAACCGCCGGCGGAAAATTAAAGCTCTGTCATTCCGAGCGAAGCGAGGAATCTCTCTTTCTTTTATTTCTTTGCACGTAAATCGAAGAAAGATTCCTCACTTCGCTCGGAATGACAGAATAAGACACTCTTGCCGCGGCCCGTTAACCCGCGCGTAACGGGCGACCGGCAACAATTTCCCTGAACCGAGTCGCCGCACGAGTTTGCTTCAAGAGATCGATCTAAGGAGCTGATTTAATTTGATGGGCGGAACAACGACCATTCTGATTGTCTTCACGGCCATGGTGGCGCTGCTTGGGCTTCTCACATCTATGCGGCCGGAATTTACCGCAGCGCGCGGCGGGAAAATTATGGCCTTCGTGGCGCTGTGCATTTTGCCTGTGGTCTCGATCTGGGCCGGCTTTCATGAGCAGGTAGAGCGCTCCACTTCCACGCAGTTCTGCCTCTCCTGCCACGTGATGGACAAATTTGGAAAAAGCCTGACGGTGGATGACAAAAGTTTTATTCCTGCCGCTCACTTTCAAAATAATTTCGTGCCACGTGACCATGCCTGCTTCACCTGTCACACGGACTACACCATGTTCGGAGACTACAAGGCGAAGTGGCGCGGTGTGCACCATGTGATGGTTCAATACTTCGGAACAATTCCCAAGCCGGAAGACATAAAGCTCTACACGCCATACAATAATCGCGAGTGCCTGCACTGTCACGCCGGTGCGCGCTCTTACGAAGAAGCCTCTTCGCACCACAAAACCCCGGATATGCTGGCCAAGGCGGCCAGCAATGAGCTCTCCTGCACGTCCAGCGGCTGCCACGACATTGTGCACAACGTTGGTGACCTCGGCGATGCCACGTTCTGGACGCCGAAGGCGGAGCCGAAATGACCGCGCGACTGATCGAACGGCGCATTCGCTGGAGCGGTCGGCTGATAGCCGCGGGATTGATTGTGCAGATGCTGACGCTGCTCGCAACGCATCCGCTGGCGTTTATTTGCTTTGCGCTGGTAGGATGCCCTCTCGTCGGCGCCGGAATTTTGATTTTTCTCTATTCGCTCGTAGAACATGAGGCTGTGTGATGGAGTTCCTCGCCCGCAGTGGAGTTAGACATTAGGAAAGCTGACCGACCAAGAAAACGTGCGGCCTCTAGGAAAGCGATAAGTGCATTTGGTTTTCGTAGTGGCCACTCTGTCTCCGTCTCTGGGACAGAGTGGGCAATTCCTCTCAACATTCTGTCATTAACTCGAGATGTAATACACCGCTGGGCGCCCGCACCTCCGATCCTTCCGCCAATCAAATTATGTGCTAATTGCACAAAACTCTGCTAAACTGCTCACTTTGTTTAACTTTGTGCGAAATGGGTGAGGAGTTGTTATGGCTATGAAATGCACGCTTTGCGGCAAAGGCCCCTCGTTCGGGAACGTAATCAGTCACGCGAACAATACGCGCCGTCGCCGATGGAATCCGAATCTTCAACGCGTCCGCGCTGTGGTGAATGGCGCTCGCAAACAAATCCGCGTGTGCACGTCCTGCATTCGGTCCGGCCGCGTCACGAAAGCAGCCTAACTGGCTATTTCCGCATCGAAAAATCGTTTTGGCAGGCTCCATCCCGAGCCTGCATCCGGTTTTAATCGGTACAAGGAGACGACGTGAAGAACCGTGCGCGGGGATGGTTTGTACTGGCCGCGGCTTTGGCGGTGGTGTCTGGATGCCAGAAAGCGTCTCAACCTACGGAAGGCGTGTGGGCCATGGTGGACGGCGCACCGATCACGCGCGCGGAAGTGGACAAATATTACCGGTCTCAACTGAATCCTGAAGCGCCGCAACCTTCGCAGGACGAAGCGCTTTCCTTGCGCCTGAACGTCCTCGATGAATTAGTTAACAATCATATTTTGTTGGAGAAAGCCAAGGCGCTGGGTTTACAGGCTGCTGACGGCGAAGTGGAAGACAAATTCACCGAATTCAAAAGCCCCTACACCGAAGAAGAATTTCAGCGCCAGCTGAAATCGCGAGACTACACGGTCGACGATTTGAGAAATGATATCCGGCAGCAACTCTCCATTCAAAAGGTAATTAACCATGAAGTTGTGGCCAAGATTGCGGTGACGGATCAGGACGTTCAGGATTTTTACAATCAGAATCGCGCGCAGTTCAATGTGACCGAGCCTCAATACCGCATCGCGCAAATCGTGATTACTCCGCACAAGGATCCCGGCCTGCGCAACCGCAAGAACGATGACGCGACGACTGACGCGGAAGCGAAGCGCAAAGCTGTAGCCCTCGAGCAACAACTCACGAACGGAGCGGACTTCTCGCAGGTGGCCATGGATTATTCAGAAGATCCGGCAACAGCGGGGTCGGGCGGCGATCTCGGCTACGTTCCGGAATCTTCGCTCTCGCAGAGCGATCCCGCCCTCAAAAAGATGGTGATGTCCCTCAAGCCGGGACAAGTGAGCGGCATAATTGTTTTGCGGGATTCCTACCGAATTTTGAAATTGGTGTCCAAAGAATCGCCGGGGCAGCGCGATATGAACGATCCGACGGTGCAGCAGTCGATTCGCGATAACCTGCGCAATCGCAAGGAACAGTTGCTGCGCGCCGCGTATCTGGCTACAGCGCGAAACAACGCGAAGATTACAAACTATCTGGCTCAGCAAGTGGTGGAAACGGCGGGAAAAATGCCCGTCGTAGTCGCACCTAAAATGGGCGACGCTTCAGCTTCCACACCGAAGTAGCAGAATTTGGGTTTAAGTGGCATAGGCTTCAGCCTGTGGATTTTGGTCCTTGCAAGCACTAAATTCCACAGGCTGAAGCCTATGCCACGTACATCTACCCCACAACGGCCAGCACTTCTCCTGCATTCACCGTTTGCCCTTCGCGAGCTAGTTTTTCAACTGTGCCGGACCTCGGCGCGCGAATTTCGTTCTGCATCTTCATCGCTTCAATCACCAGCAATCCCTCACCGGCGCTGACCTGCTGCCCAACACTCGCAAGCACGCGAACAATTTTCCCGGGCATAGGCGCGACCAGCTGCTGGCGCCCTTCCAACTCCACGCCCCCGCCGCGAGCGCGCCGCCAGGAGCGCGGGTCCACAACCTGCGCCTGATACTCGCGACCATCGACGCGCACTAAAAAACCTTCCGGGCTTTCTTCCGTCGTGACTTCGAGAGGTTGTCCGTTAAGCAAAATGGAATACGTGCCCGGCGAAACAGGCACGGCGCAAGCCGCCACTTGCCGGCCGTCAATCATGAACTTCACGCGCGTGGAGCCGTTCGCGGGCGGCGTGAACTCCACGCTGCGCCTGGTCCCGTTGATGTTGATCTCGTATTTCATTGTTTCAATTTGCGGTGCTGCTTGTGCGCCGCTATTCGCTGCGCTCGACCTGTTCCCTGCGTGACTGCCGTTTCCACAAAGATTTTGACGCAGCCGTAGCTTCTTCGGGGCCTGATGCTTTCTGCGCTCTCAGAAATTGCAGTAATGTTGCCAGCCCTGCCGCGTCTTCGGCGACCGCATCTCTTTCCTGATTTTGTTGCCCAGACAAAAGTTCAGGCAGCCTTTCATCGAGCCAGCGGGTATAAATTTCTCCGCGCGCAAAATCTTCGTGGCGAAGAATGCTGAGCAGCAAGTTTGCATTCGTCTTAATTCCCGTGACCGAATGTTCTTCGAGTGCGCGATCGAGCCGTGCAACAGCTTCCGCGCGATCCTGCCCGTAGGCAATGAGTTTGCCGAGCATTGGATCGTATTCGGTGGAAACCGTGAACCCTTCGTACACTCCATCGTCGAGGCGAATTCCGGGCCCGGAAGGCGTGCGGAGCGAAAGGATTTTTCCGGGCGATGGGAAAAATTGATTGGCCGGATCCTCTGCGTACAGGCGACACTCGACCGCGTGTCCGGAGAGCGTCACGTCTTTCTGCGAAAAAGGAAGAGCTTCTCCAGCGGCGACGCGGATTTGCAGCTTCACAAGATCGAGGCCGGTCACCATTTCCGTAACCGGATGCTCCACCTGCAGGCGCGTATTCACTTCGAGAAAATAAAAATTGCGCGCCGCGTCCACCAAAAATTCCACCGTCCCGGCATTTGTGTATTCCGCTTCTTTTGCGAGGCGCACGGCCGCTTCGCCCATCGCGCGGCGCAGTTCGGGCGTCATCACCGGAGAAGGCGACTCTTCGATCACTTTTTGATGCCGGCGCTGCACGGAACATTCGCGCTCGCCGAGATAAACGATGTGGCCGTGTCCGTCACCAAAAATCTGGATTTCGATGTGCCGCGGACGTTCAACATATTTTTCCAGGTACAGTCGCGCATCGTTGAAAGCATTTTGCGCTTCGGAGGAAGCATCACGCCACGCGCCGGCCATTTCCGATTCCGCGGCGACAAGGCGCATGCCTTTCCCGCCTCCGCCCGCAACTGCCTTCAACAGGACCGGATAGCCAAGCGTGTTGGCAATCTTTTCTGCGCTCTCGTGATTGTCGACCTGGTCTTTTGTTCCAGAAACCATGGGTACGCCAGCTCGCGCGGCTAGTTGGCGCGCCGCAGTTTTCGACCCGAGCCGCTCCATGGCCTCCGGGGAAGGGCCAATAAAGTTAATTTGATTTTCGGCGCATGCGCGCGCGAGGGCAGGATTCTCAGCAAGAAATCCGTATCCCGGATGCAGCGCGTCGCATCCGGCACGTCGCGCAACGTCCATCAATTTATCAATGCGCAGATAGCTTTCGCGCGAAGGCGCAGGTCCAACGGGATATGCCTCATCCGCAACACGAACATGCAGCGCAGCGCGATCCGCATCGCTGAACACGGCGACGGACGTAATGCCCATTTCGCGGCAGGCACGCGCGATGCGCACGGCGATTTCTCCGCGATTCGCGATAAGAATTTTTTTGAACACGCGTCTATACTTAACCCGACGCGCATTCTAGCATGCCGTGAGCCGGCGGTATGGCATCGTAAACGCGAGCGATACTTTTGCAGAAATTAATAAGCTCTCATGGACATGCGGAGCGCCGCAGCCGATAATTCCTGCTCCGGACAATGGCCACAAACACAAAGATGGATGCGAGGCCGCTGCGCTTACTCGGTGGCTATCTATTTGCACTGTGCATCTACCAGATTGGAATTTATTGCTGGCCCAGCGGGCCACCATTTATCCTGGACCCGCGTGCGGGAATTCCCATCCTGTTGATCAATCACTTTGCTTTTGACAATAAAGTGATATTTCCTGTCGAGTGGATCACAGCGGCATGGTTGGTCGTCGCGTCCGCGATGATTTTCTTTCGCGGAAGATTTTTGAAAGCTTACCTCATTGCGGAAATTATTCTGGCCGCACCCACTGCCTACTACATCGGTGTTTTAACGGTGCGGCACGGCGGTGATTTCGCTCCGGGCTTCAAGGATCTGATCCTCACTGCGCTCCTGTTTATGATTTTTTCGCTGATCCCCATCGGTTGGGCGCTCAGGAAAAGTGGTTCTCAAAAGGTTGATCAGCGGTAGCCTCCCGTGTATATATCTTTTTGTGCTCATGCCCTCAGGCGGCGATTGACACGCTATATTCCTCGTACCTAGAATCGTGTATCTCGGATTCATACCCAAGTACAAGTGCATGCCTTGACCGCTCGAAACAGGAGATCGCCATGAAACGAGTCGCCGCAGTGTTTGGATTGCTCGTGTTGTTAGCGCCGCTCGCCGTGCAAGCGCAGAGCAATGGTTCCGCCACGAAGCTGCTGGCGAGCGCGGCCGGGGCGGCGACACCTCAGGCTCCTCAAGTCCGGAAAAAGCGCGTCGCAGTGTTTGATTTCGACTATGCGACTGTCAGGACGAGCACGGCCGCGCTCTTTGGAACGGATATTGATGTGGGCAAGGGAATCGCAGATCTTTTGGTAAAAAATCTGGTGACAGATGGAACCTACAGCGTCATTGAGCGCAAACAGCTCGATAAGATCCTCGCCGAACAGAATTTTTCAAATAGTGATCGAGCCAATCCCGCTTCGGCGGCCAGGATTGGCAAGATTCTTGGTCTCGACGCCATCATTGTAGGCAGTATTACGCAGTTCGGAAACGAGACGAAGAACCGGAATATCGGAGGAGGCGGAGGCGGGTACGGCGGATTCGGCATTGGCGGAATTGGCCACAAGGAATCCAAGGCTAACGTGCAGATCGATGCGCGGCTGGTGGATATCGACACCGCTGAGATTTTGGGTGTGGCGGAAGGCAAAGGCGAATCCAAGCGCAGCAGCAATTCACTGCTGGGCGGCGGCGGAAATTGGCACGGCTTTGGCGGCGGCGCGGCGGATTTCGGTTCGAGCGATTTTCAACAGACGATTATCGGAGAGGCCACAAAAGCTGCCGTGGATCAAATGACTTCGGGCGTGATTGCAGCATCGCCCAAATTGCAGACGCGTATCGTTAAGGTCGAAGGAGTTGTCGCGGCTGTGGACGGCGATCAAATTGTCTTGAACGTAGGCGCGAAAACCGGAATTAAAGTCGGCGACCACATGTCGGTGGAACGCGTGACCAGTACCATAAAGGATCCAACGACTGGCGCGATTCTTCGCAAGATGACGTCGAAGATGGGCGAGCTGGAAGTCACCGATGTGGACGAGATTTCGGCGGTTTGCAAGGCCGTGAACGGCAGCGGCTTCAAGGTTGGAGATGTTGCCAGGACTGCCGTGCAGTAAAATTTAGGTCTGCGACGACATTTCCTCATAGCCGGACATAAGCTCAAGGCCATCCCCACTTAAAGCGGAATATTGCCGTGTTTCTTCTTTGGGTTTGTGTCGCGCTTGTTTTCGAGCGAGCGCAGAGCAGTGATTAATTTTGCGCGGGTCTGCGACGGCTCGATAACGGCGTCGATGTAACCGCGCTCTGCGGCAACGTAAGGGTTGGCAAATCGCTCGCGGAACTCGGCGATTTTTTCGCGGCGCAGGCGCTCGCGGTCTTCCGCCGGAGCGCGCTCAATTTCCCGCTTGTAAACAATGTTGACCGCGCCTTCTGGACCCATCACGGCGATTTCTGCGGTAGGCCATGCGAAATTCGCGTCGGTGCGAATGTGCTTGCTGGACATGACGCAGTATGCGCCGCCATACGCTTTTCTCGTGATCACGGTCAGTTTCGGAACCGTTGCTTCGGCAAAGGCGTAAAGCAATTTTGCGCCGTGCTTGATAATGCCGTTCCATTCCTGCTGCGTGCCGGGCAAGAAACCGGGCACGTCTTCCAGCGTTAGCAGCGGAATGTTGAACGCGTCGCAAAAGCGCACGAAGCGCGCGGCTTTTACCGAAGCGTTTATATCCAGCACACCGGCCAGCACGGCAGGCTGATTTGCGACCACCCCCACGGGCTGTCCGCCCAGCCGCGCGAATCCGATCACGATATTTTTCGCGAAATGCTCCTGCACTTCAAAAAAATAATTGTCGTCCGCGATGGTGTGGATCACATCCTTGATGTCATACGGCTGCATGGGATCGGCCGGAACCATGGAATTCAGCGCCGCGTCGGCGCGGTCCAGCGGATCGGAAGTTGCACGGCGCGGCGCTTCGTCCAAATTATTGAGCGGGAGAAAACTCAGAAGTTCACGGATCATGGCAAGGCATTCGGCGTCGTCGCCCGCGATAAAGTGGGCGACGCCGCTCGTGGCGTTGTGGGTCATCGCGCCGCCCAAGTCCTGCTTGGAGACGTCTTCGTGCGTCACCGTTTTAATTACGTCCGGACCGGTGATGAACATGTACGAAGTGTCGCGCGTCATAAAAATAAAATCGGTGATCGCGGGGGAATACACAGCGCCGCCTGCACATGGCCCCATGATGGCGCTGATCTGAGGAACGACGCCGCTGGCGAGTGTGTTGCGCAGAAAAATATCGGCATATCCGGCAAGCGATCGCACGCCTTCCTGGATGCGTGCTCCCCCTGAATCGTTCAGGCCGATCACTGGGGCGCCATTGCGCATAGCCAGGTCCATAATCTTGCAGATCTTCAGCGCATTCGTTTCGGAGAGCGAGCCGCCCAACACCGTAAAATCCTGCGCGAAAACATACACCAGTCGTCCCGAGATTTGCCCAAATCCAGTAATGAATCCGTCGCCGGGCACGCGCTGATCCTGCATTCCAAATTCGTCCGAGCGATGCGTGACAAATTTGTCCAGTTCTTCAAATGTGCCTTCATCTAGCAGAATCGCGACTCGTTCCCGTGCCGTGAGCTTGCCGGCTTTGTGTTCGCGCTCGCGGCGCTCCGGGCCGCCACCGGCATCCGCTTCCGCGGTGCGCCGTCGAAGTTCTTCGATTGCGGGAGTGCTCTTGGGATCGTTGGTCATAGGTTGAAGGGTTTGCGCATTTCGCGGCGCAAGGCCCTCGAAACTTTCGCATAAGCGCGAAACACTATGCTACTAAATTTTAGGGGAGTCGCTCGCGCTTACATTTGCGGAATACGCGTCAGCATCCGGCAGCGGGGGAAACTCGGCTTGCCCGACGCCCAGAATGCGCACCGCGAGATGCGTGGCGAGATAAATGCAGCCGATCAGCACGGCGGTGCCGATGACGAAATCCGCAAACAGAAAAAGTAAACGCAGCTCGATTTGCTGGATCGACACTGCAAAGATGGTTCCTTGCACGAGGCCGATCAAGCAGGCGAGCGTCAGGGCCGCCGAGCCGAGCACCGCGGTCATGGAAGCGACTATTCTTATACGCACGATAAAACCCGTGCGGCGCTATCTTTTAAAAGTAAAAACGGCGAAGAGTGAAAATGGGCGTTCAATGAAACTCTAGTGGAGGCCAGACCAGTCGTCGGCTACGAGAATGGAGTTGCTGGGATTAGAAGGATCGTATTTTACGCTGGCAGGCTGGCCCGACGCGATTCGCTCGAGGCACAGCCGCTCCTCGAGCCCAGTAACGTCCTGCGCAGTTTCGTACGTCACGCCGGCAATCGAGTAGCTGTAACGAACCAGGCGGCGCAACCCGTCTCCACGGAGCGCGGGCGCGGGAGCGTGGCGACGAGAAAATCTCGGCTGAGGAGTGTCGACCGGGGTTCCAGCCTGGGACTCGACAAGCTCCACAACCAACCCCTCCACGATCCGCCCGACCTGATTCAGCTGAGATCGGCGGCGCTTCTCTTCATCTTCCGGATCATCCGGCTTTTTGAAAACTTCGCGCAAGACCGTCGCTCCAACGGCCACCACTACGGCCGCGGCTCCCAGAGCGATCCGCCAATCGATTTGAAGATTTCTCAACTAGCTTGCTTACGCGCGGCAGCGGGAAGAAAAATGTCGCCCATTGATTCGCGCGCTTTCTCCCAATCTTTATGGAATCCTTCAACACCCTTGTCCGTGAGCGGATGCTTGAAGAGCATTTCAAAAACTTTGTAGGGCATGGTGCCGATGTGCGCACCCATCCGCGCGGCCGCCACCACGTGCAGCGGGTGGCGAAGGCTTGCAGCGAGCACCTGCGTCGGATAGTTATAAGCCTGATAGATATCCATAATTTCCTGAAGAACGGTCAGGCCGTCTGCGGAAATATCGTCCAATCGTCCCAGAAACGGGCTGACGAAAAATGCGCCGGCTTTGGCCACAAGCAGTGCCTGCGGCGCGGAAAACACCAGCGTCATGTTCACGCGAATGCCTTCCTTGGACAGGATGCTCAACGCGCGCACACCATCGGGAATCGTGGGCAGCTTTACGATAATGTTCGGATGCCATGTGGCGATTTCGCGCGCTTCGCGCAGAATACTTTCCTTGTCGGTCGATACGACTTCAGCGCTGATCTCGCCGTTTTTCACAATGTTGCAGATTTCGATCAGGTGCTCGCGGAAGGGCTTTTTTTCCTTGGCTACGAGCGTAGGATTCGTGGTGATGCCGTCGATTACGCCAAACGACATCCCCTCCCGAATTTCATCCAGGTTTGCTGTGTCGAGAAAGATCTTCATTTGTTTGTCTCCAGATTCATGACCGCGACGAACTCGATAGGGAGGCCGCCGCGAAATTCAGACGGCTCGGTTCTTTGTTGGATTTCGCAACGTCCCGATTCCAGGAACGAAAATTTCAACCACGTCGCCTGCTTTCATCGGGCCAACGCCCGCTGGAGTTCCAGTGGCAATCACGTCGCCGGGCAGTAGCGTCATGACTCGCGAAATCCATGGAATTATAACATCAATGGGAAAGATCATATCAGTCAATGGGGCATACTGTTTCCGCGCGCCGTTCAAGAGTGTTTCAATTGTGGCGTGTGCCACATCGAACTCCGTTTCCATCACCGGGCCGAGCGGACAAAACGTGTCAAAGCTTTTTGCGCGTGTCCATTGCTTATCAAACGCTTGGTAATCTCGCGCGCTCACGTCGTTCAGCAGCGTGTAGCCGGCCACGTACGGCTTGTAGTCCGCGCCGTCGGCTAGCATGTGGCACTTGCGGCCCATGATGACGGCGAGTTCGCCCTCAAAATCGATCCGCGCCACTTCGGGCAGCAAGTCAATCTCGTCGTCCTGGCCGATCAGCGACGAAGGCGGCTTGAGGAAGATCAGCGGTTCTTTCGGAGGAGCGTTATTGAATTCCGCCGCATGGTCCAAATAGTTGCGTCCCATGCAAACGATCTTGCTGGGCTCAACCGGCGGCAGAAATTTCACGTCCGCAATCGGATAAGACTGTTTCGTCTCCTCCCACTTTCCAACGATGTTTCCGGAGACGACACGAACCGTCTCATCGGAAATGACTCCTTGAAAAATTTCGGCGCGCAATGTGCTGGAAGCTTTGTCTTTCAACTGAAAACGGCAGAGTTTCATCGGGGTCTTTTCCTTTTTCTTCGGTGCGAGATTTAAGAGAGCGTTGCGCGTCCGGCGCCACGAATTGATATGCGAAATTGCACGCGCGCCGCGCGACCAATTAAGGTATATCTGCAACCACTGCCGCACTCATTGGGCTTTCGTTACCCGAACGGTCCAGAGCGGAGACTCGATAATAATACCGTTTTCCCGGTTCCACGGAAATATCGCGAAATGCGGGGCTCGGCAGTATTTCCGGATTGACGCGCACTCCTGGTGTTGCCTCGCTATCATTTCGATACACAAAATATCCGGCCAAATCCTCTTCCGTGCCGATGCCCCATGAAAGCTCTGCAGAAGCAGGCGTCTGCGGCGATGAGGGAACCACAGCAACTTCAAGGTCCGTGGGCGTCGCCGGAGGGAAAATATCACGTGGGGTAATCAGCACTGGGGCTGAGTCGATGGACTCCACGGAATCCGGGCCGTATTGAGCAACCGAACGGATGGTGTAAACGTACGGCGTGCCAAATTGAAAATGTACGTCACGATATTCGGTATTCGAAGACGATCCTTCCAGTTCGAGCGGCGATTTCAATTTTGCCTGCAAAATGTTTTGCGGGGCGTTTGTTACACTTGGTTCCGGCACGCCACGATATACGTGATACGTCAGCGAAGCGGTTCCCGATGGAGGCGATACCGCTGCCCAATGAGCAATCAGCGCCGGTTCGGTGGTTTCGATTTGGACGTCGCGCGGCGAATCCGGTGCAGGGTAAATTCGCACACTCACAATGTTGGAATCCGCAGAGGCGTAGGCTCGCACGGCTCTGGTGCGAATTTTATACGCGGCTGACGAGCCTGCCACGCGCGCGAAATCTTCCGCCGTCAATGGATCGCGAAATTCAAAGCGCGCGCCTTTCAAATATTGGTCGACCTGTGTCGAAGGGATTGTGTAGGCGAGGCGCCACGCGGTCTGTTTCACGGGGATGCCTCCGGGCGGAAGGTCCGCGCGATAAATTTCGATTGCGGGACGCTCCGCAAGCGTTTCGTGATCTGTTGACCGGGTCGGCAAGGTGAATGACAGAGAGAATCCGATTCCGAACTGATGCACCGAGAGGTCGGCAACGGCGACGGGGACGAGAGGGTGACGCGCAGTGGGATCGCCCGGCGCCGCGCATCCCACCATTGCCAATGCGCACGCGAGAACACAGAACGCGGAGGCCATGCGCGCGGCGGCTCGGATCATCGCTTCACCATTTCGTCAGAGGATGTACCGGCTGAGGTCCTGGTTCTTCACGATATCCGCAAGCTGCTTGGTGACGTACGCGCTGTCTATTTTTACAGTCTTTTTCTTCAGGTCCGGTGCGTCGAAAGAAATTTCGTCCAACACTTTTTCAAGAATCGTGTGCAGGCGGCGCGCGCCGATATTTTCGGTCTGCTCGTTCACCGTTACCGCGAAACGCGCGAGGGTGGCGATGGCGTCGTCAGTGAAATTCAGTTTGAGGCCCTCCGTATCCAGCAGCGCGATGTATTGCTTGATCAGCGCGTTTTTTGGCTCGGTGAGAATGCGCACGAAGTCGGCCTCGGTCAGCGCCGTGAGCTCGACGCGGATGGGCAATCGGCCCTGGAGTTCAGGAATCAAATCGGACGGCTTGCTGATGTGGAACGCGCCCGCGGCGATAAAAAGGATGTGGTCGGTGCGAATCATTCCGTAACGCGTGTTAACCGTGGTGCCCTCGACAATCGGAAGAATGTCGCGCTGCACGCCCTCGCGCGAAACGTCCGGTCCGTGGCCCGATTCGCGCCCGGCGATCTTGTCGATTTCGTCGATGAAAATAATGCCCATTTGCTCGGCGCGTTCTACGGCGAGGCGGGTCACTTGATCCATATCGAGCAATTTATTCTCTTCTTCCTGGATCAGGTAATCGAAGGCCTCGGCGACTGTCATCTTGCGGCGTTTTTTTTGCTGGCCAAACATTCCAGAGAGCATGTCCTTGACGTTGATGTCCATTTCCTCAACGCCTTGGCTGGAAATAATTTCAAACGCAGGAGTCGAGCGTTCGCGGACTTCCACTTCCACGAGGCGTTGGTCGAGTTTGCCGTCGCGCAGCTGCGCGCGAAGTTTTTCGCGCGTGCGGTCCATCTGGTCCGGCTTCGGCCCTTCAATTCGAGGCGTAGGCACCAGTGTCTGATCCATCGAAGCTGGCGGGGGAGTTGAAGGAAGAAGTAAGTCCAGCACGCGTTCTTCCGCGGCATGCTCCGCGCGTTCGGCTACTTCGTCCAACTTCTCTTCGCGGACCATGTCGATGGAAGTTTCCACCAGGTCGCGCACCATGGATTCCACATCCCGGCCCACGTAGCCGACCTCCGTGTACTTCGACGCTTCCACTTTAACGAATGGGCAACCGGCGAGCCGCGCGAGTCTTCGCGCGATTTCCGTTTTTCCGACGCCCGTGGGCCCGATCATCAAAATATTTTTGGGCAGGACGTCTTCAGCCATTTCGGGCGTCAGTTTCTGGCGGCGCACACGATTGCGCAAGGCAACAGCAACGGCTCGCTTTGCGGCCGATTGCCCGACAATATATTTGTCCAGCTCGATCACAATTTCGCGCGGCGTGAGCTCATCGAAGGACTGCTCGGCCGCGGCTTCCGTTTCGTGCTGTTCTCCGGGAAGATAGATCACCATATATACGTTCCGCCTTCCAAAATCGTGTAGGGCCGGGATTTGCCGGCAATACTTCGAATTCCAAATCGCAAAAACAAAACTGCCGGCAACCTGCCGGCGCTACAATTCTTCCATGGTGAAATTTGCGTTCGTATAAATGCAGATTTCCGCGGCCACTTTCATAGCTTCCTGGGCAATTTCCTTGGCTGATAGTTTGGTGTGCTTGGAAAGGGCGCGCGCAGCCGAAAGCGCATAGGGGCCGCCGGATCCGATGGCGCAGATGCCATCATCGGGCTCAATTACGTCGCCATTCCCTGAAACGAGAAACGTGTTTTTTGGGTCGGCAACCACCAGAAGCGCTTCCAGGTGGCGCAGTGCGCGATCCTTCCGCCACTCCTTCGCGAGTTCGACCGCGGCCTTGGGTAAATTGCCTTGGTGTTCCTGCAGTTTCCCCTCGAACCTCTCAAACAGGGAAAGAGCATCGGCGGTAGATCCCGCAAATCCGGCGAGAATTTTTTCGTTGAATAAGCGGCGCGTTTTTCGCGCCGTGTGTTTCATGACGTGGTCGCCCATGGTGACTTGCCCATCGGCGGCAATCACTACTTTATTATCGCGACGCACGCACAGCACAGTGGTTCCATGCATCGGCGGAAATTTATAGCTCGTTGGCATTAAAAGATTATACCGCGACCCGTGGTTGCGACCAACGCGGGGTTCGGGTTGACAGGTTGTTAGATTGAAATTATCTGCGACTCGTCATAAGCTCCGCCGAATGGCGCCTGCACCATTCCCGGTTCTCCTGGTTCCTTACGATCCGGAATGGCCGAATCTCGCAAAAATGCTTTCCGGACAGTTGTCTGTGCTTGGTTCGGCGCTCGTGCTCGTTCATCACATAGGTTCGACTTCGGTGCCGGGTTTGGCCGCCAAACCGATCATCGACTTGATGCCATTGGTAACCAGTTTAAGTGATCTGGATCGGCAACTGCGGCGTATCGAGTCGCTCGGATATGTTTGGCATGGGGAACTGGGGATACCGGGACGGCGTTACTGTACCCTTTCGGATGCATTGGGCAACCGCATCGCTCAACTGCATTTCTTCGCGGCAAATTCAACGCACGTGGTGAGGCATCTGGCTTTCAGAGACTACCTGCGCGCCAATCCGGAGGAGAGAAAGGCTTACGAAAAGGAGAAGCAGAGAGCGCGCGACCTTCATCCCGCGGATTCTCACGCCTATACAGATGAAAAGGCCGCATGGATTCAGGCTGCGGAAATCAAGGCACTGAGATGGTTTGAACTGCAAAAAAGCCAGCAGCTTCGTTAATTTACCAAAAACCGACAAGTTAACTTCAAACAGAGTGTGAATTTAGAACGAGGTTTAGGCCTTTACCTGTGCTACGGGCGGAGCGGCTGGAACTTCGGGTTCAACGCCGCGCCAGCCGACGGACTTTCCCTGTACCGCGCCCATGATCGAGCGGAACAAAACGTAGTACATCATCTGCCGGTAATAAAAACGTTGCAGGAGCAGCGGCCACAACAGGGACCAGTCTTCGTGACGCTCAAGAGTGAACGCCACAATGCAGGTGAGGAAATCGATGAGCATGAAACCTATGAAAAAGACGAGCGAGCGCTGCACGTCGGCCGCTGTGTAGAATTGCGGAATATGCGTGAAGTGAATCAGCGAAGCTCCGTATAGCGCGAGCGATCCGAGAAACAGCAAATCAATCACCGGAGAAAATAGCGGCAGCAGAAGTTGAAACAAAAACATATTGGGAAGCGCGATCCAACCAAGGGTTCCATATTTCGTGCGGCCGAGCGTGTCACGATGCTTCCAAAACGCCTGAAGGGTTCCGAAGGTCCAACGGAAGCGCTGGCGGATCAGCGTCGACGCTGTTTCCGGCGCGTTCGTCCATCCAATCGCTTCCTCTTCGTAGTCAATCTTCCAGCCCGAACGGCGAATCGTAATCGTCAGGTCCGTGTCTTCCGCCACAGTATCTGCGCTGAATCCGCCCGAATCATTGATGGCCTCCGAGCGCCATGCACTGAGCGCGCCGGGCACCACGGGAATGCAATTCAGCAAATCGAATGCGCGCTTTTCCAAGTTCTGGCTGGTCACATATTCGAGTGCCTGCCAGCGCGTGAGCCAGCTGATACGATTGCCCACCTTCACGTTCCCCGCAACCGCGCCGAGGCGCGGATTTACAAAGTGGCGGACAAGTTTACTGATCGCGTCTGGCTCGACCGCGGTGTCCGCGTCGATCGTTACGAGAATGCTGCTGGAAGCTTCCGCTTGCCCATGCGAGAGCGCCGCCGATTTGCCGCTGTTCGGTTGATGAATAATGCGCACCGCGGGATTTCGTCCGAACTGCGCATCCAGCAAATCACCCGTGCCGTCATTCGAACCATCGTCCACAACGATCACTTCGAGCTTGGGATAATCGGACTCGAGTACGGAGTTGACCGTATACACGATCACATCTTCTTCGTTGTATGCAGGTATCAGCACGCTAACCACCGGCTGAAAATCCGGCTGATCGGGAACGGAAGGCCGTAGCCGTTCGATCACCGCCAGCAACCCTACGATCACGGCGCGGCAGCTGACAAGGCCGATTCCCAGCACGAAGATAAAGGCAACGCTCAGCCGAGACCACTCGTACAACGTAAACATCAAGCCGTCGGCGTGCGCCACGAGGCGCTCGCGGAACGTAAGCGGCGGCATCAACTGCGCCCGCGTTTGCCCGACGAGGTCCGACACCGGAACAATCTGAAATCCCGCAGCGCGCAAGCCGTCTATAATTTGCGGCAGCGCCAGAACAGTTTGAGTACGGTCTCCGCCGCCATCATGCAGCAAAACGATATTGCCGCCATTCGAACGCGCCTGCTCCAGCACGCGCTGCACAATTACTGCTGCGGGCGCAGGAGGAATTCCGTTTGGTTCGCCCCAATCGTGCGGATCAATGCGCGCGCCGACGATCAGGTATCCCATGGACTGCGCGATTGGCAGTTCCGCGACTTCGTCGGCGGTTTCCGGTTGGTGGTCAATGCCATAGGGAGGCCGGAACAGCAGCGTCTTTATGCCGAGCGCGCTGTTCAGAAGGCGCTCAGTGACGTTCAGTTCCACGTCAATCTGCGTGCGCGAAATTTCATTCCAGCGCGGGTGCGTGTAGGTGTGGTTGCCAATCTCATGGCCTTCGGAATATTCGCGATGGATTAATCCCAGCGCATCATTTGCCGCGCTGCCAATGACAAAAAAAGTAGCTGGCGCTTTTTTCTCTTTTAAAATATCCAGGATTTTCGGAGTGAAAGTGTTATCCGGCCCGTCGTCAAAACTCAGCGCGACTTTATATGGCGCGGCGCCCATCTGGAAAATGCGGTATGAAGAGGGCAGCGTTTCGTAATTATCCTCCACAATATTTCCGGACGCCATGTCAAACCGAATATCACGCTTCCCTTTTTGCGGCGTGTCGGCAAATTTCCAGATGTCTCCGTCGCCTTCGAGGATCAGGTCGTAGCCAGGAGGCATGTCTTCAAGCTTGGCGCGGTCCGCATCGCTCGGGCGCGCTGCATCCCAGATCGGCCATAGGGACGGATCTTCCGAGCCAAGGCGCCAGATAGCGGTGCCCTGCACGCCGACGCGCTCCGCAGCGCGCAGTTCGTTGTAGGCCGTCACGCCGTCCAACATCCAGACGTGGTGCACGAAATTGTGCTCGTCCGAATACGAGTAATACGGATTAAGCGAATCCGAATCGAATTGAACGGTGGCTTCCGATTCGGTCGCCGTCACAATCGATTCCTGGAAGCTTTCCACTTTGGCCTGTTCGTGCGCTTTCAGTCCCGCTTTGCTCGGCCAGTCGTAGGCATAGCTTGCGATTCCCATCACGATTTTTGACGGAGGGACGAGCTTGCCGATGGCTTCAATATTCTTCGTAAACCAGTCCTGCCCCGCAATCGGACCCGGCGCAGAAGTGCGCCAATGCTGGTCATAGTTCATGAGGATCACTGCGTCCGCGGATTTTCCAATGCCCGCGTAATCGTAAATCCAGTCCGCCGCAGGCAACGCCACCATGAGTTTCAAATCTGATTTGTGCAAATCCGCAGCGAGTTCAGCAATGAATTGACTGAAATCCTTCTGGCTCTTATCCGGAATTTCTTCAAAGTCGATCACCAGACCGGCAAAATGATTTTGTGTGAGATATTGGATCGATTGCTGCTCGAGGTTGCCGCGCGCCGCGGGATTCTTGAGCATCGCGGACATTTCGTCCGTGAGCCAGTTGGTGCCATCGGAATTGTTGAGCAGCGGCATCGTGGGAATTCGGATGGGCGGTGTCTGCTGTTGCAGCGTCTGTTCCCATGCGGCCAGCTTAGGATCGGCTTCCACGTCAAGGCGCCCGGTTGCAGTGATCGAATGCATGCGCTCGGGGATCAGCAAGTCGATGTCCCGAAAATGCTGTTGCAGCGCGGCCAGCGAAGTCGGATCCCAGCTGACGTAAAATGCCGCGCGCAAGGGATCGTACGTCGCCGGCATTTGTCCCAATGCCTCAATGCGCCGTTGCCGTCCCGTACGTTTCAGCGTAATTTTGGTTTTCGTTTTTTCGCGGACCGGATGCAGGGCCGAGCGGTTCGTGGGGAGAAGCGGCTCAGGCAACCTGGGGCTGACCAGTACGTTGATCAGAAACGTAATGGAAAGCAAAGTAAAAAGCGCTCCGCAAACTTCCAGAATACGGCTGGTGCGCCGCCAACGGCGGCGCTGCGCATCGTAGAATATGGGTTTACGCGGCTTCATGCATCCATCTTAAGAGGGCCATCTCCCAAAAACGGTATCGATGACTAATTCATCTGACACAGCCTCAGAAAGCCGGAAAGGTCCGAAAGGCCTGAAAGGGATGATCATACCTGCCCAGCAGGACGACGTCACGACCGTTTGCGTACACGCGTTCCTGGCGATCATCGTAGCACTTGCGCTACGCCTGTTCTTCGTTTTGCGGTTTCCGGGGCCCTCCGATGATAGCGAAATGTACATGCAGTTTGCCCGCACGCTGGCGGATAACCATGTTTACGGGTTTTGGTTGAATGGTCAGCTGACTCCGACAGATCTCCGGATGCCCGGTTACCCGGCCTTCCTCGCGGGAGTAGGAATACTATTTGGACGCTCCGTGCGAGCCATCGAGTTGTCTCAGGCCGCCCTTGACGTCCTCACCTGTATTTTGACGGCTACACTCGCGGCGACGTTAGCACCTGTTTCGGCTCGGCGGCGAGTGTGGATCGTAGGTCTATGGCTGGCCGCCACTTGCCCCTTTGTGGCGAACTATTCGGCAGTGGTTTTGACCGAGACGTTGGTGACGCTGCTCGCCACGGCGGCGCTCTGGTGTTTCGCAGCGGGACTGCAGCGGGATATTACGCGGTTTTCGGTGCGTGATAAGGAGGGCGATGTGAGCCCGTTTGGATTCGCGCTGCTAGGCGCTTTTTTCGCGGGACTCGCCACGTTGGTACGTCCTGAGATGCCGCTACTGCTTGCGGTTGCAGCGATCGCCTATGCGGTTCGCTCGTTGCGATTGCTACGTCCGCAAAAGACAATTCTTCTCGGCGCATGTATGGCCGGAATATTTCTGGTACCAATCTTGCCGTGGGCGGCGCGCAACTTTGTCACGATGAAAAAAGTGGAATTTCTCGCGCCGCGTTACGTCAATCTTCCCGGAGAATATTCTCCCGTAGGGTTTTATGCATGGACGCAAACGTGGCTGGAGCGCTACCGAGACGTTTATTTCACGATCTGGAAAATCGGCGAAACCGATCAGCCGTTGCTCGTCGGTGACCTTCCCTCGAATGCATTCGATTCGCCCCAAGAAAAGGCACGAGTGACGGATCTATTCGCCGAGTACAACGACAATCCGGATCTCGATATTACTCCCGAGGTGGATGATGCATTCGCGCAGCTGGCACGGGAAAGGACGCGGAGGCACCCCCTGCGCACCTATTTGCAAGTGCCATTCGAACGCGCGCTGACGATGTGGTTTACGCCGCGCACGGAACTTCTGCCGATCGACGGTAAATTTTGGCCCGTTCAGGAGCAGTGGCAGGATTCCCGCGCCGATATGCTGGTCACTGGATCGTTCGCAATGCTCGGATATTTGTATGTCGCGCTTGCGGGTGGCGGCTTATGGATGGCATGGGACGCCAGCGCGCAGAACGGAACTACTGGTTACGCTAGCGGGGCCAATCTGTGGGGCATCGGGCTCATTCTTGCTTATTTAATTCTGCGAACCGTATTTCTTACGACCGTGGAAGCGCCTGAACCTCGCTACGTAGTTTCCTGCTATCCGGGGGTTCTCGCATTCGTGTCCCTGCTGAGCATTCGAAAGGTAAGTCGGCCCGAAGCGTTGTAAAGTTCAAATGCATCCAAGTTGTGTGGTGAAATGCCGCCAATCAAGAAGTCAAAATGTTCAAGCTTCCGCAAGGAGTGACCCGATGACGACGCGAATTTTATTTGCGCGCGGTGTGTTCGCAATTCTGCTAGTGGCGCTGCTCGCGCCTATGCTCAGGGCGTGGGAACGCGAACCGGTGAGCGTGTTTGCTGAGCGGCGCGCGAAGCTCGAAGCGGCGCTGAATGCGCCTGTCGTGCTGTTTGGTTACACGGGCCACGAGGAATCGAACCCCTCCTACGTATTTATGCAGGAAGAAAATTTCTATTACCTTACCGGGCATAACGAAGAAGGAGCCGCGCTGTTGCTCGTGCCTGAGTCCGCGCAGCAAAAAGGCTGGAGCGGGCCGCGCGAAATTCTGTATTTGCCCGCGCGCAATCTGGCCGAAGAAAAATGGAATGGTCCTCGGCTGGGGCCTGACGATCCCGGGATCCACGAAAAGACTGGCTTCGCGAACGTAGAGGAATTTGCAAAGCTGCACGACACACTCGTGGCGCTGGCAAAAAATTCTCCCGAAATTTACACCGAGTTGCCCGGTCCGCATGACGAAGGATATCCGCACGCCGCGAACTGGTCCAAGTGGGTGAAGGACGCGGTGCCACAAGCGACAGTGAAAGATGTTTCCTCCACCGTGGGAACTCTGCGCGCGCTGAAATCGCCGGGTGAGTTGGCGCTGATGCAGAAGGCGATCGACCCATCGATCGATGCGCATCTTGACGCGATGAAAAAAATTCGACCGGGAATGTATGAGTACCAGGTCGCCGCGCGTATGGTGGAAATCCATGGGTACGCCGGGTGCGAAACCGAGGCGTATTCACCGATCGTCGGCGCGGGAATCAACTCGACCGTGCTGCACTACAACAAACTCGACCGCAAAATTCAGGACGGCGATGTTGTTTTGCTCGACGTCGGCGGGCAATACTCCGGGTACGCTTCGGACATCACGCGCACAATTCCGGCGAATGGCAAATTTACGCCGCGGCAGCGTGAAATTTATGAAATTGTTTTGGGCGCGCAGAACGCAGCGCTGGAAGCGCTCCGGCCGGGCATGACGCTCGGCGGTCCGGCGTCGACGAGCCTGCAGAAAATTGCGATGGATTACATCGATTCGCACGGGAAAGATAACGAAGGCCACTCGCTCGGTCGATACTACATTCACGGGCTCAGTCATCACGTTGGGCTGGATGTGCACGATCCGAGCGGACCATCGCGTCCGCTTGAGCCGGGCATGGTGATCACCATCGAGCCGGGAATCTACATTCCGGAGGAAAATCTCGGCGTGCGCATCGAGGATGACGTGCTCATCACGGCGAATGGCTATAAGGTGCTGACCGCTCGGTTGCCGCGCTCCGTGGATGAAATCGAAAAAATCATGGCCGAAGGGAAAGCGGAGAAGTCACGGCCCTGACAGTAGTAGGTGCTTCCCGAGTTGCGGAAACACCCGACATTCTGTCATTCTGAGCGAAACGAAGAATCTCTCATTCTTTTTTGCGTGCACATACGATCGAAGAGAGACTCTTCGCTTCGCTCAGAATGACAAGAGAAATGTTTTTTTGGTATCCTGCTCAGCCTGTGTGGT
>DASRQU010000106.1:0-83535 GCA_035696345.1 Candidatus Acidiferrales bacterium
TTCAGCCCACCACGTTCTTCCCGGATGGTAACGCAGAAGTTGGACAAAACGGTGCGTGGACAGGCTGGACGCAATGGGGAGTTGCAAATCGCACGGACGGCGACCTGCAATTTTATTTCTCTGTAGCTCCGTAGCGATTGCCCGGGATGACTCCCGCAAATCGCGCCCACCTATTCGTCCGACACGCTGTCTTACCGTCCAACTCGATGGAGCGGCGTATCTCCTTGGGAGAGCGAACCAAGGACTTTGCTTTTGATGGACGATTCGGGAAGCCGGCCCAAAGGCGGACGGTAATCGTAAAACAACCCAACGCAAGCTTTGACCGCTGGCCGGTAAACAGTTTTAAAGATTGCAGAACAGGCGATTAAAACCCATGGCCAACAAAAAATAGTCCTTTGAGCCAATCCACATCATTCTGCATGGGTGTTCCTTAGGTAGGGCCGAATTGAGGATTCAACATCTTTCGTACGATGGAGCGCATCGCAATTGTGTTGTCCACGCATTCGTGCACTCGCTCAGGTTTGCACGTACGAGGAGCTGTCCAACTGGGCCATTTCGCTTCATCGCCAAAACTTCCCGGATAAAATTCCAGCCACTCCGCCTCGCCTGAGGCGACCGCAGCCAGCCGCTCTTTGAGCGATTGGGTGAAGAGAGTCACCTCTTGCTCATTTGTGCAGGGCGTTGAATTTCCGCGAGTGCACGGCAAATAATCGCGCCTATCATACGCGTAGACTCCGGCGACGATTTTCGCCTGAGGGAAAATCTTCAGGGCTTGCTGGGCACTTGCGGAGAAACTCAGCTTTTCCTGGCGGTAATGGGGATACAGGTGCACAAAATCCACGCTGTTTCTGAATTGCGCGTCAAGATTTGCCAGCGGTAAGTGATCCGAACTCAGCTCGTCCTCGTAAACCGTGATCCCGAACGTGAGTTTGGGGTTCGCGTTTTTCAGGTCGCGGGTAATCTGCGCCAGAAATGCCGAAAGGGCGGGCAACGTCATATTCAATTTGTCGCACTGGCCAACGAAATCATCGATGCCAACTTCGTACATCGCAGGATGGCCCAGACTCAATCGACTGTACTCGCGCGCGTATACGGGAGTCTTTTCCGCCTGCAGCAGGATACTCAGAAAAACTTTATCTACTCCTTGGGACGTGGAAATTTGCTGCGCGTAGTCGGCGCAACTGGCGGGCGGATCTGAGCACCCAACCCGGAGCGCGCCCAGGTGGAGCGCACGGTTCCACTCAGGCGTGTTTCCACCCCATGTAATGACCTTCACCGGCGCTTGTCCCGCAATGGCGGCCTGAACAATCATGACCATTGCCATGCCTGCGGTGGCGAGGATCTGCGGCCTAGTCATTGGGGAGCCCTGCGCGCGTTTCTCTCTCCGCATGATTCACATCATTGTCGCAGCGCGTGGCCGTCGACGGAATGTTTGACAATTGTGCAATCCAATTTCGGACCAGCAGGGACCATTGGAAGTTCGAAACCACATATTTTCGCCCGTTCGCACCCATCTGCGCAGCCACTTCGGGATGTTGAAAAAGAGTCCGGATCGCACTCGCAAGATGTTCGTGATTTTCGGGTGGCACAATGACGCCGGCGCCCGCGGTTTGAATCAACCGAGCCGCTTCGCCTTCCGCCGCCATGACAATTGGTTTTCCTCCCGCCATCATGACAAAGGCTTTTGCTGGACGCGCTCCGGCCATGACCTTTGATTTGCGAAGCGTGACAACGCCCATATCGGAAATACCCACAAACGCGGGAACCTCGGAGAGTGGAACTTCATTATGGAATGTAATGTTATTCAGCCCAAGCGTATTGGCCAGTTCGATCAGCTTCGATTTCTCCGGGCCTTCACCGACCAAAAGAAAATGGAGCGAGCTATCATCGCTCAAGGCCTGCGCCGCATATAAAATCTGTTCGACCGCTCCCGCGTACCCGTGATTGCCTGCATAGAGAATAATTTTCTTTCCGGCCAATCCGAGCTTTTTCTTCAAACCCTCATCCGGGGATGTCGGACGGAACAACCGTGTATCGACGCCGTTGGGTAGGAACAAAACTTTTTCGGGAGGAAGCCCCTTGGATTTCAGAAGCGACTCCCGAATGCCTTCGGTGACGGCCGTTACAACCGTGGCATGTCTATAAATCCAGCGCTCCAGGCGAAACGCCATCCGCATCAAAAAACCATCACCCATCACTCCCAGATCGCGCACGGAATCCGGCCATAAGTCCGCCACATTAAAGGCGAGGGGGACTTTCCACAGCTTTGCGGCAATCCATCCCGGAACCGCGAGGAACGGCGGCGGGGAATCAACGAAAATATAATCGGGCTTTTCCGAGCGTGCCAACCCAACCAGGCACGTGAGAGCAAAGGAAGCATAACTCATCAGGCGCTTCACGTTGGATTTGCTGGATGCATAGAGCCACGTTCGATGCACTTTCAAGCCTTCCCATTCCCCGTCCAGCAGAAATTGTCCCCGGTATTCAGGGAAAATTCTGTCCGCGTGATGGTGCGGCATGCCAGTGACAATTTCGACGTTGTGGCCAGCCTCGGCCAATTCGCGGCACAAATATGCGAGACGAACCTGGGAGGCTCCGATTTCCGGAGCAAAATATTGAGTTAAAATCAGGAATTTCACGCTGTCTGCCCCCTGCCCACCAGGCTTTTTTCGAAACCCGTATCCTCGCTCAGCAGTTTGCTATAGAAGCGAAGAAGCGTTTCTTCTTCTTTGGCCCAGTTGTAACGCTCGACGATCGCCTCAAACCCGCGGCGGCCCATTTCTTCGGCTTCCTGCGGATGGGTCAGCAAATACTTCATGGCTTCGGAGATTTCACGTGGATCTTTCGGGTTGACGAGCAGTCCGCATCCCGCGTTCTTTACGATTTCTCGCCAAAGCGGGAAATCAGAGGCGATCACCGGAAGTCCGGCACACATATATTCGTAAAGTTTGACGGGCTGCGAAGCAACGTAGTTCGGTTCGGGATGCAAAATCACGAGCCCCGCGTATGCTTTCTGCAATTCGACTGCGACGCCCTCCCGGTCGAGCAATCCCAGAAATGTAGTGGAACTCCATCCTGGGGTTTTTTGCAGCGCGCTGGCAAGCTCAGCGCTGCCCCAGCCACCTACCAGGCGTAAATTGGCACCCAAGGTTTCCGGAAGCAGGGACATGGCGCGAACCATTTCTTCCGCGCCGCGTGACTTCGTAATCCTCATCCCTACATACAGCAGATTTGCCGCGCGATTTCTGTGGGAATCGCCGCGACCGGAAATCTGAAGTTCTTCCATCTTCGGATAATTATTCACCACCGCGACGTTTCCATTCCGTTTGCTGAAACGGTTTCCGATTACAGGAGTGGCCGTAACCAGCGCCGAAAACCGTCCGCTGGCCCAATCCTCAATAACTTGAACCGTGCGGGAAATCGGTTTGTCCAGCAAGCGCGGGAGATAAGGCTTGTATCCAATCGTTCGCGGAAGATCTTCGTGGATGTCATAGACAACTTTTTTCCCGTGCACGCGCAGCAACAGAGCGACTGGAATCAGTTCCGGATCGTGAAAATGATACACGTCTGCATCGGCTTGCAGGGCCAGGCGATAGACGGCTGTGAGTCCGCGCAGCAAGCGGTCCTTGCGGTTTTTCCACACAGGAAGACACTTCAGCGTAATCCCTTCGTAGGTTCCATCCGCGCTGCCGGACGCAATGAGAATGACTTCGTAGCCCGCGCGCGCGAGTGACTTGCCTTCTTTATGAAAGATGCGAACATCGAACGTCGGGTGCGCCGATGTCAGGATACAAATTTTTCTCGCCACGCTCGGTCCTTCTTCTGAACGGGATATCGATCTGGTGCCCGTGTTGCTAATTGACGGGAATATGCGGGACCCGGAAACGATCGGGAGGGCATCGCCGCCTGTTGCTGCCGCATTTCCCATTGGATCTGGCAATAGGTGCTGATGCGCGTTTGTACCATCCGGCAAACGCTCAATCCAACTCCCATCCACAACCACATCACGCGGTCGTCATCCAAATCGCCGCTGAACAAACTGACGAGCACGCAATACAAAACCAGAAGACCGACAACTAAAAAGTGAGAATGGGAAGCTTTGATCATTCTGACCAGCGCCACGCCCATCGCGAATAAAAGAATCAGGAACGCCGCAAGCCCAACGATTCCTTCCTCGTATGTGATCTCCAGCAGAACATTATGGGGATAACCTCTGGCGTCACTCCCGAAATAAAAAACACCCCAGCTTCCAATTCCAGTTCCAAAGATCGGTTGATTGGGAATTGCGGCAAGGGTCACGCGATAAAAATCCAGACGCTTGGCCGCCGATCCGGAAGACGATCCGCCCGACGCCATCTCTTCGAGTTCGGTGGCTTTGGCGTTGAATTTCTCCGCGTCGAATTGCTTGAGCACAAAATATGCTGCGCCGGCGCCGACGATAAGAAAAAGAACGATTGAAAGCGCTACGGAGCTGCGGAGTTTTCCGACCCTGGTTAAGATAGCCATTCCCAAAAGCACGCAGAGCACAAGGCAGAGAATCGGGCCACGTGCGGCAGCGGCCATGGAACCGCCAACAAGCACGGGCAAAAGGCAAATCAGTAAGGCTCTCTGCCTCCGCGGATTGTGTGAGAGCGGATAGAAAATCAACAACAGCATCGCCATGCCGACAAGCCAGCCGGCTCCGATTCGCGTGATGTCTCCCTCGGACTCACGGTTGCGCATACCCAGCGAAGCGACAAGCGTGACAGCGGTGATCGTCCCTGCGCCCACAAACAGTCTGGAAAATGTTAAAAAGTCACTTTCCGTAAGCAAGACAAAAAACGGCGAAATGAATAGAAGTCCCCCGATCAGCAGAAACCGAGACAGCTTGGTGCCGCCATAATCCGGAGCGTTCGTATAGGTGTAGCTGACAGAAAGAACAGCCGCGAAGAAAACAAAAGCACTAATCTGAAACAACTGCCGCGAAAACAGGCCGCGAAGCTCGCTGTAGCCGATCCGTCCGAACCACATCAACGTCCGCCACAACAATCCGACGGCTAGACACATCAGCATGATAACGGTCGGGTCTCCGGAACCGCTTGCGGAGCCAGATCCCAAGATCGTTTTCCATTGCGGAACGAATAAGGCTCCGACCAGAAACCATTCCGGAAATCGGACGACGAGGTACGGCACGACGGCCATCCCCGCCAGGCCCAGCAAAGTGAGCTCCAGCGAGAAACCAAGATAGGCGCTGGCCAACAAGAATAAGCCAACCAGTACAGAGCTGAAGATGAGCAATTGCTTGCGCTTGATTTCCATAGTTTTAGAGGGCGGCAAACTACGCGAAAAGCGGAACCGCTTCGGATTGCCAGTTATAATTCTCGATCCCTGACAACGTTCCCAGCAAGTTCAGATAAACATCGCGGTATAGCGGATTGAGATACGCGTCGTTGTGCCAAAGAATCGTAAATACTCCGCCCACCATCCGGCAGCGACCTACCACCTTACTGACTTGGTGCATCGCCTGGCCTTTCGTGAGACCCATGTACTCGAGAAGCGTGCGATCCATGACGAGCAATGGAATTTCAACCAGATCGGCTTGGCGATTCAGGGGAAAAAGCCATGGTTGGTAGGGAATGCAAGTCCCGGCCTTGAATCCAATTTGCTCCGCGAACCCCACGCTGCTGTCATAGGCCAAACCGCAGTTTTCCCAATCCAGCCAGGTGTCCGGAGACCATCTGAGATAATGCTGGCGCCCGCCCATAGGACGGTTTCCGAGAGTGTCGCGCAGAATGGCAACTTCGCGCCGCAACTTTTCGGGAGCCCGGAACGTGTTGTATCCTGGATGAATCCCCGATTCAATTCCGGCCTCATCCAGCCATTTGACCATGTGCCGGACTTTGTGGTGGCGCGGGTCATATCCGCTGTCCTGCGGTCCCGCTGGCGCAGCCTTCCAGTAAACCGTGGAGTTTAATCCATGGCGTTTAGAAGCCAGTGCAATAGTGCGAATCGAATTTAATTCCGCAGGGACTAGCCGACTGAATTGACTGAAAACGTCACGGAAAGAATTGTGGACCGCCCCGGAACGCACGGAGTGGCGCACCGCAGTTCTCCAGCGAAACGGGATGCCCACGTGGTCGGCATCGTGACTTATTTTAATTCGAACGGTTCGAGAAGTGGTTTTCCATGATGGAAAAAGCAGCGTCATGGCTTGTTCGAATGCCAGGCCATACTCATCGACGATCGGGCGATCAAGAAAACCGCCCGTCGTTGTGATGCTGTGCTTTGCCTGGAAACGTCCGTGTACGTCGCGGGGAAATTCCAGCGTGTCTTCCCAACGTGAAAGAGTCAATAAGATGGATAACGGCAGATCCACGGCACATTCCAAATGATCCGGCCGGGAAAGATAAAATAGAGGCCGGCTTTGTCCCGATTCATCCGAGACAAAGGGAACCACACAACGTGATAACTGCTCGCCGCCTGCCTCGCCTAGTTTCGCCACGAGCGGAACGCTCATGGAACTCAGCTGTCCTTCAGCGAGTGATCCCAAAGCTTGCGGAGACGCGTGAGGGAAACTAATAAATTTTTGTGTACCATTGGAAATTTCGAAAATCGTTGCTTCTGGCGTCGTGGTGACCTTCCAGGACTTGAAAAATTCGCGAGTTATTCCAGCACGACGGGCGAGTTCCGCAACCGCGTAATACCTTGCCTGAGGCGTAATACGAACGTTCGGTGCCAAGTGGGGAACGTGGTTCGCGACCTGAACGCGTGCCCGCGGCGACATATTTGGTTCTACAAATGAACCCATGATTCTCCTCTGAAATGCGCTTGCTAAGAGTGAACTCCAGCTGGATTGAACTACTTCCTAAGCGCCTTCGAATCACGGCGGTTGATTAAGGAGTGGAAAACTCCACCGCGCCAGGATCCGGCCTTTTCCATTCGCCAAACCGGGACTGCCGTAGCGCCCCAATGCCGGCAGAAGGATTCCGCGCCGCGCAAACTAGAAACCTCGAAATCATAGTCGCGGCCCGCGACCAGCGCGTCCTGCAACGCATTCCAAAGAACGATATATGCGCCGGGAATGTTGGCAAAATCCGGGTCGACCGCAGAGACGATCTGATAGGTCGTGCGATTGTCATTCACGGTCAACAACGCCGCGAGCGGCTTGTCATCTGCAGTTCTCGCGACGTATAAATGGGCTCTTTCCTGCGAATGGGCTGCCTTCCACAGCCGCCGAAGGAAACTTTCCGAGCACGCTGGTTCCGATCCGTGTTTTGCAAGAGTCCGGCGATTGAGTTGGATGAGATCGTCAAGTCCGCCATCTCGAGCGACGGATAACTTTAGTTGTAACGCGGTTGTAAGTTTCTCGCGATGCGTTTGGGTCATTCCCGCGGTGATCTGGTCGGGAGTGTGCGTGGAACGGAAGCGGAACGTATAGGCAAGACGAACTCCGAATCCCGCCCACACAAAACCCTGCAAGTCAGGAGCTGAGGCGCCCGCGACATATTGCACGCTGTCATACGCTTTAATGTTGCGTGCGAGTAGTTCGCCGTTCGATCGCATAAAATGCAGGCGATCGCACGTATTGTCGATGTTCGACACGTCGAAAACCGGCCCGAGATACGGGGTCAGGATGGGAGAGCGAAATAACTTTAACCCCGGTCGATGTTCGAATGGGATAGGCATGCCGGCAACAATGGCTCCGCGTTCATTCCGGATGGCGAGAATTGAGAAGTCCGCCGAAGTGGTCCGAAGCCACCAGGAGTAGTGAAAAATGGTTCCGTGAGGAGACCGGTCAATCAGTTCGTCCCACTCCTGGTATTCCTCTTGTCTTAGAACTCCGCAAGTGACGACCTTTGGAAGTTTTGGAACGGCCTGAACCTGGAGCGGCTTCTTGTCTTTTAAAATCGGTTCGCACCCTGTTTGTGACACGATTTTTGTGGACATGGAGTTTTCTTCACCTGAGCGGCCAACCACGATTTGGGACGTAAACGACAAGTCAGTGAATGAATCGCGTACGACGCGGACCGAAAGCAAGTTTTGTTAAGTTGCCGAGTTGGAAAGAGAAGCGGCACGCGCGGCTACTGGTTTTTCCTCCGACTGAACAGAGGCAGTCTGAGGCGCCTGCACCGGCTTAATTTCTTTTGCCTCCACAGAATAATGCTGGCCGCAATCCTCGCAATGCGCGTGATCCTCGACAGGTTTCAACCGAGCACCGCATTTACACATCCATCCGATACGCTTTGCCGGCGACCCAACCATCAGAGAGTAGGGAGGAACGTCACGAGTGACCACTGCGCCGGCGCCGATGAAAGCATATTCTCCGATCGTAGTACCGCAGACAATTGTGGAATTCGCTCCCATGGACGCACCGCGGCGGATCAATGTCTTCTTATATTCATTTTTCCGATTTACGAAACTCCGCGGGTTCGTCACGTTAGTGAACACCATGGACGGGCCGCAGAAAACGTCGTCTTCCAATTCGACGCCGGTATAGAGAGAGACGTTGTTCTGAATCTTTACGTTGTTGCCGATCCGCACGCCGGAGGCGACGTGCACGTTCTGACCCATGTTGCAGTTTTCGCCGATCATGCAATTCGGCATGACGTGTGAAAAATGCCAGATGTGGCTGCCAGAGCCGATTGTGGTTGGCTGGTCAACGCGCGCTGTGGGATCAACATAGTAGCTCGGCTTAACGTCTTTCACGGTTTGCACTTCGCCATTGTTCTTCAGCGAGCGTTCGCTGGCATTCAGAATGCGAAGCACGCGTACTCCGTTGTTTCCATCCGTGTTCGGTGTCTGGCGGGTGGAAATGCACTCGAGAAAATGCAGGCACTCAAGACGCAGCGGTTCCAGCGCCGGAAGCGCAACGACCTGTCCCTCGGACTGCTTGGCAATGGGGTGACGATCGAGCCACTCAATTTTGTGCGGGTAGAGTACGAGCTTTCGCTCGGTCTGCATGTCATCAAACACCGCCATTTGGCGATCTCCGACGATCACCAGCTTCTGCTCCTTGAAAGGATGCAGCCAACTGACGAAGATATGCGCCGTCGCGCCGCTCGCAAACGTGCAGCTCGTCAGGGTGACGTCGGCCACGTTTGCATTCAAATAATTACCTCCGTGGGCCGCCACTGAAGTCGGCTCCTCGCCCAGCAGGTGCAAAATAGCGGAAATATCGTGCGGGGCAAAACTCCAGAGAATGTTTTCCTCGGTACGAAGTTTTCCAAAGTTCAACCGCGACGAATAGATGTATTGAACTTTGCCTAATGCGCCTTCGCGAATCAGGGATTTCAGTTTCGTGATCGCTGGATGGTATTGCAGCAAATGGCCCACCATCAGGATGCGGCCATTCTTGCGCGCAAACTCCGTTAACTCTTCCGCGTGTGAAACCTTAAGCGCGAGAGGTTTTTCGACGAAAACGTCCTTGCCCATTTCGAGCGCGCGCTTGGCCAGACTGTAATGCTGCTCGGCTGGAGCTGCTATCACGATTCCTTCGACGTCCTCCCGGCGCAGCACCTCTTCGTACGAAGTGGAAATATCCACGCCGTCATACTGCTGTTGCAATTTTTGCAGCTGGGCCTGATCTACGTCGCAAATGACGCGCAATCTTCCGAGCTGGTGGAAATTGCGGACAAGATTTTTACCCCAATATCCGCAACCTACGACGGCAACTGCAATGTGATCATTCACGATTCCCATTCCCCCTGGCGTTTTGGCCGTTTGACTTATAAAACTCTGAGACCGTTTGCACGACGCGTTCCTGATCTTCCAGAGGCAACTCCGGATAAACGGGAAGGGCGAGCGTGTCGGTGCAAGCCTTTTCGGACTCCGGCATGGAGCCTTCGGCATATTTCAGATAATCGAATGCGGGCTGCAAGTGCAGCGGCTCGGGGTAGTAGATTGCCGTGGGCACGCCCTGCTCCTGCAGATAGTCGCGAAGTCTGTCGCGGTTTTCGCAGCGGATCACGTATTGGTTGTACACGTGCCCAAAACTCGGGGGCGCCTGCGGCGGAGTAATGAAATCCAAAAGTTTGTATTGATCGAAAAGCTGGGCATACAGTGCAGCGCGCTCCTGTCGGCCTTTTGTCCAGGAATCCAGGTGCTTGAGCTTCACGCGCAAGACGGCGGCCTGCAGGGCATCGAGACGGCTATTCATTCCGATAATTTCCGAGTGATACTTCTTTTTTGTGCCATGCGCCCGAAGCAGGTTCAGGCGGTCAGCCATGGGCTTGTGCACCGTCGTGACCATGCCACCGTCACCCGCGCATCCCAGATTCTTCGATGGGAAGAAGCTGAAGCATCCGAAATCACCGATGCTTCCAATCTTTTTACTGTGATATGTGGAGCCGATCGCCTGAGCGGCGTCCTCGATCACTGCCAGCGAATGCTTCTTGGCTATGGACATGATGGGGTCCATCTCCGCCGACAGTCCGAACAGGTGAACAGGAATGATGGCCTTTGTATTCTTGGTAACAGCCTGCTCGATGAGAGCGGGATCGATATTGTAGGTTTCGGGAAGGATGTCGACGAACACGGGCTTCGCGCCGGTGCGCGCGATTGAACCTGCCGTGGCGACGAACGTAAATGGCGTGGTGATTACTTCATCGCCGGGACCGATCCCCTGAGCGCATAGCGCAAGATACAACGCGTCTGTGCCCGACGCGCAGCCGACGGCAAACGGAACGTCCACGTATGCGGCGGCATCCTGTTCGAACAGTTCTACCAGTTGCCCGAGTATGAAATGCTGACTTTCCAGAACGGCTTCAACGGCCTGGAGAATCTCTCTTCGAATGGTGGCGTACTGCGCTTGAAGATCAAAAAAGGAAATACTCGGTTTTGCTTTACGTGCAACGGTAGAAGTCAATTCCATTTGCGTTTGGTCTCCTTGGAGTTTTATAACTAGAAAATTACGGCGTACGAAGCGATGCCCACGGCGGCCTGGCTGCCCATGTCAGCGAGTTTATGCGCGCTGGCTTTCAGGCCACTTTGCGGGACGAATAAAATGTCGTTCGCTTCCAGGACTTGGTCCGAATCCTTGCCCCTCATCACCTTTTTTAGATCAATCGGAATTTCCTCCCGCGTGGAGGAACTTGTCGATTGGCGAATGATGATTGTTTTTCCGAGCGACGCGTTCGGCGTCGGCCCTTCCGCCATGGCCACCGCCTGAAGAACGGTCATTTGCGATCTGCGATCCTGGATCGCAAATGCGCCAGGCCTGCCAACCGATCCGACTACGAATACGACCGGCGCCGTGTTAACGGTGATTACGTCTCCGGAGTGGACCATGATGTTTGCCGTGCGGTCTTTTGCCGAAAGGAGCTCGTTGATGTTGACGGATAAAAGAGGGGTACCAGGCGCGCTGGCCGTCGTAGCAGCAGATGTCGTGACCCCGGCCTCCGATCCGTGGTACACCGTGAGCGAGTTACCTGCATTTGGCCCCAATCCGCCGGCGAGTGAAATTACATCGAGCAGCGTTGTAGGTTTCTCAACCGGATAAACTCCAGGCCTAACCACAGCTCCCAGCACAGAAACATTTTGCGTAACTGCGCGGAGAATCAGCACAGTCGTCGAAGGCTCGCGCAAAATGTTCTGCGTTTTCAATTCCTGGCTGATCCGCGAAGCAAGATCGAAGGTCGTGGTGCCGGCTGCGTCGAGAGGGCTCGAAAGGAGCGAGATCCTGACCTTGCCGTTCTGATCGACTTGATATCTTCCGGAAATTTCCTCTTCGTCGTTGACATGAACATCCAGAATGTCCCCGACACCGATCTGATAGCCGCCGTAAAAACTAGAAGTCTGCGGGCTGGAAGAGTTGTTCGGAGTATTAACTCCGCTCCGATTGGTCGAACTGACCTGGGCCCCGGCGCTAAGCACGCTCATCAGCACAAATGCCGCGGAGATCACAAAAGTCGAAAATTGCTTACGCATTGCATTCCTCCCAACGCAGGTTTCGCGCGCGATTCCCGCGTACATATATTTGTGGCCGTTCAGCAAGGGGCTGAACGCATTACTTCGCGGCATAAGATCCGTAATTCTTCATTCCGTATGAGTAGTATTCTTCCTTCAAATTGACGCCATTTAGAACGACCCCAAGGACATTTGCTTTCAGGTCTTCCAAAATATCCAGGCTGAAGGTGACCGCTGTTCGCTCGGTGGATTCACAACGCACCACGAGAATCGATGCGTCTGAAATTGTGGCGAGCCAGCGCCCCTCGGAAAATGGAATGATCGGCGGCGAATCCAAAACGATGTATTCGAACTGGGTTCTTAAGTCACTGAGAAGATCCGTCATGCGCGGGGAAGTCAGGCATTCCAGCGAATTCGGGATCCGTGCTCCCACGCCCAGCGCCGTCAGGTTGGGAACCTCAGGCACGGGTTTCAACGATTCCTCGAGCGAATTCGTTGGGCTTGTCAACAGATCCTGCAACCCCGGCCTTGCCGTGAGTCCAAAGGAAGAAGTAATGGACGGGTGCCGAAAATCGCCGTCAATCAGGCACGTTTTGCCGTGCCGCGAGAGCGCCAGTGCAAGATTGGTTGCGATTGTGGTTTTTCCTTCTCCCGGCAGTGACGAGGTTACCAAGATCGTTTGTACAGCCCGGCTGATGGAGGAATACGGAATTCGAATGCTGGTTTCAAGATTTCGAATGGCTTCCGATTCCGGTGAGTTTGGATTTTCAGTCAGAAACTTCATTCCATTCGTGCGGATCGCTGCCATGGATTTACTCAACGTCGTCCGAGTCGGCTTGCCGTCTCCCAGCGAAGCCCTCGTTATCGGAACCGTGATCTGGGGTACGAGCGCCAGGGTTGGCAATCCGGACCATTGTCTGAAATCTTCGACGGAAGAAACGGTGTCGTTCATTTGTTCGGCGAAGAAGGCGATGATAGCGCCTCCAAAAATGCCGAACAGCGCGCCAAAGGCCAGAATTCTCAGGCGGTGCGGCCCGTCCGGGCTCAGCGGAGTGCGTGCCTGATCTACAATGCGAATGTTGCTCGCGTTTAGCGCGCCCGTTAACGCGAGCTCTTTCGTGCGCGAAGACAGCGTTGTGTACAGATTGCCATTCGCATCCGCTTCGCGCTTGAGGGCGTCATATTGCATGATTTCCGCGTTCGACTGGTCAAGCTGGTTCTTCATTCCGTGCAATGTGTTCTGAATTAACTGTTCGCGATTCTGCGCGGAGTTGTAGGCCGCTTGAATCTGGCTGGCGATTCGTGCGCGTTCCGAATCCAACTGCTTACTCAACTCTTCGGACTCTAGCTCGAGTTTGCGGACCTGCGGATTATTAGTCCCGTAGACGCCCAGCGCTTGTGCAAGCTGCGCGCGGCTGTCAACCAACCGGCTGGTCATCCCTTGGATTAACGGGCTGTCCTTCATTTGCGGAAGAGAATCGACGTTGCCGTCCTTGATTTGCTTCATATACGACTCTTGCTGCAGGCGCTCGCCCATCGCTGCCGTTAGTTGCTGGTTCAGCTCACTCACGCGAGTCGCGATTGGATTGCCCGAAGTGCCTGCGATACTCGCCGTTCCGTCCGGAGATGACGGAGAAACCGAACCCAGCTCCGCTCCCGCATGTTTCCTTTGAAATTCCAATAGGGCATCCGTGGACTGTTTAACCGAGTTCTGCAGATCGGCCAATCGCGGCGAAAGCGATTGTGCGGCGCGCAAGGTCGCTTCGTAACGGCTGCGGTAGGTCAAATCGATATACTGCTCCACCGTCGTGTTGGCCACTTCCGCCGCCAGCTGCGGACTCGTGCTCACGAATCGGACTTCGACGAGTTGACTTCCTTTCACTTCCGCCACCGACACGTTCTTGTGAAACAACGTGAGAAGTCTTTCGGTGTCCCGCGAGAGGCCGCTGTTGTTCTTGGATCGGACGAGGCTTTCGATTGACGCGACGGCGCGTTGAATGATCGAAGGCTTAAGGAATGCTTGGTTTTGGTCCAGGTGTAGTTTGTCAATCACGGTCAGAGCGAGTCCGTCGCTGTTCAGAATTTCCGTTTGCGTATCGAGATAGCCGGGAGCGTTTGCCGCGCTGACGGCTGCGTCGTGATTCAGACCCATGGAATCCGCCCCCGGAGGTTCCACATCAATCACGGACCGCGCTTCGTACGTGTTGTCCATCGTGATCACGAGAATCGCCAGCAGCAGTTCCACCAGCAGGATGAAAGCCACTGAGACCTTCCAATGCTTGCGAAAAATCCGTGCGGATTGGCGCCACACGGCGCCGTCGTTTGACGGAAGTTCACGGCGAGCATACGAATAAGACTGATTGGCCATCTCGCGACTCAGCGATTTGCGCGGATCGTACGGTGAAACACTTTCAATCATTTTGTTGTAAGAAGACATTCCGGTCTCCAATTGAGCTGAAATAAACTTCGTCGATTCGGCCGCGGACCCTAAAGGATTTCCTGCCGGTTTGCCTCTAATGCCTTGCTATCAGGTTGCAGCGATCCGAGCAGCACAGCCACTGAAATCAAGCTGAGAGCAACCGCGATGCAGGTGATCATCAGGTTAAGGATCTGGTGGACGCACATCCATCCCAACACAACGAGGATTCCCGATGCGGCCATGGAAATATGCAGCACGCTCTCCACAGACAAACTGCGCTGCAGCAGAAGGTCATAAAAGTGACGCCGGTCTCCGTCAAAGAGTAACTTTGGCGTTCGGGCGCGCCGCAAGATCGCGAGAGCCGCATCCGCCAGCGGAATACTCAGGAACAGCAGCGGGATCGCGATGCTGTGCGGATCGGTTGTGGTCTTGACCCAATTCAAGGAAAGGAATGCCAGCACAATTCCGATCAACGTGCTTCCCGAATCTCCCATAAACATTTTCGCGGGAGGCGCGTTCACAGACAGCATTCCGAGGCATGAGCCAAGTAGGCAGGCGGAAAATAAAACACCGATTCTGTTACCTGCCGCCAGGGAAATCATCAAAAAGCCAATGGAGACGATGCTTGCGGTGCCCGCAGCGAGCCCGTCCATTCCGTCCACGAAGTTCCACGCGTTAATCATGAATGCCACGAATAAACTCGTGACCAGCAGGTCCAAAATTGGAGAACTGAACCACATCAGGTGCCAACCCAAGAGCCAGAGCCCCGCACCCGCCGCAATGTGCGTGAACAAACGAAATGCGGCGCCCAAGGATTTAATGTCGTCGAGCAATCCGACAACCCATACTGGGGCAAAAACAAATACCGGGAGGAAATTCAGCCTGGCGCCAAAAACGTAATGGGTCAACGTGCCAAACAGAAATCCGGCGAACATCGCGATTCCACCCAGCCGCGGGATGGAGCCGCTGTGAATTTTCAGGGGGCCCAGCTCGTCATAGAGGTCAAAAGACTTCGCCACCCGCTTTGCGGCGGGGAGAATTCCGAGGCAAAAAACTAACGCCACGAATCCTGAAACAAGTTGTATCCACATAGGGCGCTACGTCTCCATCGCTTGCGTCGAAACGAGTTGTGCAGCTACGCAGTTAGCCGACGACTCTTGTTTTTGAGGCACCAGTGCTTCCTGGATGGAATCACATACAAATTTAATTTCCGTCTCGCTCAGCCTCGAGTGAAACGGTATGGCCAAACATTCGCTGGCTGCGCGCTCCGCGTGGGGCAGGGAGGGCGTTGCGCTCTCCTGGCATTTTGTATAAAAAGGTTGCTGATGAATCGCGGTGAAATAAATCTGAGTTGCAATTTCGCGTTCACGCAGAAAGTTTCGCACGCGGTCTCGCACTTGTTCGGGCGAGCCGGAACGAAATCGAATGATGTACACAAACCAGCTGCGCTTCGTTCGGGCACTGGTTTCCAGGAGTTGTAATTGAGGCTGCGCCGAGAGTAGCTCGGTGTAGCGGTCGGCGACCTCAGACCGTGCAGAGAGAATCGAGTCGATGCGCTCCAGTTGAGCGACACCCAGCGCGGCGTGCAGTTCGCTCAATCGGTAGTTGTATCCTAGGCGCACGTGTCGCAACCACGCGCCGTCCGTGTCGCGCCCCTGGTTTCTCATGCTGCGGCACAGTTCCGCGATGCGGTCGTCATTTGTGGTGATCATTCCGCCTTCGCCCGTGGTCATCTGTTTATTGGGATAAAAGGCAAAAACGCCTGCATTGCCAAAGGTCCCGGCCCGCTTTCCATCCAATTCTGCGCCTAGCGCTTCGCAAGCGTCTTCAATGATCGCCAATCCGTACTCGCGGGCAATCTCCATGATCTCGTCCATGCGGCAGGGCAAGCCGAATACATGCACGGGAAGAATCGCTTTGACGACCCTACCGGATTGACGGTCGATCAGTGTGCCATTTGCCGCGCGGTCGCATTGATTCTGGCAATACTCGCGGACCGCGGCTGGATCCAAGTTCAAAGTTTGCGGATCAATGTCGACAAAGATGGGCAGCGCGCCCTCATACAGAAAGCAGCTCACCGATGCCACGAAACTGAACGACGTGGTGATGACGGCATCCTGTGGTCCGATTTCGAGCGCACGGACGCAGAGATGAAGTCCCGAGGTGCCACTGTTCACGGCGATCGCATGCTTCGTTCCCACGTATTGCGCGAATTGATGCTCAAACCTGTCGAGCCACGGGCCCATGCTGAGATGATTTGAGTTCATCACACTACCCACGTATTCCATTTCGCGTTCTCGAATATCTGGTGCGGAAAGTGGAATCTTCATCCGGCGATCCTCGCGAGCTTTTCTTCCGCATAGCTGACGACCTGTTTTGACCCCGTAGCCCGCTGCGACGCGAAACTCGGGACCATCTCGTCCAGGTACTCCAGCATGCTGTTTTGGTCATGAATGGCGAGATATTCCTGAAGCTGCTGGACGGCCGAAAGAATATCGATCGACAGCGGATTCGAGCCGGTAACCTTGAAAACCTGGGGATTCTGAGTCGCCTGCGGGCATTCCCACTCTTCCCACAATTCCTCGGCGACTTTCTCTCCCTCCCTGAGCCCGGTGAAGTGGATCGGAAGCTCCTCTCCAGGAACGACGCCAGCGAAGAGAGTCAGGGCTCGCGCCAATTCGTAGATATTTACTGGGGTACCCATGTTGAATATGAATGTTTCGCCGCCCTCGCCGATGGAGGCCGCGCACAGAATCAGCGAAACGGCTTCCGGGATGCTCATGAAGTAGCGCGTGGCGTGCGGGTCGGTGATCCGGATGGGTTTGCCCTTGTTGATCTGCTCAGAGAAAATGCGCAGAACGCTGCCGGTGCTGCCTGCCACGTTTCCAAATCGCACGCTCATGTACTGCACGCCGTGCCGCTCAGCGAATTCCTTCACGAGCAATTCCGTGAGCTTTTTGGACAGTCCCATAAAACAGCGGGGATTCACTGCCTTGTCCGTCGAAATATTTACAAACGTTTTGACGCCTGCTTCGATGGCCGCATTCAAAACGTTTCTGGTGCCCATCACGTTATTTCGAATTGCCTGGTCAGGATGCAGTTCCATCATGCCCACGTGTTTGTATGCTGCTGCGTGAAACACAAAATCCGGTCTCTCGCCAAGGATGGCGTCGCGAATGCCGTGCGTGTCTGTTACGTCCACGAGGAAAGGCGCGATATCGAGTTGTGGAAAGGTTTCTCCGAGCCCCATATGGCAGTAGAAAAGACTGTTCTCGGATTTATCGACAAGCACGAGGCGCTTCGGATTCGCGGCAGCAATTTGACGGCAAAGCTCGGAGCCGATCGAGCCACCTGCGCCTGTCACAAGGACGACCTTATTGCTCAGGAGGCCCTGAGCGAGCATGTGGTCCGGAACGAATTTCTCTCTCTGCAGGGCTTCTTCGATGGAAACGGAGCGCAAATCGCGCGAAGAGGCTCGATTATTGAGCAAATCTGCAAGGCCCGGAAGAGTCCGAACGGGTATGCCGCACTTCAGACAAGCGCCGAGGACGCGTTGGCGCTGCACTTGAGTTGCACTCGGCACACAGATCAGAACCTCCGAGGCTTGAAATCCGAACAAGGTATCAGAAAGTTTCGACAAGCCGCCGACCACGGGAACGCCGCAAATGAGCGTCCCTTTTTTCTTCGGATCGTCGTCCAAAATCGCCACGGGCATGATTCCGGAACGCGGGCTGTCGATGAGTTCCTTCAGAACCGATGCACCGGCATCTCCTGCGCCGAAAATGATGACCCGGCGCACGGACGAAATGGTCTTAACCGGGCGCTCCGCGCCGAAGTGATAAATCCGAGCCCCAAAATGAAGTGCGCAAAGCAGCAAGAATACGGTAATCGCGTCACCAATCACCATCTGGCCAGGCAACGCGAGGCCGCCACGAAAATCCACGAACAGGGAGGTGAGATAAAGAGCCAGTGTGCTGGTTCCGACGGCTTTGCCGATGGCGATTACGTCCGGAATTCCTGCATGACGGAAGGAGCGGTCGCAAACTCCAAAATATTTAAATGCAAACCCGCGGAAAAACATGGCGGCCAGAAAAAATGAAAATATGCCTTTGGCCGGCGCGTAGGCAGTGCTGGAGCCACCTAAAAACGCACACGTTGCCAGGAAAGAAATTGCAGCCAGCGCCAGTTCCGCGGCATACACCCACATTCCTCTGCGGCTCCAATTGGGTTTCTGAAACCATGAACCGTACGTTCTGGGTAAAACTCCCATTGACTCAGACGTGAAACTAGTCAGTGCATCACCACTCTGTTGGATCATTGCAGCCCGCCTTCTAAATTTCTAAATGATGGAACCACCTCAGAGGCTAGTTACGTCGTACCCTTCCAGACGAATCGCGACCGACTTATGAATCAGGTCGACGGATACGACCAGGCTTTCGTCGCTCGCCACTCGGACCAGCACACCTTCCATTCCTTGCAGAGCTCCATTTTGGATTCGAATTCTCTGACCGACGTTGAGGTAGGAATGGGGACGAAGTTCCACTTGGGCATCAACTAAAGAACGTAGCGCTTCAATTTGTTTAGCAGGAATTGCCGTGGCTCTGTTATTCGGTCCTACAAAACCAATCACGCCTCTCGCTTGGAACACGCGCAAGCGCATATAACTGGAGTTGCTAAACCGGACAAAAACATAACCGGGGAACAACGGGAGGTCGACTTCTTTGCGACGATCGCTCCACGACCGCACTTCGGTGCACAGGGGAAGAAAACTTTCAACTCTGCTCATTTCGAATTGTTTGACGACTGCCTTTTCGTGACGAGGCCGGGTGCGGATCGCGAACCACTCCGGTGCCAACAGCACTGTGCTTAGATCTAAGTTGTCACGTTGTTCAAAAGTTGTGTGCATAAAAGGCAAGGCTTCGCCATTCTCAGTCCCAAGCGCTGATTCCCTGAAAGAAGGTTGACTGAAATTTCTACTGCCCCGATTTGGGAGCGAGGCTGCCATCTTTTCCAAAAATACACCCACAATGTCCGCCCCTAAGAGACCATGGAAAATGGGTTTCAATAAATCGGGTGAAAGTTGTATTCCACCCTGAATAGTCCCCTACCAAAAATTAACCACTTCTTAGGATGAAAATGAAAGCTTCCGCAACGAATGCAAACGCTTTTTTCGCGCGATTCAGTCGTATTCACGGTTAGAAACTGAAAAAACGATTTATTTTTCGCCACTTCGAAAAATGGGCTGGAACACTCGCGGAAGGCACAAATGGAAAGGTTTTTCCTACATTTCCGCCCGTGAATATGTACGAAAATTCGGCAGGCGGAGACGCTGTAGGTCTGGAGAGGAAAAGCCTGTAGGAAAGTCTTAGACTATTATCCCGTCGGCAATTTCACATCCACACGTGATACAACACATGAAACTCGAATAGCTCTCGCAGATTATTTTAATTCTGCGAAAAGGTGCAAGTGCGGAAAAAAATGAATTATTTGTTCGATGTCACCGCAAATTGACTTTTGTTGTGCCAGAATTCCTCGATTTCTTCCAAGCTCCGGCCTTTCGTCTCAGGCACGTAAAAATAAGAGAACACTCCCGCCGCAATGGCGCTGATTCCATAAATCCAAAACGTTCCACTAGGTCCAAGTTTTTCCACAAGCGTGAGGAAAGTTAAAGTGATAAGTAAATTTGCACCCCAGTTGAACGTGGCCGCCAGGCCTTCGGCCGAGTTCCTGATCTTCAGCGGATAGATTTCCGAAATCAGCAACCAGAAAATTGGACCAAGACTGATGGCAAATGAGCCTACATAAGCCATCAGGCTGATCACCGCGAGCCAAGCCGTGGCTGAGGATTGATTTGACATGCGGAAGACAAAGCCGAGAACGGCTAGCGTAATGGCCATGCCCGCGATTCCTACCAGCAGTAGCGGTCTACGCCCCTTACGGTCGATCAACCACATGGAGAGGATCGTCACGAGCACATTCACCACGCCAATGCCCGCAGTGGCGAGGATCGCCCCAGATGCAGTTGAAATCCCCGCGCTTTGAATGATGATCGGAGCGTAGTAAATCACCGTGTTGATGCCGGTGATTTGCTGGAAGATGGCCAGTCCGATTCCGACAATAAGTGCAGGCCGGATGGACGGAGCAAACAAATCTGAGAATTTGCCGCTCTCAGGAGCTCTGGTGAGCGATTCTTCAATTTCCTGCAACTCGCTGTGAACCTCGGATGTGCCGCGCACACGCGCCAGCATGGACAGAGCTTTTTCGCGCTCTCCGCGCCTTAATAGCCAACGAGGACTCTCAGGAAGGAAAAACATGCTTACGCCAAAAATCGCAGCGGGAACGATGGAGACACCAAACATCCATCGCCACCCTTGTATTTGCGCGAATGCGTAGTCCACGAGATACGCCAATAAAATGCCGACCGTGATGGCCAGCTGAAAAAGGGAAACCTGCCATCCCCGCGCGTTTGCGGGCGCCACTTCCGAAATATAGACAGGCACACCGCTGGAGGATAACCCGATGCCGAATCCCACGATGATGCGTCCGATGACCAAAATAGAAGCTGTTGTCGCCAGGGCGCAAAGGACGGCGCCGAGCGCAAAGATAATTGCCGTGGCGATCAGCAGTTTGCGGCGACCGAAAAGATCGGCCAGTCTTCCGCCGATCAGCGCGCCGATCGCCGCTCCGGCGAGCACGCCGCTGACGATAACTTCAAGCGCGAACGTGCTTAACCCAAAATCTTTGCTGAAAAACAATTCAGCGCCTGAGATGACTCCCGTGTCATATCCAAAGAGGAGTCCCCCCAGCGCGGCGGAGATAGCCGCGAGGTAAACAAGCAACTGATTCGGGGATTTTTTTGGAAACGCGCCATTCTGCAAATCTGATCCTGTTTTCACGGCATCCACCTTTGAGAGGCAAAGTTGTGCTGGGAAAGAAACTGGAAAAACTCAGGCGACGCATTTTGCAATCGCAGCGCCCAGTCTATCGTTAAACGCGCGCCAGTGTTATCGAGAATCGCCTGCCAGCGCGCGAAATTCCGGCGACTCATGCAATAACTCAAGAAAAACTCCATTGGTCCACCCGAAACCCGTGAAGTTTTGTGCGTAACCTGCTCCTACATGAGTCTCCGACGATCTGGTAACCACATTATATTTTTCGCGAATGGTATGTTCCCGCTCAAAATTTTCGACAACCATGGATATGAAGTTATCACCGATTCGCTTCGCTTCTGCGTTATACCCGTAGCGGCGCAAGCCCTCCACCGCCAACAATTGAACGGGCGCCCAGCCGTACGGAAAATCCCATTGCGCCTGGCTGTCGGTTCTGCTCATCGCCAGTCCACCATGCTGCTCGAATACTCCCAAATTTTGCACGATGGCTTTTGCCTGTTCTTTGGTGGCGAGGCCCGCCCACAACGGGTAAAACGTCGTCGCGTACGCGTACTGTGAACGTTTTCCGACCACAAAGTTATAATCGAAAAACATTCCTTCGTCGGCATCCCAAAAGTATTTGTCCATTCGTTTTTGCCGGTCGGCCGCTGTCTGTTTCCAGTGCTCGGCGCGTTCGGGATGGCCGAGGATGTTGCTCATCTCGACGAGGTCCATTTCCGTTTTGTACAGGAGGCTGTTCAAACAAACTGCGGCAAAATGATGCGTGGCTGCTCCGAACGGGCCGAAGCGGAACGTGACGTCAAACCCGGACTCCCGCAAGCTGCGGTCGCCCTTATAGAATTCGGAAGATAGCCCGACCCAATACGCCGGGGCACACTTTCCTGTTTCCGCCTGATCCGCTTTCGCGTTGCAAGTTAAGACAGGGAAGCGAGGCTCCTGCGCGGATTTTTGCGTCTCATGGGCACCTTCGCGAACCAAATTTAATTTCGCGAAATTCTCGTGAGCCAGAAAAAAATCGGCGGCGCCGCGATAATATTGGCTGGGATCGCCCATAATTTCCGGCACCGGGCCATCCCCGAAATCGTAATAGCGCGATAGTCCGGTATTTCCCGCTAGATGTGGGGTTTTATTCCACGATTCGTGATCACGTTCAGCGAATGCATACGCTCGCTCCAGCCAGTCGAGATCGGTTTTCCCCTCTGCCTTCTCGGCTTCATAAATGGCCAGGATCATAGACGTAAGGAACGGTGGTTGTGAGCGAGTCAGATAGTAAGTGCGGTTCGCGTTTAATATCCCTCCATAATGCTCGATTTCAAAAAAGAAGTTTTCCACCATTCCCTTGGCCAGTTCTAAGCTATGCTCACGGATTAATCCACGCAAAATAAAATAGCTGTCCCACCCGTACATTTCGTTAAATTGTCCCCCTGGCACCACGTAAGGATTTTCCAGATACAGCAACCCCTCGCCCGGAATCTTGCTGGCGTCGAACTCACCAACTTTCGTGATTTGATTGGGAAGGTGCTCGATGCGAACGCGGCAGCTCGCCTGGAGTTTCGACAACGATTCCGGAACGGCCATGCCGGCGGGAAGATACACAATCGCCTCGCTGTCTGTCTTGGGGTCCTCAAGGCTCTGGCATTGCTCCATGGACCTCGTTAACGTGCCCCACGCTCCGTCAATGTAGGTCAACACGTCTTGCAGGGAACGGTTGTCAATTTCAGGATGAGGAATTGGCGGGGCAAGTTCGCTGAGCGTGAGCGGGGTCCGAACCATCGACACGAGCAAAACTGCTTGGGCAGCTAGAGAGCCGATCGTCTGCACCGTTCTGTTGCCATCAAGCAATGTTCAACCCCTGCCGGTCCGTACTGTATTCGTGACTTGTTTATCGAAATTGATAGCCAGAATTCAGCTCGCACCGATAAAGTCGCGCTTTATTTTTTGCTACGCTTCGCTCGCAATCGGCCCAACTCAACACCGGAATTGGCCCGAGTGGAAAAATAATATTTTCCCCATTCAATTCTGCTTCGATGCTAGGCCCTTCAGCAGTGGGCGGCAACGTAAAATTCAGGGACGTGCCCAGAATAATTGGGTAGGTCATTTGCACGAGGTCGTATATTTGCGGCCGAAAGACTTCCGCTTGAAATAGAAAAGTCGTGGTGTCCGACCAATTGCGCACCGAAACTTTTATAATTCTGCCGCCCTGGGAAAATCCATCGTAATCCACTTTCGTGAACGGGCAGGGTCCCGCGATACACGGAACTCTGGCATTTTCAAAAACATTTCCTTCGCCTGCGTCCATGGACATGGAATTGACGGAGGCTTTCCACTTGCCGTCCGGGGAGCACGGGTTGCTGTTCTCGCAAGGAATGTTTCCAACGTTGCGTACCTGAAAAGTTTTTACGCCCGTGCCGATATTTTCCTGAGTTACTGCCTGGGTCGAGTACCGGATTCGAATATTCGCCACAGCAATGGGCGGATGATCCGTCTGAACCGGAGCTGCCGGTTCTTCTCTATGTATGGGAACGAGGTGCACAACGGTCAGCGTGTCGCCGACCAACTCAGTAAGCTCCAGAGGCACGTAATCGGGATGCAAAAAGCGGAGCGTCACGGAGCGATTGCGACCCACGCCCGCTTCCAGCGGAATGGAAAAGAATCCGGTGAAGTTGGATTTTGTATCGTTCGCGGCGAGGCCGTTCGCTTCGCTGATATCTACATCCATGATCGGCGATTGTTTATTGGGATCCTCATCCTGCTTGATGACCGCACCCCTCAGCACGATCGGACCCCGGCGGTGGTAGCGAAGCAAACCGAAACTTAAAAAAATAGCCAGCAGACTTCCAACGCTCGCGACGATTGTCCAGAGAAGTAATCTACGTCCATGGAACATCGTGTCACCTTTTGAGCTGGAAGCTACAAGTTAGCATGATGGTGCGCCATCCGCTCCCCTGAAATAACATTCTTTCATCTTAGCCAATCAGCGCTCTTTTATTGAATTAAAGAACGTCTATAATCAATTGTATGTGGATCGGCGACGGCGATCGAGAAAAAGCTGGTTTGACTCGCCGGAGATTGTTGAAAATGTTTGCGCGCATGGCCGCCGTTACGCCCCTCGCGGCGCAAACTCGCCGTGGTACGTCGTCCGAACCCACGCGGCAGAATCCCCCGACGGCCGCGCCCGTCATTCAGCCGAAACCATTTTCCGATCAGGATGACGCGTTTCTGCAGGAGTTGGAGGCCTCCAACTTTCACTATTTCTGGGATCAGGCCAATCCGGACACGGGTATTGTTCGCGACCGCTGCAACGTTCGTAATCCCGACAAAAGCGATTTGGGAAGCATTGCCGCCACCGGATTCGGATTGACCGCGCTGTGCATCGGCGACAAGCGCGGCTTTATTTCTCACGCCGAAGCGAAAGAGCGAGTGCTGAATACTTTGCGTTTTCATTGGAAGAAACTTCCCAATCACCGCGGCTTCTTTTACCACTGGGCGAATATTAACACCGGCGAGAGACTGTGGGATTCCGAAATCTCTTCCATCGATACCGCAATACTCCTGTGTGGAATTCTAACTTGCCGCGAATATTTCCAGAACGCGGAGATCAGCGGCCTCGCTTACGACATTTACAATCGCGTCGATTGGGACTGGCTGTCCGAAGACACCGCCATCCTGCCACACGGATGGCGGCCGGAAAGCGGATTCCTGCAATATCGCTGGGACAATTACAGCGAGATGATGATGATGTACTTGCTCGGACTCGGTTCCGACTCCCATCCGCTGCCCGCTGAAAGCTGGGACGCCTGGAAGCGAACGCCGTTCGAATACGACGGCATTCGCTACATCGGTTCCTTCGCGCCCTTGTTCGTGCATCAATATTCGCAAGCCTGGTTCGACTTTCGCGGCAAGCGCGACAAGTACACAGACTATTTTCACAATTCCGTTGTGGCTACCGATGTGCATCGCCGATTCTGCATTGACCTCGCCGGCGAATTTCCCGATTACAGCGACGATTTGTGGGGCATCACCGCCTCGGACTCCGTGCATGGCTACGCCGCGTGGGGCGGGCCGCCATCCGTCGGACCGATTGATGGCACCGTCGTGCCGTGCGCGGCCGGAGGCTCACTCCCATTTTTAAAAGAGCCTGCGATGCGCGTTCTTCGAACGATGAAAAACCGGTACGGCAACGGCGCCTGGTCCCCGTACGGGTTTGTCGACGCGTTCAATCCTCTGACGAATTGGTACGACCACGACGTAATCGGAATCGATACGGGTATCACAATGGCGATGGTCGAAAATGCGCGCACGGGATTCGTGTGGGATACTTTCATGAAAAACCCCGAAACGGAGCGGGGCATGAAGAGAGCCGGGTTTGTATCCGACCCTGCGCTGGAGTTACAGGACAAAACGGCCCTCGCCGAAAAGTTCGCCGGCACACCGCCTACAAAATCCGCTTAGTGAAACTCAATCACCGCCAGGCCTTGTGCAGGCACGTCCAGCGCGAGTTCGCCTTGATGCAGTCGCATTTGCTCCGCGGGCGGAAGGCTTGCGGCATTCCTCAGAGTTTGCAGTTGGGCTTGCGTGGGATAGCTGGGCTTGCCCATACCCGTGTACGTGGCGAGCAGGGAACCGTGAGCGGCATCCACGCGCGAAATTGCGGCTCGGTGGAATTCCTTTGCGCCGCGGACGTCAATTACGAAATGCTTCGCTTCTCCAGCAGTTCCCGGCAAATATAAATTCCAGACAGCCATGACGACGGTCCCGTCGGCGCGCTTGGTCACGAGAGCGGACCGGGACTCGTTGTCGATTCGCGTATTTCCAAGTCCATGCAATATTTTGAATGCATTAAACGAAGGTTTTGGCAGGCCGTCTTCCGCGAGCAATCCAAATCCGCCGTAAAACGGTTCTTTCACCACACCTTGTTCCTCGAACACATCGGAAAAAGTCCAGTAAGACATCATGGTGACAATTCCGTCGCATTCGCGAATCGTATTCGCCAGCCATGGCGCCATGAATTCGGCGTCCGTCACTTCAGGCTCGTTTTTGTAGCTGGCGTTATATTCGCTCCAGATGAGCGGCATATTTGGATAGGCGGACTTCTGAACCTGTTCGTGGACCTTTTGTACGGCCCGGCACACCATATCCTCGCGCGAAATTTTTTCGTGCGTGCCGAGTACGTCCTCGCTTGAATCGTTTGCATAGACGTGGGTCGAGACAAAATCGACGGGGACTTTGCTGTCGACTGTGTGCTTGATAAAACGATCCACCCATGCTGCCTGCGCCGTCGATGGACCGCCGACGCGCAGCCGGCTGTCCACCTGTTTCAAGGTTCTCGCCGTTTCGTCATACAGTTTATAGTAGGTGTCTTCTTTCGGCGTGCCGCCCCAGAAATCGAGATTAGGTTCGTTCCACACTTCAAAATACCACTGAGAGACTTCCTCGATTCCGTAGCGCTCGATCAGGTGGGTCGCGAAATGGGAAATCATGTCGTCCCATTTTGCGTAGTCCTTCGGAGGAGAAATGTTCGGCTTGTACCAGAACGAGTGAAGCAGCGGTTCTGCCGCCAGTTTCTGCGGCATAAAGCTCAACTCTACGAAGGGACGAACATGGTTGGCCAGCAAGCCGTCGTAAATCTGGTCGATGTACGAAAAGTTGTAAGAAACTTTTCCGTCCTCGGCCTCGTTGTATAGCCCAACTTCGTCATGGAAGATCGCGTGAAACCGTATGTACTCAAAGCCGGTCGCGTCTTTTACTACACTCAGATCTCGCCGGAATTGATCGCGCAACGCCAGGACGGCACGACCCGATCCAAACATGCGTTCCCAAAAATGAGGAAAGTCGTGGCTTGGACCCGCGAGATTCACGTCGATTTTTTCGGTCTGCGCCTGTGCAGAGGCGAACCGCGGCAAAAATATGAGGGAAAGTATGAGGATTCGTGAAATAAAACGCACAGCGCTCGTTCGCTTCAGGGGATTCAAGGGTAAGGAACTCCGCGTCCGGGAGCTGTAAATGTTCGCAGGGATGCCTTGCATTCATTGGCCATCCCTGCTCCTATCTATTTCCTCTTCATTGATACTACCGCCCACCCGATTACACAAGGGTGCAAGCGATCAGCGGTAGTGCGCCGCCTGCAATTCAAACATCTCTGCGTAGCTGCCGCCGCTGCGCATCAGTTGGTTGTGCGCGCCCTGTTCGGCGATTCTGCCGTTTTCCAGAACCAGAATTCGGTCAGACATTTTCACCGTAGAGAAACGGTGGGAAATGAGCACGGACATTTTGCCTTTGGTCAGATCCGCGAAGCGTTGGAAAACTTCGTGCTCGGCGCGCGCGTCGAGAGCGGCTGTCGGTTCGTCGAGGATCAGCAACTGCGCATCGCGCAGGTACGCACGGGCCAGAGCAATCTTCTGCCATTCGCCGCCAGAGAGGTCGACGCCTCCCGCGAACCTGCAGCCCAACATCTGGTTATAGTTTTCCGGGAATTTATGGATAACAGTCTCAGCCAAGCTCTTGAACGCCGCAGCGCGAATGCGGAAAGCGTCACTGCGCTCTTCAATCTTGCCCGTAGCGATGTTGTCGGCCACGGTCATGTCATAGCGCATGAAGTCCTGGAAAATAACTCCAATGTTCTTCCACAGATCTTCCAGGTTGTATTCGCGCAAGTCGATACCGTCGAGCAGGATCTGCCCTGACGTCACTTCGTACAGCCGGGTGATGAGCTTCACGATGGTCGTTTTGCCGTGCCCGTTTGCTCCTACGAGGGCCACCCGCTCGCCCGGTTCGATGCGGAAGTTAACGCTGTCCAGCACAGGTTTGGTCTTGCGCGGGTAGCAGAAAGAAACGTTGCGGAATTCGAACCCTTCTCGAATGGGCCGAGGTCCGGGCAATGCGTTGACCTTCGAAAAAATCTTCGGCTTGACGGCGAAGAATTCGATCAAATCAGTTAGGAACAGCGCGTGGTCCGCAATGCGTGAGAAGGTTGCAAAGACTGTTTGGATGTTCGTGCTGGCTGCGGCAATGGCGCCAGCCAAAAACGTGAGCGTGCCGATCGTAATGGCACCCGTGACGGTCAGATAGATGCCGTACACATACGCCCCGTAATATCCCACTGCACCCAACAACGCCAAGAGCGTGCCAAAAATCAGCTTGCGCGTGCCAAACTCAACGTTTTCGCGCTGAATTTTATTGGAGATTGATTCGTAGCGGCCGGAGAAAAATGGCCCTAGACCAAACAGCTTAAGCTCTTTCGCGCTTTCCTTGCTCGTGCCGAGAACGCGCAGATAATCCAGTTCGCGGCGAGCAGGCGTTTGCCCTACGCTAAGCGAGTACCCAAGGAATGCAAATTTCATTTCCGCCAGGAATTCGGGCACCACGCAGATGACGAGCGCAAACAAAATCCAGGGAGAAATTACGCTGATTCCCACAGCGAGAGAAATCGTGCTGAGCAGCTGTTGCAGCAGGTCTCCGCTTTCCTGGATCATCCCAACGCGGTCGGCTCCTTGCACGCGGGCCCGTTCCAAGCGGTCGTAAAACTCAGGATCTTCGTAGCTGCTAAGGTCAAGCGTAGCGGCGTGCCGCATAATTCGAATATTTACGTGCCGCGTATACCGCTCGTTCAAGTTCGTGTTGCAGAATTCCACGAGCCTGGCCAGCAAAATCACCATGCACGCCATTCCAAATTCAAGCGCGACTAATCCCCAAAAGCCCGCCGCCAACTTGGTGTGGTTCGCAGTAACGGCGTAAATAGCGTCGATAATTCGGCGCGTCACAACCAGCATCCCGAGGGGAAGCAAAGCCGCAGCTACTCGAATCACCATCGCGGCGGATACGACGCCCGGCGCCGCTTCCCAGACCATTCGAAAAATAGGCGGCACGTTCTTGAGCGAATTGAAACGCGCGTGCCAGTCTTGCTTCGGCATCCAGACTGTTTCACTTTTCATAATGTTCGCGATCTTTTTCATGGCGGGTCCCGGGTATATTTGTTTGTTCTTATCTATTTTCGTCACTAGGTAGCGTGAAAAATTCCAATGGAGCTTTGCCGAAGAGAATCAAGAGGGCCATGTGGGCACGGATCCGGTTGACTTGCGGCCTGGATTGGCTGAACCGATTTGCGCTGCGTTTTACATCTTCCTCGTTCCGAGTACTGCTCAAACACATCTTGAGCCAGTGCACGTTTGTTGCCAAGTCGGGCGCGGCGTTAAGTTCCGTAGAACTCTTTACTTGCGAGCACGACGCTATGAGGCTTGCTGCGATTTTTTCGCTCGGTTCGTTACTTCTTTACACATCAACTGTCACGGCATGTCTGTGTGAATAAAGAGGTTTCCTGACTTAGCGGAGGGAGCGGACATTAGTGGGCGAGTCGGTCGAGGAGAATCTCATCCTGTTCAGTGATCGGGCTCCGATTCAAATTTTTTACGAACCTCGTGTGATTCCAAACCTCAAGATAGTTCGGGTAATTGAGGACGTCGACTTCACCGTGAATCAAGGCCGTTTTTCTTAACAGAGAGGGAATTAGAACTCTCCCGTGCGCATCCATATTAACGGTTTGTCCGAAGTACTTCGCGCGAACCAGTAGCTTCTCCATGTTCTTGTCGTGCGCAGAAAGTTTCACAAGCTGTTTTTCGATTTCGGCCCACACGCGCATAGGATAAATTCGGGCGCTCTGCCCGTCCTCGCTCGCGATGAAGAACTCGGTTCCCAGCTCTTTCAGCCCATTGACAAGATTCGCCGGGATTTTTAATCTGCCTTTGTTGTCTATTTTGACGGGCTTTCCCACGTTCCATTCTCCTCAGTTTTACGTCAGCTTTCGCGTACTCGATGAGATGCAAATTGTAAACAAAAGTACTCAAATGAGGGACTTGAAAAATGGTGCGGGTCACGGAGGACGAGACGATCCGCTGGGTATAGCGCAAGCATTGCACCAAAACTGGTCATTAAGAAATATTTTGCAGCGAACGGCATATTGTAAGTCTTTGCATTGCAAGTACTTGATGTTGCCAGTGCCAGTTTACTTAGGGGTGCGGTGAGAGTCGTATACCGGTATCACCGTATTTTCTGAATGATAATCCGTTATTACACTAACGGCACAGCCAGCGATTTTTTAACTCTACAAGTATTATCAAAATCTCTGACCGCGGGTACCCGCCTCGCTGCGTTCATGCGGTTTTTCTAGCACCCGGAGATTTAACTCGTATCGGAAGCCCCGAGAAGAGATTTACAATTATCTGCTGGACGATGCTTTCCGAGGCACTTTAGCGCCTTTCTTACGCGCTTCCGAGAGGCCGATCGCGATTGCTTGCTTCCTGCTCTTCACGCGCCCTCCCTTGCCACCTTTGCCGGATTTTAACGTCCCGGCTTTTTCGCGGTGAACAGCGCTTTTTACCGATTTCTTAGACGCTTCTCCAAACTTCGCCATTGTCTCCTCCACACGGTAAAATCCGTCGAAACAGCTGCGGTCCCCAAAGCCCAGGTTCGAAATTAGCATTCTGTAAACCCTTTTGTGATCAAGCACTTTCTGTACTATCCGCACAAAAATTCTGTACAAAATCGGCGCCCGGCGGACATTGAAAAGGCTGTTTTACCAGGCCGGTATTCGTTGGGCCATCGTAAGGTAAATACCCGATGGAGATGCGAAATTCGAGCACCTATGATGCAATTCGTAACCGTATAGGACCACGCTGGATATACGAATTCTCCAGGGACGGTTTGCTCCCTCGATCAGATGTGTGTTCGGGCAAGGAATGAGACGATGCGAATTCTCGTAGTCGACGACCATGAACTGGTAAGACGAGGGATTTGCTCCGTTCTTACCACCGAACCTTCCTTGACTCTGTGCGGGGAGGCGGTTGATGGCTACGATGCGATAGAAAAAACGAAAGCGCTGCATCCGGACATTATTGTAATGGACGTTAGCATGCCACGCTTGAATGGCCTCGACGCGACGCGAGAAATTAAACGAATCTTCGCAGACGTAGAAATCGTAATTGTCAGTCAGCATGAAGCCCCCGAAATGATGCGGCAGGCGTTTAACGCCGGCGCGTGTGGTTATGTAGTGAAATCCTCAATCTCCGCGGATCTACTGACGGCGATTGCCAAAGCAAAAGTGCGCGAGATATTCGTCAAGCCGGCAGCCACGGGCGACGGACACAGCAACCCCGACTTCCAGGAAATACTGCAGCGCAGCGCCGCGTATGAGCAGGCTCTGCGCCAAAGCGAGGATCGTTTCCGTTCCGCCATGAATAATCTGGCGGAGGGCTTATATACCCTGGACATGAACGGATGCGTCACCTACGTTAATCCGTCCTGTGAGAAATTGCTGGGTTGGACAGCGACGGAACTCCTCGGAAAGAACATCCACGAAGTGGCGCATTACAAATATCTGGATGGCGCGCCCTTCCCCAAAGAGGATTGTCCCAGCTTGGAAGTTCTCAGAAATGGCCTCGAACTGCACGAATTTGAAGATACTTTTATCCGCAAAGATGGAAGTTTTTTCCCCGTGGTCTTCAGCACTTCACCCATGCGCATGGACGGCAGAATCAATGGAATCGTGGTGAGCTTTCGCGATGACACCAAGCGGCGGGAAACCGAAGAAGCCCTGGAACAAAGTGAACGAATTTATCACGCGATTGGTGAATCCATCGATTACGGCGTATGGATTTGCAATGCCGACGGAAGAAATATTTATGCGAGCCCTTCTTTTCTTAAATTAATCGGGCTGACGCAAAAGGAATATTCCCAGTCTGGCTGGGCCAACGTCCTTCACGAGGATGACGCGCAAATGACCGTAGACGCGTGGAAGGCATGCGTCCGCGACGGCACGTTTTGGCAGCGCGAGCATCGGTTTAAACGGCCGGGAGGCGGCTGGCATTACATTCTTTCGCGGGGCGCTCCCATTCGTGACCCCTACGGCAAGATTCAATACTGGGCCGGCATAAATCTGGATATTCAGCAATGGAAGGAGGCCGAAGTCGTTCTGGAGGCACGCGTGGCGAAGCGCACAGAGGAGTTGCTCAAAGCCAGGAATGAGCTTCGTGGTTTGTCCGTCCGTTTGCTGAAAGCGCAGGACGAAGAACGCCGGCGTATTGCTCGCGAGTTGCACGACGGTGTCGGGCAGTTGCTCGCGGCGATGACCATGAGCGTTCCTAAATTATTAGCGGAAAAACAAAAACTGAGTGAAGAAGCAGGCAAGGTCGCGGAAGAAGTCGATAGCCTGATTGCGGAAGCGCTGCGGGACATCCGCACGATGTCGTACCTCTTACACCCGCCGTTGTTGGATGAAATTGGGCTTGCTCCCGCTCTGCAATGGTATCTGGGCGGATTTTCAGAGCGAAGTAACATCGCGGTGCAGCTCGATATCGCTCCGGACTTGGGGAAATTGTCCCGTGACGTCGAGTTGTCCCTGTTCCGAATCGTGCAGGAGTGCCTGACGAATATCCATCGCCACTCTGGCAGTCAAACGGCTGAAGTGACTCTATGCCGTACGTCGAAGGAAGTTGTTCTCGAAGTGCGGGATGAAGGCGGGGGGATACCACAGGATGTCGCCGAAAAAATATCCAGTGGCGATGGTTTTGGACTTGGCATTCGGGGGATGCGCGAGCGGTTGCGGCAATTCGGCGGGCGCCTGGATGTTATTTCCAACCGCAACGGAACGATCGTCACCGCTGCGCTTCCCGTCGCGTGCCTGCAAGATGGCGACGCCGATTCAGAGGTGGCGCCTGCGCCGGAGGAAGTGCTGGCCGGATGTCCGCGACCTGCGAATCATTCGGATGCCGCTGCCACGATTCTATGCATTGACGATGAAGCTACTGGAATGTTCGCGCGCAAACTTTTACTCGAGTCCGCAGGCCACCACGTAATCGAAGCGCGCTCCGGTCCCGAAGGCATCAGTTTATTTAAATCGCAAAAAGTGGACGCCGTTATTCTGGATTACTGGATGTCCGGAATGAAGGGCACGGCAGTTGCTTCCACGATCAGAGAGTTAAATCCGTATGTCCCCATTGTTGTTCTGTCCGGATTGCCAGACTTCCCTGGAGAAACGACCGGCGTCATTGACGAATGGTTGCTGAAGGGAAACAATCGCCCTGAGCAACTTCTGGGAACGATCAAATCGTTACTCGAGCGACGATCAGAGTAAATTGCGTTTGCGAATTTTAGGAAAGTTAGTTTCGCCGCCAGTAGTTCTTTATTTCATATACAAGCTAGTTAAATAGGCAGTTTCTGCAGTTCAGCAAAAGCTGGTGAATCTTTGGCCGCGCGCTTTCGGCAATATCATTTCTATTGGAGGTCACTTGTAGGAATGCGAATACCAGAGATTCGAGCCTGTTTACTCGCCCTCGTTCTGTTCGTGCTCTTTTCGATCTCCCGTTCAGTTCCCATGCAGGCGGCACCGACTTCCGCGGATGCCCAGGACTCGCAAGGAACGTTGAAACAATTAAGCTTGGAACAACTCGGAAACATCGAAGTCAGCACCGCATCGAAATCTCCCAAAGAAGTTTGGGATACGCCCGCCGCGATTTACGTCATCACGCAAGATGACATCAAACGTTCCGGAGCGACAACGATTCCGGAAGCGTTGCGCCTCGCGCCGGGCGTGGAAGTTGCCCGGATCGATTCTAATAAATGGTCCATTGGAATTCGTGGATTTGGCAGCCGCCTTTCTCGCTCCGTTCTTGTGCTGATGGATGGTCGAAACGTGTACAGCACGTTGTTAACCGGCACTTATTGGGAAGTGCAGGACACTGTGATGGAAGACATTGACAGGATCGAAGTGATTCGCGGGCCGGGCGGCACGATCTGGGGACCGAACGCGGTAAATGGCGTAATCAACATCATCACGAAAAGCAGCAAGGATACACAGGGCTTGCTGGTGTCGGCCGGCGGCGGAAATGTGGAAGAGGGATTTTTCGACGCTCGTTATGGCGGAAGCAACGGAAAAGGCCTCGATTACCGCGTCTATGCCAAAGGTTTCGATCGTGGACCGGAAGGGCACGTCGACGCCCAGAATTACGATCGATGGCGCGCCGCGCAGGGCGGCTTCCGAATGGACTGGAAAAAAAGTGACCGAGACTCCTTCACGTTTCAGGGGGATCTCTACGACGAGGGAGCAGGCGAGACCGTATCTCTGACGAACTATACCGCACCTTACAAACAGGTGGTCACGGGCACGGAACTTCTTTCCGGCGGAAATCTCCTCGGCCGTTGGACGCGAACATTCGGTGAAGGCAACGATATTCAGGTGCAGGCGTATTACGACCGTACAAATCGGCGTGAACCGAATTTCGGCGATCTCCGGAACACATTTGACGTCGATTATCTGCAACGTTTTCACCTGGGCTCACGCCATCATTTTTCGGCTGGTCTGGGCGCAAGGGAGAGCCAGGGCCATGAATTGGAAGTTACGCCGGGTCTTTACTTCAGCCCCGCTTTTCGCACCGACCAGTTGTACACCGCATTTGTTCAGGACAGCATCACGCTCATTCCCAATCGCTTGACGGCGGAGATTGGCACAAAACTTCTGGTCACGAATTACAGTGGGCTTGAGCCCGAGCCCAGTGGGAGATTGCTGTGGACTCCTACCTCGACCGAAACGTTCTGGGCAGCGGTCACGCGCGCGGTTCGCACGCCGTCTGACGCCGAGCGCGACTTCTTCCTTTCCGGGTTTATTACTACCTTGCCGAATGGAATGCCGTTCTTTGCGCGCTTCAATGGCAATCCAAATTTCCGATCCGAACTGATGAATGGATATGAGATCGGGTTTCGCCGTCTAGTTGCAAAAAGTCTTTACGTGGATCTCGCCGGATTTTTTAATCAATACAATAATTTGTTTAGCGAAGATATTATTGGCGCGCCATTTCTTGAAAATACCCCTGCACCGCCGCATATTTTGCTTCCCGCCGATTTTGGAAATGGTTTGGAGGGATCCACGATCGGCGGCGAGATCGCTCCGGAATGGCGACCTACAAGTTTTTGGACCTTGAAGGGTTCGTACTCATACCTGCACATGGTCATTAAGAAAAACCCGGATTCGCTTGATGTCGGCGATCCCGCGAGCACCACCGGCTCCAGTCCGCAACATCAGGTGACCATGCAATCCTCACTCGATCTTCCGAAGCGAGTGAGCTTCGATCTTACGTTTCGTTACGTAAGCGCACTGCCTGCGCAGGCGATTCACGCGTACTCCACTGCCGATGCGCGACTGGGTTGGAGCGTCGGCCGTCATCTGGAACTGTCCGTTGTGGGAAGTAATCTGTTCCAACCAAGCCACGTTGAGAATGGAAGCGATCCCGGACCAAACGTGGCGATCCGGCGAAACGTATACGGAAAAATCGTGTGGAGAAGCTCAGAAAATTGAGGCGGCTCAGTATCCTTGTTGGAATTATTCTTTCATTTACATCGCGCCGGACTCGAAAAGCCGGTCGCGCGAAATGTGCTGTGCTCGTTTTGAATTTCGCGGGATGGGCTGCGTTATCTCCCGCCATTGTTGCGCAACAATCGAAGCCACAGGAATACGAAGTCAAAGCGGTCTATCTGTATAATTTCAGTAAGTTCGTTCAGTGGCCGCCTGCTGGGGAGGAGAGTAAGGATACATTTGCTATTTGCGTGCTTGGGCGCGACCCATTCGGAGCTGCGCTGGACGCTGCGATTGCGGGCGAAAAGATTGAACAGAAAGCGATGGTAGCGCGGCGGATCACGGATTTGCAGGAAGCCACGAAATGTCAGATTCTTTTCATTGCCAATTCCGAAGCGACCCACGTGAAACAGATCCTTTCGGTGCTTGGAAAAAATAGCATTCTTACGGTCAGCGACGTTGCGGAGTTTTCGCAAAACGGGGGTGTGATCCAGTTCGTGATTCAGGAAAATAAGGTTCGGTTTGAGGTGAACCTTACGGCCGCCGAGAAGGCAGGCCTCACGTTAAGTTCGCAGTTGCTGAAAGTCGCCAGCGCCGTGAAAAAATATTCTCCAGCGCAAAACGCAAACCCATGACGAAGTTCCGCAATTCACTTTCCAAAAAGCTGACGGCGATGAACATGCTCGTCAGCGCCGGCGCTCTTTTGCTGGCCTCAGTTGCGTTCTTCGGCTATGACCTCGTGACATTCCGGACAAATCTGGTAACCAACGCTTCGATTCAGGCGCAAATCATTGGCTCAAATGCCGTTTCGCCGCTTCTCTTTAACGATTCAAAGTCCGCGGAAACCACGCTGTCGGGGTTGCGCGCATCCCAGCACATCACCTATGCGGGAATTTATTCCGCGCATGGCGACTTTCTCGCCGGCTACTGGCGCGATCAACCTTCCCAACCGCCTGCGCTACCTTCGGTCGATCCGGTGACCAGGGAAACCGTAAATTTCGCCGATAAAGAGTTTATCCTTGCCCGTTCCATTCCGTTTCAGGGCAAGGAGGTGGGCTATGTTTTCATCCGCTCGGACCTCGGCGCCATCAACGACCGACTGAGAAGCTATGCGGTTATCCTGTTTACGATTTTAACGGCGTCGCTGGTTGCCGCCTTGACGCTTTCACGCATTTCGCAACGATCCATCGCGCGGCCGATCCTCGCATTGGCCGATACTGCGAAGGTGGTGTCCGAGCATAAAGACTATTCCGTCCGGATGCCTGTGCCGCGCGATCGCGATGAAGTCTCAGTGCTGGTCGATGAATTCAACCAGATGCTCACCGAGATCCAAAATCGCGACTCGGCGTTGCAGCAGAGCGAAGAGCAATTCAGAACCCTTGCGAATTCCATTGCTCAAATGGCATGGATGGGAGATTCCGAAGGGAATCTGACCTGGTACAACCAACGCTGGTACGAATACACGGGAACCACGCTGGAACAAATGGCCGGTTGGGGCTGGCAACAAGTCCACGATCCCCAAAAGCTGCCTGAAGTTCTTCCGAAATGGCGTGCGGCACTTGTCAAGGGGGAAGTATTCGAAATGATTATTCCGTTGCGCGGAGCCGACGGAAACTTCCGTCAATTTCTGACGCGCGCAGTTCCCATTCGAGATGCACAGGGAAAAGTTGCAAGGTGGTTTGGAACAAACACAGATATTACAGAGCAACTGCGCGCGGAAGAAAATCTTCGCCAAACGGAAAAACTGGCGGCGACGGGGCGCCTGGCCGCAAGTATCGCGCATGAAATTAATAATCCGCTCGAAGCCGTCACAAACCTGATTTATCTCGCGCGGAGGCAGCCTGCGAACGCTGAAAAATATCTGCGCCTGGCGGATGAAGAACTCGATCGGATTGCTCAAATCACCAAAAATACCTTGGGCTTTTATCGAGATAGCGCGTCCCCGACGAAGATGAACCTTTCGGAAGCCCTGCAAGAAGTGCTGGCCCTGTACTCCAGAAAAATGGAATTCAAACGCATCGTGCTCATCTGCGACCCGGGAGATGACATTGAGATTACGGGCTACCCTGGCGAAGTCCGCCAGGTTTTTGCCAATCTGATTGCCAACGCGATAGATGCTTTGCCTCGGGAAGGAACCCTGAGAGTCAGAGCGTCCAGAGGCTGCTGCCGCGACGGCGTCACTGAGCGTGGCGTCCGCATTACGTTTCTGGATAACGGTTCCGGCATCTCGTCCGCGGACCTGAAAAAAATATTCGCGCCGTTCTACACGACCAAGAAAAATACTGGAACCGGTCTGGGGCTTTGGCTCGTCAAAGGTTTGGTGGAAAAGCATCGCGGTACTTTGCACCTACGCAGCAGTACGGAGCAGGGCAGGTCATGGACAGCCTTTTCTGTCTTCTTGCCCGAACATGCGTTACGGAACTAGAATGCAACTGCGACCGCAAGAGCACCCATAACGGAGATTCCATGATTCAGAGCTGGCAAATTTTTGATTACTCGTCTTTTCCGATTTTCGGAGACCCGGACCAGACATCGAAACATCTGGATGCATTGGACGAGACCGGCCGATCATCAGGAGTCGATCATGGTCCCAAAATTATGGTGATTGATGATGAGACGCTAATTGCCGAGACCGTCGTGGAGATTCTCAAGGGCGAGGGATTCAACGCAATCTCCGTTTCTTCAGGGGATTTAGCCGTGGAACTGGCGAAAACAATGCGCCCCGCCGTTGTCCTGAGCGACGTGATGATGCCCGGCCTAAACGGTATCGAAACAGGCATCCGGATCCGCGAGATTGTGCCAAACTGCAAAATCATTCTCTTTTCCGGGCAGGCCGCGACTGGCAATTTGCTCGAAGAAGCCCGAAATTCCGGGCATGTGTTTGAAATACTTGCTAAGCCCATCAAGCCAGCCAACTTAGTCTCCGCGATAAGAGCGAGCATGCCATCTCACTAACCGACGGTTTCCGAGACAGCGTGAAAAATTCCTACAGGTTTTTTTAATTTCTATGTACAGGAAACGCTGTATGTGAACCTTACTCCAATAGGCTATATAACCTACCGTGCAATGCGACAATCCAATCTTCACACTCGGCTTCGTGTCCAACAGGTGTCTAAATAACGGCCGTGCGCGCCTTGGCGGACGATAGTTCCGGCAAAACTCAATTAAATGAGAGGTTTCGTTGCCAAAACGTCAGAAAACGCTTGAATTGGATGTTCCCCTGAATGAGGAACCTGTCAATTTGGAGCTCCCTAAGGCTCGGACAGGTATCGCCGGTCTGGATGAGATCAGCAACGGGGGACTACCTCGCGGGCGCACGACGATTGTTTGTGGCGGCCCCGGCTGCGGCAAGACCATGTTGGCCATGGAATTTCTGATTCGTGGCGTCCAGGAATTTAACGAACCGGGAGTGCTCATCGCGTTTGAAGAAACGCCCCAGGAAATGGAGCGCAACGTCGCTTCGCTCGGTTTTGACGTCAAAAAACTCGTAGAAGAGAAAAAATTGTTTCTCGATTTCGTCTACGTCGAGCCCAGTGAAATTCAGGAGACTGGGGATTATGACCTCGAGGGCTTGTTCATTCGCCTGCAACACGCAGTGGATACGGTGGGTGCAAAACGAATCTGTCTGGACACTCTGGAGGCACTGTTTTCAAGTTTTTCAAACCAGGGCGTACTGCGCGCGGAATTGCGCCGGCTGTTTCGCTGGCTGAAGGATCGCAATCTCACCACCGTGATCACCGCGGAGAAGGGTGAGAACCTGCTGACGCGTCACGGGCTCGAAGAATATGTTTCCGATTGTGTGATCCTTCTGGATCACCGCGTCCGCGATCAAATTTCCACGCGCCGATTGCGCATCGTGAAATATCGAGGCACGAGCCACGGTGCGGATGAATATCCTTTCCTTATCGATAGCCAGGGTATTTCCGTTTTGCCGGTCACTTCCTTGGAATTGCGCCACAGCGTTTCGAGCGACCGCGTTTCCACTGGAATTTCCGACCTGGACGAAATGCTTGGCGGAAAGGGATTTTACCGCGGCTCAAGCATTCTAATCAGCGGCACAGCCGGCAGCGGCAAGACTACCATGGCCTGCAGCTTCGTAAACGCTGCGTGCGCGCGCGGAGAGAGCTGCCTGTATGTTGGCTTTGAAGAATCGGTCGAGCAAGTCGCGCGAAATATGGAATCCGTGGGCATCTACCTGAAGCGGTGGCGGGATCAGGGATTTCTCACGCACGAAGCGTGGCGACCGAGCCAGTATGGAATTGAACTTCACCTGCTGCGCATCCACAAACTGATTGAGTCAGTCAAGCCCCAACACGTCGTAATCGATCCCATCACCAACCTCGTGACCGGCAGCCAGCAAAAAGAAGTGTATTCCATGCTCGTTCGCCTGATGGATTATTTGAAAGCGCGGGGCATTACCTGCCTTTTCACAAATCTGAACAAGGAAAGTGAAAACGCAGAGCAAACGGATATTGGAATTTCGTCCTTGACCGACACCTGGATCCTCTGCCGGGATCTCGAATTGAACGGAGAACGAAACCGCTGCGTTTACATTTTAAAGTCGCGCGGCATGCCGCACTCCAATCAGATCCGCGAATTTGTAATGAGCAAACATGGAATTCGATTGATTGCACCTTATATTGGCTCCGGTCTCGTCCTGACCGGATCTTCGCGCGCTGCTCAGGAAGCCAAGGAAAAAGCACAGGAACTTCTTCGTGAGAAGGAAATTGAAAAGAAGCAGAAGACACTGGAAAGCAAGCGCAGCGCACTGGATGCACAAATCAAAGCTCTGAACCTGGAATTTTCCGCCGAAGAAGTGGAACTGGAAAGTGCGATCCAGCAGCAAATGTTGAGCGAAAAACAGTTGGAGCTGGAGCGGGTTGAGATGCATCGAATCCGGCTGGGTGATTCCAGCTTCGACACGGCGCCGACTCCGGCGAAAGCCTTGGGAGATTCCAAATGAAGAAGCGCACCAAATCCAACGGAAAAGTTGCTCCCGAAAAAGAATTGGTGATGCAGCTTCGCCTATACGTCGCCGGCCAGACCCCCAGATCATTAGCCGCGATATCCAATCTGAAGCGAATCTTTTCAGGCAAGCTGGAAGGGAAGTACAATCTGGAAGTGATTGACCTGGCCAAGAACCCCCAACTCGCGCAGGGTGATCAGATTCTCGCTATACCGACTCTTGTCCGAAATTTGCCTGTTCCGATTCGTAAAATTATCGGGGATTTGTCGGACGTGGAGCGTGTGGTCGTTGGCCTGGATCTTAGGGCACCAGAGTTGGATGACGCAAAAGCTCCGCGGCGCGCCACTGACAGGCACCTTGGGACCAAGGCATGACGCGGGCTACCAGGAAGAAGACAAGTCGAAAGGCGAAGAAGAAGGGGCCGGCTGAGCGCAAGTTGTATTCTCTTCGGCTGTATGTAACAGGGCAGACGCCGCGTTCCGCGGCTTCGATCCGGAACTTACGCAGTGTCTGCGATCAATATCTTGAGGGAAAATTTGAGTTGCAAGTCATTGATTTGTATCAACACCCGGAGTTGGCTAGAGAAGCTCAGGTGGTTGCCGCGCCCACTTTGGTCAAGAGACTTCCTCTGCCACTGAGAAGATTGGTGGGAGATCTTTCGGACAAGCGGGAAGTTCTCCTTGGACTGGACCTGAAGGAATAGGAATGGCTGAGAAATCTTCCGTCAACAAAATTAAATCCGCCGCAAAGCTGATAAAGAAATTGCGGACACGTGTGCACGAACTCGAGGAAACTTTCCTTGCGATCAAGCGTGGCCGGGTGGACGCGGTTGTCGTAAACGGTGTTGAGGGCGACCAGGTTTTTACTCTGCAGGGCGCCGAGCATCCCTACCGCGTGCTCGTCGAGACCATGAACGAAGGAGCGGCGACGCTCGACGAAGATGGCACAGTGCTTTACGCCAATGCCAGTTTCGGCGCGCTTCTCGGGGTTCCTACCGACGCCGTCATCGGGAATTCGCTGCAGACGTATCTCGAGCCTCCGGAACAAATCAAACTCAATACCCTGATTGGCGAGTCGCTGAAGGACGAATCGCACGGCGAGGTGATCCTCGCAACGTCCGACGGTAAGCGGCGTCTGGTTCGCATGTCCCTTAGCCCCATCCATGAATTTGGCGTTCGTACGATCTGCGTGATCGCCACGGACATGACCGAACTGTCCGGCGCGAACGAAGCCTTAAAAGCCAGCGAAGATATTTTGAGAAATCTTTCGGGCCGGCTGCTGCGGCTTCAGGATGAGGAACGCCGCAGGATTTCCCGCGATCTGCACGACGTAACCGGGCAAAAATTGGCGGTTCTCTCGATGAATCTTTCGAGCGCGCTAAAGAACAAAGCTGCGACGAAAAATGAAGAGATGAACCGGCTGCTGACGGAATCCATCGGACTTTCCAACGATGTGAATAAGGAAATCCGTACGCTGTCCTACCTTCTGCACCCGCCGCTGCTCGACGAACTCGGGCTCTCGTCGGCGATTGAATGGTACGCGCAGGGCTTTGAAAATCGCACGGGGATCCGCACCACCGTGGATATTCCCACCGGGTTCATGCGGCTGGCGCCGGATGCCGAAGTTGCCTTATTCCGTGTAGTCCAGGAAAGTCTGGTCAACGTGCATCGCTATTCCGGAAGCGAGACGGCTTTCGTACGTGCGAACGGCGACGAGGCAGAAGTGCGGCTGCAAATTGGCGACGCGGGAATTGGCATTGGCAAACAACTGAATACGGCTTCACTGACCTCCACTGTTCTGGGAGTCGGAATTCAAGGCATGAAGGAGCGCCTTCGCCAGCTTTCCGGACGGCTGGAAATTACGTCCAGTCCTGGCCGGGGAACGCTGGTCACCGCGATACTCCCGGTGTGCACTCGCCAGGCAAAAATTTCGACGGATTATGTGGAATCCGAAACCGGAAACGCCCACGACGCCGTCATGGAAGTCGTCGCCGCGCCGAACGGCTGGCGCAAGCGCATCCTGATCGCCGACGACCATGATGTGCTTCGCAGGGGAATCAGGACGATGATCGAAAGCGATCCGGGCCTCGAAGTGTGCGGCGAGGCAGTGGACGGAAAAGACGCGCTCGAAAAAACGCTCTCTCAGGCCCCGGATCTCGTGATTCTCGATATCAATATGCCCGTCATGAACGGCCTTGATGTGTTGCGGCAAATTGTTCGGCACCGGCCCAAAATAAAAGTCCTCGCATTTTCTGTACATGACTCAAAACAGATCGTGGAGGAAATTCTTGCGGCCGGCGCTCATGGTTACCTTTCCAAGGCGACGGCAGGGCAGCATCTCGTCCATGAAGTACGCGCTTTACTGAACGAATCGGTGCGTTCCGTCACCGCAAACTAGGGAACCGCGATAGCTGTCTCACGCTGCTGAAGAAGCACTTTGCCCGCCATCCATGCCTCGCAGGCCCACTCCCGAAGTTTTATTTTTTGGAAAATACCGCATATTTTCTACTGTCTAGGGGTATCTGGGTATTGTTTTCGTCTTCTAAGAGAGTACGCTTGCGTACATAGGAATAAGTCAGCATTGGCTGCATCCTACGGAGCGCCAATGCCAAGATCAATTTTAATTGTCGATGATAGTCAAGCCGTTCGGCATTTAGTTCGTTCGTATCTGGAATCGCAACTGGACCAGGTGGCGTGTACGGAAGCGGTGAATGGACGGGATGCCATTGAGCGTGTCCGCAACGCCAAACCGGACGTAATTGTTCTAGACGTCAGTATGCCCATTATGAACGGTTTGGATGCGGCTCCCGTCTTGCACGGTATGGCGCCGCTCGCCCCCATCATTCTATTCACGCTGCACAAGGATGTCGTCTCGGAAAAACAGGCAGTAGCGGTGGGAATTCGTGCAGTGGTTTCAAAAATGGATGAGGTGGAAGTATTGCTGAAATCCATTTTAAAGCTCACGGCGATCGTTCGCTCGACGATGCCCTCGTAACTTGCCTCGAGCTTTGTTTCCGTTGCCGGGTCCAGCTGGGCATTAAATTTTCGCGCACGAATTCGAGCTTCAGAAATTCCGCGCGCCGATCACTACGGCGCTCTCCCAATCCACCACAAAACTCTGCCGATAATCTTCCATTTATTTGTGCGGTCGATCGTGACCGAGTCATATTCCCGATTTTCGGGCTGAAGCACTTCCGTATGGTCATATCGGCGGAACCGTGAAACCGTTAATCCGAAATCTTTGTTCCAGGCAATCACGATCTTATTATTAAGCTCGGCACGATTTGTTTGCGATGAATCCACTACTAAAATATAGCCGTCGTAGATCAAGGGATTCATCGAATTGCCTTGCACACGCAAGCTATAGGTGGATGCCGGACTAGGGCACCAGTCCTTGGGAGCCGCAATCATGCTTTCCACCGGCGCTTCATGCAGAACGGGCAGATCGTCACCCGCTTGCCCGTTGGTCGTCGCTGTGATTTTCAGCAGTGGGATCGCCACCAGCTGAGACTTGCCGACTGACTTGCCGGCGCTGCCCGCATGCACGATCTCGATACTTCCGACCTTCATCTCCAGATACCGCTTGCGCAATTTCGGCATCACACGCATTAGATCTTCGTTGCGCAGTCCTGCACGTCCCCAGAAAAACCAGCACTCCGGATCGCCTGCAAGATTTCCCAATTCGATATAGCTGTGCGAGGAGGGTTCCTGGGCGCCACGTTCCCAGCGGGATACGCCCATGGCGGAGGAATTTACTTCGTGACCGAAGGCCGACTGATTCATTGCCAGGCGCACCCGCAGGCGTGATATCATCGCCGCCCATTCGGGCCGCGCCTTGATTTGCATTTTGTTTGTTGATGTACGCATAGAACCCGCTTGTCTGTAGTAAATGATTAGCGCAAAAATTATCGCTCATCCTAGTGTACGCCACCGTACAGATCTGTCAAACACAATCGAGTTATCATCTGCGATTAACAGATGCAGCTAGCGATGTGCGATAGAAAGGAGTAAGGTTGAGTCGCACCGTGACAACCCACGCAGTATGCCTTGCGCGTTAACGACGATCAGGCAAATTCGTTCCACTTGGAGTTTGCAGGATGGCAGTGAATCGCCGCGCAAACGGCTCGAACGGGTCTTCTGATCGCCAAGCGTCCGCTGCTCAAAAGCAGCAGGTTGAAAATGAAATTCTGCTCAAAATCCCTCGCTCGGAATTTAATGCGATTTTTACGAAGTTGGAGGCGCACGCCTTTCCTGCGCGCACGATTCTCCTGGAACCGGAAAAGCCAATTGAAAATTGCTATTTCTTGAATCGCGGCGTGGCTTCGATTATTCACGTCATGTCGGACGGCAGAAGTGTCGAAGTCGGCCTCACCGGCAAGGAAGGCTTTGTCGGTCTCCCCGCACTCGTAGATTATGAAAGCAGCCCGGTCCGAGCCGTGATTCAAATCGACGCCAGCGGATACAAGATTGGCCTCAAACAATTTAAAGCTGTTTTACTGAGTTGCCCCGTACTGGCGAAATTGCTGTCGCAATATTCGCAGGATTTGGCGGTTCAATCGATTCAGATTGCCGCGTGCAACCGCCTCCATTCGGTCGATCGGCAATTGGCGCGCTGGCTCCTGATGAGCCAGGACCGGGTGGGCGAGAGCACTTTTTGCCTCACTCAGGAGTTTATTTCTCACATGCTTGGGACCCGGCGAGCCAGCGTTTCCGTGGCCGCCAGCGTTTTGCAGAAACGCGGCTTGATCACCTACACCCGCGGACAGGTATCCATCAACGACCGCCAGGGATTGGAAAAAGCGTCCTGCGAATGCTACAGGGCGATTACCGGCCAATTGGAGGCCTGGAGGAAAGCGTGACATGGGTAAGTGCGACCCGCCCCTTGCATTGAAAAAAATGATGGTAAAATTGTAGAAATGTTTTATCGGAATTGTTAAAATGTTGCCTCTACTCGTTTACCTTTCAATTTGAAGGGAGAGGCATGAAGAGCAAGAGTAATCCGAAGACCACTCGCCCCGGAACGGTAGAAAAAATCATCACGTCCCCGATCCCTAGTGAGCCAGAAAAAGCCGAGATCGCGGTCGAAGGCGCGGACCACTTGTATCGGGAGATCCGGATTGAAAACACGTTGCAGGATGAGCACGGGAAAAAAGTGAAGCTCAAGGTCGGATCGCAGGTCGATGTTACATTTGAAGCAGATATAAAAGATACTGTTCCGCGGTCAGCCAAGTAAAATATTTGCGGTCAGGCTAGCGCCACCTCCTGTTCGTAGTTTCTTCCTTCTCTTGAGGTTGTTCCCATTGCTGCGGGGCTGTTTTTAGTCCGTTTTGTAAATAAGTTCATGGCGTTGATAGGTCGACTCCACCTTGCAGACGGGGCATGCAAAATAGAGACCTTGCTCCGGAAATTCCGGCTTCCCTGCAATCCAGGAAAAAGCGTCGAGCAATGAAGCTCCGCCTTCCCCCGGTTCGTTCACGTCACTATGAGTGAATTCCTGTTTGCATTGCGGACACGTGAGAACCCAGCGGGCCAATTTCCAACTCCAGGATAATTCCTTATGCAGAAAAAAGAAATGTAGCCGCTCGTAAGCGGTATTTCGAACACGAGAAACGATCCAGGCCCGTACAATGGCCCTGTCGAAACGATGGTTGACGAATTTCCCAGATGCCAAGAAACGCGTCGTATTTGCCGGTAATCGGTCTAGCTAGGCCGCCGCGCGACCGCCGCCCAGCAAAGCAAAGACGATCACAATAACGAGAAGGAGACCGATCCCACCGGCCGGATAGTACCCCCAGCCGGTGCTGTAGGGCCACGCCGGCAAACTGCCGAGCAAAGCCAAAACCAGAACGATGAGCAGGATTGTTCGCAGCACAGATTTTGCCTCCGAATTAGAGTTATTGAAGCGGGGACGAGTTATCCTAATTCTTCAAGCGTTAGTCGGTTATATTTTTCCGCAAACTTCAAGCCGTAAGGTTGAACAAGCTTCACAGCCAGCTTGGACCTTTCATCTTGCGGGGCGTGAACCACAAGGAACCCGCAACCCTCTTTTGCAAGCGCCAAATATTCGGCAATTTTGGCGACGTCTTGCCCAATCTGGAGAGGATCGGCTGCATGTTCATTGCTTTTCTCGCATTCCAGGATTACGTCTTGCTTCGTGTACTTCGTGACATCATTTTCGTTGAATCCCTCAGCCAGCAGGGCGGCGCGTGCCATCACAGCACAATCGTTATTTGGAAATGCCATTACGATATGCCCGGTAGGACTAAAAACTCCGAACGACGTGGGGAACTTGGCGCGCGCTGGTTTTGCCATCACAAGTCCTTTCCTTCTGGGCGCGCTTTATACCAACTGCGCAACGTGTAACACACCGTGCGCGCAGGATACCGTCCACTGCGGATACGAAACAATCCTAGGGAAAATGTAGCCTTACGAGAAGAAACATGTAGGCTTGCCTGAGATGCGGAGTCAGTGAGCGTACAACTTAAGGCGACCGGCAGAGGAAATCAAAAAAGGAGGCTGATGCGTTGCAGTCAGCCTCCTTTCTACTATGCAATAACCAAAATTTTAGCGATGCATGTAATTATCCCGGTCATATTTGTCGTGGTCCCAATCCCGCTTGTGTTCCTTGCACCAGCTCCTGTCAGCGTCCATCCTCGCGACATCGTGATCGACCTGACGGCTGTGCTCGCCGTGGCTTCTGACGTCACGATCAATCCTTGCCCGGTCTGCTTCCAGCCGTCTTTCACATGCATGATGATCATCGTCTGCGCGAGCCACACCAGCCGTAGCCAGAGATAATCCGCCGACTAGCGCGCAGCTTAGTGCCGCTCGATTCAACCATTTATTTTTCATCATGATTCCTCCGGGGGCTAAATGATCCACTAAGCCGCGCCCCTGCGGCATGTCTGACACTAGCAAACCGCTAAGAACCTTCGCATCCGGTTAAGGCTGTAATTATCCGTGACAGATCGCGCATACACTGGAAGTAGATAATTTTAAAATTAGGGCCTGGAGGCCACGAAAACCAGGATGTGGCCGCTGCCACAGGCACGACCGTGGCGCGGCAACGATGCGGCTGATCGCTGTTTATGGGCGATCTTTATCGCTGTAGGTAATTGATGCGGTTTGTTCCTGCTTGGGCTGGACGACGATTCTCTGTTTTTTCATGCCAAACGTTTCGTGCCATGTGGTGAGCGTGTAAGTTCCCGGAGGAACATTGCGCAAACTGAACTGCCCGTCTTTTCCTGTAACTTGAAAGAATGGATGGTTAACGACTGCTGCGTAAAAGCGCATCCACGGGTGCATATTGCATTTGACGGTCATGGGGATTTCTTCTTTGGAGAAAGTCCGTTCGATCGGCTCACCGCCTTGCACCTGTGTCTCATTCCAACCCTGCCTGAGTTGAGACATTGCGTTTATGTTGTGCGTCACTGCGTCCTTGTTCGTTACTTCGAGAGGATCTCCCGTCATCAAAGCCACAACGTGCGGTGCATAAATGCATCCTTCCTGAACCACCTTTACCGGTCCGGCGGCTTGCGGAAAGGAATAAGCACTGAAGTCACCCTGAAGATAAACCACCACATGTTGCAGCGTGCTGTTGGCACCGAGAACTATGTTTTCAGTCATCACCGGGCTTGCATGCAGCTTGGCGCAATTGGGTACATCGATCATGTTAATATTCTTCATCGGAGGGGCGACGCCGTCGAAATGGATTGCGCCTGTGACGGACCCAGCGGTAGCTGGGTCTACCGGCTTTCCGGCCGAGTGATTGACTGAAGGACTGCCTGCGTTATCGCCGCTCGATGGCTTGCTTTGGCACCCTGAGAGGGAAAGAGCTACGGTCAGGATCGCAGCCCACTGCAAGCAATTTTTAAAGTTTTTCACGTCGTCACCGCGGCGTCGCCCGGGATTGTCTTGCAAATATAGGTTCTGATTTGCTTCAATTCGTCTTGCATGGTCCATACCAAAAGCTTTTTTCCCTTTAGAAGATCAATTCCGGGAGCTGGGATGAAACTCGTTCTGAGTTCCACAATATCTCCCGGCTTCAGCAAGGCCACCCGTTCTAAAATTGTGGCCAATGGCATCTTGTTTGGATCGTGATCCTGCTCGTTAATCGTCGCCACGATTCTCAAACTGCTGAACCATTCAGGTTGGGGTGCAAAATAGCTCCCGACGCCCCCAGGCCGCTCCGCCGGGTTCCACGGGGTCTGGCCGACTGCCGCGCGCAATTGGTTGACGAGTTCTGGCAGAGATATTCGCCCTACCTGAGCCACCTGTTCAAGCGAAGCGACACGGGCAGTCGTTTTGCGCAGAATAGGATTTTTTAGCTTTTGAAAGGGAGGAGCGAGAGTTATCAGAAGTTCCTCTAGTTGTGGATATTCGTCGAGCAGAGCGGCAACCTTCGTGGAGGGCAGAATTGAAAGTGCAGATTTCTGTATCCCAGAGTCGGGCATAATGGCCTCATTTTTTTGCCGAACCAGATTTTCAATCGAACGTTCTGGTGGCGGAGGCGTAGGAACCGAGCGCTTGTGCTAGTTACCAGCTTCCAGTTTCAGTTCCTCGTCCTTCAAAAGAATCTTACCGATCCAGATGGAGTTCGTGCCGTCCTTAGTCCTGTAGCCAGTAATCGTGACGTCGTCGCCGGACTTCAGAGTTTCCTTCGTCCACCCGGTGCGAACAAGGTGATTCGGGCTGGTCAACTCGGCCTGCCACGGTTCAGCTTCTCCTTTTTCGTTGGTCACCTCGAAGTAAACCTGGCAATGCGGGTTGATGAAGCTGAATTTTGTGACTTTTCCTTTCACGGTGATCGTTTTGGACAAGTCATAAGCCGCGGTTCCATGGTGCGCATATGCGGCAGACGCAAAAAACACGCTGAGGGCCACAACCATGAGATATCGAGCTCTGCGATTCATTCCAAGCCTCCGTAGCGAAATTGCACGGGAAATGAAAACGGGATTCAAAACTCGGTCTATGCTTGCGCCGCCCGCGGAAAGAATCTGTGATGAGCGTCGCACAAGGACGTGCTCTGTCTCACAATGTCGCGTGCTCCGCGTCACATATTTTTGAAATGAAACAGGGCAAGGTGTCCTCCATATTCTGAATCCAGGTGCTGCCAGCGCAGGTTCACAGACGTTTCTGACGATGTTGCGTATGGCTCGTGCCCGCAGTTACGCCAACACAGAATCAAACGTATATGAAGCTGAAAATAGGAAGGGAGAGCCCATGCACCTCTATGCGCTGTGCCAATGGTTGCAATCGACATCGTGGGCGACCGGGATACGAGAATCGCTGAATCTGTATCCGGCCCTGTACACGCTGCACATATTCGGTTTCATCATTATGGTTACGGCCACCTCGGTGCTGGATTTGCGTGTTCTTGGGCTGGGCCTTCAGAGCCGGTCTGTATCGGAGGTCGCGCATCTCACTCTGCCGTGGGCCCAAGCGGGATTGATCGCCAATTTAACCACAGGGTTTTTGGTCTTTGCCGCGCAAGCCGTAGACATGTATACGAACACAGCATTTCGTTTCAAGATCGCAATGGTCTTGGTGGCGGGGCTGAATATTTTTATGCTGGAGCGCGCCATAAAAGATAGCGAAGGCAAGTGGCAAGAGCCGGGAAGAACACCGTCCTCGATCCGGTGGAGTGCGGTGATTTCAATCCTGCTGTGGTTCGGAATCGTGGCGATGTCGAGGGTGATCGGGTTTACCGGGGCCCGCGAATAGCGTCCGTGAATCACACGGAAACCGCACACTGCATATTTAGCGGACCGGGACGGAAGGCGCTCTCGAAAGTGCGCCGCGCCTGGAATAGAGAAGGAGAAAGTAAAAATGCTAGATCCGATCGCGCTGTGTCATTGGCTGGAAAGCACATCCTTGGGAAGCACGATCGCGACGTCCTCATGGATGTTCCCGGCAATCGAGAGCGTCCACATGTTTGGCATTGTCACTGTTGTCGGCTCGACGGCCGTATTGGATCTGAGATTGATGGGCGTTTACCTGCGCCATGACGACGTCTCGCACGTCGTGAATGGCACTCTGCGATGGGCGCTTTACGGTTTCGTTCTGATGCTCGTTACCGGCGTATTGATGTTTGTCTCCGAGGCGACTCGCTGCTACACGAACACAGGTTTCCGGTGGAAAATGCTGCTGCTCGTATTCGCGGCCCTGAACGCGTTGATCTTTCATTTTTCAGTCCATCGCAGTGTGGCTAAATGGGAGCACGGCGGCACGCCCTTTGGCGCGAAATTCGCGGGCGTGTGCTCGATTCTGTTATGGTTTGGGATCGTGGGGATGGGCAGGTGGATCGCGTTTTTCTAGACGGTTTGCGATGTCGGGTATCCCTTTTTAGAAATTATGAAAGCTGCTCTACTATTGACCGCTGGCATCTCAAGCTTCCAACAGGGCTCGCCGCGCGCGTAAGCCCACCGGGTCAGGACCGCCCAAGCCGCTTATGGACCGTCGAACGTTTGTGAAGTCCGCAATGACTCAGCTAGGCGCTTTAGCAGCGGGCACGCTTGCCGCGGCTGAAATGTCCAGCGCGGCATTACTCTTTCGTGGAAAATCGCAGAACGCAAACGGCTCTGTTGCATTGCACGACCTCGATGCGCCCGAAGAAAAATTACGTGAATATACGCTGGCGGCCGAACCAACACAGTTTGAGATTCCCTCGCTCGGGATCTTTGAAAAATGGCTTTATAACGGACGTTTTCCAGGTCCGGAAATACGCGCAAGAGAAGGTGAACGTTTTCGACTGACTGTAAAAAATAATCTGCCTGAAGGAACCACCATTCACTGGCACGGAATTCCCCTGCACAATGCGATGGATGGAGTTCCCGACGTCACGCAGCCTCCGATCTCTCCCGGCGGAGAATTTGTATACGAGTTCGATGCAGCGCCCTCTGGAAGTTTTTTGTATCATTCTCACTTTGGACTTCAACAGGACCGCGGACTGGTTGGCCCGCTGATCATCGAAGAGAAAAAAGCGCATATCCAGTATGACCGCGAACATACGGTGACTTTGAGCGATTTTTTGGCGGACGCACCAAAGCCTTTAGGCACGGGAATGACGACAGGCGGCGGCCCCATGGTTGCGCCACCTTACATTACGTCACTCATTAACGGCCGGCCGCCGGAAGCTCCGGCTGTTTTCAATGTAAAGAATGGAGAGCGCGTTCGGCTGCGGCTGATCAATCTATCCGGCGCAACCATCTACCGTTTTGCGATCGGCGGGCATCCGCTGCTCGTCACGCACACGGATGGGAGGCCGGTCGAACCACTGCGCGTTGATGCGCTTATGCTGGCTCCCGCAGAACGGTATGACGTGCTGATTGAGGCCAGGAATTCTGGCGTGTGGCCCATTGCCGCTTCTTCGGATAGCGAATTGCCGCCAGCGCGGGCGGTGCTGCGCTACCTGGATTCGAACGATACGCAGCCCCGCGAAGGCGCGCTACCGGAGGGCCTTTCACGCGGGCAGTTGCTTAAATTGGAAGACCTGCGCGGAATGGACTTGTCTGAAATGCAAAAGGCAAACCGCACTTTTAAGTTTACGCTGGGAGGCGGAGAGATGAAGGCGGGCGGCATGATGAGTGCTCCCGGGATGATGACCCAGCAGTGGACTATGAATGGCCAGGCGTACCCGAATGCCGATCCTATTGAAATTCGCCAAGGAGACGTTGTGCGCATCCTCCTGGATAACCAAAGTGCGATGCCGCATCCGATGCATTTGCACGGACATTTCTTTCGCGTGGGAAGCGTTTACAAAGACACGACGATCGTATGGACACATTCCAGACGCGTGGAGCTCAATTTCATCGCAAACAATCCCGGCTCATGGCTTTTCCATTGCCACAACCTCTATCATATGGAAGGTGGCATGACTCGATTGGTACGATACCTGCCCTCATAGTATTTACGCCCCTCAAAAAATGAATTATTTGTCACGACGTGACCGTCGTTACGGTCTGCGGTGACGGCGAACACAGACCCGCCATGGCTGCGCGACTAGGTTATTTCCCAGACTCAATAGCCTGCTTCTGCACGCGAGGAGACCCAGTTGCGCACAATTACGATAATGATTCTATTGCTCGCAAGCTCGGCGATGGCGGATGCGCCCACATTTCAGCCGGTGGGTACAACGCTGCAAGTGATGAGGGCCATGGTGATTCCCTCGTCCGACGTGATCTTTGCAATATCGGCAAATCCTCCGAAAACAGACAAGGAATGGGCCGCCGTGCAAAACAATGCGCTGATCCTGGCGGAATCTGGCAACCTGCTCATGATGGCGGGCCGCTCCCAAGACAATGGCGAGTGGATGAAAGATTCAAAAGCGATGGTGGATGCGGGCAATGCTGCATTTAAGGCCGCTAATGCGAAAGATTTGAACAAGCTGGGGGATGTGAGCGACGATATTCTGACAACTTGCGAGACTTGCCATAACAAATATAAGCCGCAGTAAGTTTGGCAGCATCGGCGCCCGCCGGAGTGTTGATTTGCGTCGGCGAGCGGCGGGTTGCCGGGAGACGTGGCGCTACAAGTCAAAGACCCGGAAGAAGAAATCCGCCATCGACGGTTAGCGTTTGGCCCGTGATGTACGATCCTTTGTCAGAGGCCAGCAAGAGCGCCAATTCCGCGACGTCGCTTGGCTGGCCGATTCGCTTGATCGGTTGCTTGGCCAGCACGCTCGTTCTCTGTGCGTCCTCTTTCCAATAATATTCGCTGAGCGTTGTTTGGATTAGACCGGGAGCGATGGCGTTGACGCGCACTCCTTTTGCGCCGAGCTCGAGGGCATAGGATTGCGTCATCATGATGAGCGCGGCCTTCGTCATGCTATAGAGCAGGCTGTGCAGTTGCGGGCGAAGTCCCGCGATCGATGCGATATTGATGATTGACCCGGTGCCGCGCTCGCACATTCCCGGCGCGACCGCCTTGATCAGACGAAACGCGCTCTTTAAATTGACTTCAATCATTTTGTCGAATTGAGCTTCGTCGATTTCGAGGCACGGGCCTAAAGAAATATTTGTGGCGGCGTTGTTGACGAGGATGTCGACGGGGCCGAACTCGCGCGCCGCCAATGCAATCATGTTTTCGATTTGGTCGGCGCGGCCCACGTGGCAGGCAATGGCTTTTACGTTTGAGCCGATTTCGCGGGCCACTTGGTCGAGCGTCTCCTGCTTGCGGCCGCAGATTACGACGCGCGCATCCTCGCGAGAAAATGCCTCCGCGATGGCGCGTCCGATGCCGCGGCTTGCACCCGTGACAACGGCAACTTTTCCGGTTAAGTCTCCCAAAATTTGCTCCTGGAAAATTATTTTGCTGTTTTCGTTGCTTCAAGTCCCGCGAGCCGCATCGCGAGCGAGATAGAGCGCGACGGATCGTACGCGCGGAACATGGCCATTTTTTCCGCTTCGATTGATCCTTCAGCGTGCACGGCGAGCACTGCCTGATATCCGCCGTACAGCCGCGTCGTCAGATCGCTGATCAAATTCATGATGGCCATGCGGCGATCCGCGGGCCATGCGCCGGGCAAATATTTGTCGAGTACGGGACGCACGTCCCGCGAATTCCAATCCATGCCGCCGGGGCCGGTGACAAGCAACCCGCCGGCAAGGTCCTGCACGGTTTCGATGGCTTGGTGAAATTCGCGCGCGAACGTCCACTTGGCCATGTTAGTAGTAAACACGTCAGGGTAGGCTACGCCATTTTCCGTTTTGCAGCGCAGCGCGGCGAGTTCCGTCAGGCCGCGCACGGTTTCCGCGTAGCCGCCAAGCCATGTCAGTTTGTCGCGCACGTGTCCCGCGCGATCGATGCCGTTCGCCTTAGCCATCACAATTCCGGCGCCGACCATCGCATCCAGCAAAGGCAACTTATAGCTCACGGCAGTGAAGCGATGAAATTCGACAAACGTTAATGCCGTGGCCCCGGCGAGGTCCGGGCGATCCACAAAAAATACGCGCTCCCAGGGCACAAATACGTTTTCAAAGACGGTGAGCGTCTCCACCATTTTGTGAGTCGTGGAAATGGGACGCGTGAAGGGATCGTCCGTGCCGTGTAAATAATCGGAAGCATACAGGCGCAGACCGGGCGTCGCGGTGGGAATCGCGAAGGCGAGCGACCAGGGCTCGTCACCAGGTCCCATCGAGCGGCTGGGCAGGACGATCACTTCGTCCACGTAGGGTGTGCACGACGTGTGAATTTTCGCGCCGCTTACGACGATGCCATCCGCTCGCTTTTCCACGACGCGAACGTACATGTCGGGATCGCTTTGCTCGCACGGGCGCTTGCTGCGGTCCCCCTTCACATCGGTTTGCGCGACGGCAAGTGCAAGGTCATTGTCGCGGCAATGGCGATAAAAAGCTTCGACGCGCTTGATGCCGTCGGCGTCGCCGCTGCGGCCCAGTATGCGCGTCAACGCAAACAAGGCGTCGGTGCCGATTTCCTTGATCAGCAGGACGAGCGTTGCGCCTTCGGCTGTCCCGGCTTCAATGAGCTGGGACCGGGAAAGCAAATCCTGCGAATTGCGCGGCACGCGGTAGTACGCAGAATATTCTTCCGCGCCAACGTGGTGCACGGCCAGTTCCCGAAATTTCGGATTTTCCGCCATCTCAAAATCGATGGAGGCGTGGCGCGCGGCGACACCGAGCTCGGGATGATCGACCACACTTGGGACTTTCTCGCCCCGGTAATACACTTCGCGGTTGTCGCGCAACCCCGCAAGAAATTCTGCAGCCGTTCGCAATGCCATTTCAGAGCCTCCGGAATGGGAATTGGAATTGTATTAAATCGTGAGTGAGCATGCTCAATTTAAATGTGAGGGTAGAAATTATTTATCCTGGCCCGTTCGCTGCTCATTCAATTGTTCAATCAACCTGCGGCGTAATAGGTATTTTTGAATTTTGCCCGTCGAAGTTTTTGGGAATGGCTCGAACCGGATTTCACGCGGCGCCTTGAACCTGGCAATGCGCGCGCACGTAAATTCGATCAAGTCTTCCGCTGTCGCGTCCGCTCCTTCGCGCAAGATGACAAACGCGACTGGAATTTCTCCCCAGCGCTCATCAGGACGCCCGACGACGACGGCTTCCAGCACGGCGGGATGCTCGGCGAGCGCTTTTTCCACTTCCACCGAAGCCACGTTCTCTCCGCCGGTGATGATGATGTCTTTCGCGCGATCGCGAAGTTCGATATAACCATCGGGAAATCGGACGCCCAGATCGCCTGTGCGAAACCAGCCATTTATCTCGGCCTCGCGCGTGGCTTCGTCATCGCGGTAATAGCCGACGGTCACATTGTTTCCGCGGACGGCAATTTCGCCGATCGTCGTGCCGTCGGATGGGACTTCGCGGCCCTCTGGGTCGATTACGGCAACGTCGTTCGTTACCACATTGCCTACGCCTTGCCGCGCGTTCAGAGATGCCTTTTCGTTTTCCGGCAGAGAAGACCACTCGGGCTGCCAATCGTTGATTACCGCTGGGCCATACGTTTCGGTCAGTCCGTATAGGTGCGTCACTCGCAAATTCAGCGCCGCTAGACGCGTGAGCAAGGCCGGCGTGGGAGGCGCGCCTCCCGTGAACGCGTGGACAACACGGATATTCTTTGCCGGAGCGGAAGTTGCCGAGGAAGACGCGGCGGCTTCCGCGATCATCGTCAGCACCGTCGGCGCGGCGCAAAGATGAGTCACGCTGCCCGAACAAATCGTTTGCCAGATTGCCGCGGAATCAATTTGCCGCTGGCAAATGTGCGTCGCGCCCGCAGCCGTGACGGCCCAGGTAAAACACCATCCGTTGCAATGAAACATGGGAAGCGTCCAAAGATAGGAACTATCGAGGCCCATCTGCGAATGAAACGCCATTGCCAGGGCCTGAAGGCAGGCGCCACGATGTGTGTACATCACGCCTTTTGGGCGGCCAGTGCTGCCACTCGTATAGTTGATGGCAAGCAGGGACATTTCGTCCATCGGTTCGGTCGGAACCGGCTCCGCGCATTGCAGCAATGTTTCATACTCGCTCGTCTCGTCGCCCGCAACAATGGGCCGCACGTCCGTTGAAGCAGAGAGTCTCCGCGCCATTTCCGCGAACTCATGTGTGGCGATTAAGATGCGTGCGCCGGAATTTTCGAGGATGTAAGCAATCTCCTGCATCGAAAGCCGGATATTAATGGGGACGAGCGCGCAGCCCGCCATGGGGACGCCGTTGTGCATTTCGAGCATCACGTGGCTGTTGGTGCAGAGGGCACCGATGCGGTCGCCTGGCTTCGCCCCTGCATTTTTCAGCAATCCTGCGAGGCGGTGAGACCTTTCGCCAAACTGTGCGTATGTGTAGCTGCGGAGGCTGTCCACGATGGCCGTTCGCTGCGAAAATATCTTCGCTGCGCGATCCAGAAAATGTGCCGGGTTTAAAGGTGTAGGCGTACTGAAAGACATTTCCTGCTCCGATTTTGGTGCGCTTTAAATTATCACTAACGACGACGCGCCGGGAGATTTTCCAGTAGGACAGGCTTCAGCCTGTCTGCTTTTGACTTCTTGTTGCGTCATCACAAATTCAAAAGAAGACAAGCTCAAGCCTGTCCTACTGAAAAATCACCCCAAATGAAAAAAGGACAGGATGCCCAGCGCGGTGAGAAACAGTCCGTACATGCGCGCGAGGTGAGTCGATCGCGAGCGAATGGCTATGCGCGCGCCGATCATCGAACAGGGAATCGAACCGAGCGCCACAAGCCCCGTCACAGTCCAGGAAATGTGCCCGAGGTACGCGTGGATGATTGTGCCGGGAATGGCGAGTGCAGCGGAGACGGCCAGCGAGCAGGCGAAAGATTTCTTAATGGGCAGCTTCAAGAGCCGAATGTAGGCAGGCGCGAGCAGAAATCCCCCCGCGTTCGCGAGCAGGCCGGAAATAAATCCCACGCCCGCGGCAATCAACGCGAGCCTCATTCGTGAAAAAACCACTTTCTTTTGATCGACAGGGGTCGGAAGAGAGGTGACGGATATTTTCTCGGTTGGCGAGATAAGAAATGAAAGTCCAAACCCAAGCACAAAAATTGCCGTGAGAATGAGCAAGAATCGCGCGCCTATGAACTTGGTGACCAGGGAGCCGAGAATTGTGGCAGGAATTCCGACTCCGATACTCCACGAGACAACCTGCCAATCGACGAGCCGATGCTTCCAATATTGAGCGGAGGCAAGTAATGTTCCGGGAATCGTGGCCGGTAGTGGAGACGCGACAGCGATAAAACCGGGAAAACCAACGATGGCCAACAGAGGCGTGGCGATGGCGCTGCCGCCTTTCCCAAATAAACCGCCAAGAAAACCGATGATCACTCCCACGACGAAGGCCCCGAAATGCTGCAAGTTTCCGCCTTTCGCATGAATGCAAGGCCGACAGTAGCGCGGGCTTCAGCCTTCGGGGTTTAGTCCAGGCAAGGACCAAATTCCGCAGGCTGAAGCCCGCTCTAGTGAAACCAATCTATTGCGCGGCAAAAACCAGGAGTGCGTTGCCGGGGATGCCTCCGGTAAACACGTAGCCGGATCCGACGAAGAGCATGCCGCCTGCGACGGTCGGTCCGGTGGCGCCCATCGAGCCACCCTTGGCCGCTACGTGGTTAACTGTATCGTAACTATGGAGCATATTATATTCCCATAGTAAATGTCCGTCGTCCGTGGAGAAGGCGCGCATAATGCCGTCCCAGCTTCCGGAAAAGATGGCTCCAGGAATCGCGGTGATGGCCGCATTTTCACCTTTGGATCCGGGGCCCGGGGTCGGCGCGATGGGCGTAAACCACTTCTGTTCGCCGGTATCGTTGCGCACCGCGGCGATGCCGCCGCTGCGTAATCCGAAATAAGAATTTTGGTCGTCCGAAGCGCCCCCGAAGGTGATCATGCCGAGGGCCAACTTCTTTACAAGCGGCGTCTTCCACACAACCGTTCCTTCGCGGTCTGGATCGTGGCCCCAGACCATCCCGCTCTTTTGTCCGGCCACGAGCATCCTATGGCCGTTACCTAAGGAGACCAGAATCGGCGATGCGCCAAAATCATAGTCCGGTCCAATTTCGTTGGGCGGCAAACAATTTTCCGATTTAATCTCACCGCCGCATCCGGAAAGCCATGCATCGTTTTCCGTGTCTTGCACAGACCACATGATTTTTCCCGTCTTCATGTCGAGCGCCACTATGGCGTCGGTGTTTTTTGAGACTGGCTTCGTGTAGGAATCGCCGGTACCAATGTAAATGGCATGATTCTTGGGATCGACCGTTGGCGAATTCCAGACCGCGCCGCCGTTTGGACCGTATTCCTGCACGCCGCTGGCAGTTTTTTCCATCGGCTTGGGCGGATCTTTCACGATGTACGTTTTCCAAACGGTGTGGCCGTTGCTCGCGTCGAGAGCGACGACACTGCCGCGGAACGTGCAGCACGGGTATACGGTGCTCCAGCCAGCCGAGCGCTCCTCCTGCGAAGACACTGGCACGTAGAGCCGGTCCTCATATAACGTCGGCGCTCCCGTGATTTTCGCGACGGGATCATCGTCCACTTTCACTTTCCAGATTTCTTTGCCCGTGGACGCATCCAGCATGTACATGTTCGCGCGAATGTCGCCGAAGTAAACGCCGTATTTGGGCCCTTTACCCTTCAGCGTGTTGATGGTGACAGCCGTTCGAACGCCGGCATCCGCCTGGTAGGACCAATAGACACAGCCCGTTTCCGCGTCAATGGAATACACCGCGCCGGTATCGACTCCTAAAAATACGCGGCCGCCGGCGACCGTAGGCTGGCCATAAACCTCTTCAGCGCCGGGGAAACCGAACGCCCATTTTAATTTGAGGTTTGGCACCTGCGCCGCGGTCAGGCCCGCTTCTTTCGCCGACTGAAAGCGCGTGTTGGCGATACTGTTGCCCCATCCGTTCCACATGGGTTTCGCGGATAAGTCGCCGAGGGGAGAATTTCCGGGACACTGATTCGGCATGAGTTTTGCGTCCGTCACTTTGGTGATTCCAACGCGCCGCCGACCCAAATAGTAAGCGACCTCGCGCCAGTCGTCATCCGTTGCGCCCTGCATTGAGCTATGCGCACCTTTCCCTTGCGCCGCGTACAGTTCTTCCGCCGTCAATTTCCACAGGGATAGGACGTCGGGTGCAGGGGTCGTGCTTTTTGGATTTCCGTGGCACGTAGCGCAGTGGTCTTCGTAGTCCACGGCCCCTTTGGTGGTCTGCGCCTTCGAACTACATGCGGGCCAGAGCACGACGAGCAGGGCGGCGAAAATCCAATGGAATGATTTCATGCGCATGATTCCCTCGAATCAAAAAATATTTTTTGCGATGTAACTGTCTGCGCCTTAATATACCGCGCTCTTGATGCTGGCACAATGCGAGCGACCGCTTCTGCCCTTTGCACCGCACAACCGATTGATGGCGTTTTTTCGCGGATAATTCGCCTTGACAGCGCATAGCAGCGGACGTATGTTCGCGAGTAACCGGCATCAAATTGGTTGTTTGATGCCCCCCGGCCAAACTTCCGCAGTCCAGGAATGACACCTATGAACCTCAACGACACGATTGGATTGCTTTTGAAACAGAAGGGCCAAAGCGTCTGGCACATTTCCCCGGAAGCGTGTGTGTATGACGCGATCGAGTTAATGGCGGACAAATATGTCGGTGCCTTGCTCGTCGTTTCGGATAATGCACTGATCGGTGTGCTTTCCGAGCGCGACTATGCGCGGAAAGTGATCCTGGAGGGGAAGTCGTCAAAGGAAACGCAGGTCAAGGAAATCATGTCGACTCCGCCTGTGTTTGTGACGCCCGAGCAAACCGTGGAAGACGGGATGAGGATCATGACGGAGAAACATATTCGCCATCTCCCAGTGGTGGAGGATGGCGTCATTCTGGGCGTCGTGTCGATTGGCGATATGGTGAAATGGATCATATCCGCGCAAGAGCACACGATTTCGCAACTGAACAGCTACATTTCTGGGGCATATCCGGGATAGCCGACCGTGTTCCTGCGCAGCACAATCGTTTCAAGACTTTTTATGCAAATCCTCCCACCCCCCACGAACTAGTGGAGGTGGGAGGATTTGCAATTTTCAGAACTGGAATCAGTCTCGGCTCTTGGTGATGGCTGCCTGATCGGCGTCATTGCCTGGATCGACGTCCAACTCCATCAGGCGAACTTGTATGCGTTGTTCCCAGTCGGCGGAATCACTTTCCAGGTCACTTTTCAAAGACGCTTGAAATGGTTTGCTTGCTGCCACGGACTGTTTCGATGCGTGAATCGCAACGCTCCTGGCTACTGTTTGCCATGCTTTCGCTTGCGCTTTCGCCGTGACGGAAGTTGCGGCGGCGGTTGGCAAAATGGGAGTTGGGGTCGGTGATGGCGCCGCTGGCGCCGCCGGCGGTGCGGCCGGACGAGCAGCGTGCTCTGGCGCGCTGGGCATTCTCTCCTTCGTCAATTCTTCCGCGCGCGCAAAGAAATCTTCGCGCGATATTTTGCCCGCATTTACGTCGGCGAGAATCGAGCGCTGCACTTTGTATTCTTTGTTCTCAATCCCGCATTTGCTCTGCAGCATGCGCCAAGATTTGCGGCGTTCCACGCAGAATAGTACGAGCTGCCTTGAAAGTGAGCGGTATTCCAACTCGCCGTTCGCCCCTTGAATCTTGATGTATACGCCGAAGTCCGGAACATAAGACAGATTTTCCGTGTGGAGGTAGCGGCGGTAGACCACGTCCTGCTGCGTGATGCGAACCAGCATATTTTCAAGCGAGATGAGCTTGGCCGCGTCGTCCTTCTTGATTTTCTTTAGGTGATTGCGGAAGCGCGCTTCCGTCGCGCACCAGTGCGCAACCGTATAGCGATATGGCTCGTTCGTGGATTTGAATTTCGTTTCGTACCAGTCTTTTTCGAGCGAGGGATTGCCCTTCAAGTCGAGCGCCTCGAAATACGTTTCGCCTAGCCGCGGGTTGAAGATGAATTCCGGGGCGCCACGCGAATCACGCACGCGCTGTGCCTGCGTAAGCGCCATGTCGTCGGGCACGCCGTGTTCCGGTTGGCAGGTGGTGAAACACTGCAGGAAAGCAGTGCCGCGGTATTCGAGGCCGTCAAGAATGGCGCGGTAAAGTTTCGGCGCGTTGGCGATGGAAATTTGTGCAATGAAGGGAGAACCGTGGCCGGCGAGAAATGTTTCGGCGACGGTTTTCTTTTCCACGTTCTTGCCCTGCGTGGCGGCGCCGAACACGTTCATATCGTTTCCGCCCAGCATAGGTGTGGAGTCCGAGTTCTGGCCGCCGGTGTTCGAGTAGACCTGGGTATCGAGCATCAGGGCTTTGACGTTGGGACGGTTCTGCAAAATTACCTTCGAAGTATTTTGATAGCCAATATCACCCATTCCGCCGTCGCCGCCCACGACCCACACTTTCGGGAGCTCGTGAATTTCCTGATCGGTCATCAGGGCGTCGGTGAAATGAGAGAACTCGTAATATTCGCGCGCCTTGATGACGTTTTCCGAGCGCTGCATCAACACGTCCGCCAGTCGCTCAGGAATTACGGAACGCCGGGCGTGATCGACGATGAAGCTCTCACCTAGCAGCCAGCCGACGGTAACGCCGTCCTGGAAAAGGGAATTCATCCACGGGTAAGGGTGGGGGTTATTTGACGGCGTGGATCCGTAGACCGTGTCGCAGCCCGTGTGCGCGGCCATGGCCATCACGGACATGCCGTTCGCGAGGCGCCCGTCGATCGCCTGCAGGTTCATGTGATTGAAGGCCTCTTGCAGCATGACCGTGGCGATTGAGTGAACGAGGTCAGTATCTGTAATCTCCCCGTGCGCGGCGACGCGTTGCTTCGTATCTTTTTCGTCCTCGCCGCCGAGGCCCATCACGAGATGCGCGATGGCCTGCCGCAGCAGTTCGTATTCCTGCGGGCTGCGCGACTTTAATTCCGCCAGCTTTTGTACGCCGACTTTTTCCAGATCGCCTGCTTTGGTGCGCAGGCGAGTGGCTTTGGCGTGGTAGATCGGCCGCATGTACGCTTCCGTGACCGACGTGATCGCTTTTAGAATGCTCTTTTCGCCGCAGCCCGCGCACGCCCCGTCGCCCGCGACGAGCGCGTCATAGTTTCGCCGCACCATCAGCAAATTACGGAGCGCCGCGGTCTTCGATTCGTCAGGATGCGTGTCGTTGTACAGACCCAAATACTTCTGGGAAGTGTCGGGCAAGAGATTCAGGAACGCGGTGCCTGTTTCGTGCTCGGCATTCACTGCTTCGGTTTCCTGCACCATTCTCAGGGCCTGATGGTCTCCGCAGGCCGTGACGCACGCGGCGCAACCTTTGCACAAGTCCGAAACGAAAATGGAAAAGATGCCGCCGCTTCCTGGCGATTTGCGTTCCGGCGTGGAAAAGATAGCGTTGACCTTTTGAAAGGCCATTGGAACTTTTTCGATGACGGCGAAGAGTTCGCGCTTGGCTTTGTCCGAGAAGCCATCCACTTCGTTCGTCACTTTTCGCAGAATTTCAGGGAGAGGTGTAAGCGTCTTCGCGGCAAGTGAGTCGCGCATGGATGCATGCATGCGCTTGTCAATTTCTGGGACGAGCCGGAACATTTTATCGCGCTCTCCCGCGTCCGTTACGTAGTTCGCGATCGCGGTGCGCAGGAGCGTATCCAGATCCTGCGAACAATTTGGCAGCGCGGTATCCGGGCAAACCGCGATGCACTCCATGCACTGCGTGCAATTTTCCGGAATGTAGAGCGGCGTTTCGCGCCGCGCCACGTATTTCGATGCCGTGTCTCCGCTCGCGGCGGCCATTACGCCTACCGACGCGAGCGGGGAAGCTGGCTGGTTATAGCCATAGTTTGAGCGGAACTCCGCATCGAACTTGGCAATGGTCGAAAATGGAGTTCGTGTCCCCTGACCTACAGGAACTTCGTGCGAGCGGCATCCCGCGCCGCATGTGGAATCTTCTGTGAATGATGTAATGACGGGCAAAAGCGCTTCGCCGCGTAGCGAGGAATGGTCCGGCGCGGTCATTTCGCCCACGCGGATTTCGCGCACTCGTTCGAAACCCTGCGTCATAACTTCCATGTTGGAATTCACAACCGCGTCGCCCAGGCGTCCGAATTTCTTTACGTATTGCTTGTGTACGACGTCGCGGAATTGTTCGTCCGTAATCCCAAACTCCTGCAAGATCGGCGACACTGCGAAGAACGCGCCGAGAAACGCATTGCCCTGCATTCTGAGCTGCAAGTCGGCTCGATCCGTCGCCTTGCGGGCAATTTCGAAGCCGGGCAGGGTATAGACGCGGATCTTTTTGTCGATGATCTGTCTGCGTGCCCACATCGGCAGGCGCTCCCAGGCCTGCTCGCCTTCCTCTTCCGATTCCCAGATCAGGCAGCCGCCCTCCAGAATTCCATCCAGCGGATTCGTGTGCGTAAAAGCCTTGGGGTCGCAGCAGAGAACGACGGTGACGTGGCGCAGGTCGCAATTCACGCGAATGCGCTGCGGAGCCGCGACCATAAAGTAGGAGGTAGGTGCGCCCTTCTTTTCCGATCCGTATTTTGGATTGGCGCTGACGTGGATAATTTCCTTTGGATTGCCGAATGCGTCGACGACTTTATCGCGGTCGTAAAGCAGATCGTTCAGGTCGCCAATAATGGCGCCAAGATTTTTTCCGGTGGTGATCGCGCCCCAACCTCCAATGGAATGGAAGCGCACGGCGATTGATTTATCCGGTAGCAGCGAAGGAGTTTCGTTCGATTTCACTTCGTAGGGATGATCGACGCCCAGAACAAAAAAAGAAATTCCATCGGCGATTCCTTTGCCGTCTTTGCGCGTCCGGGTTCCCGTCGCAAATTCATACGCGCCCAGAATGTGTTCGGGCCGGAAATCGCGGGAGCCCAGACCGTAAACACCGTTGAACAAGCGAGGCATTGTGTCCGGGGTGATCGCGGGAAGATTGGCTTCCGCCGCGTGATCGTGCGTCACAAGTGCCTTGCTGAGCGCGGTGCGGATATCGCGGCCCATCGGGTTGTCCCCGGCCAGAGGCTCATCCGACCGTTCGAGAACGATAACGTTTCGCTTACCCACGATGGCCTTGAGGACTGCGGCTTCGGGGAAGGGACGAATCACGTTGAGGTGAATTGAGCCGACCTTTGCGTTGCGGTGTTCGCGCAAATAGTCGACGCCGGCTTCTATATTTTCAGCGGCGGATCCCAGCGAAACGAATACCGTGTCCGCATCTTCCGTCTTGTATTGGGTCACGAGGCCGTAATGGCGGCCGGTCATTTCGCCGAAAACTTTGTAGGCGTTTTCGAGGAATTGGAGGATGGGTTCTGTGAAATTGTTGCGGCGGGCCACCACTCCCTGCATGTAGTGCTCTTGGTTCTGCACGGGGCCGAGCAGCACGGGATTCGTCAGATCGATCATGCGCGGCACGCGGCGTCGCGTGGGATCAAACAACACGCGCTGGCTTTCCGTGGGGCAGTCGATGATGTCGTCAGGCGCGCCCAGATATTCGCGCATCAATTCGGATTCGTGCTTATAAAATGTGCGCTCCAGGTGGGAAGTCAGGAAACCGTCCTGCACATTCATTCCGGGAGTCAAACTCTGCTCGGTGACGCGGCGCAGAATCAGCGCCTGATCCGCCGCTTGTTGCGCGTCTTTACCAAACAAGATGATCCATCCAGTGTCCAGTGCGCCGTAAACATCGTCATGGCCGCAGTGTACGTTCAGCGCGTGCTTGGTCAGCGCGCGTGCGCCGACTTCCAGCACCATCGTCGAACACTTGCCGGGCGCGTGGTAGTACTGCTCGACCCCGTACACAATTCCTTGCCCCGAGGTGAAATTGACCACGCGCTGCCCGCACACGGAATGAGCGATGGCTCCGCCCTGCGCTGCGTGCTCGCCTTCCGTTTCGACAGCGATCGTGCTTCGGCCGAAGACATTTAATTTGCCTTCCGCGTAAGCCTGCTGGTAGAGTTCGCCGCCCTCGGTGGACGGAGTTATCGGATAGAAAATTCCCGCATCCGTAATTCGAGTTTCGGTGTGATAAGAGACTAGCTGATTTCCATTGGCGGTCACGCGGATGCCGGGGAATCGTGGTTTCGAGTGCAAGGGGCCCTCCAAGCCGGAGGTCATGCTGAATCTGCCTGGACCCAAAAACTGAGGCGCTCAGCGAATGCCAGAGGCTACAGTGGGATGAGTTATTGCCAGGAGCCTACCACGAGTGGCTTCGCTATGCAAAGATTCATCCGTTGAATAAGTCCATGCGAATTTAACGGGGCGACAATTTGTTGTATGTGATGGCGATCACGATTTACTGGAATACCTTAGTCCGCTATCGTGACCCGCTGAGGTACAGTTTCAATCTGCCGATCGATATCCGGGTAGCACAGCCACTCTTGGCTGTGTGCACTTCGCAAAACCCACACAGGCAAGAGTGCCTATGCTACTGAACGCGATACCCATTTCCCCAAGATTTGGGGCATAATGCGCATCACGGCATTCAATTTCGGCTGGAAATTAAAAGAATGAATCTTCGAGGAGTGAGCATGCGGTCCCAATCGAGGTTCGTGGCCATTGTTGGTCTTGCGCTGTACCTTGCGTCGTCCTGCTATGGAGCCACAGTCTCCGGTACGGTAAAGGGGCAGGATGGAGCGCCGATCGAAGGTGCGTTCGTACAAGCGCAAAATACGAAAACAAAAATCAGCATGTACGTTTTGACCGACCACCAGGGCCGCTACAGTGTCGAGAAATTGCCCGCCGGCGATTACCGCATGCAGGTGAAGGCTACGGGCTTCCGCGCGGAACCCAAGAGCGGCGTTGCACTGGCGGCGGATCAGAATTTTGAGGCTGACTTTTCCATGCAGCCGGGAATCGTGCGCTGGAACGAGCTTTCCATTTACCAGGCGAAAAAACTTTGGCCGGAAGCTCATGCCAAGCAGATCATTTTTACACGATGCTTCATCTGCCACGGATTTCAAACGCGCATGGCTTCCGTAACGCGCGACGCCGATGGCTGGGCGGATCGTGTGCAGTTCATGCGCGAGGCGATGCATTTCAGTTTGTCGTGGCGGCTCACGGACCAGGACGCCTCGGAAGTATCCGGCTACTTGAATAAATTGTACGGACAGGATTCCGTGCTGCCGAAATCCGCCGCCGACGCGCCAGGCTACAAGGAATCGCTTCGTCCCTTCACAAGCGATGCCATGAAAATCGCATACGTGGAATATGACATGCCGGGCCCGAGCCGCATGCCGTTCAGCGCCGCTCCAGCCAAAGATGGGTCGGTGTGGATTCCGAATTTTGGAATTGCCAACAAGATCACTCGCCTGAATCCCAGGACGGGCGAGATGCAGGATTTTCCTGTTCCGAACGAAGGAACGGCGGCAATTCACTCCGCAGTGGCCGCGCCCGATGGATCCGTATGGCTTACCGAGCAGGCTTCCAACAAATTGGGGCGCTGGGATCCCGTGACGCAGAAGATCACGGAATACCAGGACGCGTACCGGCCAGGAAAAGAAGGCAGGGAAGACGGCGGTTCGCGGCACACCGTGCGCATCGATTCGAAGGGCATGGTCTGGTCGAGCGGCTACCCGCTGACGCGGTTCGATCCCGAAACCGGGAAATACAACGATTTTCCTGAGGCGGATCACACCTACAGTCTGACGTTCGATAAGGACGAAAATGTTTGGTTCACGAATCCGGGGACCGGGCAGATTGGTGAAGTGAATGCCAAAACCTTGAAAGTAAAGCAGTGGATGCCCCCCACCACTGAATCGTATGAACGCAGGCTGGCAATCGATCAGGACGGGATCGTCTGGTTCGGCGAGTTTCAAAAAGGAAAAATTGGGCAATTCGACCCCAAGACCGAAACCTTTAAAGAATATGATGTGCCCGGCGGAATCGATTCTTTTCCCTATGCCATCGGGGTCGCGGCTGATCACAGCGTGTGGTACTCGTCGTATTACCTGGATGTTCTCGGGCGGCTGGATCCGAAGACCGGAAAAATCACCGAATATCCATTTCCCCATTCGGAAAATACGATTCGCGAATTTTTTCCGGATTCCGAGGGACGCATCTGGTACGGCTCGCCATCGAACAACAAGGTCGGTTACTTTTATCTGACCGGAAACGCCGCAGGAAAATAACCATGCAGCGCTCCCGCTGTTCGAAATGAGCTTCGGCAGGATAAGATAGAAAACAACCAGGTCCTATGAGCACACAAACGAAGGGCTCAAAAGTCGGCAATGTAATACGCATCTCCAGCGGTAATTTTCTGGAGATGTACGATTTCATGGTGTACGCGTACTACGCTTCGTACATCGCGCGCGAAATTTTCCCCTCCAGCAACGCATACGCTTCTTTGATGATGACGCTGGGAACGTTTGGCGCGGGGTACCTGATGCGACCACTCGGTGCCGTCGTTCTGGGCGCGTACGTCGACCGGCACGGCAGGCGCGCCGGTCTAATTTTCACTCTGGCGTTGATGGCCGTCGGCACGATGGTCATCGCGTTCACTCCGCCGTACCGAACGATCGGGATTATCGCTCCCATCGTCGTGCTGCTGGGCCGTTTGCTGCAGGGTTTTTCAGCTGGCGTCGGAGTGGGCGGTGCATCCATCTATCTTTCTGAAATGGCTACGCCAGGCCACCGGGGATTTTATTGCGCATGGCAATCGGCCAGTCAACAAGTGGCCGTGGTTTTCGCCGCCCTCTTGGGTGTGGGACTCAGCATCGTCATGCCGCCTGAGCGCATGTCTGCTTGGGGATGGCGCGTGCCGTTTTTAATCGGCTGCATGATTGTCCCGCTGCTGTTCTGGCTACGCAAATCGTTGGACGAGACAGAAGCATTTCTGGCGCAGAAACGCCATCCGCATCTGAACGAAGTCCTTGCCTCGCTCGCGACGAACTGGAAAATTGTTACGCTCGGCGTTTTGTTCTCTACCATGACGACGGTTTGCTTTTATCTGATCACCGCATATACGCCGACGTACGGGATTGAAGTTCTGCATCTCACCAGCCGCCAGAGCCTCATGGTTACATTCTGCGTCGGCTTATCTAATTTTTTCTGGCTTCCCACCGGCGGCGCGATCTCGGACGTTGTCGGAAGGCGGCCAATGTTGATCGGTGTTTCGCTGGCCGCTATTTTGACTTCGTATCCCGCGATGTTGTGGCTGGTCAGCAACCCCTCCACCACACGGCTGCTGATCGTTGAATTGTGGCTATCCATGTTTTTCGGCGTTTACAATGGCGCGATGATTCCGCACCTCGCGGAGATTATGCCGCCGGAAATTCGTACATCTGGGTTTTCGCTGGCGTTCAGTTTGGCGACGGCGATCTTTGGCGGATTTACTCCCGCGATCTGCACGTACCTGATTCACGAAACAGGGAATCGCGCGATGCCTGCGCTTTGGCTATCGTTTGCGGCATTGTGCGGATTAGTGGCGGCTGTGGCAGGCGGGTGGCAGAGAGTGCCTGTGCCGGCGCTGAAGTCTGAAGTTTCTGCAAACTAAAGCAACACAGGCTGAAGCCTGTGTTGCTTTAGTCGAAACCCGCCGTTAGACGTAGGCGATCCAGCGGCCTGCGGCAACAATTCCAAACCACAGCACAATGGAAATCAGGCCGGCCGCGCGCGCGCCAAGCGGACCGACAGCGTCGTACTCCCACTTGTCGACGCTCTTGTAGGCAATGGAGTGAAAGAGAAGCGCGTTTAAGCCGGCGACAACGATCAGCACCATCTTGATCTGAAAGCCGAGATTTTCATACATCTTGGTGGCTTCCGATGCGAACAGCAGAACTCCGGTGAGCAATTGAATGGTGAACCCCACCCACGCCCACGGCAGAAATCGCCAAGCCATCTTGGACACGGACCTGCCTTTGAACGTCCAGCCCAACAGGCGGAGATCCAGCACCGAAGTCGCCCCTACAAGCATGACGATTCCAAAAATATGAACCGTTTCGATCACGGGAAATAGCCACGTGGATTCGCGGATGCCGCCACCGATCCCTGTGTTTTCAATCCACTGACAAATTGTAAAAACGAAATGCATCTTGCTGGCCCTCACATTCCATCGGATAGCTTCATTCTGCTTAAGCTCGCATGAAAACACAAAGAATATTTCGCGTCGCAGCTCACGTGCTGTTTCGTTCGCAAGGCAGAGAACGTTAGATGCGAAAGCGACCTGCGCCGTTTCTCAACTTTTATGGCGCTTGCCACAGTTAGCGAACGGGAACGTTCTTTTACTGTAAAACGGGCTGTCGCACAAGAACATTTCTATTGCGCATCCCAATCCGATGGCCAACCCAGCCGATCGACAGCTTCCCACACTTACGAAAACAAATTGCTCTGCAAATTTGGTTTCGCTGTACGACTCTGCTTAAAAAATATAAACTTCGTTTCCAGTCGTGTGCTTAAAGACCGCTAAACACAGTAAGGTTCAAGTGTCCGGGCCGGAGGGGGAAAATGGGGCGTGCCGCAATTTTGTGCGTAATGGTGTGCAGTGTGTTGTTCGGGTGTGGGGGTAAGTCGGTTGAACAGGCGAAAGTTCCCCAGGAAGAAATTAACCGGGCGAATCCCGTACCCATGAGTTCGGATTCCGTCGAGGAAGGCAAGCGTTTATACGGCGCGACAGATTGCGCGCTCTGCCACGGAAAAGATGGCGACGGCAAGGGCCTTGAGGCCAAAGATGTGAACATGAATACGCACGACTGGCGAAAACCGCAAAACCTGGAGCATTTCACGGATGGAGAACTCGCCTACCTGATTCTGAAAGGCAAAGGCCGCATGCCTGCTTACGACGGGCGGGAAACACCTGACCAAGTGTGGAGGCTTGTAAATTACATTCGCTCGTTTCCGTTAACCGGAAAATAGTAGGGGAGTTCCTTCGGTAGTTGGCACGAACTCGTTCGACGCGCTGATTCATCTAAACCGGCCTCTGGTCCCTCGTTTTCGCTCGTGACAATCGAGCCAGGCTACACCGGTGGGCGCCCCGGCGGTGATCCATGCAGCCTCCGGTTTCCTCCAACATTTTCTCCGTGTCCTCTGTGTTAAAGCTTTTGCACTTCTGTTACGGAATCTGCCATCCTATAGAGAGCCGAATGCCCAACGTTTGATTAAGGGAGTACCTGTGTCAATCTTCACGAAACGCATTGTACCGGGAGTGATCAAAGTTTTTGAGGCGCCCATCTCGCGAAATTCTATCCTCCGCTTGTCTATCTGCGCTGCTATTTTACTTTTCGTGTTACTTGCCTCTATACAACTGCTGAAGGCTACGCCCCAGTCGGGTAACGCTAACGTTTCCGGAGCGGCAGATCACGGCGCGGACCTCACAATCCTCGATAAAACGTGCAAGCCTTGCGAAGATTTCTATCATTACGCCGATGGTGCGTGGCTGACCAAAAATCCAGTGCCGCCCGCCTATCCCAGCTGGAGCCGCTTCAGCGAACTCGCGGAACGTAATCGTGAATTGCTTCACCAGATTCTGGAACAAGCTGCCGTAACCAAGTCGGCTGCCGGATCGAATGAGCAAAAGATCGGCAATTTTTATGGCAGTTGCATGGACGAAAAGCAGGTGAACTCCGCGGGAACGAAACCGCTTGATTCGGAAATCGCGCGCATTAACGCGATTCAGAATGTGCCAGGGTTGCAAGCTGAAATTGCGCGTCTGCAGGGATTGGGGCTGCGCGCTGTTTTCCAATTTGGCTCGACGCAGGACTCTAAAAACAGCACCGAGGTGATTGGCGGCGCCGATCAAGGCGGTCTCGGTTTGCCGGACCGCGATTACTACACCAAGACCGACGAGAAATCGCAGCAGTTGCGGCAGCAATATTCCGAGCACGTGAGCAAAATGCTGGCGCTCGCGGGAGATGACGAAACAAGAGCTGTGTCCGAAGCCAAATCCATCCTCGATATGGAAACCAAGCTGGCGGAAGCTTCCATGACGCGCGTGGATCGCCGCGATCCGGACAAAACGTATCACCGCATGAATCGAGAACAATTAAAGGCGCTCACGCCCAATTGGTCATGGGAGGAATATTTTCAGGAAATCGGCTATACGAATATCAATGCTGTCGATATTTCCGCGCCGAAATTCTTCCAGGCCATGAGCGACGAGATGAAAGCCACTCCGCTCGACACTTGGAAAATATATCTGCGCTGGCATGTATTGAATTCCTCGGCCCCCTATTTGTCCCAGCCGTTTGTCGACGAAAATTTTAGTTTCAACGGCCAAATTCTGCTGGGCACGAAAGAACTGCTGCCGCGCTGGAAGCGTTGCGTCTCCGCTACAGACCGGCAGTTGGGCGAGGCGCTCGGACAGATTTACACCGAAAAATATTTTCCGCCCGAAGCAAAAGCCCGCGCGCTGGACATGGTGAATCACCTGATCGATGCACTGCGCGATGATTTGCAGACTCTGCCTTGGATGAGTGCGGCGACGCGCAAAGAGGCCCTGACAAAGTTGGGCGCATTCACACGCAAGATCGGGTATCCGGACAAGTGGCGCGATTATTCGGCCTACGCTGTGGACCGGGGTCCGTACGTGCTGAATCAAATGCGCGGTTCGCACTTTGAATTCGTGCGTGACCTGAACAAAATCGGCAAGCCCGTGGACCGCGGCGAATGGGGCATGTCTCCGCCCACAGTAAACGCTTATTACAATCCTCAAATGAACGAAATTGTTTTTCCGGCAGGCATTATGCAGCCTCCCTTTTTCGATCCCAAGGCTGATGACGCTTCCAATTACGGCGCGATCGGCGCTGTAATCGGCCATGAAATGACGCATGGCTTCGACGACTCAGGCAGAAAGTTTGACGCGCAAGGAAACTTGCGGGACTGGTGGACGCCGGAAGACGAGAAAAATTTCAACGAGCGTGCCGCGTGCGTCGAAAAGCAGTTCAGCGATTTCGTGGTGCAGGATGATATCCACGAAAACGGCAAGTTGGTGGTGGGCGAAAGCATCGCCGACCTCGGCGGGCTGAATCTTGCCTACCGCGCCCTGCAAAAAGCGGAGCAGGGGAAAAAGTCGGCGTTGATCGGCGGCCTAACTCCTGACCAGCGCTTTTACATCGCCTTCGCGCAAACCTGGGCGTCGAACGATCGTCCGGAATACGAGCGATTAATTGTGAATACCGATCCTCACCCGCTCAGCCGGTTCCGCGCGATTGCCTCTCCCTCAAACATGCCGGAATTCGCTCGCGCATTCGATTGCAAGCCCGGCGACGCATTGGCGCGACCCGCAGCCGTTCGATGCCAAATCTGGTAGACGGTCAGGCTGACGATTCATCACCAAGTAGCACAGCCACTCTTGGCTGTGTGGGCTTCGCAAAACCCGCACAGGCAAGGCTGCCTGTGCTACTCAAAGCCACAAGGGCTGCCTTAATGCGTTCGCTGCACAATCCATTGCCACATCGGGCCCGGTCCGGCAATTCATTGTGTGCCGGGCGAGACTCCCCTATGCGACTGCTCTATTTCTTTGCTTTCTTGTCCGGGAACGGAATGAATTTGTAGCCAAGACCGCGCACGGTCACCAGGTGCTTCGGGTCTGAAGGTTCCTTCTCAATATATTTTCGAAGGCGGACAATAAAGTTGTCGATGGCGCGGGTGTCCGTATCCTCCTGCAGGTTCCACACATTTTCGAGAATCGCTTTTCGGGACACCGGACGTTCCGCGTTTTCGATCAGATAACGCAACAATTCCGCTTCCATCAAGGTCAGCTGTACCGTTTCATTGCTCACCTTTAGCGTCAGATTCGCAAAGTCCGCTACCTTATCCCCAAACGTAAACGTCTCGACGGATTCCGTTTCGCTCGCCGCAGGCTTAGCCGGGGATTTTGGATCGACGCGCTCCCAGGTCTTGCGCCTCAAAAGGCTGCCCACGCGCGCAATAAAAATGGAGAGAATAAATGGCTTGGGCAGGTAGTCATCCGCGCCAGATTCAAAACCCTGCAACACATCCTCAGGACGCGAGCGCGCCGTGAGCATAAGTATCGGAATATAATTTCGGGCTTCGCGCATCGCGCGAGCAACGGCGAAGCCATCCTCGCCGGGCAGCATGACGTCCAACACGAGCGCGTCAAACGGCTCCCTGTCTTTCAGGAGCAGTTGCAGCGCGTCTTCGCCCGTGCCCGCTACCCGAACCGAGTAGCCTTCCTGCTCCAGATTGAATCGCAGTCCTTCGGCAAGGTGCGCTTCGTCCTCCACCACGAGAATCCGGCTCATACGGGATACGCTCTCGGAAGGCGCAATGTAAAGGTGCTTCCGCGCCCCGTGCCTTCGCTCTGCGCGAATGCATCGCCGCCATGCCGACGCGCGATAGACCTGACGATAAACAAGCCGAGTCCCGTGCCCTTGACGCGGCCCGTCGCTGAGCTTGTCACGCGGTAAAAACGTTTAAAAATGCGCTTCAATTCGGCGGGAGGAATGCCAACCCCCTTATCGCGTACCTGCAGCAGGATGGTGTCAATGTCCGGCGTGAGCAAATCCACTTCAATTTCCTTTAGCTCGCCCGAATATTTCACTGCGTTTTCGACAAGGTTAAACACAGCGGTCCGCAGTTCCTGGGGATTCCCGCGCAGATATATTTTTTCCGCCGCGGGTCCGGCAAACCGCAGCACCTCGGGAGCAAAATGATGGCGTAAACGGGTGAGTTCCACCGTTTCCGCCACGATTCCGGAAAAATCCACCTGCTCCCAATTCTTTTTGCTGCTCGCGTGGCGCGCTTCGCCCGCTTTTAAAATTTGCTCCACTGTCCCCAACAGCCGGTCTGTGTCCTCGAGCATAATGCGATAGAAATCCTGATGCTGGGCTTCGGTCAATTGCCGCGTCTGCAGCGTTTCCAGATACAGGCGGATGGAGGCGATGGGAGTTTTAAGTTCGTGCGTGACGGCGTTCAAGAAACTGTCCTGCTGTTCATTTTTGTGAATTTCGCGCACCAGAAAAACGGTGTACACCACGAGACCCGCGATGATCAGTCCGAAAAAAATGATCCCCAGCACCAGCGGCACAACGGCGCGCCAGTTGAGCACGATCCAGGTAACGTTCAGCGCGATCGCCAGCCCCACGAGGCAAGCGCCCAGCGTCACGAAGAATGCAATCTTCTTGGCTCGTCCAGTAATGCGCATCACAGGTTCTTTCTATCTGAACATAGTAATCGAGATGCCGGAGAAAAAAAACGCAGAGGTGTTAGTGCGGGGCAATGAACAGGGAGTCGGAAACTTCATCTCTAGATTGAAAAGCCGGAATGGTAAGTGCGTTTGGACAAGCATTGCATCAGTTCATCCATTACTTGTGCTGATTTTTGCATGCGGCTTGCGGCTTTCTCTGAAAGTGTCTCTCCGGTCCAAGCGGAGTTATCCACATAAACCGCATAGGGGTTGATGATGCACCTGAAATCCAGCATCATTGAGGTCGCCATCGATGAAAACGCCATGTAGCTCTGCGGCAACCCTGCGGCATTCACGAACGTAATAATCTTATCGAAGAACGGGCTCCGGACATTTTCGCCGGGAGGATTTGTTCCTACAACTTCCACGAACCTCTTGAGTTCGGCACAGCATCCCCAATTGTAGATGGGGCTGGCCAGAACGAGTCCGTCCGCTTTAGACGAAGCATCGTGAAGCGCTCGGTAGGATGGATCCGCCAATATCGAACTTCCGTTATCAAATCTGGGAAGAGGATATTGCTTGAGCGATATAAACTGTGTGTCCGTTCCGCGAGCGGAAAGCAGATCCGTGTAGAGCCGAGAAAGTTCTTCGCTACGGCTGGAGATGTCAAGGCTGCTGGAAACCACGAGTGCGCGCATAGGATTTGGTGCACTTCACGACACGCGAATGATACACATTCCGGCTAGACTATCACGAAACTGAAATTCAATGGATGAATGCACGGCAGAAAAAGAATCGGCTGGCGGGTTTAAAATAGCGTCAAGCAATAGATGTGAATACAAAGGAGCTCTTACATATGAAACTTGCTTGGGTGTTCATCTTTACTTTGCTCGCGGGAATCGCTGCTCCCGCGGCGGCGCGGGCGCAGGATAAAAACTTTGAGAGCGCCACGCCGACCGCGCTCGAAAGACAGCTCTACGATGTCGAATTAAGATGGATGAAGGCCGAACACGACAAAATTATGGACGGACCTAACAGCATGAGCGAAATGTGGATGGATTCGTTCTTCGATGTGCTCTCCTCCGGGGTGGTCGTCGACAAGCACCAGATGATGGACATGATGAGCAAGGCCGATGCGAAGCCCGGCACCGGCGCATTTCCGGATACGTTTAAGGTGCGCGCCATTTATGGAAACGTGGTGCTCGCGACGGACCACACCACGATCAAAGGCATGGATGCGAACGGCAACCTGTACACGGTGAGAGAAATGCGCGTGCTGAGAATGTTCGTGAAAGATAAGGGCAAGTGGAGAGTTGCAGGCGCTGGATTGGTGGCAATTCCACCGAAGTAAGCGGGAGAGCGCAGGTCAATTGTCGAACGGGGCACGCAGCGATTTGCCGCGTACCCCGTCGGACAGCAATTTTAAGATTTAAGTTTCAAGAACCCAAAAACTTAATCGCCTTCGGCTTCCTGCGGAATCGCGTCTGCAACCACCGGCGCAATAACTCCGGGCGTCTCAGGAACGGCCAGCGGCTTGATCCCCTTGTCACGACCGAGCTTTGGCAGCGAAATGTCCCACGCCAAGCCCATCGCCTTCAGCGCGCTGATTCCGTACCAGTTCATGTCAATTTCATACCAGGTCATCCCGTGGCGAGCCATTTGCGGATGCGCGTGGTGGTTATTGTGCCAACCTTCGCCGAACGTTAGGACCGCGACCCAGAAGCTGTTCGTGGAGTCGTCTCCCGTGATGAAGCGCTGCGAGCCCCACATGTGCGTCGCGGAGTTCACGAGCCACGTGGAGTGCAGGCCGAACACGGTCCGGACGAATGAGCCCCAAAGAAGAAATGGCAGGCCGCCGAAATAGAGCAGCGCGACGCCGACGACAACTTGCGTAATCCAATGATACTCGCTGATCCACACGTGAAATTTGTCTTTGCGCAGGTCGGGAACATACGGCAGCAGGGAATCACGCTTGTTGTGCATGGCCTTGCCCGTCATGATCCAGCCCATGTGCGCCCACAATCCGCCATCGCGAGGCGAATGCGGATCGCCTTCTTTATCCGTATTTTGGTGATGCCTGCGGTGGGTGGCGACCCAGAAAATCGGTCCGCCTTCGAGCGCCAGAGTGGCGCAAACGGTCAGAAAATATTCAACCCACTTGGGAGTTTTATAGCCGCGATGCGTGAGCAGACGGTGATAGCCCATTCCAATTCCCAAACTTCCGGCAACCCACCAGAGGAAAACTGCCATAAGGACAGCCTTCCAACTGAAGAAGAAAAGCGCAGCGACCGCGCCAATATGAAATGCAAGCATGAAAAAGCTCGTAACCCAATTCACGGGCTGCGAAAATGTTTTATCCCGTTTTAAGATACTTTCCATGTCCCGGTCCCCTTTTATGAGCGGCCCTGTATTTTTAGCTGCTTCCGCCTGAATCGAAAGTAGCATGGGGGAAGACTGCGGTTTGTAATAGTTCTGTAATTGTCTGTAAATGCGACGGATATGCAATCGCTGGCCAAGGGCACGGGCCTTCGCGGTTTCGCCGCGAAATTTCACGTGGTATGGCACATAAAGGTCTCGTCTGTCCATCAAAGTAATGGACTTACTAGGAGCCTTACTCTGAGAGATTGAATCCACGACTGAGATAATAAACATTGAAAACATGTACCGTTTTGGTAACATTCGCGCATCCAGTTGTCTTAAATAAGGCGGCCCGATGCGGACGAGTAACCTGCCCCACCCCAGGTTTCTGTTGCTACCCTTGTGTTGCTTGCTTTATTCCGTTTCCGCGTGGTCACAGGCGCCGCCCGCACAGACTCGTATCGTCGAGCGCGTGAACGAAAGCTCGCTCACCACATTGCGCGGGAACACGCACCCGCTGGCACAGGCGCAATTCGACCAGGGCATTGCGCCTCCTGATCTACCCATGTCGCGCATGCTACTGATTTTGAAACGCGGTGATGCACAGGAGTCTGCGCTGGAATCTTTGCTCGATGCCCAGCAGGATCCGAACTCTCCGATTTACCACCAATGGCTCACGCCCGACGCGTTCGGCCAGCAGTTTGGCCCCAGCGACACCGACGTACAGACGATCGCCGCCTGGCTCGGTTCGCATGGATTCCAAATTGGCGCAATTTCCCGTGGCCGCACTGTCATTGAATTTTCCGGGACCGCAGCGCAGGTGCAGCAGGCGTTTCATACGGAAATCCACAAATTTGTGGTCAATGGCGAGACTCATTGGGCCAACATCAGCGATCCGCAAATTCCTGCCGCGTTTGCGCCGGTCATCACCGGTGTAAACTCGCTGCACAATTTTTATAAAAAGCCCGCGTATCACATTGGCGGTGTTTATTCCAAATCGCGCGCGACGGGAGCAGTGAAAACGATTCGCCCCGGCTTTACGCTGGGGGGCGCCGGTTCCTGCAGCGCGACAGGCGCCTGCTATTTTGTGGGGCCATACGATTTTGCGAAAATTTACAACGTTTTGCCGCTGTGGAATTCGAGTCCCGCAATTGACGGTACCGGACAAAGCCTTGCGATCGTGGGCCGCAGCGACATTGTGCTGCAGGATGTGCGCGATTTTCGCAACCTGTTTGGGCTGCCCGCGAACGACCCTAATTTCATTCTGAATGGAGCGGATCCGGGGATCGTCTCGGACGATGAGACGGAAGCTACACTGGATGTGGAATGGTCTGGCGCGGTGGCTAAGGGCGCAAAAATAAATCTGGTAATTTCCGGATCTACCCAAAGCACGGATGGAGTTGATCTCTCCGCGATGTACGCGGTCGAGAACAATGTGGCGCCCATCGTCAACGAAAGTTTTTCGCTGTGCGAGTTATTTTTGGGAACCGCAGGCAACAGTTTTCAGAATGCGATCCGGCAGCAGGCCGCCGCACAGGGCATCACATTTACTACATCCACAGGAGACCAGGGCGCTGCAGGTTGCGACTTCAGCGACGGGAACACGCCCTCGCCGGCATCCCACGGATTCGCGGTAAGCGGCTTGGCAACTTCGCCGTATGGAATGGCCGTGGGCGGCACAGATTTCCTGAACTATGGCCCAAATTATACGGTGAGTTCTCTCAATGCTCCGAGCCCTTACTGGAATACAACGAACGACATAAACCACGCGTCGGCCATTGGCTATATTCCCGAAAGCACCTGGAATGACACCTGCACCAACAACATCTTCGTCGTTTTTAACTACGGCGCTACGGTGGAGGCCGGATGCAACAATTCCCGAGCGCTCAATTGGGTGGAAACTGTTGGAGGTTCCGGCGGCAAGAGCACTTGCATTAGCTCAAATGGCAGTACGGCAGCGAGCTGCACAGGCGGGTACGCGAAACCATCGTGGCAGTCCGCCCCGGGTGTCCCGGTCGACGGCGCAAGAGACATTCCGGACGTCTCCCTGTTCGCCGGCAATGGATTTTTGGGCAGCGCATACATCCTTTGCGAAGCCGACCAAACCCAGACACATGGCACCTGTGGACTCACCGGCGATCAATATGATTTTGTCGCGATTGGCGGCACGTCAGCAGCGTCTCCTGCGTTCGCGGGACTCCTGGCCCTCGTCAATCAATACACCCAATCCGCAGGGCAGGGGAATGCGAACCACGTGCTCTATAAGCTGGCGTCTTCCACCGCACAGCGCAGCGCGAATTGCAACTCCAGCACCAACCCCTCAGGCGGCTGCATCTTTAACGACGTCACCTCCGGCACGATTGCGACGCCCTGCACTGCCGGTAGTTCGAATTGCACCGTATCGGTTGGCAGCGATACATACGGCATACTTACCGGATATAGTGCGGCTGCGGGGTACGACCTGGCTACGGGACTCGGCTCCGTCAATGCATTCAACCTCGTGCACAGCTGGGGGACTCCTGGAATCTCGACCGCGACCACCCTTTCGCTGAATTCCGGAAACGCGGTGAACATTACGCATGGCCAGGTCGTGCCATTTAACGTCGCAGTCACTCCCAACGCCGCGACGGGAAACGTTTCTTTAATCGGCTCGCCGACCGCAGAAAGTTCCGTCGCAATGGGAAATTTTCTAACCCTGCAAAATGGAGTGGCGACCGGCACAACGGCTTCGCTCGCCGGTGGAGCGTCCTATCAAATGAAAGCACACTACGCCGGAGACAGCGTTTATGCGCCCAGCGATTCAGCGCCGGTAACCGTGACGGTGGCGCCTGAGCCAAGTAAAACGCTGATCTCGATCCCGGTGTTCGATCCGACGACGGGCCGAGAAACAGGCGACAATCCGGCTACGCTGGTTTACGGGTCCCCATATATTGAGCGAGTGGATGTGGGGAATGCGAGTGCCGCGTTAAGTTTTCCCATGAAAACTGCCTGTGCGCAGTCAGCGTGCCCGACCGGGGCCGTGACACTCACAGACTCGCTCAACGGAGCTCCGCAGGCGGCTTTGGGAAGTGGCGTGTACCCGCTGAATAGCGAAGGATTTGCGGAATACTTTTCCATTCAACTTCCTGGAGGCGCGCACCAGTTGTCCGCCAGCTACCCTGGTGACAACAGCTATGCGACAAGCACTGGGACTTACAACTTAACGGTAACGCCAGCCCCTACGCAGTCCACGTTGGTGACTCCCGGTGGGTACATACTTGTGGGCAGCCCTGTCTACCTCGTAGTTACTGCTGCGAGCAATCTCGTGTCAGGCGTGGAGCCGACGGGAACAATTACGTTTCTTGATGGCCCGACCCCCATCAGTGCAACCCCGACATTAAGCGGGGGGCCTGGGAACGGCTTCAACAGGGCAGGTTTGTCCGCCACGATTAACACTACTTTTTTGACTAGTGGAGTTCATCAAATCACTGGAAGCTATAGTGGTGACGCGAATTACGCCGCCTCGAGCACCGCCCCATCAGGCATATCGGTGCTCTATCCGACTGTCGCTTCGGAATCGGCCAGCTCGACCAGCATCAATTTTGGTTCCAGCGTGACTGTCACGGCCACGGTTACCAGTTCCGCCAAAAATCCGCCGATGACGGGAACATTTCAATTCACTGCTTTTAACAACGTCGGCGGTCCCGTGACTCCCGCCCTGAGCACCGATGCGAGCGGCAACCAGGTGTTAACGGCAAGCGTGACGACGGCATTACCGAACACAAACGATGTTGCAGTGACGTATTCCGGTGACTCGAATTACCAGCCGGCAAGCGCCTACATCTTTATCAACGTGGTCCAAGGCGATTTCACCCTCGGGACGGCTGCTCCCAGCCTCACGGTTACCGCGGGCCAATCAGGTTCAACCCAATTCATCGTCACGCCAACAAATAACATTCCGACTTCCGTGGCTCTATCGTGCAACGAGCAGATCGCGGGTTCAACCTGTTCATTTAATCCCGCTGGTCCTCTAAGTCTATCGAATGGAGCGGCAACTTCGAGTACCCTGACGATCACGACTTTGCCTCCATCGTCCAACACGATGACAACCTTTGTGGCACCCCGCCTCCACGATTTTAGACCGATTTTTCCAAAGGGCGTTTGGATTATCGCGTTGACGTATGCCCTCACGATTCTGCCGATATGGGTCGTTGCGGGTCAAAGACGCCAGCTGTGGGCATCGAGAATGGGCCTCCTTGGGTTCCTTTGTTTGGTTTTGGGGTGTGGCACCGGGAGTTCAGGAAGTATCGCGGGGCCGACTCCTTTAACGGCGACCTCGGTGACGCTAACCACTTCGGCGGCAAAAGTGGCGGCTGGGGCGAACCTAATGTTTACGGCTTCAGTCAAGTCTGCGAGCCCTACGAACGGCCTGATCACACTGTTGGATTCTGGTAATCCCATAGCTACTTTACCCGCCGTGAGTGGGACAGCCCAATTTGGATTCAACTCCCTTGGGGTGGGCACTCACACGATCAGCGCGCAATACGAGGGTGATTTCAAGAACCAAGGTTCGACAACATTGGGCTCTATCAGCCAGGTAATTACCGGCAGCCTACCGGTCTACTTGTTCGCCAACTCCACGCAAGTTGGACGCACGGCACAGATCATGGTGACGATCCAATAGCGATTCCGGAAGAAAAGGCAAACGATTCTACGGCCAGAGTCGATTGAGCAGAAGGGCGAGGTGCCCCCCGGCTTTCGCGATCTGTTCGCGAACGAGGGGGGCGGCCATTGCTTGGTACGGATCCTCGAGGTGCTCGCTGAGTTTTAGGTTGCGTGCGCCTACGTGATTGTCGTCCGCGCAGGTTTTTACAGCTTGCGGAGTTTCAACCGCGATGTGGACGGGCAATTTACCGTAGACATTTTTCGTTGCTAATTTGTAGCTTTCCCAAGCCCACGCATCGATGTTTGGCGAAGCTTTTTGCCAGCCTGCTATTTTTTTGCTGAACGTCATGTTGAGATCCGCGGCTACTTGCTCGTCAGTTTTTCCGGCGGTCGCCTTGCCCAAAATGTTTGTGTCCCATACGCCATGCAGGTTCGGAGAATAACTTTCTGTCTGCGGATTTCTTAACTCGGGCGTGAGTTTAAAAAACGCCACGGGGACGCAATTGCCGCCCTCGTCGTTATTTGTCGCGGCATGCAGAGGTTGGTGCAGATCGCCCACGAAGTGAATCAGGAAACGCAGTGCGTCAGCGCGATCCCTGGCACCGGAATTCGCGGAGCGCAGCACCGCCATTTCGTCGCGAATGGCGCGCGTAACGCAGCCTTCCTGCGGATCGCAAAATTTTTCAACGTTCCGGTGCGTTGTCCCGAGGGGAATGTCGACATAATGCCACGGCGAGGTTTCCGGGCGCTGCGTTCGCATGTCGTCGGGCCACGTGGACGCGTCGACTAGTGGATCCGTACTGACTTGCTTGCAATAACGGCTGAGAGATGGGTCGATGGGACTGTCGGAAAGTATCTTTTTTACAATCGCGAGCGCGCGCGGCGAGAGATGCTTTTCGGCCAGCAACGCCACGACCCGATGGCCTTCACAGCCCCACGCGCGAGCCTGAGACGGAAAACTCACGACGGCGGAAAATAATAACAACACAAAAATTACGGCGCGCGAATATGGCGGGGCCAAGAATTTACCTGCCACTATTCGACAGGGACGCGAAGGCGCCGCGGCTGGCGGCATTACTCGTCGCTCTCAACAAGTTTTATGGACGCGGAATTGATGCAGTATCGTTGACCTGTCGGTTTCGGGCCATCAGGAAAGACATGTCCGAGGTGCGCGTCGCACTTGCTGCACAGGACCTCCTCGCGCGTCATCCCGTGGCTCACATCGCGATCGATCTCTACCCGCTTGTCATCGACTGGGGCGTAGAAACTCGGCCACCCGGAACCGGAATGAAATTTCGTTTCAGATGTGAAGAGCGGCTGCCCGCAACAAATGCACACATACACTCCGGGCTCCTCGCTGCCTTCGTACTCGCCGGTACCCGGCGGTTCGGTGCCTTTTTGCCGGGTCACGTAATATTGTTGGGGAGTTAAGAGCTTGCGCCATTCAGCTTCGGTCTTGCGTATTTTTTCGCTCATGAGGGTCCTCGCGCAAACATATTAACTCGAATTCGTGACGCGAGAGAACTTGGTCGTAAGTAGCACAGGCTTCAGCCTGCGGGTTTTAGTTCTGGTGAAGCGCGACTCCAAAAACTAAGCCAGTGGAGTTACTCTCTTGTACGAACCAGGTTCCACAGGCTGAAGCCTATGCCACGTAAAGCAATGCTACTGGGGAAGAAATCGCTTGCGTTGGGACGCGCGCAGCAGACAGAATCTTACGAACAGAAATGCGCTGCGGCGCGTCCAATCTATAAAAGTGTAAAACACGGAAGGTTCGCAATGCCGCGACTGTCTGGGAAATTTCTGGCCGCTGCGTCGGTGACGACGATAGGTTTGGTGGCGCTCGCGCTCGCCACGAACGTTTCGTTCGCGCAGCAATCCGGAGGGAACTCCGCAAAGGCAACGCAAGCTGCCGAGCCTGTTCCTGCTTTAACTCCATTCGTGGAGGAGCATGCGCACTTTGACGAAAC
>DASRQU010000107.1:0-76147 GCA_035696345.1 Candidatus Acidiferrales bacterium
CTTTTCTTTGGCGACTACGCGGTGCGCGATCAGGCCGGAGACGGGGTAGTATGCGCCGCGCACTTCGCCCAGCTGCATCGTGTGCTCGTTATTCCAGAGCGTGCCGATGTCGGAAACTTGGCCGCCGGACTCGGAATAAAACACGGTGCGGTCGAGAACAATTTCGCCTTCGGCGCCCGCGGGCAATTCGTTGACGAGGCCGTCTTTCGTGACGATGGCTTCGATGCGGCGATTTTTTGCGCTGGTGCTGAAATAAAAATCCGGCTCGGTTTTGAATCGCTCGGCGAGCTTGGCGTAAACCGGATTGGCGACATCTTTGTGGCCGCCTTTCCAGGATGCGCGCGCGCGGGTGCGCTGCTCCTGCATGGCTTGCTGAAAGCCCGCTTCGTCAAACGTCAGCTTCAAATCGCGAACGGCGTCTGTGATGAAATCGAGAGGGAGACCGTAGGTGTCGTAAAGTTTGAACGCTTTGCTGCCTTCATACGTCGAAGTAGTTGCGCCCAAATCGTCGTCCAGTTTCTTGAGGCCGATGGCGAGCGTGCGGGCGAAACGCGTTTCTTCCGACAAAACAATTTTCGCGACTCGTTCAATCGAGTCGTCCAGTTCCGGATATGCTTCACGCATCAGCTTGTGAACCGCGCGCGTCATTTCCGACAGGAACGGTTCATTTGCATCGTGCAGGCGGCCATGGCGAATGCCGCGACGAATAATTTTACGCAGGACGTACCCGCGGCCCTCGTTCGAGGGCACCACTCCGTCAGAAATTAGAAAAGTAGATGCGCGGGCATGGTCGGCAATGATGCGCAGAGAAGCATCGCTTTGCGCTGATTTCCCGGGTTGAATATCGATGAGTGCGCCGGCGCGCTCGATAAGTGGCACAAATAAATCCGTATCGAAATTACTGATTTTGCCCTGCAAAACAGCGGTAACGCGTTCCAGACCCGCGCCCGTGTCGATGGAAGGCTTGGGCAGGGGCTCAACCGTGCCACTCGCGTCACGGTTGAACTGCATGAAAACGAGGTTCCAAATTTCGATGTAGCGGCCGCACTCGCAGCCGAATTTGCAGTCCGTGTGGCCCTGGTCCGAGGCGGCGGGGCCCATGTCGTAGAAAATTTCACTACAAGGGCCGCACGGGCCAGTGTCGCCCATGGCCCAAAAGTTGTCTTTCAGGCCGGGGATCGGTACGACGCTATCGCGCGGGGCTCCGACGCTGACCCAAAGATCGCGCGCTTCTTCATCGACGCCCAAAACTTTTCCGGGAGCGACTTCCGCGCCGCCGAACACTGTGAACGTTAGCTTCGCCACGGGAAGTCCAAACCAATTCGGCGAGGTGATCAGTTCCCATGCGTAGGCGATGGCGTCTTTCTTGAAATAATCGCCGAAGGAAAAATTGCCTAGCATTTCAAAAAAAGTGTGGTGGCGGTTGGTGAAGCCGACGTTTTCGAGGTCGTTATGCTTGCCGCCGGCGCGGACGCATTTTTGGGAAGTGGTGGCGCGCGTGTAATCGCGCTGCTCAAGGCCCAGGAAAACATCCTTGAATTGGTTCATCCCGGCGTTCGTGAAGAGCAAGGTGGGGTCATTCGTCGGGACGAGCGACGAGCTGCGCACGATGCGGTGGCCGCGCTCGGCAAAGAATTTCAGGAACATGCTGCGGATATCATTGCCGCTTGGCAAAAGGACCCCAGTGGAGCGTGATTTGTGGTTCGTGAATCGTGATTCGTGACTGGTGATTGGTGACTAGGGACTGGTGACCCGCGTACCTCGCGCTGCTGCCCATTTTTGACACAATCCTGTTGGGGAACGTATCCAATTCAGGAAAACATTATGGCAGAGAGGTGGGCTGGTCGCAACGCGGTCCGCGGCCCGGAAAAGCTTTAACACAGAGGGCACGGAGAAAAGCTTGAGAAATTCCGCGCTTCGCTCGGAATAACAAAATAAAGTACTTTTTCCGCAGCCGGTTGGGCCGGACAACGCTAATGGATTGCGTTCACGACAAGCCAGTCGACTGGATTTCAACTCAACTCCGTCAGTCTCCATTCTTCTCTTCGCACTATGTCCTCTGTGTTAAAAACTTTTCGAATCCCGCGACGCCGTTGATGCCAAGTGTAAGAGTCGCAGATGCGAAGAATCCGTTTATTGAGTTTGACTGTTTGTTAGCTCCCCGGTAACTTGCTTCTTCCACGGCTTTTGGAAGTTTCTTCGGGAAGCGCTGCTGGAGAACATTTTATGTACCTGGAATGCGCCAATCCAAATTGCAACTGCGAATACGACTACGGGCACGGGCGCCTGTACCGATTTCAGCAGGCGCCGTCGCACGACAAGAAGTCTGGCAATTCGCACGGCGTGAAGCATTACTGGCTCTGCGCGCACTGCTGCGAAAAGCACACCATTGAGTTTCAAAAAGGCATGGGGGTCTTGCTGATGGAGCGACTGGAAGAACTGGCCGATCCTGACGTGCGCCTATCGTATTGCATTTTACAGCCGGAAACATTGCCTGAGGCCATTCCGGGCCCCCAATCGCTGTTGCCTCGCCTGAGCCGCTCCAGAGCGCGAAATAGAAAGAAAATCAGCGATCGGACGCCTAAGACGACGAAGCCCATCGAGTTGCTGGAAAACCGAAAAATGGAAAGGAGATAAAAATTCCTGTGAGCGAACAAATTGGAACCGTGGCAGGGGCCATCTGGCAGACGCTGGAAGCGAACGGAGAAATGAGCCTGGCCAAATTGAAAAAAGAATTAAAAGCAGCGACGCCGCTCTTTGATTGGGCCGTTGGCTGGCTGGCGCGCGAAGACAAGATCATGCTGACGACGGAAAAGCGAATTACGCGCGTTTGCCTGAAGGGGTGATACGCGCAGAAAGTGCGCACGGTTTGGTGTCAAATTACGGCTACGGATTGGAATTTCAGTAGCACCAGGCTTCAGCCTGTGCATTTTTGGTTTCGCTAGTACTAAATTCCACAGGCTGAAGCCTGTGCTACTCAAACCTCCGGAATTTCCTCTACAGATTGCTTGGTCAGGGCGGTTAACTCACGGCGAATCGTGTCTGAGCCGAAGCCGGCGCGGAGCAGGCTGCGGTAGAGCGAAGCAACGCGGCGCTCGTCCAGCGGGCCACGCAACAACTTTATGCGGCGTTGCAATCGCTCCCTCACCAGTGCGCCTTCGTTCGATTCGGGCGAGCGCTCGGCCAGCGCAGCTTCAATGTGTCGATCGGGCACGCCGCGCGTGCGCAGATCTCGCGCGATGCGGAACGGGCCCTGTTTCCTCAACTCCGTGTGCAGGCGGACGAATTGCTTTGCATACCGCGCATCGTCCAGATAATTCAAATTTTTCAGGCGTTCCAACACACCTTTCACCACGCCTTTATCGTCCGCGCGACGCTCCAGGTACGTGCGCATTTCGTAGACCGAGTAGGCTCGGCGTGCCAAACCGTTGAGAGCCGCGATGTACAGATCGTCCTCAGAAGAAAATTTTCGCGGCGAAGAACGCATGTGAGAAGAATAGAGGGAAGGGGGCTGGGAAGCAAGGGGAGCAAGGCGCAAGGCTGCGGCGAACAGAGAGAAAGTGGGACGAGAATTTGTGCGTTAGCAGAAAATTTGTGAGGAAATTTGTGGCGCTAGCGCCTCGCCGGCGCCACTGAACCCGGATCCGTTTCTGTCGAAAAGGGCTAGCGTTTTCCGAAGCGGTCGAACTCCGTCATGGTGCGTTCCATTTCTTCGCGCGCGGAGTCGGATGCGGAGCGAATACCTTGACAGCGCAACTTGAAATCGTCCGGGTTGGAGGCGCGCAGGAGGGCTTCTTCGTAGGAAATCAGTTCGCGCGAATAGAGGTCGAAGAGCGACTGATCGAAGGTCTGCATGCCGTACTGGCTGGTGCCGGCGGCGATCGCGTCATGAATCAGGCGCGTTTTATCCGGGTTGATAATGCAATCGCGGATGTAGGCGGTAGCGATCATGACTTCCACAGCGGGAACGCGGCCGTTTTCGTTGCAGGTGTTCACGAGGCGCTGGCTGATTACGGCCTTGAGCGTCGCCGCCATCTGCAGACGAATCTGCTTCTGTTCCGGCGGCGGGAAAACGGCGATGATACGTTGAATCGTTTCCGTCGCGTCAAGCGTGTGCAACGTGGAGAACACCAGGTGGCCGGTTTCCGCAGCGAGCAATGCTGTGGCGATGGTTTCCAGGTCGCGCATTTCGCCGACCAGGATGACGTCTGGATCCTGACGCAATCCGGCGCGCAGTGCGGTGGAAAAGTTTGCCGTGTCGACTTCCACTTCGCGCTGGTTGATGAAACTTTTTTTATCGCGGTGCAGGAATTCGATAGGGTCTTCAATGGTGATCACGTGGTCGGCGCGCGTGGTGTTGATGCGGTCAATCATCGCGGCGAGCGTGGTCGATTTACCCGACCCGGTCGTACCCGTGACCAGCACCAGTCCGCGCTGCTCTTCGCAAATTGTTTCCACGACGGACGGCAGCTTCAGCTCTTCAATCGTGCGAATCTTGGTGGGGATGACGCGCAGAACCATGCCGACGTTTCCGCGCTGTTGAAATACGTTTACGCGGAAGCGGCCGAGCCCGGCTACGCCGTACGCCATGTCCAATTCCGCAGTTTCCTTGAACTTTTGCTTCTGGCGGTTGGTCATCATACTGAACGCCATGGAAAGCATTTCTTCAGGCGTGACGCGCGGGACGTCGGTCAGCGGCGTGAGTGCGCCGTCAATGCGCAGGCAAGGGTGGTTGCCGACTTTGAGATGGAGATCGGAAGCCTTGGTTTCAACGGCGCGGCGCAGAAGATCATCGATGCTGAGTGCCATGGTATGCCTGTCTCCACGTGGAAAGTCGCAGATTCGAACGTAGCACCGGGTAAAGAGTGGGGCAAGGCTGCAGGCGGCTAGTGATTCTGGCTAGTAACGGTCAAGGTAACCAGTGAAATTTGTTGAATTTGGCTGGGTGGGGTGGGGGATTATTTGAGTAGCACAGGCAGTCTTGGCTGTGTGGTTTTGCAAAGTGCACACAGCCAAGAGTGGCTGTGCTACTCGACCATTGATCGTCATTACGAACGTAATGGGGAGTTTTTCGTCGATGTTACGTTGGGAGAGATTTCTCGGAGGCTTCAGACGCCGTCAGGAAATTTCCTGGAGCGCGGCTTCCATTTCGGCGCGGGCATGGTCGTCGCCTGTACGTTGCGCTACTGCGATGCCCGTGGCGAGGGCTGCTCGTGCTTCCGCAATGCGTCCGGATTTAGTCAAAAATTGGCCATACTGGAAATATGCGGCGACGTAATCGGGATGTGAAGTCATCAGCGCCTTAAAATTTTCGTCGGCAGCGCCAGCATCTCCGGAGTTGGAACATTCCATGGCCAGGCCGTAGCGGGCAAAAGCGTCGGTCGGTTTCGCCGCCACGAATTCTTCCAGCATCTGGCGGCGCGTTTTCTTCTGCGGTTGGGACGTTGTCATGTGCCTAGTATATTCGGGCAGCAGCGTAACGCAAAATTGGTTGTACCGTGGGCCGCGTAGACCGATGATGGGCGACGCGCCTGATGTTATTTTAGCGGGAGCACGAATCCATTGCCCAAGAAAACTTCCACACAATCCGCGAGAGGCAATACGCAATCGGAGAAACAGCTGCTGCCCGGGCGGCCTGTCAGCGCATCGCGCACGGAGATGACGGAACTGGTGCTGCCGCAAGACTCGAACTTGCTCGGAAATATTCTGGGGGGGCGAGTAATGCACATGATTGATATCGCGGGGGCTATTGCGGCGCACCGGCATTGTCATCGGCAAGTGGTCACGGCGTCGGTGGATCATCTCGACTTTTTGAACCCGGTGCGCGTGGGAGATTTAATTGTGCTGGAGGCGCAGGTGAACCGCGCGTTTCACACTTCCGTGGAAGTGGGAGTCGAAGTGTTTTCCGAGGATTCCGCCGCAGGACTTCGCAAGCACACGACAACTGCATTCCTTACTTTTGTCGCCGTGGACGAGACGGGAAAGCCGGTCCCCGTGCCGCCGGTGATCGCGAAAACGAAAGCAGAAAAGCAGCGGTACAAAGAAGCCGGTGAGCGCCGTAACCTGCGACTCAAAATCCGCAGGAAATAATAGACAAATTCCACTAGTGGAAACATCCCTCCCGCTTTTCTCTGTGTCAGTGCTAAAACCTTTGAATTTTTTACGTGGGCGCAAGGTCTGGAGTCACTAAAATAGAGGAGACGGAGAACAACATGAGGACGCGAGATTAATTGCTAACTTTGGCGATCCATGCGATCGCGGTGGTGGGTTGTGGGCTCCCCCCGGCGGGTTCGTCGGTCACGGCAAGGGCTGCAATTTCATTCAGCGGAATGGTTACGGGTGCAACGAACGCGATCTGCCCAGCCGAATCGGGATGGAAAATGGCGGCGCTCACCGGCTTTCCTGATTTCGGCACAAACCACAATTGCAGCGTGCGTGCCGAGGGCATCGAAGGCATTTGATCCGCGGTAATCGCGACACCCATGTGCGGGTGCAGGTACGCATGAACAACCGGCATATTTTTATCCGCGGGCTCAAGTTTGATTTGCCTGGAGTCTGAAGACAGCATGACGGAAGAAACCATGCGGTCCATCTCCAGCTGATTTTGCAGCGCCTGCGTCTGCATCGATGCCATTTTCATTTCTTTGCGCAATTCCACAAGCTGGTCGGTTTGGCGATTCATTTGACGGATCGAGTAGCCGGTGACGAGCGCAAGCAACGCCGCCACCAGCCATGCCCACGCGGGGAAGGCTATTTTACGCGTCTCGCGATTCTGCTGTATCACTTGAGTCGTTCCACGCATCGCTTCGCCTGACGCCTTCAGCGAGTCCATAATTTTGGCGCGCAATTCAGCGGGCGGTTCAACGTCAGGCGCTGCGAGCGCCAGTTGAGAAACAAATCCGCGCGCCGCCGCAATGCCGGGAGTGCATGTCGGGCAGGCACGAGCAAGATGCTTGTCGATCTCGGCGCACTCCTCTCCGTCCAGCACACCAAGCGCGTACTCATCGTACAACTGCGCGAGTTGTTCACACGTCATCAAGTGCGTGCTTCTCCAAGTGATTCGCGGAGTCGTAACAATCCGCCGCGAATCCAACTTTTTACCGTGCCGAGCGCCTCGCCCGTTGCGGCGGATATCTCACTGTGAGACAGACCTTCGAAGAAGGCCAGCTCGATTGCCTTGCGCTGCGCCTCCGGCAGCGATGTCAGGAGTGCGCGAATTTTTTCCGCGCGCCGCGAACGATCGATTTCGCCTTCCGGGTCCGGGCGCACCACGGCCGAAGGAAGAATATCGGAATCCGAATCTTCGCGGCGACGTTGTTTTTCGCGCTTCAGTCGAAGGAAATCCAGCGCGCGGTTGCGGGCCATGGTAAACAGCCACGGTTCCAGCGGTCCGCGCTCAATTTTAAATCGCTCGGCGCTTCGCCACAGCTGCAGGAAAACATCCTGCACAATTTCTTCAGCCGAAGACGGGTGCTGAGCAATTCGCAGAACGAGGGAATAGACGGGTCTGCCGTACCGGTCGTACAAGGCCTCCAGAGCGCCGGAATCGCGTTGCAAAATGCACTCCATTAACGCAGCGTCCGTAAGCTGTCTGCCCTCAGGCCAGGGTTGGACGACTGCGAAAAGCAAGAGTGCGTTTCCTTTCGGTTCTTCTATGAATACGAAGGAACCTAGCGAATGGATGAGAGTGCATGCCGTACAGAACTGCCGCCCATCATACTACGCAGAGGGGCTCAGTAGGACAGGCTTCAGCCTGTCTTGTTTTGAATTTTGCTGCGCTTGTGTAGGTCAAAAGCAGACAGGCTGAAGCCTGTCCTACTTAAGCGAATCAAGCATTTACTTTGACGGATGCGAAATAGTTGCGAGCGGCGTCTGCTGTGCGGAAGGCTTGCTCGACGCAGGAACCGATGGACGGGCCGGACAGATAATTTCCGGCCAGAAACAATCCCGGGACGGAAGCCGCGAGGCCGTCGAGCGATTTGATAATTTCGGTATGGCCGATGTTGTACTGGGGTAAGGCTCGCGCGTAGCGTTGCAGGTTAATGGCCGACGGATTCCCTTTAATTACGAGGACGCGCGCTACTTCGCTGCAGATCGTTTCCGTAATTTCCTGCTCGCTCAATTCGCAAAATTGGGGATCGGTGGCGCCGCCGGAAAAACTGGTAAGCGCAACCATTCCCTGGGGTGCGCGGCCAGGGAAGAGGGAAGAATTGAAAACAGTGCCGAGCACATGCAATCCTTCCGTGCGGGGTACGAGAAAACCGAAACCGTCAGGCTGTCGCTGGAACTGGTCGCGGCGGTAGCACGCGGAGAGCACGTTGACCGGCGAATATTCGATTCGCGAAAAAACGGGAGCGAACGAATCGCTGACGCTTGCCAAAAGCTGAGATGTAACTTGAGTGGGCGTGGCAAGAATTACCGCGCTGGCGGCCAACGTTTCGTGTTGATCGCGGCGCGTGATATCGATTTCAAACCGCGGTTTTCCATTTGCTTTGCCGTGACGGATCGCCGTAACGCTGGTTTCCAAGCGCACGGAATCGCCGAGGCGATTGGCAACGGCGCGCGGTAAAGTTTCCATGCCATTGCGAAACGCGCATAGTCCCCCGCGCGGCGTGCCTTTTGGCGGCCGCGATTTCATTGCGCCGCGAAGAACGCTTCCGTACTGCGATTCAAATTCGTGAATTTTGGGAAATGAAGCGCGCATGCTGAGGCGCTCGGGATCTCCCGCGTATACGCCGGACACGAACGGCGCGACCATGCGTTCCAGCAACTCCGGTCCGAATTTACGGCGCACAAACGCGGCGATGGATTCGTCGTCGGCGGGAGATTTTGTGCGGCGCATCATTTCTGTGAGAAGGCGCCACTTTGTGCCGCCCGAAAAAAGGACAGTGGATAGCAGGGAAGGCGGCGACATGGGTGCGGGCACTAGCTGCCCGCGCAGCAATATATAGCGAGGCGCGCGCCGGTCGGCATATTGCAGTTGGTCTTTTATGCCCAGCGAATCGATGAGTTCGAGGAGCGGTTGCGTCGTAAGGAAACTTTGGGGACCCAGGTCAAAGCGGAAACCATCTTTTTCTTTGGTGGCAATCACGCCGCCCGGGCGCGTTCCTGCCTCCACGATGTTTACGGGAATTCCGGCCTGCTGCAAATGATAGGCGCACGCCAGGCCCGAAATTCCAGCGCCGATGATGAGGACCGGACATGCAGATTGCGCGGACGTGGACAATAGAAAAAACCTCGGTGGCGCGATCAGAGAGTTTTTGAAAAGAGCGGACGGCTTTCGAGTTTTTGTTTCTCGAGATAGGGATCGAAAACCATGGCGATGTTGCGAATGAAAATGCGTCCCAGCAACGTCGTTCGCAGAACGCCGTTATCCAGTTCGAGCAAGCCGTCGGAAACGAAGGGAGCGAGGCGCTCGATTTCCGGAGCGAAAGTCTCGTTAAAATTAATTCCGAATTCCTGCTCAATTTCACTGTTGATCAGCACGCCGTGGCAAAGAATGCGATTGATCACCGTACGCCGCAGGAAGTCTTCATCCGTTAGGCGGTAGCCGCGCATGGTGGCGATGCCGCGGCTTTCGACGCCTTCACGGTAGTGGGCCACGTCGCGGTCATTCTGCGCATAGCACATGCTCATGCCGCTGATGGCGCTCACGCCCATGCCATAGAGATCGGCTCCGGCCTTGGTGGTGTAGCCTTGGAAATTTCGGTGCAGCGTACGCTCGCTCTGCGCCACGGCCAGTTCGTCGTCCGGCCTCGCAAAATGATCCATGCCGATGTACTGGTATCCGGCGTTCATAAAACTTTCGAGGCCCGCGCGAAATATGCGGAATTTTTCCATGCCTTCGGGAAGCCGCGTGGCGAGCGCGCCTTGCTGTTTGCGCAGCCACGGCACGTGCGCATAGCTGAACATGGCGACCCGATCCGGCGCGATGGCTACCACTTGCTCCACGGTGTGAGCGAAACGCTCGGCCGTCTGCAAGGGCAGGCCATAGATCAGGTCCATATTGATGCTGTCAAATCCAAGCTTGCGCGCGGATTCAATCAAATTTCGCGTCATTTCCAGCGGTTGCACGCGGTGAATCGCCAGCTGCACTTCAGGATGGAAATCCTGGATGCCCATGCTCAGGCGATTGAATCCGAGGCGGCGCAGCGTTTCCAGATGCGCCTGTGAAGTGACACGAGGATCAATCTCGATACCGATTTCAGCGTCCGGCGCGAATGTAAACCGCTCCGCCGTGAAGCGAAATAAACCTTCCATCTGTTCGGGAGTCAAGTAGGTTGGCGTGCCGCCGCCCCAGTGAAATTGCACGACGGGCCGCTCGCGCGAAACGAAGCGGCTGACGTGCTCAATTTCCCGCTCGAGCGTTTCAATATAGGGAGGCGCGACGCTGTGGTCCTTCGTAATCACAACGTTGCACGCGCAGAACAGGCACAGGCTCTCACAGAAGGGTAGATGCATGTAAAGCGAAACGGGCGTACGCGCCGCGTTCGCGGTTGCGTAAAATTGCTCAAGGTCATTTGGGCCGAAATTATCCTGCCACACAGGCGCGGTGGGATAACTCGTATAGCGCGGCCCCGGCCGGTTGTACTTTTCGAGAAACTCCTCCGAAATTTCGAAGCGTTCCCGGTTCAGCTGCAGATGAAGATTTGAATCGCTCATAATATGTCCGGCGTTAAATTCTGCCCACGTTCAAGAAAATTCCGAGTGTTGCGTCAGATGGCGCGTTCAGCCCGTACTTTATCCACGATGGCGATAGCCTGACCCTCTTGCACAAACGCGCGCGCATTTTCCACCGGCGTTTGCTGCAAAATGCCGTGACCGAGATTTAGAATATGGCCCACGCCGCCCGCGCTTTCAATCGCCGCACGAGCCGCCTTGCGAACGCCTGCCTCGGGCCCTAGCAACATGCACGGGTCCACATTGCCTTGCACCGCGATCCCGGGTCCCACCCGCTCGCGCACCGTCGCGAGGTCGACGCGCCAGTCCACACTCAACACATTTGCGCCGGATTCCGCGGCGGCAGTGAGCAGGTGGTTCGATGCCTTCGAATAAAGAATAACAGGCGTCTCCCCGGCGCCAATTTCCTCGATGAGGAGTTGCGTCGCGGGCAACGCGAATTCGCGATATTGCTCGACGTTCAGTTCGCCGACCCAGGTGTCAAATAACTGTACCGCTGATGCTCCCGCGGCGATTTGCGCCCGCAGATAGCGCGCGGTGGCGTGTGCGATGCGCTCTAGCAAATTTTTGAACAGTGCCGGCTCTGAATACAACAAAGTTTTCGCCGCAGGGAAGCCGTCCTTGCCGTGGCCTTCGATCATGTAGCAGGCAAGAGTCCACGGAGCGGCGGCAAATCCGAGAACCGGCACGCGCGGACCAAGTTCGCTCACAAGTCCGCGAATCGCGTCCATCAGGAAACGAGTTTCCACCTCAGGATCGAAATTCGACAACTCCCGAACCTGGGCGGCGGTTCGAAGCGGAGTTTCAATCACCGGACCTTTGTCTGACAATTCGAACGGCAGGCCCATCGCTCCGACGGGGATCAGAATGTCGGAGAACACGATGACGGCGTCGACGCCGAGGATGCGACGCGGCTGCAACGAAACTTCAATGGCCAGCTCCGGAGTTTTGCAAACTTCCAGAAAATTATGTTTTTGGCGTATGGCGCGATATTCCGGTAGATAGCGGCCCGCCTGGCGCATGATCCAGACAGGTACGCGCTCTACGGGTTCGCAGCGGCAGGCGCGCAGAAACAGGGATTTGTGGTCTACGGAATCGGTGAAATTGGCCATAAGCGTTTGAATGCGAAACCATGATAACAAAAGAATTCGGCGGACGCATGGGCGGGTTCTGGGATAGGAGTCCCGCGCGCCGAAAAGCTGCCCGCTCAAAAAACGAGCGAACCCCACGGCTTGTAGAGGCCATCGCGTCCCATGTTTTTAGGAGCAATGGGCGACCTGCGAGTCCTGCCAGCGTCACCATTTCAACATCGTGGTGCGCGTCAACGTAACCTGGCTCGTCACCCCCGCAGGGGCGCCCTTATACAAATGGAACGCGGAGTATTGCTCCATGTAGGGATCGTCGGATGACAGGCAATCGATTGGAATAATCACCTTGTAGCCGCGTTGCGCTGAGCCCCCGCCCGTGCCGATTCCCACTCCTTGAAACGAAGTGCCGCAGACAATCACGGTTTTGATGCCTCGTGCTTTCAATTTTTCTTCAAGATTTGAGCCGATAAATTTGTCGGGGCCGTTCTGGCGCGTCCATTCACCGTCACGAGCCATAACCCCCAGGTCAATTTGATCGGCGGGAGTGGCCTTGCCGTCGCTCCCGACGTAGCTATACCAAAGCATCGCTCCCGCAGCGCGGGCCGCGTCGTGCAGCTTTTTCACGTTTGGCAGGGTCGCGACGCAGCGCGGACGCGCGCCACAATTTGTTTTCATCATGTCCAGGATGAGTAGCGCCGTGGTTTTTCCGTCAAGCGTGACGGATTTAAGTTCGGGCGCCGGAGGAGGCTTTACTGCTGCCCAATCGTCGAGTACGTCGGCGGACATCCGCGCGGCGAAGAACGAGGCGAAGATCATGGCAGCCGCCGCCGCAATCGCGCGGCGCCTGGAATACGATGTAAGTGACATGCTTCACCCCTTTAGAACTTAAAGAGCGGCGGTTCAGGAGATACAACTCGTGTGCCTGCAATCCGAGGCATCCTACGCTTTCTGCTGGTTTCAGACAATGAAAATGCCGCATGTCGCTTATCCGATGCGTCGCGAGCGCGCTTTTGGTCAATTATGTTGGATCGCGAAACCTGACCGGAATATTTGCGCGCTTTGCTGCTTTCACGCGCCGGAATTAGCTATAATACCGGGGCAACGGTTACTGCGGCAGGGGGAAGACCTGTCGGAGCATGCCTGCACCCAATGACGAGTCCTTACGTAATTGCGACGCTGATACTGTATGCGGCCAGCCTTGGGCTGTATATCTGGAATCTGCGCGAGCCTTCGAACATCGCGGGAATTGGCGCCACAACCTGCTTGATTGGCGGCCTGGGACTTCATTATCTCGCCCTTCTGGCGCGTTCGCGATTGATCCACGCCGTTCCATACGACGATCTTTTTGGCTCGCTTTCCCTTTTTGCCTGGCTGCTCGCGGCGACCTATTTATGTCTCGAAGCGATTCACCGGCGGCGCGTGGTTGGCCCGTTTGTGCTGCCGATCGTAATCGGAGTTTTTCTGCTTGCTCACCTGCCAGAGGCACGCGTGGTGAAGGCGCCGCCGGCGCAGGGACCGCTGTTTGCGTTCCACGTAACCCTGAACATTTTGGCGTATTCCGCGTTCGCGATTTCGTTTGTCCTTAGCATAATTTTCCTGATCCAGAACCGGCGGTTGCGCGATCATAAACTCGGCATCGTGGGTTGGCGTTTTCCTGCGCTGGATGTGCTTGACCGCATGACGCGCAGCAGCGTGTTGATCGGGTGCGTGTCACTGGCGGCTGGTATGACGGCGGGCATGATCTGGGCCCACCGGCTCGAAGGGCAATATTGGGATGGAGATCCAAAAGTGATTGTTACGGTTTTGATTTTATTTGCCTATATTTGCTACACATTTCTGTCGAGGACGTCGGCGTGGCGGGGCTCCCGTGCATCCGCGCTATGCGTGTTTAATTTCCTGTTCGTTATTTTCAGTTACAGCATCGTGAACCGGTACTTGTCTCACTTTCATCGATATTTTTGACGAATGAATACAGAGGCGAGCCGGAAGAAAGCTGTTTAAGCGTTTCACAAATGGAAATTGTTCTCATCGGATTGAACCACAAGACGGCTTCGGTCGATCTACGGGAACGCCTGGCCTTCACGCCGGAGCAGGCTCACGAAGTCGCGGAGCAGTTGCGTTCGCGCGGGATTCTCGAAGAATCGCTCGTGCTGTCCACTTGCAATCGAAGTGAGCTGTACGGCGTTCCCAGCGAATCCGCGGTGAACAGCGCCGGCGCGGTGGAATTATTCCTCGCATCCTTTCATCAGCTTTCCATGAGCGAACTCGATCGCTCGCTGTACCGCCACCGCGACAGCCAGGCCGTGCGGCACCTGTTTCGCGTTTCCGCCGGACTCGATTCCATGCTGCTTGGAGAAGCGGAAATTCTGGGCCAGGTGCGCGACGCCTATCAGATTGCTCTGGATCGCGGTGAAACCGGGCCTGTGCTCAATCGCATGTTTCAGGCGGCGCTCGAAGTAGGTAAGCGCGTGCGCAGCGAAACGGAACTGGGCACGCGGCCTGTTTCCGTGGCGTTTTCTGGCGTGAAACTGGCCGAGCGGATTTTTGGCAAACTGAACACGCATCGCGCGCTGATTGTCGGGGCCGGCGCGACGAGTGAGCAGGTCGTAAAGCATCTGTGCGATCGCGGCATCAAGCAGTTGCGCGTCATCAATCGCACGCCGGAACACGCCGTGGATCTCGCCGCGCGGTTTCATGGGGAAGTGGTGCCGTGGGAAAATCTGGCGGCGGCCCTCGAGTGGCCGGATCTGATTGTGACTTCCGTCTCATCCACAGAGCCGATTGTGACTCGCACGATGATGAACCGGGCCATGTCCGCGCGGGGGAATCGCGCGCTGCTGCTGATCGATCTCGGTGTGCCGCGCAACGTTGCGGCCGACGTCGCGGAAATTTATAACACGTATTTATACAACGTAGACGACCTCACCGAAATTGTTGAGCAGAATAAAAAAGCGCGCGTTTCGGAAATTCCCCGAGCCGAAGCCATCATTGACGAACAGGTGAATAAATTTCTGCACTGGCAGGCGGGCGTTTCCGCCGGCGCCGTGCTGGGCGATCTGAAAAGCAAACTGGCGGCCGAGCGCGAAGCTTTTATGAAAGAGCGGCTCTCAGCCATGACGAATCTTTCCGAGGCGGATCGCGCGCAAGTATCCGCGATGATGCAGGAATTTACAGAGCGCATGCTGATTACGCCCGCTGAAAAAATGCGCGGCATTCCTGAATTACGCCGCAAACTCCAGAACTTTGAAGCCATTCGAGATTTATTTCATCTTGACCGGGAGAAGCCTTGAAGGCGTTGCGCATTGGCACGCGAGGCAGCGCCCTGGCCCTGTGGCAATCACGCAGCATTGCGCGCGCGCTGGCCGAGTTCACAAACGTTGAACCGGAACTCATCACGATAAAGACTTCAGGCGATAAGTTTCAGAAGCTCAGCTTCAGTCAAATCGGCACGAAGGGCGTTTTCATTAAAGAACTCGAAGATGCGCTGCTCGAAGGCACCATCGATCTCGCCGTGCACAGCATGAAGGATGTTCCCACAGAGATGCCCGAAGGCCTGACGATTGCCGCGATTGGCAAAAGGGAAGACATGCGCGACGCGCTGCTCTCTTTGCGCGAAGGAACTCTAGCTTCCTTACCGCAAGGCGCGCGAGTGGGCACAAGCAGCTTGCGGCGCCAATCGCAGTTGCTCGCCGCGCGGCCCGATCTGCGGATGCTGGAATTGCGCGGGAATGTGGACACGCGGATAGAGAAATTGAAACGCGGAGACTACGACGCCATTGTTTTGGCCAAGGCCGGACTCGATCGGCTCGGGCTGAGCGCGAATATCAGCGAAGTGTTGTCCTATGAAATCAGTTTGCCCGCAGCCGGGCAGGGCGCGATTGGAATTGAGGCGCGGGCGAACGACGCGGACACGTTGCGCATTTTAGTTGCGCTGGAACATGCGGAAACGCGTGCCGCCGTGACTGCCGAGCGTGCTGCCCTCGCGGGCCTCGGCGGAGGCTGCCAGGTGCCGATCGGCGCGTGGGGCCGGATGGACGCTGGCAAATTGCTGCTGGATGTCGCCGTCCTTTCACCCGATGGCTCACAGCGCCTAGCGGAGAAAGATTCGAGTGCGCCGGAGGAAGCGGAAGCGCTTGGCAAACGCGTAGCTGCAAAATTACGCGAGCGCGGCGCCAGCGCGTTGCTGGAGCGCCAAAGCCGCGGGACACCCGCATGAACGTCTCGAACGCGCTGGACGGAAAAAGAATTTTACTCACACGAGCCGTGGAGCAGGCCCGCGACTTGAAAGCGCGACTTGAAAAAATGGGCGCTGTCGTCTTGTTATTTCCTGCCGTGAATTTTTCTGAGCCTCCGGAAACCAGGGAACTGGATCAGTCGATACGCTCTCTGGATGACTTTGACTGGATTTTATTTACCAGCGCGAATGCGGCGCGCTTTTTCGCCGCGCGCTGCCGCAAAATGGGATCGGATCCGAGCCATGACGTGCGCTTTCGCTGCGCGGCGGTTGGTCCAGCGACGGCCAGCGTCGTGGCGGCGGAAGGTTTTCCCGTCGATCATGTGGCGCAGGAATTTATCGGCTCGGCGCTGGCGCGCGAGCTTTCCTCATTTTTGTGCGAAAGAAAAGTCCTGCTGCCGCGCAGCGAGCGTGCACGGCCGGATTTGCCCGCTGCACTGCGAAATGTCGGAGCGCTCGTGACCGAGGTTGTGGCCTATCACACGGGCGGCGTCGGCAGCATTGATCCTGAAGTGATGCGCGCGATTCGCGAGACCGAAGTCGACGTGATTTCATTTTTCAGTCCTTCCGCGATTGAAAACATGCGCGTGGAACTTGGCGAAGAGTTGCTGTCCCGCCTTGGCGCCAAAGCGAAAATGGCCGCCGTTGGGCCGACGACCGCGGCCGCGCTGCGCGACGCCGGATTGCCCGTGGCGATTCAAGCGCCGCTCGCCACGGCCGAATCCATGGCGGTGGCCATCGCAACTTATTTTTCGACGAACGCAGAATCCAAAGCGAGGGCCCTATGAATTTCCCGGTGACGCGTCCCCGCCGTCTGAGGCGGAACGAAGCCATTCGTTCGCTGGCGCGCGAAAATCGGCTCTCTACGCATGGGTTTATTTATCCGATGTTTGTTTGCCCCGGCACAAAAGTCCGCAATCCCATTTCTTCGATGCCCGGCGTCGCGCAGCAGTCCGTCGATATGCTGGTGGAGGAATGCCGCGAAGTGGAGCAGCTTGGAATCCCCGGGATTATTTTGTTCGGCATTCCGGATAAAAAAGATGCGCTGGGCACAGGAGCATACGCCGCGGACGGAATTGTGCAGCGCGCCATCGAGGGAATCCGCAAAGCCAATTTAAACTTACTGGTGATGACCGACGTGTGTCTGTGCGAATACACGGACCACGGGCATTGCGGAATCGTTGAGGATGGTGAGATAAAAAACGATCCGACACTGGAACTGCTGGCCAAGGAGTCCGTTTCGCACGCCCGAAGTGGCGCGGATATTATTGCGCCGTCGGATATGATGGATGGTCGAGTCGGCGCAATCCGCAAGGCGTTAGACGGCGCGGGCTTTCAGGACGTGGCCATCATGAGCTACGCTGCGAAATATTGTTCGGGATTTTACGGACCGTTCCGCGAGGCTGCCGAATCCGCGCCGCAATTCGGCGACCGGCGCGGCTATCAGATGGATCCTGCGAACGCGCGCGAGGCGCTGCGCGAAGTGGAATTGGATCTGGCGGAAGGCGCGGACATGGTGATGGTGAAGCCCGCGCTCGCCTATCTCGATATCATCCAGCGCGTGCGCGAAACTTTCAGTGTGCCCGTGGGTGCTTACAACGTGAGCGGCGAATTCGCGATGGTGAAAGCTGCGGCGGCGAACGGCTGGATCGACGAAAAACGAATTGCCATGGAAATCCTCACCGGCATTCACCGCGCGGGGGCAAGCATCATACTGACGTATCACGCGAAAGACGCCGCGCGCTGGCTGAAAAATTCCTGACATCCATTTCTCACTCTACAGGCGGCAATGAGCGCACCTAACCCAACAAAACAGCAGCGTCCCCATTCCCAGGAAATTTTTCGTCGCGCCACGGACGTGCTTGTCGGCGGTGTGAACAGCCCCGTGCGCGCATTTCGCGCGGTAGGCGGCGATCCCATTGTGGTCGATCACGCCGCTGGGTCGCGCCTGTGGGACGCGGATGGAAATGAATTCATCGATTATGTTTGCTCGTGGGGAGCTTTAATATTGGGTCACGCGCATCCCAAAGTTGTGCAAGCGATCATTGAGCAGGCGCGCCGCGGCACCAGCTACGGGATGCCCACGGAACTCGAAGTGGAACTTGCCACGCGCATTCGCAAGGCGCTTCCATCCTGTGAAAAAGTGCGCTTCGTGAGTTCCGGAACAGAAGCCACGATGAGTGCCGTGCGCCTCGCGCGCGCCGCAACCAATCGCGATCTCATCATTAAATTTGACGGCTGCTACCACGGCCACTCCGATAGCTTTCTTTCCGAAGCAGGTTCAGGACTCGCCACGCTTGGAATCGCTGCCTGCCCGGGAGTTCCGCAGGCGCTCGCGGAGTTAACTCTGAACGCGCCCTACAATGACGCCGCAGCCGTTGAGAAACTTTTTGATTTGCACCCCGGCAAAATCGGCGCGGTAATTGTCGAACCTGTCGCGGCCAACATGGGCGTGGTCGCGCCCAAGCCGGAGTTTTTGAAAGCGCTGCGGGAAATCACGTCGCGTCACGGAGCGTTGCTTATTTTTGATGAAGTGATTACCGGTTTCCGCCTGTGTTACGGCGGCGCGCAAACTGTTTTCGGAATCACGCCGGACTTGACGACTCTGGGTAAAATCATTGGCGGCGGTTTGCCTGCGGCCGCTTATGGAGGCCGCCGCGATTTGATGGACCAAGTCGCGCCGCTCGGGCCCGTTTATCAGGCGGGGACGCTGTCCGGCAATCCGCTGGCGATGAGCGCGGGAATTGCTTCGCTCGAGTTACTGGCTGCTCCGGGATTCTACGAAGCGCTGGACACGCGCGCAAAGCGATTGGGCGATGGCATATCCGCGGCGTTGCGCGAGGCGGCCGCGCCTGCGACGGCGGTCCGCGTGGGCTCGCTACTCACCCTGTTTTTCTCGCGCGAAGCGGTGCCGGATTACGCCGCCGCGAAAAAATGCGACACGAAGCGCTTCGCCGAATTTTTCCGCGCTATGCTCGATCGCGGAATTTTTATTGCGCCTTCTCAGTACGAAGCTTTGTTCGTATCTTCAGCGCACACCGATGCGGATATCGACCGCACGCTTTCGGCTTTCCGAGAAAGCTTGAACGCCGCCGCGTGACGTAGCTCCCAGCGTCCCGGCGGAGATCTTTTGCAGAGGCTAAGAAAATTCCAAACGGCCGGCAAGATGCCAGCGCCACGAAACCAGGGAGCGCGAATTTATGCCAGATGAATTAAGCGAACTACGCGAGAACGCGGAACACGGCCGGGAGAATCCATCAATGGTTCCGGTTTCCGTCACCATGGCCATTCTCGCCGTCTGCGTGGCCATTGTTTCGCTGATGGGGCATCGCGCGCACACTGAAGAATTGATGATGCAGAATCGCGCGACCGATCAGTGGGCCTACTACCAGGCGAAAAATATTCGCCTGCACAACTACGAGATTAGCATCGATCTGCTTTCCATGGCCGAATTCAAGGACAAGGAACAGGCGGCGAAAGTTCGCGACAAATATCAGGGCGAAGTCGTGCGTTACACGAAGGAACAAGCCGAAATTGAAGAGAAAGCCAAAGACGACGAGAAAGAGTCGGGCAGTGCCCAGCACCGCGCAGACCGATACGATCTGGGCGAGGTGTTTCTGGAGATCGCGCTCGTGATTTCATCGCTCGCGTTGCTTTCCGGCAAGCGCATTTTTTGGCTGCTAGGGCTTGTCTCAGGACTCACGGGTCTGGGCGTGGCTGCCTCGGTTTTTTTTCTGCGCTAACTGCGGTTACTTTGTGGCCTTGGCGTCCCGCCGGCAGTTCTTGCATGACTAAAGTAAAGGAAAAGCTTTCGTAAAGATGCTGGCGCATATCAGTTCGACAGCCTTGCGTTCCGTGTAGAAAATTGCGGTCAAGAATTCGGGGAAGCCGGACGCAACCGCAGCGTCGCCACTTCCTGGGTTAGGCGGTCCAACCGCTCCAGCAGTTGCCTGTGGCGATCTTCGTCTGGTCCGGGCTTTTTTCCGGTGAAAGAAATCGTGCCGCTCGGATCGAGCGTTGCGTGATCCACTTCACTGATATCTCCGAAGCCTTGCTTGTGCGCCGCCGCTTGCAGATCCTGCACCGAAAGCAATTCCTTCGTCAGCTGGTCGCGCAGCACGCAGCCATTCTGAATGAGCACGGTGGCTTCACCTTCAATCAACTCGTCGAGTTTTTCGTGGCGGAAGAGGAAACGCGACACAAGATAATTCAGGAGCAGGAGCGTGGCCGCTCCGATAATCCCTCCGGTCACTGTGTTGTCTTCGCCGATGATCGCATTCTGCACGGTGTTCGAGAGTGTCAGAAGCACGACGAGGTCGAAGGGATTCAGCTGCGCCAGTTCACGTTTGCCCGCAAGCCGCAATCCCAGGACAAGAAACGCATAAACGATGATCGGCCGCAACATTTTTTCGGCCACGGGAATTGCGAGAACAAACATGTCAGTCCACATTTTAGAGTGCATCGAATTTCTCTCTCCTGAATTCTGGAATCGATTTGAAGCGGTCCGGCAACTTAGTCTTGATAAACGTGGGCATTTTATCGCGTTGCGCAGCGTAACACGTTGCGGAATTCTTGGAACTTCGGTTTGCAGATTGAGATGGGGGCAGACGCCCACGCGCTGGTCGAAAAAGCTGCCCTCCACGAAGCGGACGAGCGCACAACGAAGGTGCGCCGCTTGACGCAAAACGGCGGCTCTTGTATATTCGTTTGCGTCATGAGGTTCTCCGCGAACTATCACGGTCATCATCACCATCACGTCGCCCGACCGTGCCCGCGGAGGCTTGAGTAGCGCAACGACATTCGCACTCATAGGCCCGCTGGCGCGGTAAGCGCCAGCGGGTTTTTTATTTTACGGCCATATTTACTGGCCAGAGGTTTTAGCTTTCGGAGGATCGTGATGGAATTGGATTTCAAGAAGTTGGATGGGTTGCTTCCGGCGGTAATTCAGGACGCCACTTCGGGCGAGGTGCTGATGCTCGGCTTCATGAACGCGGAAGCCTATGCCGCTACACAGGCGAGCGGCGAAGTCACGTTTTTCAGCCGATCACGTAATAAAATGTGGCGTAAAGGTGAGCAGAGCGGCCACGTGCTTCGCGTGCGTGAAATTCTGGTGGACTGCGACGTCGATACTTTATTATTTCGCGTCGACGCGGTCGGTCCTGGCGTTTGTCACGAAGGCTACCGCACTTGCTTCTTTCGGCAAATCGCACCATCCGGCGAGGAAAAAATAGTGGGAGAGCGCACGTTTGATCCGCACGCCGTGTACGGAAAGGACGCAAAATAATGAGCGTGCTTCGGCTGGGCATTCCCAAGGGAAGCCTGCAGGACGCGACGGTGGCGCTATTTGGCAAGGCCGGATGGCGAATTTCGATCAGCTCACGCAGCTATTTTCCCGGCATCGACGATCTGGAAATCAATTGCATGCTCGTGCGCGCGCAGGAAATGGCGCGCTACGTGGAAACGGGAGCGCTCGACGCGGGAATTACCGGCCGCGATTGGGTTTTTGAAACAGGCTCGAATGTCGCGGAGATCGGCGAGATGATGTACTCGAAGCAAAGCCTTTCGCCCGTGCGATGGGTGCTCGCCGTGCCGGAAGACGGACCGATCCAGTCGGTAAAAGATCTTGCGGGGAAAGTGATCGCCACGGAAGTGGTGAATCTCACGAAGCAATATTTGGCGCGCAATGGCGTGGAAGCGCGTGTGGAATTCTCCTGGGGCGCGACTGAAGTGAAGGTGCCGCAACTGGCTGACGCGATCGTGGAGGTCACGGAAACGGGGTCGTCCTTGCGCGCGAATCACCTGCGCATTGTCGATACGATTCTGGAGTCGCGCACCGTGTTTATCGCCAATCACGCAGCGGCCGCTGATCCGTGGAAGGCTGAAAAAATTGCCAACATATTTCTACTGCTTTCGGGCGCGATAGCGGCGTACACAAAAGTGGGCATCATGCTGAACGCGCGCAAGGAGCAGCTCGAGGCCGTGCTTGCCGTACTGCCGGCGCTGAAGAACCCTACAGTTTCGACGCTCAGCGATCCGGGCTGGGTTGCGGTGAACACGATCATTGACGAAGACGTTGTGCGCTCAATTATTCCGAAGTTAAAAGCTGCAGGCGCACAGGGAATTGTGGAATATCCGCTGAATAAGATTGTGGTGTAAGAAAAAATTCAATGCCCTTACGTATACTCAAATTAACGGACGCGGTGGCGGACAAATTCCTCGCGAGCCGAAGTTCGCATGATGCCGCCGCCGATAAGGTTGCCGCCCAAATTCTTGCGGACGTCCGCAAGAACGGCGACGCCGCGCTGTTCCGCTGGGCATTGCGACTCGATCAGATTCAACTTAGCCGGAAATCGCTGTGGATGTCGCGCACGGAAATTCGTGCTGCCAGTCGAGGGGTTTCACGCGATCTGGTGCGTGCCATCGAGCATGCCGCAAAAAATATCCGTCGCGTCTCGGAGGCGCAGCGCCCGCGTTCCTGGACCATTACTGTGGAGCCAGGAGTACGCGTCGGCCAGCGAGTCACGCCGCTCGGCACCATCGGCTGCTACATTCCCGGCGGGCGTTTTTCACTTTTCTCCACAATGCTCATGACGGCGATTCCCGCGCAAGTGGCTGGAGTGAAGCGCATCATGGTCGCGTGCCCGAAGCCGAGTCCCGCGCTGTTTGCCGCTGCCGAAATTCTGGGAATATCGGAAATTGCACGCATGGGCGGAGCGCAGGCTATTGGAGCATTTGCCTACGGCACGCAATCAATTCCCAAGGTGGAAAAAATTTGCGGGCCCGGCAACCGGTACGTTACCGCTGCAAAGCGGATCGTTTCAAATGACTGCGCGATTGACATGCCTGCGGGTCCCACGGAAGTCCTGATTCTCGCGACCGGCGGACCGCCGCGCTACATCGCCGCGGATTTTCTGGCGCAAGCGGAGCATGATCCCGAGGCGATTGCATTGCTCATCACTCCCTCGGCGCGGCTCGCAAAATCTGTTGCCGCCGAGGTAGAAATACAATTACGGAATTTGCCGCCGACAAACCAGGCTTTTAAATCTTTGCAGAACGCGTGCGCGATTCTGGTTGCGCCGTCGCTCCACGCGGCGATTCGGTTTACGAATCGCGTGGCCCCGGAACACTTGAGCATCCCCCAACCGAATGAAGCGCTGATCGCGAAATTGTCGGAGGCGGGCAGTGTTTTCCTCGGGCCGTGGAGCGCGCAGCCCATCGGTGACTACGCGAGCGGGACAAATCACGTGCTGCCGACGTCGGGTTGGGCGCACACGCGCGGCGGATTGAGCGTCGCCGACTTCGTGAAGTGTTCGAGCACGCAGGAAATTTCGCGTGCAGGAATGAAGCGCCTCGCGCCTGTCGTAACGGCCATGGCCCGCGCCGAGGGTTTGGAGGCGCATGCGCGCGCCGTTGAGGTGCGCGAATGAAGCGCGCAAAAAAATCTCTGCCGATCGCGGTTCGTAAGGCCGTTCTCGGACTTGCCCCCTACAACGCGCCGTCAGAAGGGCGCGCAAAAAAGCTTCGCCTCGATTTCAACGAGAACACTGTGGGCTGCTCGCCCGCCGTGATTCGTGCGCTGTCCCGCATGACCGCGAAAGAAATGGCGGTGTATCCCGAGTATCAGCAAAGCACGAAGCGTATCGCAAAATTCTTCGGCGTGCGCCCGGTGGAGATTCACCTGACGAATGGAATTGATGACGCGCTGCACTTGATCGCGGACACGTTTCTGAATGTTGGCGATACCGTGCTGGTCGCCGAGCCCACGTTCGACATGTACCGGTTTTTTGCGGAGCTTGCAGGCGCAAACGTCATCGCGCTGCGCTATGACGATGAAATGCGGTATCCCGTGGACGATGTAGTTCGCGTGCTGAGACAGTCGGCGAAACGCTGCCCCAAAATTCTGTACATTGCCAACCCGAATAATCCGACTGGCTCGCTCGTCCGAGGCAGCGAACTGAAACGGATATTGGATGCAGCCACACGCACGCTCGTGCTGGTGGATGAAGCGTATTTTGATTTCTCCGGCTTTACGATTCTTTCGTGGATTCGAAGGTACTCCAACTTGCTGGTGGCGCGCACGTTTTCAAAATCGGCGGGACTCGCGGCATTGCGGATTGGTTGCCTGTTCGGCAAGCCGGAACTGTTAACGGCGATGCGCCGGGCGTGCACGCCGTATCCCGTAAACTCGGCGGCGCTTGTGGCGGCGGAAGCGGCCATCCGCGACCCGCGCTTCCTGCGCGACTACACTCGCGAAGTTTTGGAAAGCCGCGCGATACTCGAAAAGGGACTCGTACGCCTCGGCGCACGCATTTATCCAAGCAGCGCCAATTTCGTGCTCGTTGATTTCGGCGCAGGCGCGCGGCGGCTTGTTCGCGCGCTGGATAAAAAGAGAATTCTTGTGCGTGCCCGGAAAGATTTTCCGCGCGAAGGCTTTATTCGCATCAGTGCCGGAACGTGCGCGGATACTCGCAAGTTGTTGCGCGCCATGGAAGGAATCCTGTGAAGCTCGCACCAAAGCTGATCATTTTCGATGTGGATGGCGTGCTGTTGGACGTCCACGGGTCGTTTCACAAGTCGATCATCGACACGGTTCATTTTTTTACGGGCAATCGCGTCACCACCGCTGGAATTCATGATTGGAAAAACCGCTCCGGCTACAACGATGACTGGAAACTGACGACGGATTGGGTTGCTTCCCTAGGGTCCGCCATTCCCTACGAAGAAGTGAAAGCGCAGTTTCAGAAATTTTATTGGGGCACGAAATCGAAGCCGGGAAATGTGGCTCGAGAACGCTGGCTAATCACGCACAAGCGCCTCGAACGCTGGTCTCGCCGCGCGGAACTCGCGATTTTTACGGGGCGCACGCATCGCGAACTAAGTCACACCCTTGTGGGCACAGAGGCGCACGATATCTTCCGCCGCGCCGTCACCATGGATGATGTGAAAAAAGGAAAGCCGGACCCCGAAGGCCTGCATCTCTTGCTGGGCGACATGCCCAAAAAAGATGCGCTGTATCTTGGCGACAATATCGACGACGCGCTGTCCGCGAAACGCGCAGGCATCCCGTTTCTGGGCGTGTTGCCGCATGGAAGCGAGGCGCACAACGCCCGCGCCAAACGCCTGCGCGAGTTGGGTGCATTGAAAATTCTGCACAGCGTTTGCGATCTGGAGAAAGTGTGGAAATGAGAAAAGCGAACCTTCGACGCACTACCACGGAAACCGATATTCGCATTCGCCTGAATCTGGACGGACAGGGCCGCGCGAAAATTGCCACGGGCATTCCGTTTCTCGATCACATGTTAACGCTCGTCGCGCGTCACGGCGCGATGGACTTGGAACTAACGGCGCGCGGCGATCTGGAAGTCGATCAGCATCACACGGTGGAAGACACCGGCATCGTGCTCGGCGACGCCGTGAAAAAAGCGCTGGGCTCAAAAAAAGGAATTTTGCGCGCGGGGTATTTTTTAATGCCGATGGACGAAACTCTGGCAGCGGCTGCGATTGATTTCAGCGGGCGTCCGCATCTCGTGTGCAAATGGAAATTCTCCGCTAAAGACGTGGGCGGCATGCAAACCGAATTGTTGGAAGATTTTTTTGGCGGATTTGTCCAGGCCGCGGGCGCAAATGTACATTTGAGTTTGCTGTACGGAAGGTCCTCTCATCACCAGGTGGAGGCAATTTTTAAAGCATTCGCCCGCGCGCTCCGCTTTGCGGCCACGCGCGACAAACAATTGAAAAAAGTTCTGCCAAGCACGAAAGGTTTGTTATGAACATCGCACTTGTGGAATACGGCGCCGGAAATCTTCCATCGGTCGAGCGAGCGCTCATCCGTCTGGGCGTCGATTCGCGCCGCGCCGCAAGTGCCGAAGCGCTTACGGGCTGTGACGCGCTGATTCTTCCCGGTGTCGGTCATTTCGGCGCGCTGATGCGTTCGCTGGGCGAGCGCGACCTTATCGCTCCGTTACGCGAAGCCGTTTCGCGCGGCACTCCGCTTCTCGGAATTTGCCTTGGCCTGCAGGCGATGTTCACCACGAGCGAAGAAGCGCCCGGAGACGTGGGTCTCGCGCTCTTCCCGCAAAAAGTGTCAGCCCTGCCGCCCGTCGATCGGCTGCCGCACATGGGCTGGAACCAATTGCGCCGCGCGCGTCCCAGCAAATTGCTGGAGGGAGTGCCGGACGACGCATACTTTTATTTCGCGCATTCGTATGCCGCTCTCGATGCGGGCGATGCTGGCGTAGCATACTGCGATCACTGCGCATCGTTCGTAGCCGTGCTTGAGCAGGGCAATGTGTTTGCCACTCAATTTCATCCGGAAAAATCCGGCCCGGTGGGCGCAAAAATTCTTTCTAACTTCGTGCGCCAGGCGGGCGAAAAGCGATGAGCCTCGCGCGCCGCATTATTCCTTGCCTTGATACGGACGGCCAGCGCGTCGTGAAGGGCGTGAATTTTGTAAATCTGCGCGATGCGGGCGATCCCGCGGCGCTTGCAGCGCGCTATAATATTGAGGGCGCGGACGAACTCGTGGTTCTGGACATTGCCGCCTCGCGCGATCATCGCCCCACATTTCTTGAAACCATTCGCCGCGTCGCCGCGGAGTTGGCGATTCCCCTGACTGCGGGCGGCGGCGTAGCCAACGTCGACGAGGGGCGCGCCATCTTGCGCGCCGGTGCTGACAAACTCACAGTGAACACCGCCGCAATTCGCAATCCCTCGCTGCTGACCGAACTCGCCGCGGAATTCGGCTCCCAAGCTGTGGTGCTCGCGATTGACGCCAAGCGCGTCGGTACCCGCTGGGAGGCATTCGTGCGCGGGGGCAGCGTGCCCACTGGAATCGACGCGGTGGCCTGGGCGCGACAGGGAGTAGACTGTGGCGCGGGCGAAATTTTAATTACCTCGATGGACAAGGATGGCACCCGCTCCGGCTTCGATTGCCCGCTCACCGCTGCGATTTCGCGCGCGGTTTCTGTTCCGGTGATTGCATCGGGCGGAGCGGACACGCCGGAAACTTTTCTCAAAGTTTTTGGAGAGGGTCGCGCGGATGCGGCATTAGCAGCATCCATTTTTCACGACAGCATTCAAGGTCTGGGCGAACTAAAACATTTTCTGGGCGAACGTGGTATTCCAGTTCGCCAGGCGGGCTAGTCAAACAGATGATGATTCCTTGTATTGATCTTCAGGACGGCCGCGCCGTGCAACTTGTGCACGGGCGCAAACTGAAACTTGCGGTGGACGACGTATTTGGATTGCTGGAACGCTTTGGCGGCCATCCCTTGATTCACGTGATCGATCTGGATGCCGCGATGCGGAAGGGAAGCAACGGAAGGCTTGTGCGCGGTTTGTGCGTCGCCGCGAAAAAACGCAAAATGCGCGTTCGCGTCGGGGGAGGGATTCGTACCGTGGCGCAGGCCGCGAAAATTGCAGCGTGGGGCGCGGAAAAAATCATTCTTGGCAGCGCGGCCTTTAAAGACGGAAACGTGAACGAAAAGTTTTTAAGTAAACTAGCCGCGAAAATTGGAAAAGACCGCGTCATCATCGCGCTGGACACCGAAGGCGGAAAAATTCTAGTGCGCGGCTGGCAGGATAAACTGCGCTTGCGCCCGGACCAGGTCATCCCTCAACTGGAAAAATATGCCTCTGGGTTCCTGTGCACTTACGTGGACGCGGAGGGAACGATGCGAGGAACGAATCTGAAATGGTTCCGCTCGCTGCGCAAGGCAACCAATCTACCGATCACTGCCGCCGGCGGCATTCGCAGCCGAAAAGAAATTCAGTTGCTGGAGCGTATGAAGATGGATGCAGCGGTTGGTATGGCGCTGTATACGGGCAAACTGTCATAGGGGATCCCGAAGGTCGCATCCACAAGTCGAATTTCAAATCTCAAATTTGAAATTTCAGACTTCAAGGCTCAAATCACAACTATCGTCTTTTGCCCTGAAATTTGAAATCTGAAATCTGAAATGTCTTTGGCCCTAACCAGCGTGCTCCTCCACCGGCGGAACATGCGTCTGCCAGAATTCCGCGTTCGACCGCGACAGCACGATCCCCGTTTCTACCGTGCGGCTATGTTTGGTGCCGAGGTAAACCACGCGGCAATCCATTTCCTGCCCGGTGATTTGATTGGTGAGCAGCAGCAGTTGACCTTTTTCCACCGGAACGCTTAGCAGCAACAGGGCGCCGCCATCACTCACATTCAGCGTGTGCGCTTCTTCATGAAACGTCTCTTTACCGGGGCCGTGACCGTACACGTATACGGACAAGTCAACGGGCGACCGTTTCGTTTTGCGACGGTCGGAAATTTCAGCAAGGCTCGTGTGCAGCAGCGTCGTTTTTGGTTGATCGGGACGCTTCAGTTGGGCATGTCGTAAAGCTTCAAATATTCGGCTCATGGTTCTTCTCATGGCCCGGGCGGGGTTGGGCAGTCTCAAGTAAATTACTCCGAATGCGACGCACACAGGTACGCCAATCAGTATAACGGTTCGAATGGGTAACCTTGAGCGCGGCTTTTCATATCGCGTTATTGGGGGCATGGGCTTTGTTTTTGGTGGCGCGGGCTTTGCCCAAGGGGTTAATCCTCGCAAGTACAAGACCCGCAGGCGAAGCCCGCGCCACTAAGGGCTGCAAACCATCCTTATCTATGAGAGATTCAAAGGAGGAGAGAAAGGTTATACGCGCTAGGAAAATGGCCAATACGAGCAGCCCCGAAAAGGCAATCGCGAACAAATTACGCATCGGTCCGGCTGGTTGGTCTTACACTGACTGGGCGGGAATTGTGTATCCTTCGCGGAAACCCGCCGGATTTCACGAGGCCTCGTATCTCGCGCAATTTTTCGACACGATTGAGATCAATAGCTCGTTTTATCATCCGTCTCGCCCGGAACATTGCAAAAAATGGGTGGAACTCGTTTCCGCCAATCCCAATTTCCTGTTCACTGCGAAGCTCTGGCAGAAATTCACGCACGAGATGGATGCAGGCAACGGAGACGAGCGCGAAGTGCGCGCCGCATTCGACGTGCTGCGCGACGCCGGGAAATTGGGTGCCATGCTCCTTCAGTTTCCATTTTCTTTTCACAGGACACAACAAAACACGGCATATTTGAAAAAACTGCTGAAAAAATTTGCTGACTACCCACTCGTGGTCGAGGTGCGTCACGGCACATGGAACGACGACGCGTTCTACGCGCTGCTCCACGAACGTGGAGCGGGCTTCTGCAATATCGATCAGCCTATAATCGGCCGCTCGATGGCGCCGACAGAACGTACGACGTCTCCCGTCGGCTACGTCCGTCTGCACGGCCGCCGATACGATTCCTGGTTCAGCGATGATCCGGCCATGCCCGTCTCGGAGCGCTACAATTATTTATACAGCGAGCAGGAACTAGAGCCGTGGGCCGCGCGTATTGCGCATGTGTCCGAGAAGAGCGAGTTCACCTACGTCGTCACCAATAATCATTTCGAGGGAAAAGGAATCGTCAATGCGCTGCAGCTGATTCATCTTCTCAATCATGCCAAAGTCAAAGTTCCTGAGCCATTGCGGCAGCGCTATCCGGAACTCGACCGCATCGCCACGGAGCCTCCCGTCGAGCCGCTGCTGTTTCCGACTTGAGTAAAAGCAGGGTGCGTAGGAACCGCCGCGACACTACGCTGTTGCTGCCTTCGTGCGCGTCAGATTATTCGCGGTAAAGTCGTGAAAAAATGTCTGCACCTTCTCGCGAATTTCGTCGCGCACTCGCACAAACGCCGTTTTCTTTTCTTCCGCGGATCCTTCCGCAATCCCTGGATCCTCGAGACTCCAATGCAATAAATTCGGCGTGAATGGAAAGATAGGTGCGCGCTCCCGAGCCATGTCGGACACCGTAATGACATACCCAAAACGTTCCTTCAGCGACTCTGTAATATTTTTAGGATGCTGGTGAGAGATGTCGACTCCGGCTTCTTTCATCACTTCGACTGCCAGCGGACTGATGTCGCCGGGCTCAATTCCCGCGCTGACGACGTCCACAGTATTTCCCGCCAGATCCCTCAAAAAACCTTCGGCCATCTGACTGCGATTCGAGTTTCCAGTAGATAAAAAAAGTATTTTCGGTTTTCTGTCCATAAGCACCCGCCAAGTTTAAGGATGACGTCGCAAATGCAAAAGAGCGCCGGCGTGCCGAACGGCTGGTCATTCGTCGGGTCGTTCGAACTGAATCGCTATAACTTGAAATGGAAATTTCAAGTGGGGCGGAGGCAGGGCGCCGCCCGTGGAACTAAGCGCCTGCCTTATTTGCCTTTCCGTGCGCGTTCAGGTGTTCCTTGGCAGCTTCGTCTGCGTGGTGTGTCGCATGCTGATGACGAGCGCGGGCCTGCGCGTGATGCACCGGTTTCGCTCTTGCCCGCTTCGTGGTGCCTCGCAGCTTCCTTTTGATGTCGTGCGGCATGCTCATGCTGTTCAGCTGCCTTATTATGGTGATCTGCTGCTTGTCTTGACATAACCGGCCACTCGTTTCGCCTTGGATCGCGGGTACCGCCACAGCAGCGCGCAGCATATCTTTCGAGCGCTTTCTTTAGCCATCGGCTAAAGCGTGTATCCAGCGCTCAGGAACCCTGGTAGTTCTGGGACGCACCGCCGGATTGCGGTGAATTATTCGTTTCTGCCCCTTTCTACGGTCAAAGTGATACTGTTTACGAAAGAGCTTGTCGCCAACGCATTGCGCGACCGGGGCGTCCGGAAAGAATAACCGTGAGGAAAACTCAAAAAAAAGTTCAAACAAGCGTTACGCGCAGAGACCCTGTCGAAGAGGCGTCCGAGGACTCGTTTCCTGCGAGCGATGCTCCCGCCTTCACTGGGGGGCGCGAAGAGCCTTCGCCGAATCGTGCGCAGACCGGCCGGGTGGCAAGAAACATGTTGCTCGAGCGTCTGCCGCGCCAGGTCATGGATCGAATACGATCGAAATTGATTCCAGTCTCGCTGAAGCATTCCGAGATACTTCACAAGCCCGGCGAAAAAATTATTGACCTCTATTTTCCCACCACCTGCATGATTTCCGTAACGGTGGCCATGCGCGATGGCCGCACGGTGGAAGCCGGAGCGATTGGCAGCCGGGAAGCAGCGGGCATCAATGCATTCATGGGCGGGCGTGAAATTACGCAAACGGAATATATCGTCCAACTCCCGGGCGAGGCGCTAAAAATTTCGGCCAGGGCTCTGCAGATAGAATTCAACCGGAATACGGAATTGCGGGATGTGCTGCTGAGATATACCCAGGCATTTCTGGCGCAAGTTTCGCAAAACGTGGCGTGCAACCGTCTTCACGATATAAATCAGCGAATTGCGCGCTGGATACTGGAGGTGAGCGATCGAGTGCAGGCGGATGAATTTCCGCTCACGCATGAGTTCATGGCCGAAATGCTGGGCATTCGCCGCGCCAGCGTTTCTTTCGCGTCCATGAAATTGAAGAATTTGCACATCATCGAAGCTAAGCGCGGCTCGTTTAAAATTCTCGACGTCAAAGCGCTGGAGAAAAATTCCTGTGAATGTTACTCGGCATTGAAAGCCGAGTACGGACGCTTGTTGGACGCTACGGGTTGAACGTCATTTGAACTTTTCTGAGGCAATTCCCCTAAAGACCTACATTTTCCTCGTTATTGACCGCACCGATTAGCGCTGCCCATACTTCGAAACGGGTTGGCCTCGCGAGCTTGCTCGCGCAAGTCGAAGAAAGGAAATCCATGCTCACTGCTGCGAAAGTCGCTGTGTTGGTCGGAAGTCTTCGCAAGGAATCGTTGAACCGAAAAATGGCCAACGCCCTCGTCTCACTGAATGCCTCTCCGCTGAATTTCCAATTCGCGGAAATCGGAAATTTGCCACTCTACAACGAGGACCTCGAGAAGCAATATGCCCCGGAAGAGTGGCTTTCCTTTCGCCGCCAGATCAAGTCCGCCGACGCGGCGCTTTTTTTCACACCTGAATATAACCGCTCGGTACCCGGCGCGCTAAAGAACGCGTTGGACGTAGGTTCGCGCCCATACGGCAGCAGTTCATGGGACGGGAAACCTGCAGCGGTGATCAGCGTGTCGCCCGGAGCGATCGGCGCATTCGGTGCGAACCAGCATTTACGTCAATCTTTTGTCTTTCTGAATATGCCTGCGATGCAACAGCCGGAAGCTTACATCGGCGGCGCGAAGGAGATGTTCGACGCGGAAGGAAAATTGACGAACGAAACCACCCGCGAATTTCTCAACAAGTTCGCGCAGGCTTTTTCCTCATGGATTGAAATGACCCGCAAACGTTAACTTGAAACATCAAAAACTGGGGCTCCCGAATGCTTGGCGAGCCGCCAGTCTGTTTTTTATCCAATACGATTAAACTTTGGGCGAACCGCCCCCGGCACCGCCGCCGCCCGAAGGTGCCTTCGGAGCAGGCCCGCTAGGCGGATTCGGATTGTTCGGTCCACTCGGCGGATTTGGATTGTTGGGTCCCCTAGGCGGCGTGGGCGTGTCAGGGCTTGCCGGCGGCGTGGGATTGTTTGGCCCGCTTGGCGGGCTCGGATCATTCGGCCCGCTGGGGCTGCTCGGGTTCGGATCTTTGGGAGCGGGTCCTTTTCTGTCTTTAGGCCGGCGCGGTTTGGCAGGGCCATTTCCCGGCGGATTCGGAGCGTTCGGATTATTGGGCGGGTTACTAGGGCCATTCGGGTCATTCGGCGAGGGATTGCCAGGCTGCTGCGGGTTTTGCATGCTGGCTGAGAAAATCCGCGCCGCGCCTGCGCCTGGCCACGCGAGTGCGCCCGCCGCCAGCAATGCCGCGGACCATCCCATCCTGTTCACATTCACGATCGTATCCTCCCAGTTTTAACGTATAGACGAGTGGAAGCCGCGCCAATCGGGCGTTATGTGTAGGCTCCTAGTGCGCACAATGGAAGAAACAGAGCTTCACGGATCTTGGATTTCCTGTCTCGCCGCAGCTCGTGGTCAAAAAAGGGGAAAATGCAGGGCAAGCATTGCATTTCCACAGTTCGAAGTATTATGGTGTTGCTAGCGCGCAGATGGATTAACGCGCTGACGGGTTCCCATCGGGTATTTTCCCCGCCTTCCATTTCATAGCCGAAAATCTCACTGAGCAGGTGGCCCGTGGCGACTGACATATTGATAATGGGAGGAGGCGCAACAGGCCACTTGGCGGCGGCCTACCTCCGGAAGCGCTTTCCGCGACTTTCCATTTCCGTTATCGAGGGACCGCGCAAGAATCGCCCGATTGTCGGCGAATCGTTCGTCGAGATCACCGTCGATTTTCTTCTGGAATTGGGACTTGGGCAGCATCTTATCGAAGAGCATTTTCCGAAATACGGGCTGACGTATTATTTCAAGCCGGAAATCAACAATCCCGCTGATCGCACGTACGTGGTGGACGAAACTCCCACTGTCCCGCCCCTGCTTTCGTTCCAGGTAAATCGATTCACGCTGGACCGCGAAGTACGCCGCCGCAATCTCGAAACCGGGGTTGAGATAATCGACGGTTCGGTAATCGATGTTGCGCTCCATACGCAAACCGGTGGAGAGGAGCTGCATTCGGTGACGTTTCAGGATTCCGAAATGCAAAGATCCACCGTGCAGGCGCGATATTTGATCGACGCTACCGGACGCAACCGCGTGCTTCAAAAGAAACTGCAATTAGAGGATAAGGTAGAAGAGCAGAAAAATGTATTCTGGTTCCGGCTGGCCAATTTTAATCCGGAGATTCTGAGCCGCATCAATACACTGAAGAAAGAAAATCGCGCCTTCGTTCCGTACTTCGCCACGCATCATTTTTTCGGGCGCGGCAATTGGATCTGGTGCATTCCGATGCGCTCGCCGGACGGCACGCCGCTAATCAGCATCGGGATCACCTATCGCAGGGACGTTTATCCCTACGTGCAGCTGCGCAACATGGAACAGTTTCTTGAATGCGTGGGACGCGAACACGAAGTCATCGCCGATCTCGTGCGAAGCGGCACGGTCGTCGACACGAATTCTTATAATTCGTACATGTGGGAATGCCGCCAGCACTACTCTCCCGATCGCTGGTACATTCTGGGCGATGCCGGCGACACCGTCGATCCGCTTTACAGCGTGGGAATGGCGCTATCCTCCGTGCAGATCCGGCAGATCGGCGCCATCATTGAAAGAGAATCGAGTGGCCACGATATACGCGAATTTACGCACGATCTGGACACCGCAATCACTGCGCTGCACCACAGCCTGACCCGCGACACCACGCGGCTCTACGAATGCATGGGAGACGCGTATGAGTGCCACCTGCGCGTTCACCTGGTTGTCACGGAACTATTTCACATGGGTCTTCCGTTGTTGATGAACGGATATCTCTGGGATCCGGTGGGCGTAAAGATTTTCAATCGCTTCGCCAGTTTGAAGTCACTCGAAGCCGACGCTAAAAGTTTTCAGGTTCTCATTGAGGAAGTGGCCGCCGAACCCAAAAATCGCGCACTGGAAAATTTCATCAAAGTGCAGTCGAGCGCGTCGATGAACAATTCGTTTTACGAATATCACCGCGACAGAGATATTCCCGCGTCATTGTCCCGCATGTTTTTCAGCCTCGCGCGCCTGCGCCTTTCGCTTCTCGCAAAGCTGGGTTGGCAAGGATGTTTGCGCTTCCGCCAGCACGGGGCCTTCTTAAAAGATGTTTTTCGGAGCCTCTGTATGCTTGCTCTTCGCGGCAGAATGCTGCGTGAAAACGAGCTGGTTCGCTGGCTGATTTCTCCGCCCAAAGTTTCGGCTGCACCGGCGAAACCCGTCGCCGACCCTCGTCCTTCAAAGCCCGTGATCATCCGCACCGCATCCTCTGCCCGCCTGAGCACGGCCTCTCTGCCGCGCCCTCCGGCCCAGCCGCCGTCGTCTCAGTTGTCGCGGTAATCCGCGTCCCCGCACAGGTTTGAGTGGCGTAGGCTTCAGCCTGCGGGGGTTCGTGCACGCAAGGTCGTAACCTCAAGCAAGTTTTGCTTAGACTAAATTCCGCAGGGCTGAAGTCCGTGCGGCTGAGGCTCCCGCCGCCTGCAAAAAGCGAACAGAAAGAACAGGTAGTAACGTCCTGTCCTGATTCTGACCTAAGGGACGTTATTGTTACGGCAACAGGGTGTCGCACAATGGCTGTGGGGAGCATCAAAGACATATGGGCGCACTAGAACGTCTTCAGAACCTGCGGCGTATGGAACGCCCTTGGTGGCTGGCTGTAGTAGCGTGCACGGCGGCCGTAATCGTTGGGCACTTTTTGCGGCAACTAAATATTGTTTTCAACCCGCTGGCCTGGTCGAGCGCTGAAATCATTTCTGCGCTGCTCAGCTTTACGATAGCCGCCAGCGTTTTGGTGCGATTCTACGGTACAGGAAATCGTGTATCCTTGCTTCTGGGTCTCACTTTTGGCATCACCGGCATTATCCACCTCGGCGCGATTTTCGAATTTTATGACCATTTCCTGATTCACTCGGAGCAGATCCGCGTCCCCGTCTCGTGGATGATTGGGCAGACCCTCTTGGGACTGTTGCTGCTGGCCGCCTGCGTGATCGATAAATGGCTTCCGTGGCCGCGGGATCCCGGCAAAAATTTTATAGCGCTGTTTTCCATCGTGGCCGGAGTCACCTGCCTCGTTACGGCCGTGTTCCTGGTCTTCCCGAGCACTCCGCACATCCTCCCGCATAGCCCCACGCCGCGCATGTGGGAGCTTCTGCCCGCGTTTATTTTTCTGGTCGCCGCGGTGGCGCTGAACAACGTAAAAGAAAATAATGGTTTTGCATTCGATACTGCGCTCGTGTGGGTAGCCGGATTAAATGTAATGAGCCATTTAATCGCCTCGCAGTCGGCTCGTTTGTTGGACGCTTCAGCCGGGGTCGCGGAAGGGGTGAACGCCCTCAGTTACATCGTTCTGCTGGGTGCAACGCTGCTCGATAACGCGCGGCTGTTCCGACAGGTGCGTACTTTGGCCATCAGCGACAGCTTGACGGGACTGGCAAACTATCGTCACCTGGTCGACGTGCTGCAAGGTGAATTGGAGCGCTCAGGCCGCACGAATCGGCCGTTTTCCGTTCTGCTGATGGACCTCGACGGCCTGAAAAAAATTAACGACCGCCACGGACACGTGATTGGCAGCCGTTCGCTCTGCCGCGTGGCCTCGATTTTGAGATTGAATTGCCGGTCGATTGACACGGCGGCGCGCTACGGTGGCGACGAATTCGCTCTGGTGCTTCCCGAAACGCCGGTGGATGCAGCAGAGCAGGTTGCCGAGCGAGTGCGCACATGCCTGCAGGCGGATAAGGAAGATCCACAACTCTCTATTAGCATTGGAGTCGCGACCTTTCCGAAATGCGGATTATCCGTCCAAGAACTGCTGGAATTCGCGGACCGTGCCTTATACGCCAGGAAAGAAAAATCGAAACGTGGGAGGTTGGAAAGACGAAGCAACGTCCCCGATTCGAACTAGATTTTAAGTAGCATAGGCTTCAGCCTGTGGGGTTAGCCTAGGCAGAAAACTGTAAATATATCGAAAAAAAGGTCGTGCAACAAAGGCTGAAGCGGTGTTATTGGTCTGGGGAATTCTTCCAAAATGGGGCATTAGGAATAGGAAAGCTGACCGTTATTTCTCTCATTTGCATCTCGTCGACGTGCACTTTGATCACGTTGCAAATCTGTTCTTCAGAACTCCCGTTATTAATCAGCAGCACATCCTGCCCCTCCACGACGGGAACCGAGAGTAGAAAAACTCCTCCATTTGCATTGCCGCCGATCGCTTTGGCCTCCGTATAAAACGTCTCTCCTCCGGCCAGGCGTCCGTACACTTTCAAGTCAATATCCAATTCTTTTCGGGGAGTGACGCGCCGATCATCCAATTCCATTGGTGCAAGGCTGTCCGAGCTTGTCAGCCCATTCTGGGCACGCGATTCCCGTGCCGTTCTGATCGCTTCGTAAATGCGGCTCATCCGTCGACTCCTCGGTAGAAGGGTCAATTCGACCCATCCAGACCGTGACGCGAATCGTCTCAGTTACAAAAGTATCGAACAATAGTAGTAAAGTTCCATGAAGGTCTGGTACGCAGGGACAGGTAGCGTTATCAAGTATTAGTTCTTCGAACACGGTTCAGTTCGCCGTTGGAATTAAACAATCAGATCGGTCGTCTTGAACCATTCGTGCCATCGTGAGACGATTCGGTTTCCGCACCGCAGCACCCACTTCGCGGCGGCGCTCGACGGGATCTGGAGGATATTGTGGACCGAAGGAAACTGTTGAAGTTTGGCGGCCTTGCCGCCGCGCAGTTGGGAGCGGCACGTCTGCTTTCTTCTCAAGCCCAGACCCCTGTGTCCGGCATGTCTCCAGCCGGGTCCGCGACGCCGCAGGACGCCTCTAAAGCCGATTTCACGCTCCGCATCGCTCCCATCACCGTAGAACTCGCTCCCACGCGCATCATCAGTACGATCGGCTATAACGGCACTTCTCCTGGCCCGATCCTTCGAATGAAAGAGGGCAAGCAGGTGTCGGTGGATGTGATTAACGAGACCGACGTTCCCGAGCTCGTGCACTGGCACGGATTATTTTTGCCGGCGGAAGTCGACGGCGTGGAGGAAGAAAACACGCCGATGGTGCCGCCGCACGGCCGCCGGCGTTACCAATTTATACCGCGCCCTGCGGGGACTCGCTGGTACCACACGCACGTAATGGCGGGTTCGGATTTGCATCGCGGCGCGTATACAGGGCAATTTGGTTTTTTGATGATCGAACCCGCAAATAATCCCGGAAATTACGATCAGGAAATTTTTCTGGCGCTTAGGGAGTGGGAACCATTCTTCAATCCGGAAGAAGAGGACGACGACGAAGACGCTAGCAATGCCGGTCCGCAACCCGAGCGCCCCAAAACTCTGGATACAAACCCCTCCGGGCTCGAGGTCGGCTACCAGATGTTTTCCATCAACGACAAAGCATTGGGATCCGGCGAACCCATTCGCGTGAAACCCGGCCAACGCGTTTTAACGCATTTATTAAACGCCAGCGCGAGCATGAACCGCCGCATCGCATTGCCGGGGCATCGCTTTCAGATCATCGCGCTGGACGGCAATGCGGTTCCCAACCCGCAACCGGTGGACGTCATTTACATCGCCCCGGGTGAGCGCGTGGACGCCGTGGTGGAAATGAATCAGCCGGGAAACTGGATCCTGGGGACCACGACGGACGACGCGCGCACGGGCGGCATGGGAGTCATCATCGAATACGCCAATCAGCACAAGCAGCCGCAGTGGACGATGCCCGTGAAGGCGACTTGGGACTACACAATGTTTGGACGCGCGGGAGCGCAGCCCGCGCCCGATGCGACCATCGACATGATTTTTCAGAAAATTCCCAGCGGTGCGGGATTATTCAACAGCTGGACCGTGAACGGAAAAGAATACCCGCACGATCAGGAATTTGTGATGAAGCAGGGAAGCCGCTACCGCCTCGTGTTTCGCAATCGCAGCGAGGACGATCATCCGCTGCACATGCACCGCCATTTATTTGAAATTGTGGAAATCAATGGCAAGGCCACAGCCGGAGTGATGAAAGACACCGTGATTGTTCCAGGCTACGGGCGCGTTTCCGTTGACATGGTGGCGGATCAGCCGGGACTCACGCTGTTTCATTGCCACATTCAGCAGCACATGGACTACGGCTTCAAAGCGCTCTTCCGTTACGCGTAAACACGCGGAGTAGCGCTATTTCAATCTCTCATTCCGAGCGAAGCGAAGAATCGAATCCCTCTTCGATTTACGCATAAGAAAAAAGGAGAGATTTCTCGCCTCGTCCGGAATGACCTGATCTTTTTTCACCCTGCAAAGCCACCGGAAAGTGACGGCTATTTCTTCTGCTGATTCGGCTCGACCTGCTTCACCGGCTCGCCGATCCGTACCGTGACTCCGAATCGCTTGTAATTTTCGTAGCGCACAGTCAGTTTAATGTGCACGTCGTCGCCCGCCTTGAAGCGCAAATTTTCATTTGCTCGCGTGTAGGTGGGAAACCAGTATTTGCCTTCGATGTTCTCGCGGAAAGTTTCAAATCGTGGAAACGCCTGGCCTTCGGTGCTCTTGCTTTTGGCGTAGACAGGTTTCCCAAATGTTTTGACGATCTGAAAATCCTTGTCATCCACCCAGATGCGTCCTTGAAAATACCGTTGATTTTTTTCCAGCGATTTAGGCGCGACGTCAAAAACGTAAGTCGTCAGTTCGTCGAGTTGCACGTGATCGATATACTTCACGTCGTATTTGCCGATGTCGTCGCTGGTCAATACGAATGGGTAAAGATTTTCGAGGTCGCTTAAGTCTTCCTTCGTGAGCATCAATCGCTCCAGCGTCGGCGTCGGAGCGTACGTCACCTTCTCCACCCGCCGCCCGCGCTCATCGAACACGATGTCGCTTGTTGTGCGGTATTCGCCGTCGACGCGATTGCTCTCATCGAGCGTCTGGATGACGAATGTTTGCGTGTACGTGAAGTTATCGCGCTCCGTCCTGAATTCCGCTTCTTTCGCTGCGAATTGCTTAATGATCTGTTCCACCGGCACGGTGGGCGGTCCGAGCTTCGTTTCCTGCGCGCCAGTGTCAATGGAATCCGTCGGCATCTGATTTTCCACCGGCGCTTTGCGGTCCTTCGAACCCTGCGCCGAAACGAGCGGAACTGCCGCGAAAAAAGTGAAACACCATGCCACGATTAAAAGAATTGCCGGCTGTTGCCGGAGTCGAGTGTGATGAAATTGCATGTCCGCCATTGCCTGCTCTCCTGAATCTTTGGGCGCGCTTCCGGGCCTGATCGTCGTATATCTTCTGTACGGTTTGAGCCGCGCAGGAATGCTTGGGTTGCCTGTTTAAAAGTGTGCCCTACGCAGGGTCCCGAAAATAGCCAACGCAAAACCGCGCCGCGTCGCCCATGCCCAGTTTACCTCTTTTGGCTGTCGTCTCGCTTTCAATCTGCATGAGGCGCAAGCAGTCGCGTTCGGTTGCGTTAGATAAAGCCGCCCTGTCCACCGCCCCAAATTGCGGAACGGACAGGCCCCTACGAAAACGAAGTGCGCAGTGTTTTCGCAGAGACCGCTCGTGTTTTTGGCGGGCACCGTTTCCACGAGCACAATGTAAACTTCATCGCGGCGCCAGTCGGCGCGCCGCATTGACAGTTATCTTCGATGTCTGTTACGTTCCCGCGGCCATCCGATTTTCACGCTCGAAACTTGCACTAAATTCAAACCGCGTTCGTCGCGGAAAGCAGGCAGTCTTGTCAACGGCACTCGCCAGATTTCGACGCCTCAGCCCACTGGACTGGGTGATCTGCGGCGTGGCCTGCATTGGTTTCGCGTTCGATACCTACGAATTGCTGGTCCTCACGCTCACGGTGCAACCGGCGCTGAGCGAATTTCTGTCCGCAAAGCCGGGCAGCGCCGAATTCAATCGCTGGATTGGCCTGATGTTTTACGTGCCGGCGATTGCTGGTGGAATATTCGGGTTGCTCGGCGGGTACCTGATCGACCGCTTCGGCCGCCGCCGCGTATTGTTCTGGAGCATCTTGCTGTTCTGTTTTTCCGCGCTGGCGACGACGTATTCGACGTCCGCATTGCAGTTGCTCGTCTATCGCTGCATCACGTTCGTTGGCGTTTCGGTGGAATTTGTCGCAGCTACCGCCTGGCTTGCCGAACTATTTCCTGAAAGAGATCAGCGCGAAACGATTCTGGGTTTTACGCAAGTGTTCGCCTCCACAGGCGGCATTCTAATGAGCGGAGCCAGTTATCTGAGTCTTTCGATTGGTCACTTGCTACCCGCGATCCGCGGCGGGCATGAGGCGTGGCGCTACACGATCCTGTGGGGGATTCTTCCGGCGATTCCCCTGTTGATTGTGCGCCCGTTCTTGCCGGAGTCTCCGATCTGGCAAAAGAAAAAAGAAGAAGGAACGCTTCAGCGCCCGAGCATTCTGGAATTATTTCGACCGGAGTTTCGCAAGACGGCTCTGTTGAGCTGCTTCATGATGGCTTGCGCGTACGCGGCGTCATTCGGAATGTTGCAGCACTTTGCGCGCATCATCCCCGGCGCGCCCGAAGTGAAACTTTTGGCGCACGCCGATCAGCAGAAAATTGTGAGCGCTTTGCAGGGAGTGCAGGAAGTGGGCAGCCTCTTCGGGCGCATCCTGATGGCGGGCCTCGCGATCTTCATTCTCAGCCGCAAGCGCTTGCTGCATATCTTTCAGATTCCAGGATTAATCTTGATTCCGGTCGTTGTGCTGCTTCCCGCCATGCGGGATAGAGCGATGCCGGCGTGGGGAATTTTTCTACTGGGCACGGTTTCGGTCGCACAATTTAGTTTTTGGGGAAATTATTTGCCAACGCTCTATCCCACGCACCTGCGCGGCACGGGAGAAAGTTTCGCGGCGAACGTTGGGGGCAGAATGCTCGGAACTTCCGCCGCGCTGATCACCACCACAATTGTTGCGCATATGCCCGGCGGAAGTGTCACGCGGCAGTTAGGGTACGCGGCTGGAATTGTGGGTTTCGTGGCTTATGCGGCAGGATTCATTGGCAGCTTCTGGTTGCCCGAACCGCCGGAGAAAATCATCAGCGAATAACGCTCGGTGCAGCCGGTCATCGCTTTACGTGGCATAGGCTTCAGCCTGTGCGGTTTTAGTCCTTGCAAGGCCTAAAAGCGCACAGGCTGAAGCCTATGCCACATAAAACCCGAGCCGTGCTACGCCAGCTTCAGCCGCATCAGCTTCCGCGCATTTCCTTCGTAGATCTTGTAGCGCTCTGCATCCGTCATCTCGACACCATCCACGCAGCGAATCGTCTCGCGAATGTATCCCGGCCCTTTTTCCGGATCGAACGGCGAATCGGACGCAAACAGAACCTGATCCGCGCCAAAAAATTCCAGTCCGCAGCGCAGCGCCGGAAGCGACCCGAAAGTCGCCGTATCTGCGTAGAACATTTTGAAATACTCCTGGGGACGCTTCTTCAACCTTCTCCCCACAATCGCCAAATCCTCTTCCTCGGTGCGTGCGCCCAGCTGATCGAGCCCCGGCCCAGTCCGCCCGGAGAAGTAGGGAATCATCGCGCCCAAATGATGCGAAATAATTTTCAGATTGGGGAAGCGGTCAAAATATCCGGCGAACACAATGCGCGCCATGGCCACGGAAGTTTCGTACGGCCACCCAAACACCCACCACAATTCAAACTTGGATTTTTTTTCAGTCACGTAATCAGGGAATGCGGATGAGCGGCTGGGATGCAGCCAGATGGCTACGTTGCGTTCCGCAAGCTTTTCAAAAATCGGCAGGAATTCCGGATCGTCCAGCGGGCGCCCGTTCACATTAGAATAAATCTGCACGCCGGCTGCGCCCAGCTTCAGCACCGCGCGATCGATTTCTTCCACGCACGCGGCCGTGTTATTCATGGGCAGGGCGGCGACGAATCCCGGGAATCGGTCGGGATGTTTCACAACAAGTTCGGCGAGGCCATCGTTCGCCAACTGCGCAAGCTCTGGAGAAAGATTTGGATCTCCCAGCGCCTCGATCGGCGGCGCGGCCATGCTGACGACCTGGCAATAATCTCCAAAGCGATCCATCATCCGGAACCGCACGTCGAGGTTCACCATGGCCGGAATATTAGCGGTGCGCCGCTTGATGGTTGTCCCTATTTCGGGCAACTTCATCATTCTGTCGTAATAATTCTGCGGAGTGATGTGGCAGAAGATATCAATTTTCATTCATCCCCTCTTCCTCGAATTTGCACTATGCGACGATACAAAAAACGCGCATCGTGCCATGAAACCGTGCATCCAATGAGTTTTGCTTTTCGGAGTGAGCAGGAAACATACCAAGCCCGTCGTGGGGTGTCAACGAACGCCCCGGGCCCACTGATTTAGAGAGTAATGCTTTGAGGATGTCTCACAACCTATTGTTTGGTTCGTGAGTCAAATCAGGCGAAAATGAGTGGGGTTGGAATGGGAATTGCAGGTCCATCGCACTGCGCCGGGTGTATCACACCGCACGCTTTGGTGCGGGACAGTGTTGAACGCCATACTGCTCACCCAGTGATTTTTCCATGTGCCATTCGACGGACATTTCCATTTAATATCTTGACCACGGGGAATTAAGGCGATTCAATCAGGGGGACTGTAGTTGAGTATCCTGCGCAGCAGGAAAAATGTAGTTCACTGGATTATTCTGGGAGCGATATTCTTTTGCGTCGCATTTTGCGACGCGCGCGGATTCGCGCGCGAACGCGACACCGATTCGCCTCCTCAAGCCTCCACCGCGACGATTTCTGGCAGAGTAAGCGTGGCTTCCTCGCAGGGCGTGAGCAATAACCTATCTTCGATCGCTGTCCTATTAACCGGCCCACAACCCGCCACGACTGCGCAAAATGAAGTTTCGGACGCCGAGGGCCGCTTCCAGTTCAACCGTTTGGCGCCGGGAGTCTACAAGCTGGATGTGACGGTCGAAGGCTTTAAGCCATGGACTTCGACTGTCACACTTGTTGCCGGGCAATCCATCGTGCAGGACATCGGCCTGCAGTTGAATCTGGTGGAAGAAAACGTCGAAGTAAAGGGCGAAGCCACAGAGATCGAGACCGAGAGCGTAACGCCGGAAGCCACGGTGAGCGAACAACAATTGGAAACGTTGCCGTTGCGCACTGGCAAGTTTACGGAAGCGCTTTCCGTCAGCCCGAGCGTAATCAAGACCCAGGAAGGCCGGTTAAATTTTAACGGCCAAGCGGAAAGCCAGGGCATGCTGCTCGTGGACTCCGCTGAGAATGTGGACCCTGTTGCCGGAAGTTTTGCAATCCCGGTGCCCGTGGATGCTATTCAGTCGATCCACGTTTTCAATACGCCCGATAGCGTCGCCTATGGCGGATTTTCAGCGGGATTAACGCGCATCGATCTGAAGCCACCTTCACCCGCGTGGAATTATAAGATTCTGGATTTTCTGCCGTCCTTCCGCGGCAAAAACGATCACCTTGTCGGCGTTGCGAATATCACGCCGCGCGTCGAGGTTGGCGGACCAATTATCAAGGATAAGCTGAATTTTTCTCAGGACGTGAGCTACGAATTTCGCAGGGACCCGATTCGCGGGCTGACTTGGCCGTTTAACGAAACCTACGTTTTTGCCTTCGATTCCTTCACCAATTTGCAGTGGATAGTGTCTGCAAAGCATTTGGTGAATATGAACTTGAACCTTTTTCAGTCCGTCAATCAATACGCAAACATCGATGCACTGATTCCTCAAAGCGCTTCGGTGGAATTCCGGCGCCGCGGAGGCTCGCTGGGTATTTCCGATGCCTATCAGTTTAGCTCTGGCATGGTCTTGAACACGACGTTCCGCTACACCAAGTTTCATACCGACGAGCACGGCCAGGGCCCCGAACAGATGACAATTAACCCGGAAGGGTGGGGCGGAAATTATTTCAACAGGGCGTCGCGGAATGCGGATCAGGTTGAAATTCTTCCTGTTTTGCAGACTCCCACAAGGCACTGGCTTGGCACGCATGACATTCGATTCGGTTTTGATTTTCTATACCGTACGTTTACGGGAAATAGCTTGTCGCAGACGATCAACATTTTGCCCGAACTGCCGGTGCCGAATGGCCCGTGCACGCTTGCCCTGCTTCAAGCAAGCGTTTGCAGTCCCGTTGAACAAATTAATTTTCTGGGGCCCGCGGGGCTGAGGGGTTCCGATTCTGAGTATTCCGAATATGTTGAGGATCACTGGACACTCACGAAAGCGCTTTCGCTGACGCTGGGCGTTCGCTTGAGCAGCCAGACGATTGGTCTGGATGCAGCGCTTGCTCCGCGCGCGGGAATCGCGTATTCCGTACCGGCTTTAAACACCGTGCTGCGCGCAGGCGCCGGATTAATTTACAGCCACGTTCCGCTGCTGGCACAGGATTTCGCGGATAATCAGACGCGCCAGATCGTGTTTCTGGCAGGACCCAACGCAGGAAACACTTTTACGCTGCAAAACGTTTATCTTCCGGGTGGATCGCTCGCGAATATTGCGAATCCCGAACAACCGGGAAACAGTCCGAAAACATTTACCTGGAATATTGAATCTGAAACCGCGATCCGGAAGAACATTACTCTGCGCCTGAACTACTACGAGACGCACACGGACGACCTTTTTCTGGTAAACCCCATTTTCCCCAGCAGTCCGACCGGGAATGCTTATCTCGCTCTCGAAAACACGGGTTCCGCCCATTATCGCCAGGCAAGCGCCACCGCCCGCTACAGTCCGAATGAAAAAATGGAGGCGAATGTTTCGTATTCGTGGAGCCGCGCGCGCGGCGATTTGAATACGCTTTCGGATACTTTCATTCCGTTCCAGGTTCCCGTGATCCGTCAAAATGAATATGGCGTTCAACCGTCCGACATTCCGAACCGCCTTCTCGTTTGGGGCTATGTACATTTGCCGTTCTGGGATCTGGTATTCAGCCCTGTGGCGGACATGCATTCAGGATTTGCTTACTCCAACATCGACGTATTCCAAAATTACGTCGGCGCGCCCAATAGCCTTCGCTTTCCCACCTATTTTTCTCTTGACGTAAAAGTGTACCGGGATTTTCCAATTCGAATTCCCTTCAAGGAACGCCCCACGGGAAAGATTCGAAAAATTCGCATCGGTGTGTATTCCCTGGACGTGACCAATCGCCAGAATGCGCATGACGTATACAACAACACGGCCTCTCCCATTTTTGGGCAGTTCGCGGGCTTCCAACGGCGGTTCACCGGACTGGCTCTCGGCCTCGGCGAATAATTTTTCATGAAAACTGATGAATTGCGATTGAAGCAGCCAGTCGATCACTGCGTTAGCGCTATCGCCGTCGGGGCGCGGCCTGCCGTGCCCCTACAACCTCACCATCCATTTCGCGCGAACGCCGCCATCGACGTACCGGCGGATCGATAACGAGACTGCAGCAAACGCGACCGGATTTCCCTTTAAATACCGGGTGTGCCGCATCACGTGAACTGGGCTATGCTGATCGAGTCAGGAGTTTCGGTATGCCGCGAGATGTTTCTCACCCGGATTGGGGCAAGCCTCCCTGGTCCATCAATTTCCAGCCAAGCCGCTCCGCCAATCCAGGTGAAGTTGACTTCGCCATTGTAGGGGCCGGTTTTTCCGGGCTTTCTGCCGCCGCGTGGCTGCGTAGCTATGCCCCGGACAGGTCGGTCATGGTGTTCGAATCTTCTTCCATTGGAGCAGGCGCGAGCGGGCACACGGGCGGAATGGTGCTCGCGGAGACCGCTGCGGGAGACTTGCCAGGGCTTGGAGACGTGCTGGGCGGTTTCGACTCCATTCTGAAAGATTTGCACGTGGATTGCGATCTCTCGTTGCCGGGAGTTTTTGAAGTGGGCCGCAGCGGCGGGCTGCCAGACTCGCCAATTTCGTGGTTGGATTCGGGCGTCGTTCGCGTTGTGAACGAAGTTCCCGGGGGAATGATCGATCCGGGAAAAATGGTGAGCGGCTTGGCGCGCGCTGCGGAAAAAAGTGGCGCGCAGATTTTTGAGAATGTCCGTATCGAGGAAGTCGAATTTGGAGACATGGCGTGCCTGCGATTTTCCGGAGGGGAATTACGAGCGCGCAAAGTTCTGTTTGCGGCCAACGCGATGTCACTGGAAATGAGCACGCTCGATCGCCGCGGCAAACCGAAATTCACGCTCGCCGTGGCCACGGAACCCCTGAGTGCGGAACAATGGAGCGGACTGGGTCTCTCGTCTAACAAACCGTTTTACACCGTCGATTTTCCGTATCTGTGGGGGCGCCCGCTCTTGACTGGCGCGTATGTATTCGGGTGCGGTCTCGTAGGCGTGGAAAATTGGCGCGAATTCGAGCTTCTGGATATTCGCGCGTGGCAATCGGCGGAATTGTTTTCACGGCTAGAGACGCGAGTGCGCGGCTTGCATGCCTCAATGAAGGATGTGCGCTTCGACCATCGCTGGGGCGGCCCTATTTTAATCTCCAACGAATGGCGTCCGATCTTTGAGCAGCATCCGCAAAGCGCGAATGCCGTGGTGCTCGGCGCGTTCAGCGGCCACGGCGTCGCGCAGTCAGTATATCTGGGCCGCTGGGCAGCCGAAGTCCTCTGCGGTCGCAAGTCACTCCCAAGTTGGAGCGTCCGCGGAGAATCGGTTTAAGTAGCACAGGCACTCCTGCCCGAGCGGTTTTCGCAAAGTGCACACAGCCAAGAGTGGCTGTGCTACTCGAATTCATCGACTCGGGCCTTTTTCCCTATGTTAGAGCTTTCGGTTTTTGAGCGCTGGAGGGGAGCGAGAGCGAATCAAAGCGAAGCCGCAGTTACCACGTATTATAAGGTGTGTTTTCGATCGGAGAACTCTGGTCGGAAGACGAATGCACGTCCGTAATTCCTGGAGAAGTCTGCAGCGGGTCGAGCACCACCGCATCAGAATCCGTGTGCCAATTTTTACTGCGCGTGATCGGATCAATCGGAATTCCCGAAATATATTTCGGAACGAGGTCATCGAGCGACGTGGGCCCCGCCTCTTTGTCCAGCGTGTACTGCTGAATCGCATTGCGCATGACGAACAAATCCTGCTTTAGCGTGGCTTCCCGCGCGCGCAGAATCGATTTTTCATACCTCACGGCCGCGATACCGGCAAGAATCAGAATGATGGTGACGACGATCATCAACTCTAGCAGCGTAAATCCAGCCGCAAACACACGCCGCCGACCAGGCGTGCCCCGGCCAGACAAATATCTACGATTGAGCGTCGAATTTTGGAAGGAGATCATTCGTGGATTACCACTCTGAATATTTCGTTTTCTCGTCGGACGAAATGGCCTGGGATTGAGAATACACGTCAAACACGTTGTGCCCGCCCCAGCTATCGGAATCCGGGTCGTCCTGGACGGCGCGTAAGCCCCATTCGGATTTCCCCGTCATCGGATCCAAGGGAATTTTGCGCAGATACCGGACCTTGCTCGGAGCGTCCGACAATGTCGAGGACAGGGCCGACGCGGCCTGCGAATTTGATCCTGCCGCGCCCTGCCCAAGCTGCGACGTGCCGAACTGCGAAGTGCTCCCCGTGCCGAACTGCGACGCGCCTCCCGCGCCGAGTTGCGAAGTTCCCGCGGAGCCGAATTGAGTCGTGTTGCTGGCCCCGGCCAGCGCCGATGCGCTGATCCCGCCCGCGCCGCCCCCGGCATTGCTTATAGGTACGCCGTCGACCAATGTTTGCAAGTCGGGCGGATAGTTTTGGCTGCCCACTTCGGTGCGGATTAGATTCTTATCGGCGTCGTTCTTGTAGCGGTCAATCGCATCGCGCATCTCCCGCAGTTCGCGGCGCAGTTCCGCTTCCTTGCGATGCTGGATGGTCACGCGAAACATAGGTATCGCTGCGGTGGAGAGCACCAGCAAAATGCCAATGGTTAAAATGAGTTCAAGCAGCGTGAGACCCGCGTCGTTGCTTCGTGGCGTCCCGCGTGTCGCGCTCGGAGATGGTTTCGGCTGACGCAATGAAAAACTGGACCTCAACCTTATTGGACTTTCACTGTGGCTTCACCCGTCACCACCTGGATGGGCCGTTGCTGGGAATCCTTCGCGTTCACCTGCACGATGGAGAGCTGCGAATTTCCAGGAGCGAGCGCTTTGATCACCACGCCGACAATCGTGCCCGAGCCGCTCACTCCCGGCGTGTTGGGCATTCTGGTGGCCGAGATGATCGCCTGACCGCGTTCCTTGTCCACTCGCTCCACGATCGCGATCTCCTGGGTTCCGCCGGAAAGGAATCCGCCCTGGCGAACATCTTCCACGGAAATTACCGCGGGATTAAATTGCATCAACATCGGAATGGAGTAGAGATCCTGCACGTTCTGCACGGCGATTCCGATCGTCGTTGTCTCGCCAACCTTCAACGCCGCCGCGCCCGGATCGAATCGCAGCGCCGCATTCGTGGAAGCGGAAGTGTTCGCTGCCGCAGGCGGCATGGCCACGGGCGCCTGAACAGCGGCAACCGCTGGCTCCAGTTTCGCAGCGTCAGGCAAAAGCACTGCATCTTCCAGGCGGACTTCCGCGTTCGTGTCCGAGCCGGACGAAATGCTGCGCAGGTTCTCCGCCGTGATCGTAGGGAGGCGCACGATGTGCGGGATCAGTACGATCAGGATTTCATCCTTCTCATGATCGACGACGTTTCCGGAAAAGAAATTCTTGAAGAAGGGAATTTTTGCCAGCCCCGGGATGCCGTTCACCGTGTCCGTGTCCGTCTGCTCCATCAATCCGCCCAGCACGTTCACCTCGCCATCTTTCAGGCGAATGTCATGTTCGATGCTGCGCTGGCTGATGATTGGCTGGTTGATGCCGCCAATATTCGTAGAGCCCGTTTGCGACGAAACCACCACGTTCACTTTCATGCTGATTTCGTGGTCCGGGTGAATGCGCGGCGTGACGTCCACATTCACACCGACGTCCAGATATTGAAATTGCGTGTTGACCAGCGGGTTGATTCCAGCGCCGGTCCCCGTCCCCCCCACGCCGATGCCGGCCTGAAAACTTCCCGTCGCGACAGGGATGCGGTCGCCGATGCGCAGCTTTGCCGTCTGTCCATCCACAACGCGAATTTCGGGGTTATCCAGAATTTGCGTGGAAGTGTCCGTCATCAGGAAGGAAGCGGAAGCGCCTGGCACAGTGACGCTATATCCGTCCGAGAAAATATGAGGATCGGAAACCAGCTGACTGATGGTTGCGGCCGGATTTGTCGTAGTGGTTGACGTAGAGGTGCCGGACGTCGTGGTCGACGTTGTGCCGGGATTCGCAAATGTAGCGGAGACGCTGGTCGGCGGAGTAATTCCGATGTTGCGCATGCGATCGCGCCGCGCTTCCATCACCGCCACTTGAATCACCACCTCCGGCTTGGCCTTGTCGATATCGTCGATGATTTTTCCGGCGAGCATCACGCGGTCCGGCGTGTCGCGAATCACGATTGCGTTCTGCGCGTTGATCTGCTGTACGCGCCGCAAATCAAGCAGCTGGCGGATGCTGGTTACAATTTCCGTGAGTTCCTGCGGCAGAACCGTGTTCTTCAAATAAAAAGTTTTTACGACTTCTTCCTCGTAATCCTTCCGTTTTTGCGGCTGATCCGGCGCCACAAAAATAATATTTGCCGTCTCCGGACGCCAGAATGCCTTGCTCTGCAGCGCGGTGATGTTCAGCGCCTGCTCCAACGTTACGTTCGTCAGCTCCACGGAAATTCGCCGCGAAGTGAAATCCGGGTCGAAAATTACGGTGAGGCCCGCCAGCTTTCCAATCGCGTCAAACACAGCCTTGGAGTCGTTCGTGGCGCGCATATTGATGGGGGCGCGCGACAGAGGCATAATTTTTGGCGGTCCGGACATCACCCTGGGTTCGTCGCCCGGCTTCACTGCGGGAGAATTGTTCTGCGTAATGCCGTTTTTCGCGTTAATGAGGTCCATCGTGGCCTTTACTTCCTGTTGCGCCACCGCGCTTGAGGGATCGATCATCTGCGCCTTGCGAAACTCGGCCAGCGCCAACTCCAGGTTGGAGTCTTGCCGGAAGCGCCGCCCCTGATCCGCGTGCCATTGCGCGGCTTCAAAACGCGCCCGCGCCGCCTTTAATTTGTATTCCGTATTGTTCGGGGACGCTTGCAGAGCCTTGTTATAATAGTCGAGGGCGGTGTCATAATCCTTCACCGATTCAGCTTTAGCACCGGCATTATTATCTTGATGGCTCTTGGGGCAGCCGGATAGAACCACGGCCGCAGAAATCAGCGCTATTCCAGACAGCTTCCGGAGAATCATCCACGCTCCACACAAACTTTGATCATCGGATCAGTCTAGCATCCGTGCAAAACACGAACAAGGTGCGAACTTGCTTCTAGTAACGGGGCGCGGCTAAGATAGCTTCCCGTGCCTAAACCGCCGAAAAAACAGGAAAAAAAGGTCGAAGAGCTGCTGGTAGCTCAGAACCGGGCCGCTTCCTACAATTACCACCTCCTTGAGAGGCTGGAAGCGGGCATGGTGTTGCTTGGCACAGAGGTAAAATCTCTGCGCGAAAACAAGGCCCAGTTGCGGGATGCCTATGGCCTGATCCGCAAGGGAGAGATCTGGCTCGTCAATTTTCACATTGGCGAGTATCTTCCCGGTGGTCCATTTAACCACGGCCCGCTACGAACACGGAAGCTGCTTCTTCGTAAAGAACAAATCGACAAATTAACACGCAAACTTGACGATAAAGGGCTGACCCTGATCCCTTTGCGAATTTATTTCCGCGACGGCATTGCCAAATGCGAATTGGCGCTCGCCCAGGCCAAAAAGAAATGGGACCGCCGCCAGTCGGAAAAAGACAAGGAATCCAAGCGCGAAGTCGGCGAAGCCATGCGCAAGTTCAGCCGCCGCTGAGCGGCAGGCGGCCAAGCCGTCAACAGGTAATGGACTCGACGCAGGTTACAGCTGTGTTTCATGAATCTGAATTTTTTGCGTTGCTGTAGCGCCCACCTTCAGGTGGGCAGGTTTGGGTAGCACAGGCTTCAGCCTGTGGAAGTTAGGCTTTGCAAGGCCTAAGACCAACAGGCTAAACAGGCTGCGGAAAAAGTGTTTATGTTGTCATTCAGAGCGCAGCGAAGAATCTCTCTTCGATTGTAAGGAGGAAAATCAAAGAAGGAGAGATTCTTCGCTGCGCTCAGAATGACAGAACGTCCAGTTTTTCCGCAGCCTGTAAAGCCTATTCCACAAGAAGCATCGGCAAAGTTCGCAGCGGTGACTATTGCCGCTTAATTCTAAAGATTATTTTTCATACTCGCTCTTCATTTCGAAGTAAAAGGGGATTTATGCAACTCACAGTCGATACTCGCCCGATCGCCAAGCTGGAAGCCGACGCCCTCGTCACCTACGCTTTCGATCAGGAGAAGCCGACGGAAGGCATCCTCGCACGCCTTGATGAAGCGACGGGCGGCGCGCTCAGCAAGTTGGCCGCGGCCGGCGAATTCACAGGAAAAATGCTGGAGGTGACGTTGCTGTATTACCCAGCTGGCCTCGTAGCGCAACGGCTGCTGGTGTTAGGGGCGGGGAAGAAGTCTAAATTCGGTACCGCCGAACTGCGCCGAATCGCAGGGACCGCGGTACGCGCGCTGAAAGCGCGCCAGGTAAAGAGCATCGCTTTCCTCGCCCGCGAAGATGAACGCGGCGCGGCCGACGCGCAGGCCATCGTCGAAGGCATGATCCTCGCCAACTTCGATTCTGACAAATACAAGACGGACAAGAAGCCCGGTAATGAAATCGTTTCCGCAGCACTGGCCGGTTGGGAAGAATCATCGCGCGCCGAGGCCGACCGCGGCCTCTCGCGCGGCCGCATCATCGGCGAATCGCAAAATTTTGCGCGTGAGCTGGGCAACGAGCCATCGAACAAGCTGACGCCGCGTATGCTCGCTGAACGCGCCGCGGCCATGGCGCGCGAAGCGGGATTGGAGGTGGAAGTTTTCGACGAAAACAAAATCGCAGAATTGAAAATGGGCGCGCTCTTGTCCGTGGCACAGGGCAGCGTCGAACCGCCGCGCATGATTATCATGACCTACACGCCAGCGACCGTAAAAGAAGGCGCGCCCGTTCTGGGCTTGGTGGGAAAAGCCATCACGTTCGATACCGGCGGCATTTCCATCAAGCCCGCGAACGACATGGAAAAAATGAAGTACGACATGTGCGGCGGCGCGGCCATGATCGGCGCAATGCGCGCCGTCGCCGCGCTTAAGCCCCAGAGCAAAGTAGTTGCCGTCATCCCCTCGAGCGAAAACATGCCTGGCGGCCGCGCGCAAAAACCGGGCGACGTGCAATTCTCAATGTCCGGAAAATCCATCGAAGTCATCAACACAGACGCCGAAGGGCGTCTCGTGCTCGCCGACGGCATCACTTATGCGAAGCAACTCGGCTGTACGCACCTCATCGACGCCGCCACGCTCACCGGCGCGGTGGTCGTGGCACTCTCCAACGTAAACGTCGGCGTTTTCGGCTCGGACCAATCCTTCACCGATCAACTCCTCGCGAGCTCCAAGGTAGCCGGCGAAAAAATGTGGCCGCTTCCTCTCGACGACGACTACCGCGAATTGATCAAGTCCGGCATCGCCGACATCCAAAACGTAGGCAGCGGCAGGGGCGGAGGTGCCATCACCGGCGCCATGTTCATAAAAGAATTCACCGGGGACACCCCATGGATTCACCTGGATATTGCCGGCACAGCCTGGCAGGACGACACAAAACCGTGGAACGCCAAGGGCGCGACGGGCGTTGCCGTCCGTACGCTGGTAGATCTGGCGATGAAATTTGGAGGCGTAGCGAAATAGACGTTCGATCTTTCCTCAGGCGTGTTGACAGCAAAGTTCTGCCGACTGACTCTTCCAAGTTTTATATTGACATAAAGATTTCCCTAGTATAAATCCACCCCATTGTAATCCAGGCCTCGCACCAAGGGGGGTTGGGTGAGTGGTTTCCCTCCTGTAACTCGAATGTGAAAAATTTAGGGGGTGTGTCTATGAAGGCAGTCTCTGCCGTATTCCGCTTGGTATTGGTGTGTGCGTTTGCATTCGCTAGCGTCGTTTCCTCCTTTGCACAGGGCGGAGACGTGGGCAGCATCGTTGGCGCCATCACAGATAAGTCCGAAGGCGCTTTGGCAGGTGCTACCGTTATTGTCACTGACACGCAACGAGGAGTAACCAGAACACTCACGACCGGGGATTCCGGCCAATACAGCGCTCCAAACCTCACACCGGGCACTTATACGGTTCGTGCCGAATACAAAGGTTTTCAAGCCTTTGAACGGCAGAATATTTTAATTCAGGTCGGCTCCCAAGTTCGCGTCGACCTCACTCTGCAACCCGGTGAACAGGCGCAAACCATCACGGTTACGGAAGAAATTCCACAAGTGCAGACGACCAATGCCGTCCTCGGCGGGGCGCTGAGCAACGAACTCATCAGCGATCTTCCCCTTAACGGCCGCAATTTTAACCGCCTGCTCGACCTCCAACCTGGCCTTTATGTGCAGCCCGGCAGCGGCAAATGGAGCCAAAGCTCGAACGGCATGCGCGCCGAACATAACGTATACATTCTGGACGGAATCGATACGGTCGAAGGATTTTCCTCGCAAAGCGTCCTGAATTCCTCGCCTGTCTTCGGAGATGCTACGTCGATTCTGCCAGTTGACGCCATCCAGGAGTTCAACACGGAGCAGAATCCCACCGCTGAATATGGCTGGAAGCCCGGCGCGATCGTAAACGTGGGCTTGAAGTCAGGCACAAACTCCATTCACGGCACCGCCAACGCCTTTGGCCGCGATTCGGCGCTGGACGCGACAAACTCGTTCATTCCTGCCGGTAGCCCCAAGCAGCAAACCGCGATCGAAACTTACGGTGCAACCGTCGGCGGACCGATTGTGAAGGACAAGCTGTTCTTTTTCCTCGGCTATGAAGGCCAGTTCAACCACATTAGCGCTCCGTCTTCATCAGACAGCTTGCCGACGGTAGCCGACTTGACAGGCGTCACAAATAGTGTCAACACGCGAAATACAAACAGCCTGCTCAATGCGTGCAATGCCTTGACCACCGCCCCCAACGCTCTCAGTCTGAAGCTCGCGGGCCTAACTTATGGGGGAACGCCGGGCTCGTGTGCCGTGCCTGCTCCGTACACCGGTATTTTCCAAACCGCTGCTGTTGCCAACGGTTCTGATCCGGTCACACCGATTGGGAATGACACTGTTACCAATGGCCTCGCCAAAGTCGATTACCACTTAAATGAAAAGAACATCTTGAGCGGTGAATTTTTCATGGGCAACTTCGATGGCCTGGGTTTTCAGGGCGCGCCGGCACAGCCGTATTGGGATGTGCAGTCGCACGCCAAATCCATGATCATCGGCGCTCACTGGACATGGCTCGCGAGTTCGAACGTGGTGAATGAAGCGCATTTTGGCGTGAACCGTTTCTTCCAGCCAAGTTATCCGGGCGATTGCAGCAATATCGGGCAGCCCGCTGGTGAGTTGGGCATTAACTGGGGCACGCAATCCTCGATCATTCCTCAAACCGGCGCGCCCTCGAACTGCGGCATGCCGCCCATCACGATTCAAGGCTTTACCGCGACCGGGTGCTGCAACAGTTTCCCGAAAATTCAGGGGCCCGATTACACGATCCAATTCAACGACGCGGTTTCGTACATACACAATAACCATTCCTTTAAGCTTGGTGGGGAAGTGCGCCACATGAGCACGAAGGAAGGCACCTTCAGCGCATCGCGCGGAACCATCACCTTCGCGAACGGCGCCAACGGGCCGTGTCTGGGTACGCCGCCCGCCTGCACCGGGCTTCAGGAGTTCCTGCTGGGAACGATCTCCAGCGCGGTTCTCCCCTCCGAATTGGTCGGTACGCCTGACGTTCACGTCTCGGACAAAGCTTATGCGCTGTTCGGGCAAGACGACTGGCGCCTGACGCGCAGGTTCACGGTGAATCTCGGCGTGCGTTACGAGCGGATGACTCCTATTCAGGAAGCCAACAATCAACTGGCGAACTTCAGCCCCAATTCGCCTACCGGCCTCGTTCAGATCGGCCAGACCGACAATCTCTATCCCGCGTGGAACAATTTCTCGCCGCGCGTCGGCTTCGCCTGGGACATCTTCGGCAATTCGAAGTGGGTGGTCCGCGGCGGCTTCAACATCATGTACGTAATGGAAGGATTTAACGTGTTCATTTCCCAGCAGGGAACGAGCCCGGTCACTACGGGCTTGAACACGACTCCTACCGGCGCGCTGCTGAACAACGGCACCACCACGATTCCGGGCCCCGGCAGCATGGAAACAGCCGTGCTGACCTTCCAGCCCGGGCAGATTAGCTGGGGACTCAATAACCCTATCTTTCCCGCTGTGGCGCCGAATCAACTGGCCTGCAACACGCCCATAAATGCGAAACCGAACAACAATCCCTGTCCGATCCTCGCGGTCGATCCCAACCTGCGCCGGCCCTACGCGCCGGCCTGGAACCTCAGCCTGCAGCACGCCTTCACCAACAATCTCTCGCTGCAGCTTGCCTATGTGGGCAGCCACGGAGTCGGACTTATTGGCATGAACGATGCCAATCCCCCCGCCCCTGGCTCAGGATGGGAGACCTACAACGGATTAACCGGATCGGCCGCGGCATGCACGCCCGGATCGGGTCCGGCGTCTGCCATCAGCACGGTCTGCCAGAACATAACCAGACCATTCTTCAGCAAATTCCCGTATCTATCCGACATCAACCAGCTCCAGAACCTCGACGCCAGCAACTACAATGCTTTGCAGGTGACGCTGACGCAGCGGCCCTGGCACGGCGTGAATTACGTGCTTGGCTACGTTTACTCGCACTGCATGGAAATGGGCTCCGGCGATTGGAACGGAGCGGCGCTTCCCGGAGACGTTTACAATCCGAGAGGAGATTACGGCAACTGCCTGACGGATGTTCGTCACAGCTTGACGTGGTCTTTAACGTACGCGATTCCCGGGAGAAAAGGTTTTGGCCAGATGCTTGAGGGATGGAACCTCAACTCAATCGTCAAAGTCCAGACTGCGCTTCCCTGGAACGTGGCCGACACGAAGAACAACATCAGCGGCACTGGCGAACTTCAGGATCGCTGGAGTTTCTACGGTGCCTCAACTGCTTTCAGCGATCAGGGATCCCTTGGCGTGCCCTTCTTTCCGGGGGCAACCAACAGCGCTTGCGCTTCACAGGCAGCAACCCTGGACTCGAGCTACGTACCCGCATTTTCCACTTGGACCGTTGCAAAGAGCGGATACGCGGCTGCTCTTAACAAATTCGGCTGTTTCGCGAATGGCAGTTCCGTCATGCTGCCGCCGGCATTCGGCACGTTTGGCAACGAGGGGCGATACGTGTTTAGGGGAGAGCCGTTCCACCAGTGGGATATTTCTATTTCGAAAGCGGTCCGCTTCACGGAACGTTTCCAGGGCCAGTTCCGCTTCGAGACCTTCAACGTCCTGAATCAGACGGACTACTACACCAACCTCGGCAATCCATCGACGACCGGATCGTTCGGTTCATCTCGCCAAACCCCGGACGTCGGTATCGCCAACGCCACAGTCGGAAGCGGCGGCCCGCGCTCGATCCAGCTCGGCTTCCGCTTGACGTTCTAGACCGGCGAGGAACCGCAGAAAACAAAAACAGGGCCGGATGAAAATCCGTCCCGTTTTTTTGAGTGGCAAGGGCTTCAGCCTGTGCGGTTTAGAGTTTGCAAGGACTAAAACCGCACAGGCTGAAGCCTATGGCACTTAAAACGGAGCCGTGTTCATTTCTAATTTCTAAGGGATCCTGATGCTGAAAACGGAACGATTGCTTCTTCGCGCATGGAAGGACGAAGATTTGCTGCCGTACGCGAAAATGAATGCCGATCCGCGTGTGCGCGAATTTTTTCCGTCCATTCATACGCGTGAAATGAGCGCTGACGAAATTCGACATATACAGTCAGCATATGAACGGGACGGATTCACCTTTTTCGCCGCCGAGCTGATCGGGACGCGCGAATTTATCGGTTTCATCGGAATAGTGACGATGACATTCGCCGTGAAAGGAGTAGCTCAACCGGCCGTGGAAATCGGTTGGCGCCTGGCTCACCAGTTTTGGGGAAATGGCTACGCGACCGAGGGCGCCCGCGCCGTAGTTCGCTATGCCTTTGAGACCGTAAAATTAAAAGAAATCGTGGCCATCACGGTGCCTGCGAACATTCGTTCCCGCCGCGTAATGGAAAAAATCGGCATGAAGCATCACCCGGAAATGGATTTCGATCATCCGCGCTTAGCTGAGGGCCATCCCTTAAGGAAGCATGTGCTGTACAAGATGGAAAATAACTGCGCTTCCCGAATTTAAACGCAATCGAAAATGTTTCTCTTGGGGGGGCACATTAGCGTCCCTTCTTTTTGTCACGTTTTCCCGCGCCCTTGGTGAGGTGCCACGAATCGCAGTACGAGCACATGTAGGCACGCAGATCCTTTGGAGCGTCATTCGTGGAAATCTGATGCGCGGCTGTGGACAGGGCATCTCCCTCGGTGTCGTATTTTCGCTTGCCCGTTACAGGGCATTTCGATTCGTAGTCCATAGACCGAGGCTCCGATGATTCGCTCTCGGCTAGTATGCACCCGTGCAGCCCACGATCTAATCGCTGTTCATCCCGAAAGGCGCGGAATAAACACGCCTCTACGGAACCGGTTTTGGCCGCGCGGTTTTGAAGCGGGCAGCATTTTCACGCTCCTAAATACTCGGAGAACTGATTCGGATTACTAACGTTATCCGTAATATTATCAGTGTCCTGCGTGGCTAAAAAACTCGGACATTGTGGTACTAAATTTCCCCGGGTACATACGTACTACCAGTTTGTTACTCCTGAGCCATTGGCCGCCCACCCCCTAATTGGCACACTCGCAGTGTCCCTATTATGCATTCCGCAGACGATGTCGACGCACTACTGAAGGCACGAGCTGAGATCGATGAACAGCTCCGCAGGCACAAGAATGCCATGACGGTGCTGTTTACCGACGTGGTGGGCTCGACCGGCTATTTCGAACGCAATGGCGATACGGCTGGCTTGGTGATGATCCATCGTCACGACGAGCTTGCGGCGAAGGCCATCGAGCAGCATGGCGGCAAGGTGGTCAAAACTATCGGCGACTCCGCCATGGCTGAATTTCCGGACGCCGCATCAGCCGTACGGGCCGCGGTCGAAATCGAGCGGGAATTCCTGAAATTCAATAAAACCCTGCCGGAAAATCAACGTGTGGAAGTGCGTATCGCCGTCCACACGGGCGTCGGCTTCCGCAAAGGGAACGATCTGTTTGGCGACGTGGTCAACGTAACGGCGCGCATCGTGAAGCGCACCGCTCCCGCGCAGATTTTAATTTCGCGCCCGACGTATGAATGCATATCGAAACTGACCGACCTGAACTGTCGCTGGCTGAACAAGCTGACGATCGACGGGCGCGCGGAAAAAGAAGACATCTTTGAGGTGATGTGGACGAGCACGGAAGCGTATCGCGAGGTGCAGGAACGCGTGACCTCCAACTCCCACATTCCTCAACGCTACGAAGTTCTATCGCAGATCGGTTCCGGTGGAACCGGCATTGTGTACAAGGTGCGCGACCTGGAGACCAGCGAAGTAGTCGCGCTGAAAATTCTGAAGCCGGAGATCGCTTCCGATCCCGAAGCGCAGGAGAATTTCAAACGGGAATTGTGTCTTGCGCGCAAAATTACGCACAAGAATGTTTGCCGCATCCACGAATTCAGCCGCGTAAATGGAATCGCGTACACATCCATGGAACTGGTGGAAGGCGAGAGCTTATCATCAAAGATCTATCGCGCAGGTGCATTGCCGGTGGTCGAGGCATTGGACATCGCGCGGCAGATTTGCGCTGGATTGCGTGAAGCCCACGCGCAGGGAATCGTGCACCGCGACCTGAAGCCGGCCAACGTCATGCTCGATCGTAAGGGCACTGTAAAAATTATGGACTTCGGCATTGCGCGCATGATTCAGCGCGAAGGACCGATGACTGGAACAATCGTTGGCACGCCCGCCTACATGGCGCCCGAGCAAGCCGATTTGAAACCGGTGAGTTCCTGCACGGATATTTATGCCGTGGGGCTCGTGCTCTACGAGATGATCACCGGAGTTCCGGCGTTCAGCGGCGATTCGCCTGTCGCCGTAGCCATCAAGCAAATCCAGGATTATCCGCAGCGCCCGCGCGAAATTGTGCCGCAGCTTTCCCGAGCCATCGATGCCGTAATCATGAAGTGCCTGCAGAAAGATCCGGCGCGGCGCTTTCAATCCGCGGAAGCGCTGGAGATTGCCTTGGTCAAGGCAGCAAAGGCGCGCCCTCTCAGCCCTTGGGAAGCTTCACTCAACCGCTATGTCGCGCTGGCGGAAGCCGAGATTCGGAGCCGCGCCCAGCAAACGATGGCGGCGACGGAAAAGCTCTTTGAGCAGAAAGATTGCACGCCTCCTGTGGGAATTCAAAACGAGCCAAAGGCGATGCTGGGTTTTGCGGGAATGGTTGGCGCGCTCACAGTGTTTCTGATCGTCGGCGGGTGGAGGGCTCGCACAGCGAATGCGGAAACGATTGAGGTCGGCGCACAAACTTCGCATGCGGTGGTTGCCTCTGCGAACATGCCCGCTGCCCAAGCCACAAATCTGTTCCCTGAAGTGCAAGCCACTCCCATCAGGTCAACTAACGTGAATCTGTACGAAAGCACAAAAGCGGGGAACGTGGAGCTTTCGCCCGTGGTCCCGGATTTGCCAAAGGGCAGTCAGGTTCCCGCCGCCATCAAGGCTGCCGATGGATCCCCGATGTCCGCTCCTAACCCAAAACCGGCTAAGTTGATGGCAGCGTTGGCAGACCGGAAAGGTCAGAAGGGTAAGCAGAACGCGGCGGCCACGCAAATTGCGGCGACCCCAATACCATCGGAGACGGTGGTTGCGTCCGCGAGCCAGCCCGCGCCTGACCTGACTGCGGTGTTGGCGGAGGCCGAAGCGAACGCTACGCACGCTCCCGTCGGGGACGCCGGCAGCACGGCGAGCCAGCTTAAGACGGTGGACAGCACCGCGAAGGTTGCGAAACTATTTGTGGAAGTCGGCACGTTCAAGGAAGAGACGTGGGCGAGTGGCGCGGTCGATCAGCTGACGCAACTCGGGTTTCACGCCGTGATGGTCCATAAAACTGTGTTGTGGGTTCAGTCTTACCACGTGCAAGTTGGCCCGTATGCAAATCCGCAAGAGTTGGCCGAAGCGCAGAAAAGCCTCGCCGCGCACGGATTTAAAGCGCATCCGGTAAGCTAAATTCCTACCATTTCCTTCGTTTTTGTAATGTCCGCCTTTAGGCGGACACGCGGTGCAAGTATGGCCTCGCCGCGCAAATTGTATTTAATGCTGTCATTCTGAGCGAAGCGAGGAATCTCTCTTCAATTTAGCTCGCGAGGCAAAAGAAAGAGAGATTCCTCGCTTGGCTCGGAATGACAAGTTTTTGTAATGTTTCTCGCATGCGTGTGACATTATGTAGATCAACTCAACCAACGCCAGTCAAAAATTTCGTCCCGATTGTCAACCGGCGGCAACTCGCGCAATAATTACCGGATGACAACCACAACGGACACCAAAGCGCAATCAGCGACCATCCCCGACTTCGAGAAAAATCTTGATCGCTTGGCATCGGTCGCGGTTCATGCGGGACTTGGCCTGGCTCCCGGACAAGAACTGGTCATGACCGCCACCCTGGATGCGCTTCCGCTGGTGCGGCGCATTACCGAGCACGCGTATAAGGCGGGCGCTACGCTGGTCACCACACTTTTCACGGACGAGCAATCTGCGCTGCTTCGTTTTCGCCATGGCAGCGACGCCACGTTTGACACCGCAGCCTCGTGGTTGTACGAAGGCATGGCGCAAGCGTTCCGCAAAGGCGCCGCTCGCCTCGCCATCACGGGAAACGATCCCTCTTTGCTCTCCAAGGAAGATCCGGAAAAAGTTAGCCGTGCGAACCGCGCCATGTCCAAGGCCTATCGCCCGGCATTGGAACTGATCACGCGCCATGAAATTAACTGGACGATTGTTGCGTGCGCGACGCCCGCGTGGGCTGCCGCCATGTTCCCCGAGCTTCCAACAGACGAGGCCATCGCGCGGCTGTGGAAAGCCATCTTCGCCGCATCGCGCACGGATCAGGCCGATCCTGTTGCCGCGTGGAAAAAAAACGACGCGAACCTGCACGCGCGCTGCGACCTGCTGAACGAAAAGAATTACTCCGCGCTGCATTTCCGCGGCCCGGGCACCGATCTGGGCGTGGGACTCTCCGACGGCCACCTGTGGCTTGGTGGAGGCACGACTGCCGGCAACGGCCAGTATTGCATTGCCAACATGCCCACCGAAGAAGTTTTCACCACGCCGCACAAGGATCGCGTCGAAGGAAAAGTGACGAGCACCAAGCCGCTTTCGCATCAGGGCACGATGATCGAAGGCATTTCTGTCGAGTTTAAAGGCGGCAAAATTGTGAACGCTCATGCCGATCGCGGCGAGCAAGTGCTGCAACGGATGATTGAAACCGATGAAGGGGCACGGCGGTTGGGCGAAGTTTCGCTTGTGCCGCACTCCTCGCCCATCTCCGCCAGCGGCATGCTCTTCATGAACACGCTGTTTGACGAAAACGCCGCCTGCCACATCGCACTCGGCCAGGCCTATAGCTCTTGCTTGCGCGACGGCGACACACTTACCCCCGAGCAGCTGACCGCGCGCGGCGCGAACAGCAGCCTGATCCACGTAGACTGGATGATCGGCTCGAATAAAATCGACGTGGATGGCATCACCGCGGCGGGAAATGCAGAACCAGTGATGCGCGCAGGGGAATGGGTTTAAGTAGCACAAGCTTCAGCCTGTGGCGTTTAATCCTACCGTCACTTTAAACATTTCGGCTGTGGAGTTCTTGCAAGGCCGCGAACCGCACAGGCGGAAGCCAATGCCACGCAAGTCCGCCAATCGGGAGATTGGCGTTCCCGGCAAAAAAATCCCCATGTTTATCATTCCGGGCGATCTCGAAATGACAAAAATGGGGATTTTTCAGAAAACCGCTAGTGGCTGAATCCCAGCCTAGAGCGCCGAAGTTCCGATCGTCTCTTCGGATTCTTTACGGTCTTGATTCGTCGAGCGGGTGCGCTCGATTTCGATGTGGCCTTTGAAATAGGCGCCTTCTTCGACGCTGATGCGCGCAGTGGTGATATCGCCAATCACCTGGCCATCTTTCTTAATCTCGACGCGGTCGCGCGCGCGAAGATTGCCGGACGCGCTGCCGTACACGATAATTTCGCGGGCATTAATTTCGGAATTCAATTCCGCTGTGCGTCCCACCGTCAGCCGGTGTCCGCCCAGGGAAACGTTTCCAATCACTTTGCCGTCGATCTGCAAATCTTCTTCGCTGGAAATTTCACCTTTTACTACGATGGAGGGACCGAGGCACGCCAGATTGCGGGCAATCGTTCCGGTTGGCGCGGCTGTGCGATTCAATGGGGTCGAATTCAAGGGTGCACCGGGAACTCTCGAATCTTTCGCTGCGGCATTTCCGGGCACTTCGGGCTGGCTATCCTTATTCCACATGTAACCTCCGCCTTCACTTTAAAATTGGATTTGGCCGGGGGGACCAATCTAGATTTACTGTAGGAGTATGCCTCTTATCCGGCTACTGAAAAATGGCCTGCGTATGCCTATATCTAAACCTGCCCTTTAGGATAGGTGGTTGGGTGGGTCCAGTAGGATGGGCTTCAGCCTGTCTGCTTTTGAATTGTGCTGGAACTAGAGAATTCAAAACAAGACAGGCTGAAGCCTGTCCTACTGGCAGCTACTTCAACAGCTGTTCAGCCTTCTCTTTTTCCGCATGCGGGCGCGATTGCAGGTAGGCATAGATGTCGGTTAGTTCCGCGTCGGAGATAACCTTCGGCGTATATGGCGGCATCTCGCCGGTTGGCTTGCGGACATAGCCCAAAATCAGTTCCAGCGGGGGCGGATTAGGGGCAATGCGCGGGCCGCTCATGTTGGAGCCTTGTCCTTCGCGGCCATGGCACTGGTAGCAGCCATCTTTCATAAAGAGACGCTTGCCATTTTCAGCGTTCCCGGCGGGGGAAGCCGCAGCCTTGGTTTCCTGCGCTCGCGCAGTGACCAAGCTGAGCAGTGCCAGCATGGCGACACCGGCGGCCGCTCGAATTCCATATTCACCAAAAAGTTCCATGTGTGCTCCTTGGTCCACAAGTAGCACAGGCTTCAGCCTATCGGGTTTGGTCCTCGCAAGAATCGACCTGTCGAGAGCTTCTTGCCACACCTGCAACTTGCTTGAACCCAAATCCACGGGCTGACGCCTGTGCTACTTAAAGCTAAGTTTTCCTTCTGCTATCTCGGCTGCGTCACTACATCCACCAGCGCTGGTTCGCCGCGCTTTACGACCGCGATGGCGCGTTTCAGGGCCGGGGCGATTTCGTTCGGGTCGGTGATAGGGCCCTCGGCGTATACGCCGAGGCCTTGCGCGACTTTGGCAAAATCAACCGCGGGATCCTCAAACGTGGTGCCGATGTGCGCGCGATCGATGCCGCGGTTGTGGCGGTTGGCCATGCGCTGCACGTGCATCAGTTCTTCGTGGTACGCGCGATTATTGTGCATCACGCTCAGCAGCGGAATTTTGTGGTGCGCCGCGGTCCACAGCACGCTTGGGCCGAAGAGCAGATCGCCGTCGTCCTGAATGCTGATGGAGAGGCGGCCGTGCTTTTTATTGGCGAGCGCGGCGCCGACCGATGCGGGCGCGTTGTAGCCCACGCCGCCTCCTCCCTGAATGCCAATGTACTGATAATGTTTGTCGAAGGGCCACAGGCGCAGCGGCCACCAGCTGAAATGGCGCAGAAGCGAAACGAGTGACCAATCTTCATCTTTGATCTGCGCCCAAATTTCCGCGCACAGCCGGCCCGTGCTCACGGGGCTCGCGTCCCACGCGTAGGATGCGTCCGTTCGCGCCAGCTCCAGCGCTTGTTGGTGCGAGGCCGCTAGTTTCTTTCCGCGGTCCCGGAGCGCTTGCTTGCGGCCGCTGGTTAACTGCCGTTTCACTTCTTCGATCAGCGACGGCAGCGTTGCTTCGGGGTCGGCGGCCATGGCCAGATCGACGGGCTGGTAGCGGAAGAAATCCTGATAATTCGCCTTGGTGTAAAGATCGCCGGTAGTGATGCTGATGGTTTTCACGTCGCTCTTGGCAATCGAGTGGGAGGTGCGATTCACCTGGTCGTGCATGGTGTTCATCGCGCTCCAGAAATCGGTGGCTTCGAGGCCCATGATCACGTCGGCGCTCAATACGACCGCGGCTCGGCGCGAGGATTGGTTAAGCGGATGGCGCGTCGGGAAATTCATGCGCGCGGCCTGATCGATTACGGGAACTTGCAGCGTTTCCGCCAGCTGCACTAGCAAATCAATGCCCGCCTGCGTGCGCGCGTAGCGGTCCACAACAATCAGTGGATTTTCGGCTTGTACCAGCATTTTTGCGGCTTCCACGACCGACCCGGAATCGCCTTGCGGCGGGGAGGGCATCGTAAGCTTGGGAACGCGGGGATTGACGCCCTCTTCGATTGGATGCTCTTGGAGTTCGCTGTCCGCGACGATCAGGACTGGGCCCATTGGCGGCGTCATCGCGATTTTGTAAGCGCGCACGGCCGATTCGCCAAAATGTTCCAGGGAAATCGGTAGATCGTCCCACTTGGTATAGTCGCGGACCATGGCCGCCGCGTCCTGAACGCTGTGCGGCCACTCGCCGTAGGCGGCGTCGCGCTTTGTGACGTCGATGTTGTTGCCGATCACGATATAGACAGGCACGCGATCGCAATATGCGTTGTAGACCGCCATCGACGCGTGCTGCAAACCGACCGTGCCGTGAGCAAAAATCGCGATGGGTTTTCCTTCGATCTTGGCGTAACCGTGCGCGATGGCCACCGAGGCTTCTTCATGGCAGCACGAAATAAATTCGGGGCTTTTGTTTCCGCCGTAATTGATCACGGATTCGTGCAGCGCGCGAAAACTCGAGCCTGCCACGGAGCAGACGTATTCGATGCCCAGAGATTTCAGCACGTCGACCATGTAATCCGAACCCGAGCGGTCGATGTTGAGAACTTCTGGTTCGGGCGACGGATCAGCGTCGGCGATAGGCGGTAGGACGGGCATTGTGTGCGTCGGCAGTTCGCTGGGCGGCTGGGCGGCGGCGGGCAGAGCTTCGGCAGGGACCGCGGCCAAGGTTGCGGCGCCGACGACCACACTCTTCAGAAAATCCCTGCGTCCCGCAGGTTTTTTTGGTGTTTTTGCCATCACGATTGCCTCCGCCTTGATTGCTGGAAATGTTGCGCGCCGCGGTGCGAAAAGCCTCGCCTCTAAAAAGGCGGGCCGCAAAGACAAATTAGTACCAAAACTAAAACTTTTCGCAAGCGCTCGACTGCCACAGCCCGGTCGTTCGCGCGAATGAATTAAATAGCACAGGCGCTCTTGCCTGTGTGGTGTTTCGCAAAGTGCACACAGCCAAGAGTGGCTGTGCTACGGCGAAATGCCGGCCTTCGCGTTAGCGTAATGCAGTTCAGCGAATTTCCGGTCGCTTTGCCACCATGATGCAGATCAATGCAATTATAGCCAAACCCGTGGCCGTATAAAATGCGGCGCCGTAATTTTTAAATTTGTCGAACAGCACGCCGCCAATGGTTGGGCCGAGAATCCCCGCAAATCCCCACGCCGTAAAAATCGCGCCGTAATTTGACCCCGCGTATTTCGTGCCCCAAAAATCGGAAACGGTGGACGGGACGACGGAAGCCTGCGCCCCATAACAGAAATACACAAAATAAATCAGCACATACAGTGCGGCCAGATGCGCGCCCACCCAATAAAGCAGCGGCATGGCGATGCTGGAAATCGCCAGCACCACGCGCAATGTGTTCAAACGGCCCAGCCAGTCCGAAAGCCATCCGGAAAGAATGCGCCCCGAAACATTTCCGAACGCCCCCACGACGAGGCCCAGCGTGGCGATTGTGGTGCTGGATATTCCCTGATTGCGCGCGAAGGGAATGAGTTGGCTGATCACCATCAATCCCGCAGTAGAGCCGAGTCCAAAGCCGAGCCACAATAAATAGAATGCCTGCGTTCGCACAACTTCGCCGGGAGTGAATTGATGGCGATTGCGGAGGAGCTGCGCAGGCGAGTCCTTTCCTTCTTTATCTTTAGCTGCTGCGGGAGCGTTTGGCGGGTTCTTCATCAAAAACGCGCCGGCCATCGTCATCGCGAAAAAAATCCCGCTGAGAATTACGCACGAGGTGCGCCAGCCAAAATGTGGAAATAAAACGAGATTGGCAATCGTTCCAAAAATTGCCGAGCCGCCGCCGTATCCGGCGAGCGCGAGGCCGATGGCCAAACCCATCCGGTCCGGAAACCATTTGGCCATCACCGGCACGACCGTTCCGTAGCCGAACCCGTTACCGACGCCGCCGAGGACGCCGTAGAAAAAATAAAGAAAATAGAGGCTCGAAGTGTAAGAGAAAAGGAAAAAACTCAGCGTAATCAAGATACTCCCGGAGACGGAAATCCAAAAGGGGCCGAAGCGGTCTTGAAGCCTGCCGCCAATCAACAACGATGCGGCAAACATGACCGCGGCAAACGTAAACACGGTGGAAGTTTGCGCGCGGCTCCAGCCGAATTCTTTTTCGAGCGGCGCGACGAAAACGCTCCACGCGTATAACGTGCCAAGCGCCAGATTCATCGACAGGCCGCCCGCAAGGCGCCACCAGCGGCTGATCTGCGCCCGCTCGCCGTGCGCAGCAGTTGCGGTGACGCGCGTTTGCGTTAAGGATTCGCCGGGAAGGGAAGTTGCCGTCATGGGCTGTTTTTTATCTGAAAAGCTATGCCGTCTTGGGCGCGGTGTTCAGCGTGACGTTCGGCGCGACGTTCGGGCCTTTTACTGTTTCCGGAACCTGTCCGCGTTTGTAGATCATGATCGTGCGCTTGAATTCGATCACTACGGTTCCTTCGTGCGTATAGCCTGTGGTCTTGAAGCGGACGATGCCCACATTTGGCCTCGATTTCGATTCGCGCTTTTCGAGCACCTCGCTTTGCGAATACACAGTGTCGCCTTCGAACACCGGATTCGGCAGGCGCACTTCGTCCCAACCCAGATTGGCCATTGCGTTCTGAGAAATGTCTGCGACGGATTGACCGGTGACGAGTGCGAGTGTAAATGTCGAGTCGACCAGCGGCTTTTTGAACTCTGTTTTCGCCGCGTAAGCGCGGTCGAAATGGATGGGATTCGTGTTCTGCGTCAGAAGAGTGAACCAGATGTTGTCCGTCGCCAGCACCGTGCGGCCCAGCGGATGGCGGTACACATCGCCCACTTCAAAATCTTCGAAAACACGCCCAGTCCAGCCTTCCTTAATAGCCATTTTGGCACTCCCTCTGTTTGGTAATCCGGAAAATACTTTTCTAAGTCCGTCTGTCGTTCTGAGTGAAGCGAGGAATCTCTCTTCAATTGCGGCGCGTAAGATAGATTCCTCGCTTCGCTCGGAATAACAGATGAAAACTGCATTTGCTTATTCGAGCGCGTTCTGCCGGTTTAAGAAAATTAAATGATGTCCGCTTTGCGCCAGTCCGCAATTCTTTCAGAATCAAATCCCAATTCACCCAGAATCGCGTCCGTCTGCTGGCCCAGCGCCGGGATTGCGTTCATTACGGGCTCTACGTTTTCCATCTTCACGGGAGGAAACAGCGCCTTGAGCGTGCCCACCGGCGACTCCACCGCGCCCCAGCGATTTCGCGCGTCGAGTTGCGGATGTTCGGAAAATTCCCGCACGGTGTTCATGCGCGCGTTGGCGATTTGCGCCTGTTCGAGGCGCGCGATAATTTCGGCGGCCGTGAGCTTCTGAAAAAGCTCTTCCATCGCGTCGTCAAGTTGCGGGCGGTGGCGAACGCGGTTCGCGTTCGAATCGAACCGTGGATCGGTAGCGAGCTGCGGATTTTTAAGCACCACATCGCAGAACTTTTTCCATTCGCGCTCATTCTGCAGTCCGAGGTACACCACTTTGTTGTCGCCCGTGCGCACCGGTCCGTACGGAGCGATCGTGGCGTGGCTCGCGCCCGTGCGCGGCGGAGGGGTGCCGCCGTACGTCGTGTAATACGTGGCGTAGCTCATCCATTCACCGAGCGAATCGAAGAGCGAAGTTTCGATCGCGACGCCTTCGCCGGTTTTTGCGCGCACGAGCAGTGCAGTCAGAATTCCAGAGTAGGCGTACATGCCGCAGGAAATGTCGGCAATTGAAATGCCCACTTTCGACGGCGTGTCCGGCGTGCCTGTGATGGACACCAACCCCGCTTCTGCTTGTATCAATAAGTCGTACGCTTTCTTATCCCGGTACGGGCCCGACGATCCGTAGCCCGAAAGGTTACAGACGATCAGGCGCGGATAATTTTTTCGTAATTCCTCAGTGCCGAAACCGAGCCGATCGACAGCTCCGGGCGCGAGATTCTGCACAAAAACGTCCGCCTTGGCGAGCACTTTGCTGAGCACCAGCTTCGCTTCTTCGCGCTTTAGATCGAGCGTAAGGGATTCTTTCGACCGGTTCAGCCACACGAAGTGGCTGGACATACCTTGCACGGTCGAGTCGTAGCCGCGAGCAAAATCTCCCGTGCCGGGCCGCTCAATCTTGATGACGCGCGCGCCCAAATCCGCCAGCTGGCGCGTGGCAAACGGCGCAGCCACCGCTTGCTCCAGCGAAACGACGGTAATTCCTTCGAGGGGCCGCATTGACTAGTACGACCTCGGAAGGCCCAGCACATGTTCCGCCAGATAACTCAGAATCAAGTTAGTGGATATGGGCGCGACTTGATACAAACGCGTCTCGCGGAATTTTCTTTCGATGTCGTACTCTTCCGCAAAACCGAAGCCGCCATACGTTTGTACCGCGACGTTTGCCAGTTCCCACGAAACATCGGCCGCCAGCAATTTCGACATATTCGCCTCCGCTCCGCAGGGTTTTCCGCTATCAAACAGCGCTGCCGCGCGATTGACCATGAGGCGCGCGGCCTCGAGATTTGCGTAGCCGCGCGCGATGGGGAATTGAATGCCCTGATTTTTTCCGATAGGGCGCGCAAATACGACACGCTCATTTGCGTAGCGGCAAGTGCGTTCCAGAAACCAGCGCGCATCGCCGATGCATTCCGAGGCGATCAGAATTCGCTCCGCGTTCAAGCTGTCCAGCAGGTAACGGAAACCCTGGCCCTCTTCGCCCACCAGATTTTCCACCGGCACTTCGAGGTTGTCGAAAAATAATTCGGTGGTGGCATGATTCATCATCGTGCGAATCGGGCGAATTTTTAATCCGTGGCCCACAGCTTTTCTCAAGTCGACCAAAATCGTGGACAAGCCTTCCGTGCGTTTCTTAACCTGATCGACGGGCGTGGTCCGCGCTATGAGCAGCATCAGGTCGGAATGCTCGGCGCGAGAAATCCAGATCTTCTGTCCGTTGATTACATATTTGTCGCCGTTCCGCACGGCCATGGTTTTCAGTTGCGTGGTGTCCGTGCCGGTGTTGGGTTCGCTCACTCCAAACGCTTGCAAGCGGATCGAACCGTCGGCAATTTTTGGCAAGTACTGTTTCTTGTGAGCTTCGGAACCGTGCCGCAGGAGCGTGCCCATGATGTACATCTGCGCGTGGCACGCTCCGGCATTTGCGCCGGAGCGGTGAATTTCTTCCAGAATGGCGGAGGCTTCTGAAATTCCCAGGCCCGCGCCGCCATATTCCTCAGGTATCAGCGTGGCCATGTATCCGGCCTCGGTCAACGCCTGCACAAACGCCTCCGGGTAGGCGCGTTTTTCGTCCAACTCGCGCCAGTACTTGTCCGGGTATTCGCGGCACAATTCGCGAACCGCGGATCGTAACTCTTCGTGTGATTCTTCGGCGGCGGTGCCCAATTTCGTGTTCAATGTCCGACCTCATGTACTGACGGGTGCTGGCGTAAGCTATGCTGTAGAGAATACTCAATCGCTGCGGATAATTAAATGCCAACAACACGCGATGGCAAAATAAATTTGGGGAGTCATTTTGATTGATGCGGGTTGTTGGATTTGGCGAGACGCATGACGAAAAAAAATCGCCCGTTCACAGAAAAACGGATGGCCGCTACAAAACTCAAATGCCAATGCTCGGGTTCAGGTGTTGTATGTTTCGTAACGAAACGCCATTCGCATGGCGGGGCAAAAATATCGTAAACTAAAGAAAATCTGCTGATTGGTGAACCTATGGACCCCATAACCCGGACGCTCGTACATTTTTGCCGCGAACTGAATGCCAAAGATCTGGATCATCAGGTCGTGGAGCGCACGAAGTACATGCTGCTCGATTATCTGGGCGTCGCCATTGCGGGCTCGCTTTCCGAATCTTCGAAACCGATTCAGAAAATGATATTGCGCGCCGCTCCCCACGGTTCGTGCACGGTGATTGGTACGGCGACGCAAACTTGCCCGGAATATGCGGCGCTCGCGAATGGGGCCGCCGCGCACAGCATCGAACTGGATGACACGCATCAGGCGGGTTCCATCCATCCAGGCGTAGTGATTTTTTCCGCAGCCGTCGCGCTCAGTGAAATTCATCCCGAAATTGATTTCGGGCAATTTGTCGCCGCCGTGGTCGCAGGTTACGAAGTCGCTACGCGGCTCGGGGTTGCGGTGCAACCCAAGTTTCATTACGAGCTCGGCTTTCATCCCACCTCTACGTGCGGCGTATTCGGAGCGGCCGTGACCGCGGCCAAGCTGCTTCATCTAAGCGAAGAGCAAATGCTTTCCGCCGTTGGGGTCGCGGGAAGCATGGCAGCCGGCTCGCTGGAATTTCTCGCGGACGGTACATGGACCAAGCGTTTGCATCCCGGCCTCGCCGCGCAAAACGGCATTCTTGCCGCGAATCTTGCCGCGGACGGTTTCCGCGGCCCCACCACAATCCTCGAAGGGCGCGACGGGTTCCTCGCCGGTTACTCGCGGCAACCAAAACCCGAAGCCGTCCTGGAGAATCTGGGCAAGACTTTTGAAATTATGCGCACCAGCATCAAGCCGCACGCCTGCTGCCGCTACATCCAGGCTCCAATCGATGGCCTGATTGAACTGGCGATTGCGAATGATATTCAGCCCGACCAGGTGGAGAAGGTGGAGATCGCAGTGCTCGAAGCGGGATGGTCGCTCGTCTGCGAGCCGCAAAAAAAGAAATACGAACCCGCCAACGCCGTGGACGCACAGTTTTCCGTTCCCTTCGGGGCAGCCGTGGCTTTGACGCATCGAAAAGCGGGACTCGATCAGTTTTCAGACGAAAACATAAAATCGCCGCAGATTAAAATTCTGATGGACAAAGTGTTTTTGCAGAAAGATTCACGCATTGAAAAGAATTTTCCGGTGGAGTGGCCGTCCTTCGTAAAAGTCTATTTGAAGAACGGCCAATTTTTCGACAGGTACGTGAGGTTCCCCAAGGGCGACCCGGAAAATCCTCTCACCTGGGAGGAACTGTCTGCCAAATTTCAATCGCTCGCCACGCGCGTGCTGCCCCGGGAGCGCTGCGACCAAATTGTGCGTTCGGTGAAGGACATGAAGGCGTCCTCCATCCTGCGCAACATTTGGCGATTAACTTCGCGCTCTGCGGCTGTCGCGGCGCAGGTGAATTGATTTGAGTGGCGCGGGCTTTAGCCTGCGGGGGTTGGGGCGAGTGCTGACACAACCGCTAGCAGTTTTCTTTTTGCAAGGACAAAACCAGCACAGGCTAAAGCCTAGCCACCGAAACCAAAAAATATTCACGGCTGTGGATTTAAGCAGTGTAGAATGGCGCCAATTGCGGACAGCCGAAATCAAAGTTCAAGTTTATGGAGAATAAAATGAAAAAATTGTGGATGGGACCTTTGGCAATCATGGCGCTGGTAATGGCGCTGCCGTCGGCGATGCGCGCGCAAAATTCGCAAGCGCTGCCCATACCGAGCGTCGACGCCGCCATTGATTTCCCAAATGAGCACGAAATGCCGGATCCAAGCATTACCTATAAAATTGTCTTCGACATTGGCAAAGCTTCGCCGAAAATCGATGATGTGAATCCCGGTCTTACCACAATTTCGCGCTATTACAACACGCTGGCCAAGGGCGGGGTGCCTGCCGATCACCGCAAGTTCGTCGTTGTCTTTCATCAGGAAGGCACGGAATTTGCCCTGACGAATGCGGCCTACAAAGCGCGCAAGGACGGCCATGACAATCCGAACATCGCCCTGATGCACAGCATGAAGCAGGCCGGCGTCGATTTCCGCGTCTGCGGCCAGGGCGTGCTCGGCAAGAAGATCGACGCCGCCGCGATTCAGCCCGACGTGCAGATCGATCAGTGGGCCATGACCACGATCACGACGTTGCAATTGCGCGGCTACGTTCGCGTGCAACTGAATTAGCTGTTTTTGCCGAAGGCGAGTAGCACAGCCACTCTTGGCTGTGTGCACGTTGCAAAACCCACACAGGCAAGAGTGCCTGTGCTACTCAAGCATCCCCATCGACGCCGCAGGCCGATTTGACTCATCCCCACGCAAACTTTAAGCTCTACACTTAAACAAGTAGCAATTGCAATCCACGATGGGAGAAAAGCATGTCCACTGAAGCAAAATGCCCGTTCACGGGCGACGCTCGCAAGCACACCACGGCCGTATCGCATACGAATGCCGACTGGTGGCCGAATCAATTAAATTTAAAAATCCTGCACCAGCGCTCCCCCAAGTCCAATCCCATGGACAAAAAATTCAATTACGTCGAGGAGTTCAAGAGCCTCGATCTGAACGCCGTGATCAAGGATCTCCACGCCGTAATGACGGATTCGCAGGACTGGTGGCCAGCCGACTTCGGCCACTACGGACCGCTATTCATTCGCATGGCCTGGCACAGCGCCGGCACGTACCGCATCGGCGACGGACGCGGCGGAGCAGGGAACGGCACGCAGCGTTTTGCTCCCCTGAACAGCTGGCCGGACAACGTGAACCTCGACAAGGCGCGCCGTTTGCTCTGGCCTATCAAGCAGAAGTACGGACAGAAACTTTCCTGGGCCGACCTGATGATTCTTGCCGGCAATGTTGCGCTCGAATCGATGGGATTCAAGACCTTCGGTTTCGCCGGAGGGCGCGAAGACGTTTGGGAACCGGAAGAAGATATTTATTGGGGGCCAGAGGGCGAGTGGCTGGCTGATAATCGCTACACGGGAGACCGCCAGTTGGAAAACCCTCTTGGTGCCGTGCAGATGGGACTGATTTACGTCAACCCGGAAGGGCCTAATGGCAAGCCGGATCCGATCGCCGCGGCGCGAGATATCCGCGAAACTTTTGCGCGCATGGCGATGAACGATGAAGAGACCGTCGCGCTCATCGCCGGCGGCCATACTTTCGGCAAAACGCACGGTGCCGGAGCTCCCGCGCATGTGGGTCCGGTGCCGGAAGGTGCGAGCATCGAGGAACAGGGCCTCGGCTGGGTGTCCACCTTTAATACGGGCATAGGTGCTGACGCGATCGGTAGTGGCCTGGAAGTTACGTGGACCACGACGCCGACAAAGTGGAGCAATAATTTCTTTCAGAATCTTTTTGGCTACGAATGGGAATTGACCAAGAGCCCGGCCGGCGCGCACCAGTGGAAGCCCAAGGGCGATGCGGGCGCGGGCACGGTGCCTGACGCGCATAACTCGGCGAAGCACATCTCGCCGTCCATGCTGACCACAGACCTCTCGTTAAGGTTGGATCCTAGCTACGAAAAAATATCGCGGCGTTTTTATGAACATCCGGACCAGTTTGCGGACGCCTTCGCCCGCGCCTGGTACAAGTTGACGCACCGCGATATGGGCCCGTTGTCGCGCTATCTTGGCCCGCTCGTGCCCAAGGAAGAATTGATCTGGCAGGACCCGATTCCCGCCGTGAATCACAAGTTGGTGGATGAGCAGGACATCGCCGCGCTGAAGTCCAAGATACTCGCGTCCGGCCTTTCCATCCCGCAGCTGGTCAACACGGCGTGGGCGTCCGCCGCATCTTTTCGCGGCACGGATAAGCGCGGCGGGGCGAACGGCGCGCGCATTCGCCTGGAGCCGCAGAAAAATTGGGAAGCGAACCAGCCCGCGGAACTTGCGAAAGTCCTGCCGAAGCTGGAAGCGATCCAGAAAGATTTTAATAGCTCTGCGGCGGGCGGAAAGAAAATCTCGCTGGCCGATCTGATCGTTCTGGGCGGCTGCGCAGCCGTCGAGTCCGCCGCAAAAAAAGCGGGCCACGACGTGACGGTTCCCTTCGCGCCGGGCCGCATGGATGCCTCGCAGGAGCAGACCGACGTGCATTCCTTCGCCGTGCTGGAGCCCACTGCGGATGGCTTCCGCAACTACATGCGCAAAGGGCAGGACGAAGCGTCAGCAGAAATGCTGGTGGATAAAGCGCAGCTGATGAATCTCACCGCTCCCGAGATGACAGTTCTGATCGGCGGCCTGCGCGTTTTGAACGCCAACAACGGCCAATCCAAACTCGGCGTGTTTACCAAGCGCCCCGAAACCTTGACCAACGATTTCTTCGTGAACCTCCTCGACATGCGCACGAAGTGGCAAAAGTCCGCCGCATCGGAAAGCGTGCTCGAGGGCCGCGACCGCAAAACGGGCGAACTAAAATGGACAGGCTCCGTAGTCGATCTGGTCTTCGGCTCCAACTCCCAACTCCGCGCCATCGCCGAAGTCTACGGCTGCAGCGACGCGCAACAAACCTTCGTCCGAGATTTTGTCGCGGCATGGAGCAAGGTGATGAACCTCGATCGGTACGACTTGGCCTGATTTCTTTTGAAGGTCTTTGATTTTCCTGCAGGCTCGGGGCAGGTCCCGGACTTTATAGTTGAATCTGGGCTGCCCCGTTCCATGCATCTTGTAGGACTGGGCTTTTTCCCCTTCTTCTCTACGCACAGCAAGTTAGAGTGATATCCAGCCCTTGAAGCACGTCGATGACGAGACACCTTAAGTTCAAAGATTAACTGACAGCTAAAATAAACTAATAGTATCAGACCGTGCGACCGAGGCCATTCCACGCAATGCCTGGGGGCCGACCGCCCGCTATGGGTGGCATGGCAAGCGGTTATAATTTAACTTACCATCAAGGAATTCTGATTAGCGCCTTTTCTTCGCCATATATGTTTACGTTATGTTTCCCCCCATGTATCGATTTTTAAAGGACTTATAGAACAGTAAAAATGGAGTTGAAACATTCTATGTGAAAGGCGTAGACTCTAGTTGTACTTGCGGAGGTATGAAATGGACGCAGTGGATCACTTAAGGCAGACTCTCGAGTATTATCGGCAGCAGCGCCAGAAGAAATTTGAAGAGTACCGCGCCTCTGATTCTCTGGTTCGCCAGCTTGAAAAAGAGCTTGGCGAGGCTCCCACGTCTGAGGCAGAACCGATGCTTGCCACTAATGGTTCTCCCGAAATACCGATCACCATTCCACGAACTCTCGAAGTACGCCCCGATGAGTTCTTCAGTATGTCGCAAAGTGAAGCCGCAAAAACGTACTTGCGGAAAATTAAGAGAGCAATTTCTTTTGACCAATTGGTTGAAGC
>DASRQU010000108.1:0-4363 GCA_035696345.1 Candidatus Acidiferrales bacterium
TAGACATCCAGCGAGGCGTATTGTCGCTTGAACCATCCCAGCATGCTGCCAACTATCCCGACCTTCCCCTCGCGGTCATCGACGATTTTTTGTGCGTCTTCCTTGGACCAAGTAAGAAACGCTTCGTCTGGCAAGTGCACCGGTGGCAACGTATCCAGATATTCGGCCAGCGGCACTTTTTCTTCCTTACGATCAATTCCGAAGTCGTAAACATCGAGGATATCTATATTCGAGGCGGACTTGCTGCCAGCGTTCCCCTCGACGAAGCCGAACTCGCCCGATGTCAAATCCTCGCGTGGAGCGATGCGGTAAAGATCCCGAACGCTGGTGGGCCCAATATCAACGGGCACTTCATCCTGATTCTGTTCGGTGCTGAACATGATGGATGCATTGGCCAGCGTGCGCTGATCGAAATTCTGTCCGGTGATCTTGCATTGCAAGAGTTTGAACTTGCTGGCATCGCGGCTTTGTGGGAAATAAGCGTAGAATATCGGACGGCGCAGTTCGAAGCGGCTGGTAGAATGCGCCCCAGGAAGATTGATGTCAATTTTTTGCCGGACAAACGGAATTTTGGTTTTGAGAAAAGAACGGAACTTGCTGTCCTGAATCTTCGTCTCGATGCGGCCGAGTGGCTTGAGTAGGCCGTCCGACTCAATGTACATGCCGTAGTTCGCGGGTGCCTGAGTCACGATGGCGGGCGCTGGCTCCGCTGCGGTTCGGGGTGCGCTTCCGGAGCCCGTGGCAACGAATTCTCCCTTGGCATTCGAAGGACTCTCGCCGGGACGGAGTACGGGGCGAGTCGCTGCAGCTGGCGCAGGCTCTGCCTCTTTGCTATTATTGCCCGCACCAAGCATTATCGCGATGATCTCATCGCTCACACCGGCTTGTTTAAGAGCGACCAGTCCGTCTGTCGAAGTATCAAAATGCGTCCTTTTCGACTGACGTATTTTCGTCATGATCAAGTTATCCGAGATTTTGGCTTTGACCAACTGAATGACGTCACGATTTGTCATCGCCGGCGTAGCGGTGGGCTTGTTTCCTGCCTGTGATGTGGACGTTTTAGGTGCCGTGGTCTGCTGTGTCGTCTTCGGCGGGGTGGCCTGCTGGCCTGCGGCGTGAGCGGGTACCATTGCTGTCAAAACCGCCACAATGACGATAAAGAAAGCGTTCCGCATGACTCCTCCGTCGGCGCCCCGTCATAAAGAAATGGAGTGCACATGTTTTTGATGTCTGCGGGACAAAACCGAGTATCTAATGAAAGCACTCGAAAGTCAATCGAGCAGCTGAGCAGTCGAGGTGCATCTTTCCCAGTATGCGGTGACAGACTTATTCCTACTGCTATCCGTCAAATAGGGCCTATGTAATTCGGCGTTGCGTGTTCGACTGAATGGTAGTGGCGTTCAGCGGCCAGCGCAGCATGGCGTAAACTTGGCCAAAAAGCCGACAAACCTGGCAATTGATGTCGAACTTGTTCGAGAGTGACGACTGCGAATTGTTGGTTGGGTCTGGCAAGAGCTCGGGTATATAGAGAACGGAGCGGGATGAAAAGCTTCGCCTCGACCGTCGCTCCTTTGCGGACGAGGCTATGGACGCGCCACTAACGCTAATGATTCAAGCTCAACAACGAATCAAAGCATGAGCACGGACGATCAGTTCTACGTTGGACCCTGTGAGAATGGCCAAGTGGCCACTGGTTCCATGCACATCCTGTCTGATGTTGAACTCGTGGCGTCGTTGAAGCTGTGAAGCATTCCGCGGTGCAGAAAATCGTATTGGTGAGTGCTGGCAGAGCCGATCAGACCTCTTCCAATCGCTATTACCGCACGAAGGGCAAGCGGAAGCGAGTTAGAATTACGTGGGCAATTTCTGCCGTTTGTCGTATCGACCGGGATCGGGATCGAATTTCTTAAGACGTTTCAGCACATCCCTTATCGTGAATTGGTTGGCGGACCGCAACTTGCCAAGCTCTTTCCATTCAAGGGGAACGGCAACCGGTGCACCAAGACGAGCGCGGACCGCGAAATCGGCAATTGCCGTAGCTGTGTAATCATTTCGGAAGTAATCGACGAAGATCTTCCCCCTACGCTTTGCCTTGCTCATCGTTGACACGTAAGCTTCCGGCACATCCTGAACCATCTCCTCAGCCATTGCAGCTCCAAAGGACTTTACCTTTTCCCAGTTATCTGTTTGTGCGAGTGGAGCCGTGACGTGGAGTCCTTTGCCACCGGTGCATTTCAAGAAGCTTTCGAGACCCTTGGCCTTCAGGCGACGGCGCAGATCACGCGCGGCTAGTTTGACGGCTTCGAAGGGGACTTGCTCGTCTGGATCGAGATCGAAAATCAATCGGTCTGGGTAATCGATGTGGCTGACGGACGCGCCCCAGGGATGCAGTTCGATTGCACCCATCTGGACGAACTCGAGGAGGCCTTTTTCGTTTTCGATATAGAGATATTCGTACGACTTTCCTTTGTGCTTCCAGCGGAACGATTTGACGTCTGGGCCAAGACCGGTCCCGGGATTGCGTTGATAAAAACAGTCGCCTGACGTGCCCGCAGGACAGCGCAGCAAGCTCACGGGATGGCGTGCAATATCTTTCAAAATCCACTGCGAGGCGGCAGCGTAGAATTCGGCGAGCTCGCCTTTGGTTACCGGCGGATTTTTGAAGACCAGCCAGTCTGGGTGGGAAATTCTGACTCCCAGGATTTCGAATATGCGGTCGAATGATGCGACTTTGGGTGGGCCATTGCCTGATGCGGCCTTTTTGGGCGGGGCATTTTTCGAGGCGAGTTTCCTTGACGCCTTGCTTGTCTCGAGCTTGGTTCCGGCTTTAGGCTTTTCCATCGTGACGTCCTCAGGCATTTTATCTTCGCGCAGACCTTTAAAGACAAGGATTGCCGGACATGATCATCGGCAGTTCATTTCGTAATGTTTTTTGAAATCACGTTTTCGTATTCTTCAAGGACTATAAGAGTTTCCTACGTACGTATTGCCCTGAATCGTTCCCCGTGCATCCGCGGCACCGAAGCGCGATAAAATATTTATTGGAGTTCGATGTCCAGTTCAGCTATGTGCTCCAGCAAATCTGCAGGATTGTCATAATCTCGGTAGGCCCCCGCTTGAATCAGTTCCGCCTCGCCGTATCCGCAGGAAAGCAGGCCAACACCGAGAGCTTTTAATCTACCGGCAGCGAGCAGATCCCAAATACATCGCCAACGACGGCGCAATCTCCCGGAGTCACACCGAGGCGACTAGCAGCTTCAAGAAATATTTCTGGTCCGGCTTTGCTTGAGCGACGTGATCGCCAGCGATGATTGGAGTGTGTGAACGAACGTGAGTGGCTTGAATCATTCTGTTAATGCTCCTCCGGTCCCGCCAGTTGCAATTGCCCATCGAACGCCCGCGCGAATTAGATATCTAAGCAGTTCATGAGCACCAGGAAAGACTCGAATTGATTTCAGTCGCCGCGCAAATCTCGAGTTATGGATTGCTTCGAGACACTCCATCCGGGGTTGGGAAATCCTCCTACCCAATTCCCTGAATATCGTACGGAGCATCAGTTTGCCACTCATCCCCACACATCGGTGTATTCTGGCGTTCGGTACATATATGTCGCTTGCTTGCCATGAACTATGGGATTGAATCCCTCACGCGCAATTCAGTCCCTCGTTGCATAATGCATCATGCACTCGTCTGGCGGTCCCCTCGAGCGTTGGCTCGGTCATTCTTTAATAGCAGCAGGTTTTGACGAATCTGTATTCGATTTATCTGCCAGTTTGAGGCTCCGCAGGGCGTGATAAATCTTACTTTAGGAGCGTCTTCCCCAGTAGAGCAATTGCTCCTTTTTAGCTATGGTCTCGCGCACGGGACTCGGCCGCGTTTACTCATTTACGGTTTCTATGGTTTCAATTGTCACAGCCCACAGTTCTCTGCCGGGGCTCGCCTTCGGGCGAGCATTTGCATGAATCTGAGAGGCCGGTAGGGGTCGGTTTTGACTGCACACAGACTTTGACCAGCTCACCAAATAATTTTTCCTGCGTGAAACACCGATCGCGCAAGATAAAGTCCTGGCCGGTCTTGGTTTTCGGATTTCAGGAACCACGAACTACTGGGCGGAAGAGTTCACCCATGAAGTTCGCAGGGCAACAGGCGTAGCCGGGACAGCCGTGTTCGTCGTGGTCGACGTAATTGTTGTGGTGGGAAACCAAGGTGGCGCAAATCCAGTGGAGAAGCGCTTGTCGAAATAAATGTTTCTGGTGCCCACGCTGGAGCCGCTCAGGGCCATGTTCTGGACGCGGCCACCGACAATATTCACGGTGCCGATGGAATTCCACGTCGCCGTCAAGCCGTAGGAACTGCCGCTGGA
>DASRQU010000109.1:0-20280 GCA_035696345.1 Candidatus Acidiferrales bacterium
GTCGGAACGTCGCTTCGGAGCAAGCAGTGGCTTGAGTTTCTCCCACTGCGCCGCTGTTAGGTTCATGCTCCTGATTTACTCTTGTTTGCAGAAATTGCAGCTACTAAACGGCTTGAATGTGTTTATGAGATAACTTCTAGTAGGACGGGCTTCAGCCTGTCTGGTTTAATTCTGAGTTAGCCGAAATCTAAACCAGACAGGCTGAAGCCCGTCCTACTCAATTGCGATGAACACACACACTCCCGCAATTCCTTGAGCCTGCTAATTTCGTACCTTACACTGGCATGTCAGCAACAAACTAGGTTCGCGGCGCGCGCGGCTTAATCCCGGGACAGAGATGGAATGAAACTTTCCAAATTTTTTGTGTTCATCGGTGTGTTGTTCGCCATCTCCGTGGTTGTGTATTTCACCACCACGCCGAGAGGCAGCGCCATTCCACTCACCGGAATTGTGACGGGCAATGACGTGATCGTCAGTTCGCAAATTGCCGGGCGCATGATCAAGCTCACCGTGGATGAAGGTACGGAAGTCCACAAGGGCGACCTGATCGCGGAAATCGATCCGGCAGAGTGGCTCACGGCGCGCGATTCCGCGGAAGCCAACATTCACATGCTCGAAAATAAAGTGGTCTCCGCATCCGGAACGCGCAGCATGACGGACGATCAGACGAGCGCGTCGATTCGGCAGGCGGAAGCGACGCTCACCTCTGTGCGCTCGCAACTAACGCAGGCGCAGGCCAATCTTTGGCGCGATCAAACCACTTACAAGCGCACGCAAAGTTTGTTTGACGCCGGCGTAGCCGCCGCGCAGGATCGCGACCTCGCGCTCGCCGCGATGCAGAGTTCCGAAGCCGCCGTAAAATCATTTGAAGATCAGGTGCGCGCGGCGGAAGCGCAGGTCTCCGTAGCCAACGCGAATCGCAAACAGCTCGACGTGCAGCAAAGCGATGTGGCGGCGACGCGCGCGCAACTGCAGCAGGCGCGCGCAGACAAAGCTACCGCGGACGTTCACCTCAGCTACACAAAAGTGTTTGCGCCGCAGGACGGCATTGTCTCCGTGCGCGCCGCGCGCCAGGGTGAGGTTCTGCAGGTGGGCGAGCCGATTGTGACCGTGCTCGATGTCGATCATCTCTGGGTACAGGCGGACGTGGAAGAAACTTATATTGACCGCGTCGGGCTGAATCAAAAGATCAACGTACAGCTCCCTTCCGGAAATATTCTGGAAGGCACTGTAATTTTTAAAGGCGTCGAAAGCGATTTCGCAACGCAGCGCGATGTAAGCCGCACCAAACGCGACATTAAAACATTTGAAATTAAAGTAGCGGTGCCGAATGCGGGGCGCACGCTGATGGCCGGCATGACCGCGACGGTGCTGTTGCCGCCCCTGCCTTCCGATCAAAGCTGGTGGCGCAAGCTGTAGGTTTATGTGGCATAGGCTTCAGCCTGTGCGGGGTTAGTCCTTGCGAGGCCAAAAACCGCACAGGCTGAAGCCTATGGCACGTAAAACCACAACCAAAACCAAATGAACACCACCGAAACCAACGCGATCGAAGTCATCAAATTAAAAAAACAATTTGGCGATTTCGTGGCCGTGAAGGAAGTCAGCTTCACCGTCCACACCGGCGAAATTTTTGGCCTGCTCGGCCCGAACGGCGCGGGCAAAACGACGCTGATTCGTATGATGACCACGCTGACGCCGCCGACTTCAGGTAAAGCGACAGTGGGCGGGCACGACGTGGTAAGCGACGCAAACGGCGTGCGCCACTCGATCGGCGTAATACCGCAGGCGCTCACCTCCGACCCGGAATTAACCGCGCGCGAAAACATGAACATTCACGCGAAGCTCTATGGGTTGACAACCGCCCGGCGACAGCAGCTCGTTCCGCAACTTTTGGAATCGGTGGGGCTGACGGAATTCGCGGACAAACTCGTCGGCAGTTTTTCAGGCGGAATGCGCAGGAGGCTGGAAATTGCGCGCGGCCTCGTTCATTCGCCAAAAATAATGTTTCTCGACGAGCCGACGACGGGGCTCGATCCCGTTTCGCGCACCGCCGTTTGGGAAATGATCACCAGATTAAAAGAGTCCGCGGGCCTTACGATTTTGCTGACCACACATTACATGGATGAGGCGGACAATCTGTGCGACCGGATCGCGATTGTCGATCACGGACAGCTTGTCGCGCTCGATACGCCCATAAAGTTAAAAGACAGCGTTCCGACGGTCGATATCGTCGAAGCGGAATTTGAAAATCCGCCGGCGGATTGGACCGCGACTCTCGAAAAAATGAACGGCGTGGCCAGCGTCGCGGTGAACGACGACTTTACGCACATCTCAACCACCAGCGGCCCGCTTACCGTGCGTGAACTGATGGATACGGCGCGGGACCGCGGCGTAAATGTGCGGCGCGTCTCGGTGCAAGGCACGACGCTCGACGACGTTTTTCTTTACTACACGGGCAGGCAGCTGCGCGACGCCGCTTCCGGCACCGTGAAGCGCGACCTCAGCCACATCTATAAATAAATGTTCGAGGGGACAACAACGCACGCATGAAATTGCAGCGCATCTCCGCCATCATCGAACGCGACATGCGGAAATTTTTTCGCAGCCCCGCGCTGATGATGAGCTCCATGATTTTTCCGCTGATGCAGCTCATTGTGCTTGGCTACGCCTTCGGTGGAAAAATAAAAGGAATCACCGTTGCGCTGGTCGATGAAGACCGCACCGCGTATTCGCGCGACCTGCGCGAACGCTTTAACGCGATCGTGGCCGGACCGGGAACGATGAAAGTGGTAAATTACAATTCCGTTTCCGATGCAATTGTCGATTTGCGCGCCGGCTTCGTGCGCGCCGTCGTCTACATTCCCGTGGATTATTCGCGGCGCGTGGATCAGGGAAACCGCCCACGCCTCGCATTCATTGAAGACAACACGGACAATTTCGTAACTTCAGAAATTCTGACACGCATGCAGGACCTTATAAAAAACATCAACCAGGGGCTAAATCCGTTTCAGCCCGGGCAGCGGCTCACCGTTCCGCTGCCGCGCCTTAACCCGCTCGTGGATTTACAGGTCGTAGAACTGTATCCCTATATCGAGTACATCAAGTATTTGCTTTCGGGTTCGATTGCCATGTCCATTTTTATTGTGGCCATGATTGGCGGAGGCATCACATTTATCGACGACAAGTCGCGCGGCTTGCACGAAGGTTATCTGGTTACACCCATCACCAAAACAGAATTGATTTTGGGCCTGATTTTTTCCGGCGCATTTAAAGGCTTGATGGCCGGAACCACGATTACGATTATTGGCGGGTTGATCGCGGGCATCGATCACCTGTGGGATCCAGTGCGCCTGTTTTACCTAATGGGGGTGCTAGGGATCACGTCGATCGCCATGATCAGCTTCATGTTTTTGCTGATGGTTCGCGTCAGCGATCCCCTCGTGCCGCGCGCGATGTTCGGCGTGTTGAACACCTTGCTCTATTTTCCCTCGGGCGCCATTTATCCCGTGGAAGGATTTCCCGTGTGGCTGAGGTGGATTTCTTACATTGACCCTTTCACGTATGCGGTGCACGCGCTGAAGGCGCTGCTCTTGAAAAACACAGGGTTCTCCGGCATCTATTCGGATATTCTTACGCTGACCGGATTTTCGATCGTGCTCGTCGGACTCTCCGTTGCTTTCTTCAAGAGGCAGATTTAGCATGCATAAAGGAGAACCATTCATGGGATTACTCGACGCAGGCGCGGAAGAACCGAAATCGAAGGCTTTGCGCTACGTCATCAGCGGGGTCGCGCTGGCGCTGTTTTTGGCCGGGAGCATCTGGTTTTTCGCGAGATACACCACCGAAAAACACACCATCACGCATTTTATGGACGCGATTGTGAAGGGCGATACGCAGCAGGCGTACCAGATCTGGCACCCACATCCGGGTTTTTCTTATCAGGATTTTTTGAGTTTCTGGGGACCCAACGGATATTACAGTCCCATCAAAAGCTACCGGATTGAAACCGCGGAAGTGCCTCCTAAAGGCGGGACCGGAGTGGTGGTCGTCGTTGAGCTGAGCGAGTACGACACATTTCCGAAGTCTGAGGAGACGATTAAAACCGCAAGGAATCGCGAAGTGCAGCTGTGGGTGGAACGTTCAGACCAGTCGATGAGCTTCCCTCCGCCTTGAGTAGGACAGGCTTCAGCCTGTCTTCTTTTGGCTCAAGACTCACTGGAATCTAAACCGGACAGGCTGAAGCCTGTCCTACTATTTTGTCAGCGAAGTTCGCGCACCGCGGCAAATAATTCCACGGGGGTGATGGTCGAAGTGCCCAACTTTCCTACAACCACTCCCGCTCCCGCATTGGCCAGCAGTGCAGCCTCTCGCGTGGGAATCCTTCCCGCGATCGCAAGCGCCAGCACCGAAAGCACGGTGTCACCCGCTCCGGTTACATCAAAAACCTGGCGTCCGTGCGCTGCGCGGTCTACTCCAGCCTTGCCCACGCGATCGTAGCTGATCTCGCTGCTGGTGGCCGACACGTGAAAACTTTTCTGCGCATTTTTCTCAAACACGTTGAGCCCTTCACGCCCGCGCGTGATGACAGCGGACGCGCATCCGAAATGCACGAGCAGAGCCTTCCCTCCACGCTCCACGGCCTCATCATCGTCTAATTTTTGGCTGATAAAAAAGTGTGCTTCTTTGGCGTTGCACACGATCATCGTGGCTCCGTTGTAAAGGAACTGCCGCGATTCTTTGGGCTTCACGAGGGCGGGCACGCCGCGCCGCACGCATTCCGCAAGTACGCGCTCTGCAAGAGTGTCCGTGACCACGCCTTTGTCGTAGTCTGACATGACCAGCGCATCGAGGCGCGGAAGCGCTTTCAAAATTGCACGCACGAGCCGCTCTTCCAACTCACGATGAACCGGTTCGCGGCGCTCGCGGTCCACGCGCACAATCTGCTGATTTTTTGCGACGATGCGCGTTTTCACAGTCGTCAGGCGGGACGTGTTTGCGATCACGCCCTCCGTGGCCATGCCGTCTTCTTCAAACAATTCCCGTATTTCGCGCCCGTCCTGATCTTCGCCGACGACGCCGAATGGAAAGACTTTCGCGCCGAGCGCGGCCAGATTTCGAGCTACGTTTCCCGCGCCGCCCAGCACTTGCGTTTCATCCTCAAAATCCACAACGGGCACGGGCGCTTCGGGCGAGAGGCGCGTGGCCGAGCCCCACACGTAACGGTCCAGCATGAAATCGCCGACCACGCCGATGCGCCGGCTGCGCATCGCTTTCGCAAAATTTGTGAGCTTTCGATTGTCGATGGTCATCTCAGATGAAGGCACTGAAGCCGGCGAATACGATTTCGACTTTTAAACTTTGAATTGGACTGCTCGGCATACGCACTCTAGCAGAGACGAATTACCGCGGGCAACTAGCGTCGTAATTCAAATGCACGAGTTCTTACCCGTTACCGGAGCTTCTCATGCTTGCCCGACGGTTTCCGCTCAGAGATTTTCCTGATGCCAAGATTAAGCTCTTCACCATCCTGACTGGAACGCACGATGGTACCAACATATTCTCCCATCGGCGTTCTCAAAAATAGTTTAGTGCCGACAGGGATTGCGTCCCTCGTGCGAAAGCGCAGACCGGCATTGGAAATATCTTCCAATTTCCCATGGGAGAAGTTCTGCTTTCCGGCTGCGTCCTCCCACCATGCGACGATCGGCAGGCTCATGTTAATTCTAGGTTCGGTCCTGTTTTCTTTCATCCTGGGATATATCGGCGGATTGAAAGAGGTCTTTATCGTGAGATGAGATCGACGCGTAGGCAGTCAGCTGAACGATTCCGCCCCGGCTTGCGCCACATTTGTATTTTTAGGAATTTCTTAAATATCTGCCTTGTCCCAGGCTATTCAAAAACCCTTCGACTTGCGAAATACGCGAACGACGTCGGCGGGATCGTGCTGCTCGCCGTCGACGGCATAATTCATCGCGCGCATCTCATCCACAGAAATTTTGCCTGCAAGGGCGCCAATCGCATCTCGGACTTCAGGATGCTTTTCAAGCGTTGCCCCGCGCACCAGCGGCACAGCCTCGTAAGGGGGGAAATAATGGCGATCATCCTCGAGCGCAACCATGTGCAGGGACGCGATCACCCCGTCTGTGGAATTCCCGGCGACCAGATCGACCTTCTTATCCGCGAGCGCTCGATACAGCAGGCCAAGATCGAGGATGCGCGGAGCTGCGGCGAAATGAAGTCCGTAAGCACCCACCCAGCCCCGGTAGCCATCCGGTCTTTCCATAAATTCGTAGCCGAATCCAGCCCGCCATTTTTGGGCGTATGGAGCAATGTCAGACACCGTTCGTAGGTGCAAATTTTCCGCGTCCTCGCCGCGAATGACCATCGCAAACGTGTTGTTGAAACCGAGCGGCGCCATTTCCTCGACGTTAAACTTGTTCCGATACTCGTCCTTCACGATGCGGAATACTTCCGCAGGATTGTTCTGCGGAGGCTCTTTTAAAACCGCCATCAACGCAGTGCCCGTATATTCCGGATACAAATCAATTTTTCCCGATACCAGCGCATCCTGGCAAATAAACGTGCCGCCGAGATTTAGTTTGCGCTCGACGCGCACTGCGGAGTGCGCCTCAATCTGCTGCGCAAATAATTCGGCCAGAATAATCTGTTCCGTGAAATTTTTTGAACCGACGACGATGGCTTTCCCGCCGTCCTGTTTTTTGCATCCTGCGGCGAACAACGAAACAAAAGCACCAAGAAAAAGTGCGGAGACCTTAAACCGCGGTCCTTTGCTTTTCAGCACGATACAACCGGGCGAATCACTCATCGTTTGCCGACACTTTTCTGAAAGTATCCCAATCCCGAATCTACGGCAATCGCGATGCCCGCCGCGGGGATGGCTCCCGCGAGTATCACCTGATTATTCACCATGGCCAGTCCGCGAAAAATAAAAACTCCCAGGCCGCCGGCTCCGATCGCGGCAGCCACGGTAGCCACGCCGATGCACATGGCAGTCGCCACGCGAATGCCTGCGAGCAGCACAGGCGCCGCCAGCGGCAGCTGCACCTGCCACAGCACCTGGCGGGAAGTCATGCCCATGCCTCGCGCCGATTCCACGACCGCCGGGTCGACTTCCAGGATGCCGATGCACGTATTCCGCAAAATAGGAAGAAGCGCGTATACCGAGAGCGCGACGATGGCCGTGCTTGCCCCTACACCTCCAATGAACGGCACGGGAATCAGGAATCCAAACAGCGCGAGACTGGGAATCGTCTGCATCGCATTGGCCACCCCGATCACCCATTTCTGCCATTTTGCGCGCTGCACGAGCCAGATGCCCAGCGGCACGCCAATCGCAAGCGCAATAGCCATCGATGCGGCAACCAGGCCAAGGTGCTCGATTATCCGCTGAGCGACTTCCGCGCGGTTGTGCAACACGAATTCATACCATTTCATTGCGCCCCCTCGCCTGCCGCGCCGGAATGCAGAGACGCCGCAAACGCATGGATCTCCGGCTCACTGGAGTTCAGGAATTCCGTTGGCGTATAAACGCCGACTAACCGCCCCTGATCGAGGACCGCGATTCTCGTGCCTAGATACAGGGCTTCCCGCACATCGTGCGTGACGATCACGATTGTCTTGTGAAGCCGCGCGGCAAGCGCCCGGAACTCGTTTTGCAGGTCTGCGCGCGTAATCGGATCGAGCGCGCCAAAGGGCTCGTCCATGAGCAAAATGGGCGGGTCGGCGGCAAGTGCGCGGGCGACTCCTACACGCTGCTTCTGGCCGCCTGAGAGGCCTGCGGGACGACGTTCGGCGAATTCCTCTGGAGGGAGGCCTACCAGCGATAGCATTTCGCGGATGCGCGCCTGAATCTTCTGTTCCGGCCAACCGTCCAGCTTGGGCACGAGGCCTACATTGCGCTCCACCGTCCAATGAGGAAAGAGTCCCGCGTCCTGAATGACATATCCGATGCCACGTCGCAGTTCAATAGGATCCAGCGAGCGAATCGGCTTACCGTCCATCAGGATTTCGCCGTCGGTTGCATCGAGCAAACGGTTAATCAGCTTCAGAGTCGTGGTTTTGCCCGACCCGCTCCTTCCTAGCAAAATGAGAGTTTCGCCTCGAGCCACGGTGAGATTTAGATTCGAGATCAGAGGCGCGCCGGACGGCAATCGGTAAGTCGCATTCTCAAACATTAGCGCGTATCCGGCTTGTAATGAATCGGTTGGCGAAGTCACCCCTGGTAACCCCTAGCCTTGGCGTTCGGCCACACAGTTCTCCCAGAGACCATGTATTGACTTCCAATTTGGAGAAACCTGATCATGGGTCGCGCAAGCTTTGTTCTTTGCTGGTGAATCCAGCCGGCGCCAATCACATCTAACCAGCCTGGTGACTTATGACCACGACCGCAGCCGAACGATCTTCCCGCGCCGATCAATTGTACGGGCGACTCCAAGAGGCGCGAGTCCGCAGCGAAGAACTTTTCGGTATTGTGCACCCAGGAGCGCTCTATGATCGTCCTGTTCCGGAACGCCACCGGATTATTTTTTATATGGGCCACCTGGAGGCCTTTGACTGGAACCTTTTGCGGGAGCCGCTTGGCCTCACGTCGTTCGATCCCAAGTTTGACCAGCTTTTCGCATTTGGAATCGATCCGGTAGAAGCTGGACTGCCCACTGACCGGCCTGCCGACTGGCCGTCGGTGGAGACGGTTCGTGAGTACAACGGACGTCTTCGAGATTCGCTGAATGCCGCAATCACAGATGCCGGAGCAACCGATCCGGAACTCACGCACAATGAACTTGGGCGCCTGCTCGAAGTCGCGATTGAACATCGTCTGATGCATTGCGAGACCCTCTGCTACATGCTGCACCAGTTGCCGGGGAACCGCAAACTCGCTCAGCATACGCCACTGGCCCCGAGCGCTCCAGCCCAGGCCCAGCGAAGCGTTGAAATTCCCGAGGGTATGGCCACGCTGGGTCTGCCGCGCAAGGAAGGCGGCACATTCGGCTGGGACAACGAATTCGAAGAAAATCGCGTAAACGTTCCCGCATTTCGCATCGACACTATAAATGTAACGAACCGGGATTTTCTGGAGTTCGTGCGCGACGGTGGATACGATCGCCGCGAATTATGGACCGACGCGGGTTGGAAGTGGATTTCCTCCGAAAAGCACCGCGCGCCGTCGTTTTGGCTTCTCAAGGACGATGAATGGATTTACCGCGCCATGTTTGCGGAGATTCCCCTGCCACTGGATTGGCCCGTCTACGTTAGTCATGACGAAGCCGCGTCGTACGCACGCTGGAAAGGCAAGGAATTGCCCAGCGAGCCGCAATGGCATCGCGCGGCGTGCGGCACTCCGGCTGGCACGGAACGTGCCTATCCGTGGGGTGCGGATGCACCGTCCCCCGAACACGGCAATTTTAATCTTCAGCGCTGGGATCCCGTGGCTGTGGGTTCCTATCCTGCGGGCAACAGCGCATTCGGCGTGGCCGACCTCGTAGGCAATGGTTGGGAGTGGACGCGCTCTCCCTTCGAACCATTTCCGGGCTTTCAGTCCTTTTCTTTTTATCCGGGCTATTCCGCGAATTTCTTCGATGGAAAACATTTCGTTATGAAGGGCGGCTCGCCACGCACGGCTGGGTGCATGCTGCGGCGTTCCTTTCGCAACTGGTTTCAACCACACTATCCATACGTGTATGCCAAGTTCCGCTGCGTTGAACAAAGTTGAACGGTAATTCGCACGCCCAAACTGGGAGAAACCCGAAACGAGGACTCATCATGGCAACAGCCGTCGCCGCTCAACATTCAGGATCGGAACTGGCACGGGAAGTCCGCGCAGGATTGTGTCGCTCCGGACAAAAAGAACTTCCCTCGAAATATTTGTACGACGAAATTGGTTCGGCGCTCTTCGAAGTGATCACGCTGCTTCCCGAATACGGGTTAACGCGGGCGGATGAACGAATTCTGCACGACCATGCGGCGGAAATCGTTTCGCGACTCACGCCGCAACTCCTAGTGGCGGAGCTGGGCAGCGGCAGCGGGAAGAAAACGCGATGGGTCCTGGAAGCGCTGGCACAGCGGCAGTGCGAAACGACTTACTGCCCGATTGAAATCTCTCCCACGGCACTCGCTCGATGTGCGAGTGAACTCGGACAGCTCGAATGTATCAGCATTGTCGGGTTTGAGCGGCCATATCTGGACGGTTTGCTGGCAGCGTCGGCGCGCCGGAAGGAAAACGAGCATCTTCTCGTGCTGTTTTTGGGAAGCACCATCGGAAATTTCGATCGCGATGCGGGCGAGCGATTTCTTACCGAGGTGCGGCGCATCCTGCTGCCGGGAGACGCGCTGCTGCTGGGGACCGACCTCGAAAAACCCCGGCCGCAATTATTTGCGGCTTATGACGATGCGCTGGGTGTGACCGCGGCGTTCGATTTGAACATTCTTACGCGCATCAATCGCGAACTTGGCGCCAATTTCGATCTCACGCAATTTCGCCACGAGGCGCGCTACAACGAGGAACAGCAGCGCGTGGAAATGCATTTGCGGTCACTGCGCGATCAAGTCGTGAAAATCCCAGAGGCGCGCTGCTCGGTTTGTTTTCAAAAGGGTGAGACGATCTGGACGGAGAGCTCGCACAAATACCGCGCTGAAAACATTCCCGCCATGGCCGAGCGCAACGGTTTTCGCTGCGATGAGCAATGGATCGACAAGGACTGGCCGTTCGCTGAGAATCTTTTATTTGCCGAATAAAAGTGTGGAGGACCAGGAGCGCCAATCTCCCGATTGGCGTTTCAGAGCTTTTGTCAGAACTCGATTTTCGCCTATGTAGCGCTCGCCTTCGAGCAAGCACGTGCTTGAATCCAAAGTGCCCACATGAAGGCGGGCGCTACAAAAACCGTTTGTGGGTCCTACAACAGGCTCCTCAGCACACGCCAATCAGGAGATTGGCGTTCCCAGCAAGCGCTGCTCAGGAATTGTGGACTTTCGAAACATGCAAAATCGTTTCTGCGGTCCATGGCTTCATGGGATCCAGCGTTACATTCCATAACGCGAGAATTTGCGAGCCCTGATAGACGCGCTCGAAACCCTCTTCAGATTCGGAAACGGTTTGAATCGGCGAAATCCAGAAGTGACAGGCATCGGTTGCTTCAACTTCGACGGCAACATTTTGCCACTCGTCGGCGATCTTTAATTGCTTTTCATCCACGACGCCGCTCCACTGCAATGGTTGGCGAGTACCCGCGAACTCGATATAGCGATCCGGCACGTTCGGCGCAAGAAGATTAATCACGACTTCGAGACCGACCAGGAAATGCGCGGCCCCACCCGTCGCTTCCGCGATGTATTCGCTATCTTTTAAAGCAAGTTCCAGCTTGCAGCGAACGTTGAAACCCTGCTCGCTTTTTTCAAATCGCAAAACTTTTGTTGCAGCCAGGATGGATTTCGGATCCGCGCCCGCAAGAGCCTCGCGTAGCGGAACATCCTTGCTCAGATCCACTTCTTCCGCGCTGGCTTGCTCTACATGATAATCGCCGCCCGCAAGGGCGGCGTTCTCTTCAAGTTGCAGCGCCTCAAAGTCGGCGTGCGTTTTTCCCGGCGCAAAAAGCAAAAGCCGGAATATGCTGCGCGGCCAGCGATCATACTTCAGATGTTTTTCGAGGCCCGGTTCCTTGACTAGCGTCTGGTCATGGATGGACGCTACTTTGCCGGAGGTCTGGCCGATATTCTGCAGGCGCGAATGGTAGGCCTCCACGCGGCGCTGCAGCGAATTGATCAAAGTGGCCGCGCTCGGGCGAAAATCGAGAATTTCGATCGTGCCGCCGCGCGCTGGCTTGATCAGTGCTCCAAATTCAGGAGATGTAATTTCGATCTCTTCCGTGCCATCGGCGTCGAAATCGAGCCGCGTCATCGTCTGATAGGGCTTCCCACCGTGATGGAGGCCGTCGGCAATGGTTTCCGCGCGTACGAGTTCGCGCCACAATTCGGTTCTCAAATGGGGTGCGTAAAGGCCGCCGAAAATTCCGTGCCAATAGGCGTCATTGCATTGCGCGCGCAGCAAATGAGTGATTGCGCGAGCGTGTAGAACTGCTCCTTTGGCGCCGCGCCGAGGAATTTTCTTCCCGTCGCCACGCAGCTTCGAGGATACGCGCAACATTTTCTTCTGCAGCAGATTGGATTCGGAATACTTGCTGAAAAAACCGCGCCAGAAGCCGCCGCGCAGAAACCGGCACACATCCGGGCGGCCTGAAAATTCCCCAAGCAGCGAATGAAATTTCTGCCGCACGGACGTCGGCAGCACCCACTCCATCATCTCCGTGTAAGAAGCGGTCGGCAGATCCACTCGGCCGAGGGGTTCGTGCGTTGCAAGGGCTTCGGCGGGCGGCACCGTTTCCACCCACTCAAAATTCGCTTCGATGGCACTGAAAAAATTGTCAAGCCAGCCGTCGCGGAAGCAATGCTCAAACGTATGCGGCCAGGCGCCGAATTTCTCCATGTCATCGCCCATGCATGCCATGCCGCCCGGGTGATCCGCGGCGCAGCGGCGCAGGAAAGCGATGGAATCCTGCACGGTGCCAAACGGAAGCAGGTAGCGCAGCTCTTGCAGGCCGGGAATGACTTTCACTGTTTTACCGCAATCGTCGGCCACGTAATACCCAAAGAGCTCGGGCATTTCGCGGCCGGCGGTCAAGAAATGGCTATCATCAACAAGGGTATATGCCATGCCAGCGTCGGAAAGCGCGGTGGGTAGTTGCGGTTCCCAGACACGCTCGGCGAGCCACGCGCCCTGCGGGCGCTTGCCAAAATGTTTTTCCACAAAATCGCTCAGCCTGCGAATCTGTTCGATTCGATCTTCATATGGAATGGCTACGAGAATCGGCTCATAAAATCCGCCGCCCACAATTTCCACCTGTCCGCGAGCGACGAGCGCACCCACGCGCTGAATATATTCCGGGTGCATTTCCGCCATCCATTCGACCAGTGATCCCGTGTAATGCAGTCCCACGCGCACTCGGGGATGGCGAGCGAGACACTCCACAAATGGGAGATACGATTGCTGGTAGGTGCGCTCCATTACGTCGTCAAAATTACCGGCGGGCTGGTGCGCATGGATAAGCAACACTAAATTGAATTTAGACACGCGAGATCCTCTGATTTACGAAGGCTAACCATAGTAACTCGGGCGGTAACCAAGAGGGAAATTCATATTCGCGATTCACTCGATTTGGAACTACGCCTGTAAGCCGCAGCACGTTCGGCGACGCTGGCTTCTAGTATAATCACGTTCTCACTAACCTGTGACAAACGTCGAAAACGTCCATGGATGCACGCGAAAAAGAGCGGTTGTACAGGCAGGGCCTCGACGCATTTAATTCAGCGCGGTTTTACGATGCGCACGAGCACTGGGAAGAAGTGTGGCTGAAGACAGCCAACCCCGAAAAAATGTTTCTGCAGGGGTTGATTCAGGTGGCTGCCGCGTTTCACCATCATTCGCGTGCAAATTTATTGGGGACGCGGAATCTGTTGCGCGAGGGACTGCTCAAGTTGGATCGATTCCCGAAAATTTACGGCGACCTGGAAATTGAAGCCCTGCGCGTGACGGTGAGGGAGTGGCTGGATGATTTCGATGCGGGAGAAATTCCGGTGGGCAGGAAAATTCCGAGGATCGTCAGGAATTGCCCTTAAGTGGCGCGGGCTTCAGCCTGCGGGGTTTTGGCCCTGCAAGCACCACATTCCGCAGGCTGAAGCTCGCGCTACTTAAAGCCCAGCTCTGGTGCTCTCTGCCGACGAGCCTTTGGAAGCTTTACTGAAAATGCGCGGGAAAAAACTTGGCTTGCCGCCCATCACCAGGCGATATTCCGGATTGGCGAGCAGTGCGCCATTTTCCAGTTTAAGCCTGTGGCGCAGAATTTCCATGTAGCCGAGTGTGCCGAAAATGGCGGTGATCCACGCCGTATGCATCATCGGCAGCGAAAACACCTCCAACACCACGCCGACATAATTGGGATGGCGGACCCAGCGATATGGCCCGGAGGTGACAACACCCACGCGGGCGGAATCCATAATCTCGACGTTCCAGTGCCCCGCCATGGTCCAGATCACCCACCAACGCAGGACATTCGATAAAACGAAAACGATGCCCATGGAAATGGCGAGCGCGGGAATCAGCGGGCGATGCAAGAAAAGAACTTCGAGGCCGGCGCACACTAGTATGCTGCCGTGCAGCAAAACGAGCAAACGAAACAGGGGCTCGCGAATTTTGCGGACTCCCTGCTTCTCCAGCTGGCGTTGGTTGCGCCGCGAGATGACAAGTTCCAGAAGCCGCCCTATGCCCACAATGACGAGCAGTGAAATATAGGCGGATGTCATGGCCATTGCAGCAGAAGCATCTCCGCCGTAAATCCAGGTCCAAACGCCATCAACAACCCGTAACTGCCGGATGGCATTTCCTTCTGCACCAGCCACTCATTCAAAATAAATAAAACGCTGGCGCTCGAAAGATTGCCGTAACGCCGCAAAATATCCCACGAAACTTCCGTATCCGACCGCTTCAATCCCAATTCTTCCTGCATGTAGGACAAAAGCTTTTGTCCTCCAGGATGCAGCAAAAATGCGGAAATATCTTCCTGGCGCAATCCCTGCTTCGCCAAGAAACCTTGCGCGAGGCCCTTGACGCGTGCGCGAATCAGTTCCGGCACGTCCTTGGACAGAACGATGTGGAAACCCGTGTCGCGCAAATCGAAACCCATTGCCGCAAGCGAGTCGGGAAACAGAAAGCATTCCGAAGCCAAAATGCGCGGTCCAGGCGCTTCGCGTCCAGTAACCACCACGCCGGCGGCGCCGTCTCCAAAGAGCGCCGCAGAAATGAGGTTGGCCTGGGACGCGTCCCTGCGTTGAAACGTAAGCGTAGGAATTTCGACGGCGACCAGCATCGCCGTGCGATCCGGAAAGGCATTTATGTATTCCCAGGTTCGCGCGAGGCCCGCGGCGCCAGCCGCACAGCCCAGTTCCGTGATCGGTAGCCTTCGTACGTCCGAGCGGAATCCCATGATGGTGGCAATGTGCGCGTCAAGCGACGGAATCATTACGCCCGTGCATGAAACAGTGACCAGCAGATCGATGTCGGTGGGAACCATTCCCGCCTGTGCCAGCGCATGTTCCGTGACTTGCAATCCCAGTTCCACGGCTTTTTCCTGATACTCGCGGTTGATCTGCGACAGCGGGCGCGGCTCGATCAGGTATTCGGAAGGAAACACGCTGTAGCGTTGATCGATGGCTGAATTGTCGATGATTTCGCGAATCGCATCCAGCTTCGCGCCCTCCAGGTTAAATACCGGGCCAATCCCGTTTTTCACCAGGTCGCGCGAAAGCACATGCGGAGGCACGGCGGTCGCAGTTCCGGCAATCGTAGCGATGGCAGGGACGGTATTATTCTTAATTTTTGTGCGAGGTTCCTGTCGAGTGGCGGGAATTTCTGCGACTTCCAAAGACTTGGGCGTTCGCGTCGATGACAATGTTTGGCTCCTGTGACAACAATCCGGATTCCGACATGGGGAACGTCATTTACCCGGAGACGACTTTGTAGCTACCTAGGTAGGATGCAGGTTCCGGGCGCTGGGAGCCAAGAAAACAATTCGCGAACCCGAACCTGTCTTCACCCCGTTCCTTCAAGCAGGCAGAGGCTTCGCTGTCAAAAAATGCGGCGTTCTTCTGAATCGAAAGAACGCCGCACGAAAACTCAACTGGAAAAAATTTGCCGTTTTCGGACGGCGCGGATCAAGCCTGGTTCGTATACCAGTCCGCGTTAATTGGCGTAAAGTGAGCCCACTTCTCGGGCAGATCTTCCAGAGCGAAGATCGCCGTCACGGGGCAAACCGGGACGCAGGCGCCGCAGTCAATACATTCTACAGGACTGATGTAAAGTTGCGGCTCGGACTCGAATTTCGGCTCATCTTTACGCGGATGGATGCAATCGACAGGACACACGTCGACGCATGCAGTGTCCTTCGTTCCGACACAGGGCTCAGCGATTACGTACGCCATCGGGACTCTCCTTCGAGGGATATCTATCGCTTAAAAAGTTATAATGCCATCTGACATTTGTTGGAAAGTATGGGTTTATATCACCAAACCGCCAACTGTACAAGCCAGTTTCTAGCCCAAAAAAGTATAGCACGCCTCTCTTGGCGGAATACAACGGCCCAGCCCGCAAAAAATATTCATGCGAAATTCAGGACTGCCGCACCCTGCACCTGTCCACTGCGCAGCCTCTTCAGCGCCTCGTTGGCATCTTCGAGCCGGAAGGTTTCCGTCGCCGTGTGCACGGGTACTTTCGGCGCAATCTGCATGAACTCCGCCGCATCCTTGCGCGTCAGGTTTGCCACGGAACTTACCGACCGCTCTCCCCACAGCAAGTCGTACGAAAATGAGGGAATGTCGCTCATGTGGATGCCGCCGCAAACCACGCTGCCTCCCTTGCGCACAGCGGCCAGCGCTGCGGGAACCAAGGCTCCGACTGGTGCGAAAATAATCGCGGCGTCAAGTTCGTCCGGCGGGCGCTCATCCGAAGCTCCCGCCCACACCGCCCCCAACTCACGGGCAAACCTCTGAGCCTCGTGATCACCCGAGCGCGTGAAGGCGTAAACGCTGCGGCCCTGATGTCTCGCGACTTGGGCAATGATGTGCGCGGCCCCGCCAAATCCATAGATGCCCAGGCGCTGCGCGTCGGCCGTGCGCGCCAGCGAACGGTAGCCGATAAGGCCGGCACACAGGAGGGGTGCGGCTTCCACGTGACCGTACAATTCCGGAATAGGCACGCAAAAGCGCTCGTCGGCGACCGTGTATTCGGCGTAGCCGCCATCGAGCGTGTAGCCGGTGAAGCGCGCATTCACGCACAAATTTTCGCTGCCTGCGCGGCAATAAAAACATTCTCCGCAGGTCCAGCCGAGCCACGGAACGCCTATGCGCTGGCCCACGGAAAGCATGCGCACGCCTTCGCCGAGGCTCGCCACGCGCGCCACGATTTCATGGCCAATAATCAGCGGAAGTTTTGGGTTGGTCAATTCGCCATCGACTACGTGCAGATCGGTGCGGCATACGGCGCAGGCAAGAACCTGAAGCAAAACCTGGCCGTTTCCCGGGTGCGGGACAGGCCAATCGCGAAGCGTGAGTGGTTTTCCCGGTTGGTCGAGAATCATGGCGCGCATGAATTTATTCTCGCTCATTTGCGAATCCCCGTCATGAAGGAAGTAGCACAGCCACTCCTGGCTGTGTGCACTTCGCAAAACCCGCACAGGCAAGAGTGCCTGTGCCGCTCAAGCATTCGCGCGGAAGAAATTCTTCGCGAAAAACATCAGATTCGCCGGGCGCTCCGCAAGCCGGCGCATGAAGTACGGAAACCAATCGCGCCCGAAGGGAATGTACACGCGCACGCGATAGCCCTGCCTCGCGAGTTGGCTCTGCAAGTCCGTGCGGATGCCGTACAGCATCTGAAACTCAAATTTATCCTTCGAAATTTTTTGTTCCGCGGCAAATCGGATGGCGGCCTCGATCATTTTCGGATCGTGCGTGGCGAGGGCGTGATAAATCCCGCTGGGCAGAAGGATTTTCATGAGCTTGATGAAATTGGCATCGACATCTTTTTTATGAGGATACGCGATTTGCGACGCCTCCTTATAGGCGCCCTTGACGAGGCGTATGCGGCAACCGATGGCCAGCAGCGCGCGAATGTCGTCCTCGCTGCGATAAAGATAGGCCTGAATCACGGTTCCCACGGAGGAGGATTGCGCGCGGATCTGCGAGACCATTTGCAGCGTGCGGTCCGTATAAGCGGAGCCTTCCATGTCCACGCGCACAAAATTTCCCAGCTCGTCCGCGCGGCGAACAATCCTGCGCAACTGCTCGGCGCAGAATTCTTCTCCGAGGTCGAGCCCTACGTGCGTGAGCTTGAGCGAAACGTTGGAGTCCACCCCGTCTGCCGCGATGCGCTCAAGCGCTTCGATGTAAGCGTCTCGCGCACGCTCCGCGTCTTCGCGCGTAACCACGTTTTCGCCCAGGTGATCGAGGCTCGCGGTCATCCCGGCTTTATTGCGCTCCCGCGCCGCGTCAATCGCAGGCGCGAGTTCCTCGCCCGGCACGAAGCGGTAGGCCATGCGACGCGTTACACCATGGGAAGTAATCCAGCGGCGAAGCCGGGAACTTTTCGCGAGTTCAAGGAACAGCGCGCGTAGCATGGAAGTTGTGCGGACACCGCCGGGAACTTGAGTGCGGCCTCAGGCGTCTTTGTGAGCCTCAAGGAATTTTTCCGCGTCGATCGCGGCCATGCAACCGGAACCTGCGGCAGTAATGGCCTGCTTGTAATGGTGGTCCTGCACATCGCCCGCGGCAAAAACGCCCGGCACGTTGGTCTGGCTGCCGTGATGGGTCGTGAGGTAGCCGTTTTCGTCCATATCCAGCTTGCCGCGAAACACTTTTGTGTTGGGCTCATGGCCGATGGCGACGAAGACGCCTTCGACGGGCAGCGTCGACAGCACATTGGTTTCGGTATTGCGCAGTTTCATGTTTTCCACGCCGCCCTTCGTCACATCGGAGATATCTTCGACAATTACCGGTGTCACGAACTGAATTTTGTCGTTAGCCCGCGCGCGATCCACCATGATTTTGGAGGCGCGAAATTCCTTGCGCCTGTGCACTAGATAGACCTTGCTGGCAAAGCGGGAAAGAAAATTGGCTTCTTCCATCGCCGAATCGCCGCCGCCAACCACGGCAATGTCTTTGCCGCGGAAGAAATAGCCATCGCACGTGGCGCAAGTGGATACGCCGTAGCCGATTAGTTTGCGCTCAGATTCGAGACCCATGAGCCGCGCGGTCGCACCCGAGGCGATGATCAATGATTGCGCTTCATACGTTTCCTTGCCGGCTGTAATCCTGAAAGGGCGCTTGCTCAGATCGACGTCCGTAATCGCGCCGGATTTAAAGTCGGCGCCAAACCTCTGCGCCTGCTTGCGCATGTTTTCAATCAGATCCGGGCCGAGGATTCCATCAGGAAAGCCGGGGAAATTTTCAACCATTGTCGTCAGCGCCAGCTGTCCGCCGGGTTCCATTCCGTCAATCACAAGGGGCTTCAGGTTGGCTCGACCAGCATAGATGGCCGCCGTCATTCCCGCGCAGCCGCTTCCGATAACGATGACGTTATTCAAGTGTCTTCTCCCTGCCTGGCATTAGATTCTTGAGCATGGCCGTACGATGCAACACGCGCAGGGCCGAAGTTTAGCATTATGCCTCGCTCGTTCGCTTCGATAAATTCGTGGCCCTATATTATTTCCCGCCGCGCTGGTCTACGCGCCGGGAATAGGTAATAATGCGGGCAGAAATCAATCTTCATGGAGGCAGTCTTGAGCCGTGCACCTGGAACTTACGCAGTATTCGACACCACGCAGGGAACGATCGTCGTAAAGCTTTTTGAAAAAGAGGCGCCGCAGACCGTCGGTAATTTCGTCGGCCTGGCCGAGGGCACCAAGGAATTCAAAGATCCCAAGACCGGACAAAAAGTGAAGCGTCCTTTTTACGACGGCCTGATATTCCATCGCGTGATTCCTCAATTCATGATTCAGGGCGGATGCCCGCTCGGAACAGGCACCGGAGATCCGGGCTACCGATTCGGCGACGAGTTCGACAAGAGCTTGAGGCATGACAAACCGGGAAAACTTTCCATGGCCAATGCGGGACCGGGCACAAACGGCAGCCAATTTTTTATCACCGTGGCTCCCACGCCATGGCTCGACAACAAGCACACTATCTTCGGCGAAGTGGTGGAAGGAATGGATATCGCCACGAAAATTTCGGAAGTACCTCGCGGCGGGGGTGACAAGCCGAAAACGCCCGTCGAACTGAAATCCGTAAAGATCGAGCGATCGTAACTCGATTTACACGAGCATGCTGACTCCGGCAAATTTGTTTCGGATGATGACCGAGTTTATCTTCATCCTGCTCGGCGGCTTTCTGGTCTGGCTGGGAATGAGCAACCGGTTTCTCACCCCGGTTAATTTTAATCCTCGCAGTCCGGCGTGGCTTGGATTGGGAGTAGTTCTGATCTACTGGGGAGTGCGTACGTGGTTGAAAACATCACGCGTGGCTCGGACATCGCAGCGCACCGTTGCACGCGTGGGCGGTGCTTCCCTTGTAATCGTCGGATTATTCATGCTGGGCCTCGTGTTTCTTACGTTTAGGTGGGTTGGGCTGGCCTTGTCGGCTGCCGGCGGCGTTCTCGCATTGCGGGGG
>DASRQU010000110.1:0-31090 GCA_035696345.1 Candidatus Acidiferrales bacterium
GCCGCGTCAATGCATTTGCCTACAATGCGACGCGCCACGGTCGTATGCTTGTCAAAATATTCGCCCAGGCGCTCGTTGATCAATTGCTCGACGGGACCCTTGATGTCGCTGTTCAGTTTTCCTTTGGTCTGGCCCTCAAACTGGGGCTGCGGCAATTTTACGGAAACGACCGCGACAAGTCCTTCGCGCACGTCGTCGCCGGTGATCGTCACTTCGTCCTTCTGCTCTTTGAGCATGTTGGTGGCGGAGGCGAAGTTGTTGATGGTGCGCGTCAGCGCCGAGCGGAAGCCGGAAAGATGCGTGCCGCCATCCACCGTATTTATCGTGTTCGCAAACGCATAAATATTTTCCGTGTAGCTGTCGTTGTATTGGAGCGCGATCTCGATTTCGACGGTGTCCTTCTTGCCTTCCATGTACACGGGAGAATCGTGCAGCACCTGCTTGCCCTTGTTTAAATGCTTGACGAACTCCGCAATGCCGCCGGAAAAACGGAACTCGACGGACTTATCAGAGCGCTCGTCGGCCAGCGTAATTTTCAGGCCTTTGTTGAGAAATGCGAGTTCGCGCAGGCGCTGCGCCAGAATGTCATAGCTATATTTGTGATCCGCAAAAATTGAAGGATCGGGATGAAACGTAATCTTTGTGCCCGTTTTGCGCGTTTTTCCGGTGCTCTTCAGCTTGGCCTTAGGCTTGCCTTCGTTGTATGTCTGTTCCCATACTTCGCCTTCGCGCCAGATTTCCAATTCCAGCCAGTCGGAGAGCGCGTTCACCACGGACACGCCGACGCCGTGTAATCCGCCGGAAACCTTATACGTGTCGCTGTCAAATTTGCCGCCGGCATGCAGCACTGTCATCACGACTTCGGCGGCAGCTTTTTTCTCTGTCGCGTGCATGTCCACGGGAATGCCGCGGCCGTTATCCGTCACCGTGACACTGTTGTCCTCATGCACCACGACGTTAATTTCGTCGCAGTATCCGGCGAGCGCTTCGTCCACGGAGTTGTCCACCACTTCCCAGACGAGGTGATGCAATCCCTGCTCACCCGTCGAGCCGATGTACATCGCGGGACGCTTGCGCACAGCCTCCAGGCCGGCCAAAACTTTGATCGACCCTGCATCGTAGCGGTGTTCCGGTTCATTGCCCATTGCTGCTGCTTTTTCAGCCATAGTTTTGCATGCTCCTGCGAATTTGCGTGGAAAGGCGCGCTGACAGTTTTGATAGCGAGCTGAATTTTTGAAAAAATGCCCGCCAAAAGCGTATTGACCGCCACCTTACCCTGTGGCCCTCGGCAAACCATGTTGCCGGAGCTCGAAGGGTTCCTGCTCCATCCCGCCCGGATTCCACTCACGTGGAAGCGAACGCGGCGAAGACTTCTTTCCTCCAGGCAGTCAAACGTCCCACTCCGAAACCCGCGACAAGCGGGAAGGACATGCTCTGGCGCGAGCATGTGAATCAGGGGCGCTGCCAGCCTGGCCGACGTGCCATACTGGAGGAAACCAGTTGTGATTCTGACCAGGAAGATTCTACTCCGTGCCGGATGATTTTACAAGCGCGGAGACTTGGTGAAAACGTTTATATCTACTTATTTTTCAGCATGTTGTGGGCATTCAAATTAAAACGATATATGCCGCAACCCATGATCCTTTCCGGCTTCGAAACGTCTGTCGTTTGTCCCCAAAATTGGTCTCATCTGGTAAATTTCAGTGCCTCAAGCGAAATTTGGTAATCGCTACAAATTCATATACACCGGAACCCCCCGAAGATAGAAGAAGATAGAATCGAATTCGAATCAGAAGTTGGGCAGGAGGATTTCACGATGCCGTACGAACAAGCTGTGGACCTGTTAACGAGACGATCTTTTCAAGGCAACCGTTTACGCGATGAACATGTTGTTAATCGATAAGGGTTTCTGCACGCAGGAGGAGTTCAAAAAAAATTTTGCGGAGTGGGCGATCAAAGAGCGGACCGAATCGACTTCGTTACTCAGCCATGCTTACGAGGTTTCCGCGTAGGCTTCAAATCAGAGCAACTAGGATGCTGGCAATGCGGTTTTTTGCAGCGATGATTACCGATACCACAGCTGACACACAGACACTCGCAAATTAAATCCGCTTCCGAATCTTCTGCTCCTTATTCGCCGCTTTTTTGTCGCTTTTCTTGAATCAAGACTTCTCTTCCCCATCAAATGCGCATGGGCATGATCACGTACCGGTAGCGGTACGCTTCATCTGCCAGCGGGCGCATCTGCCCGGCCGACTGCTCATCCTTTAATTCGACGCTGATGGGGCCTTCGGGGGCGGCGGCCAGGAAATCGATCATGTATTGGGCATTGAAACCGATGGCCAGCGGCTCGCCGGCAAATTCTTTCTCGATAGTTTCTTTGGCTTCGCCGTATTCGGGGCTGGAGGCGGAAATTTCAACGCCGTCTTTCGAAACGGAAAGTTTTACGGCGTGGGAGCGGGTGTCGGCCAGTTGGGCGACGCGCTTCACTGCATCGTTCAGTTCACCGCGCTCGATCACTACCTTGCGATTGTTGTCGCGGGGCAGGACAGCTTCGTAGTTCGGGAATTGCCCCGTAAGCATGCGCGAAATCAGGAGGCGTTCGCCGGCGCGGAAAAACAGGTGGCTTTCGTCGAGCGCGAATTCGATTTCGGCATCCTCGCCCGCTTCGCCGGCCAGGCGCTGCACTTCCGCCAATGCCTTCTTGGGCACGAGGGGACGCACTTCGCGGGTCAAACCCTCAAATTTGTGATCGATCTCGGCTACGGCCAAGCGGTGGCCATCTGTGGCCACCATGGTGACCATCTCGGGCTTCAGCAGGAGCAGCGCGCCGTTCAGCGTGTAGCGCGACTCTTCGTTCGAAATCGCAAAGGCCGTCCGGGCGATCAGCGATGACAATATTTTAGCGGGAATTTTTGCGACCGCATGCGGGAACACCGGGATAGCTGGAAAATTATCCTTGGCCATGCCGACCATCTTGTAGGTCTTGCGGTCGGCCGTGATCTGCACCCAATGATTTTCCAGCAGCTTGAAACGGATTTCGCCTTCGGGCAAGAGGCGCACGAGTTCCAGCAATTTTTTCGCGGGGATCGTTCCGGCGCCTTCTTTTTTTACTTTCGCTTCGCACGTGGTGCGGATAGAGAGTTCCAGGTCCGTGGCCGTCAGCGTGATGTGATTTCCGGAAGCCTCGCACAGAATATTGCCGAGAATCGGAATGGTGGTTTTTCGCTCGACGACTCCCTGCGTCAGGCTGAGTTCCTGGAGCAGGTCAAATTTTTTCACACTGAATTCCATTGCTGGATTTCCTCCGCTGGAAGGCACAAACAAGACTATTACTGCGAAGGGCTACTTTACCCTGTTTTAAAGTATGGATAAAGACCGTAGTAGTAGTCGTCGCTGTGGAAATGAGGAAATCGAACGAATCGCGCGGCAGGGATGCGTTTCGCCTGTGCATTTGTAAATACGAAAATTGAGGATAGGTCGGATAAACAGGCACGATTCACTCCTCATCCCGCAATGCGACGAAAATTTTCCTCAACTTCATTCATAGTTGCACAGGTTGGCCACAGACTTATGCGCAGCTTTTCAACACGGCAAACCCGGGAACGCCAATCTCCGGATTGGCGCGCCGCAAACCGCCAATCGGGAGATTGGCGTTCCCGGGAAAACAACGGCAAAAAAAAACGCCCCGATGTTGTTCGGGGCGTTTCAAAAATTATATCGAAGTGCTTGAAAAAATTTAACCAAACGAATCCATGAGCTTGTTAATCGTGCGGTTCAGATCTTTATCGCTGCGGCGCAGCGTGTCGATCTTGTTGATCGAGTGCAGGACCGTGGTGTGGTGCTTGCCGCCGAATTGGCGGCCGATTTCTGGCAGGGACGCGGAGGTGAGCTGTTTTACAAGATACATGGCCACCTGGCGCGGGAAGGCGATGGCCTTGGTGTTGGACTTTACTTTCAAATCCTGCTCGCGCAAGCCAAATTGTTCGCCGACTTTTTTCTGAATCAAATCGATCGTGATGCGCTTTTCCTGCGTGGCGATGATGTTGCGCAACACCTGCTGCGCGGTCAGAAGGTTCAGCGGCGCGCCGGTCAGCGACGCGTATGCCATAAACCGCGTCAGCGCGCCTTCGAGCTCGCGCACGTTCGATTTAATCGCGCGCGCAATATATTCGGCGACGTCGTCCGGAATCAGAATGTGCTCGTTATCCGCTTTTTTCTGCAGGATGGCGATTTTTGTTTCGAGGTCAGGCGGCTGAATATCGGCGATCAAGCCCCACTCAAATCTTGATCGCAAACGCTCCTCAATGGCGGAAATTTCTTTGGGCGGGCAATCCGAGCTGATCACGATTTGGCGCTGCAAATCGTACAGCGCATTAAACGTGTGAAAAAATTCTTCCTGCGTGCGTTCTTTGCCCGCGATGAACTGGATATCATCCACGAGCAGCACATCCACGGAGCGGAAGCGGTCGCGAAAGCCGATCATGCGATCGAAACGCAACGAGTTGATCACTTCATTCGTAAATTTCTCAGCGCTGATGTAGGTGAGCCGCGCGGCAGGATTGCGCTGCTTGATCATGTGGCCGACGGCTTGCATCAAGTGCGTCTTGCCCATTCCGACGCCGCCATAAAGGAAGAGCGGGTTATAGGCTTTGGACGGCGCTTCCGCGACGGCTCGCGCCGCGGCATGCGCAAATTGGTTTGAGGCGCCCACCACAAAGGAATCGAACTGATAGCGCGGATTCAGCTGGTGATCGACGGAATCGAAATCCAGGCGCGTCTGCTTCAAAGGATTGCCCGCCGGCGCGGGTTCGATCTCCGAGCACATAAATTCAAGATGAGTCTCGCTCATGCCTACTTCGGCCAGAACGGCCTGCAGGAGCTCTCCATAGGTTTCCGTCAGCCGCTTCCGGAAGATGCGGGAGGGAACTCGAACGAGCAACTTGCCATTTTCCGCGCCTTCTTGCCGTGTGGGCCGAAACCATGTCGTGAAACTGTGGGGATTAACCCGCCGTTCCATGTGCTGCAGAATTTTTTCCCAGGAATTCATTGCCTAAAAAACCCTCAAGAAAGCGAAAAGTCCCCTGCCAGACATTTCCACATTTGTGGAAATGCTGTGGAAATTGCAGCCACAAGACCTACCTTGTAAGCATTCCTTGTTTCTGGGTTGACCCCGTGACCTTCTTCCCCTTCGCCCGATAGACCCAAGGAGGGTCTGCCACTCGGTGCGTTTAGTTCCGATCCGCGTCACGGCGTCCACAGGGATGCCAGTTGGAAAACTGGATACCTAAGACGAGGGAGGATTCTCGCCGAAGGGGAACTGTGCGGCAAGCGGAAAAATTGGGCACAGGCCGGGACCTCCACAGATCATGCACAGGTTTTCCACAGCCAGGCAAGGCACAGAAAACAAGGTGCTTAGCAAAAACTTTTCAAATTGTCGGTGGATATCCTTAGGACGGGTACGTCTAGTGCTAGGTCCGTCATAACTGATAAACCAACACAGACAATATCAATGATTACGAAACCGTAATCTTTATTGAGGCAGCTTTTGCGGGATTGCGTATTCGTAGATTCCCTGCGGGTCAGCGCCCATCAGCAATTTGTCATGTTCGACTAATATCTGCGATGGCTCTAGGGCTCCGCCGCGCGGCAGAAAGATCCGGAAACTGGACAGCCGCATACCCTCATTATCGAAGCGCATCAGCAGTGTTCCTATGGCAATCCACAGTTCCTGCGAACGGGAGTCGACGCCGACGGCACTGATGATGCGGTGCAGGGACGGAATACTGTTTTCAAGGCTCTCCGAGCGCGCGATGGCCTTGCGGGCGGCCTGCGCGGCGGGCTCAAATTCCAACGTTTTTAAGGAAATCTCCGAAGCCAGATAGCCTACGCGGTCGAACTTCCGGACCGTGGGCTCGGGCAAATAATCAAACGAAAAATAATTGTTCCCCGTGTCGTCAGTCGTCAGGTGACCAAAATTAGCCTGTGTGTTGAGGTCGGAGCGGTCGGCAATTTCTTCACGATCGCCGTATTCGCGAATCAGTTTGCCGGCCAGGTCATAGGCGGTTACCAGATGTTCGCCATTTGGACTGGCAACCACGATTTCATCGCCGGGAAGGAACGCGACGGAGATGGGCGCCTGAATTTTGATCAGCGCGGAAAGAGTTCCGTTCGGAGAATAAACTTTTACGGCATTCGCGCCGCGGTCGCATACCACGATGTGGCCCTCATGATCGATGTCAAAGGATTCGCCATACACGATTGCCGCATTTTTCGCGGTGGCGGCCGAGGCATCCGGAATCTGGCCTACGCGCTTTCCCGCAGGGTCGTAAATCAGCAGTGCCGGCGCGGGCGCGGTGAGCACATAAAAATTTCCATTCGGTCCGATGCGAATCTGCCGGAAGCCGGCGCCCACATCAGGCAAAATCCGTTTCCTCGCCACCAGGTCGCTTTCGTACTGATACTGTTCCTGCGCGTGGCCGTTGAGCGGGGCAAACGCAATCAGCATTGCAGCAAGCAAGGCCGCAATGCACAGGGAATGCATACGATTCATTTTGAGTTCGCCTCAGTCAATTCGGAAGCGCAAGCGTTCGACGCCTCTGGCATAACCCGTGGTTTCGTCCACATCGATCAGAACGGTATTCATCTGGATATCACCGCTGGCCACCTCAAAGCGCGCCGGCTGCCCATCCAGGAACTTCCGCAGAATCGTGGTCTTGTCCATTCCGATGATGCCGTTGTGCGGCCCCGTCATCCCCACATCGGTTTGAAAGGCGGTGCCTCCCGGCAGCACGTGCTCATCGGCTGTGGCCACATGCGTGTGCGTGCCGATTACGGCTGACACTCGCCCGTCCAGGTACCAACCCATGGCTATTTTTTCGCTTGTCGTTTCCGCGTGAATGTCCACGAAGATCACGTGAACATGTGCTGGGATGCGGGCAAGCTCCCTATCGGCTGCCCGGAATGGGCAATCATTTGAGGCCATGAAGACGCGTCCCTGGATATCGATGACTGCATAGGGCACGCCGTTGCGCGTAGTGCCGAGAAACAGGCCGGAACCGGGATTGCCCTCAGGAAAGTTCGAGGGCCTGACCAGCCGGGGCTCGTGGGCGATATATTCCAGAATCTCTTTCTTGTCCCAGATGTGGTTGCCGCCGGTGATCACCTCCACGCCAGCCGCGAAGAGCTGCTCCGCGATGCGCGGGGTAATGCCGAAACCCGCAGCGGAGTTTTCTCCGTTGGCAATAACCAAGTCAATTTGACGTGTCTGCACGATATCTGCCAGGCGCTCCACCACGATCTCGCGTCCGGGCGAACCCACAATGTCACCGATAAATAGAAGTTTCATATCCCACTTAGTAGGACAGGCTTCAGCCTGTCGGGTTTAAAGATCAGTTTCTCTGGAATCTAGACCAGGCAGGCTGAAGCCTGTCCTAATTAGTTCGCAGAATTCGACGCCATAGAAAGGCGGATATTTTTGTAAAAAGAATGGAGTGGGTCCGCTTCGCCGTGTGGGCTAGATCCTGAACCACCTGTGTAACGATGGGTGCCCTGCGCCGGCCTTTAGGCTTTCCCACGACGAACCGAAATTCGTTGCGGGACATGCACACCAGCCGTCTGACTCGGGCCCCCGGGGGTCCAGTATTGGTTCAAAAGATCGTCGCCTTCATCACCTGCGTCGCAGGCCAACTCCAGACTTCATTCTAGCAAATCCAAATGGGGGACGACGGCAAGCGGGTGGGATCGTTATCTCCGAGTTTCCATGCCGGGTGACGATGGCGGTGGGAACGCCAATCTGCCGATCAGCGCCCAGCTATACGCCGATACGGAGATTGGCGTTCCCAGCGAAAAATCGAATCATGGACGTGTAGAAATTTTGTTTAACTTTTTGCAGGGACTGGATCTTCGTTGGCAGCTGAAGCTGGCTCGATCGCGTTTGCGGCCCTGATTGCCACAGCCTCGTTCAATTTTGTGACGGGAGTTTCTGCGTCTTCTTTCTTGACCGTTGGAGTACCGGCGCTCGGGGCAAGCGAAAGCCGGGCGGCGGTGTTCGCGGATAGGTGCTGGGCGATCGTCTCCACTAATTTGGAGATGTTGCCGAGAGACGCGAGTGGCACGCTCATGACGGCCTCATTCGTAATCGGATTTCTGACTTCTGCGGACAGAATGTCGGATTGTTTGTAGATTCGCACCGTAATGTTTTCCTGGCCAACCGGAATACCAAGAACCAGATCGATGACTCCACGAACCATCGTCGCAGTGTCTCCGGAAAACGAGGATGGATTCTGCCGTGATTCCATAGCAATGAAAGGAAATTCGTTGGAGAAAAAATCGGGTTTGTTGGCCTCGAACTTGGTAAACGAAAATAAACTGTTCTTGGTCACCGGATCCGTCACCAGGAATTTGTCCCCACGTATCGCTCCGCTCACGATCACACGAAAAAAGGCCGACTTCATCGCATCTCTCGCACTGACGCTTGTTTCCACCTGGAATGAATTTTCGCCGAAATCGATCAGGTACGCGTGTGCCGCGTTGACTGAGCCTTGCCGGACCGGCGCAAAACTTCCATCCCGCAAAAGCTCGCCGCCAAACAGCGCGGCTGCCTGAAGTGCCGTTTCCGGGCCGCCCGTTCGCAGCCCGGAAACGTCGTTGGCTTGTTGCGCGGAAGACAGCATGGGCAAAAATAATTGATCCAGCTGATCGAACTTCACTGCAAAAAAGCGCCACGGAATGGAAACAATATCCACCGTGCTGCTAGAAGCAATCAGTTCTGTTCTGCCCCGCAACTCTTTACCAATAGCCATTTTTCTTTCTCCATGTCTAAACATCAGGAGCGTCCAGTGGCAGAAGTTCGGTGACATAGAGAGGAATCGGCGAATCCAGAGGGAAACTTTAGCCCGAACCTGGCCGCTCAACGTGGCGCGGGCTTCAGCCTGCGGGGAATAGTCGTTGCAAGAATCAAATTCCTCAGGCTAAAGCCCGCGCGCCACAAAAGGCCGCTACAGCGGGCCTATAAGTGGAAACTTGGCTCGCTCGTTTCGCTGCGCGGCGTAATGTGCCTGTCTGGTCTGTCACCGTGCCAGAGATGGATGCTGGATGCGCAATCTAGACCTGGGAGAGTAAATATACTTGAGCACTTACACCTGCAAGACGTCGCCTGGCTTGGCCACCATTTCGTAGAGCACGGGGTTCACGAAAAAACCGAGGAACAATCGCGAAATCAGTCCGGCAACCACTACGATGGCGAAGGGCTTTTGCGTATCGGATCCAATCCCCGTCGAAAGCGCAGCGGGCAGCAGGCCCAGGCAGGCCACCAGCGCGGTCATCATGATGGGACGCAATCGCAAGAGAGCGGCTTCGCGCGTGGCTCTGCGGATATCCAGATTTTGCAGTCGCAATTTATTGATGTAGGAAACGAGGATGACGGCCGTCTCGACGGAAACGCCGAGCAGCGCGAGAAGACCCAGCACGGAGCTTACGCTGAGCGGCGTGTGCGTCAGTTTCAGCGCGATCAAAGCGCCGACCGGTTCGGTCATCACGACGCCGATCATCACGGTGACTGGGAATTTGAAATTCCCGTACAGCGCAAAAAGGATCATGAAAATCAGCAGCAGCGCGAGCGGGCCGATGATCACAAACTGGGACCGCGCGGCCACGTACTCGCCATATTCTCCGCCCCAATCGAGCGTGTACCCCGGGGGCAGAGCCACGGACTTGCGGACTGCGTTTTGCGCCTCGTCCACGGCGCGCGCCAGATCCCGTCCCTCGATGCTGAATTGCACCCCGATGTAGCGCGAATTATTTTCGCGATAAATAAATGACGCGCCGTTTCCCTGGGTAATTGTCGCGAGTTCGGAAATCGGAACCTGCTGCCCGGACGGCGTGGGGACCAACAGATTTCCGATTTCTCTCGTACTGGAGCGGTACTCGGGTTTCATGCGCACGACGAGGTCAAACAGCCGCTCGCCCTGAATCACTTGCGTTGCCGCCTGCCCGCCTACTCCGGCCTGGATCACGCCTTCCACGTCCGAAACGTTGATGCCGTAGCGCGCAATTTTCTCGCGGTCCACATCGATTTTCACGCTGGGCTGCCCGAGTTCCCTTACGACGGTCAGCTCCGTGAATCCGGGAATCTGGGAGAGAATGCGCTTGATCTCGACGGCTTTGTTTTCCAGCACCTGCAAATCTTCGCCGTAGATTTTCACGGCGAGCGCGCTCTTCAATCCAGTGAGCGCTTCGTCCACGGCGTCCTCGGCCGGCTGCGTGAAATTAAAAATCACGCCGGGATACGCATCGAGTTTTTTCTGAAGATCTTCTGTGAGCTGAGCCTTGTTGCGGATCGGCCCCTGATCCCACACTTTGTCCTTGTACGGCTTCAGTCCAACATAAAATTCGCAGTTGAAAAATCCGGTTGGATCTGTCCCGTCATCGGGACGTCCCAGTTCCGAGCCGACTTCCGTTACCTGCGGGTAAGACAAAAGAATATTGCGAATTTCAGGCGCAAACTTCGCGGACTCCTCAAATGAAATGGTGTACGGCATGGTGGCGCGAACCCATAGCGCGCCTTCGTCCAGATGCGGCATGAATTCGCCGCCGATGTAGGGAATCAGCAGGAGCGTTGCGCCAAAAATGAGCCCTGAAACAAGGATAGTAGTTTTCGGGTGATCGAGGCACCAGTCCAGCTCGCCAGCGTAAATATTTTTTATCCATTCGTACGGGCGGTTCACCACTTCCTTCACGCCGCTCTTGAACCAGTACGAAGCCAGAACCGGCACGAGGGTGAGCGTGAAAATCAGCGAACCCAGAAGCGCGTAAGACATGGTTTCGGCCATCGGCAAAAATAGTTTTCCGGATGGCCCAGTGAGCGCGTAAATCGGGAGATATCCCGCGAGAATGACGGCGACGGAATAAAAAATCGGGCGGTCCACATCGCGGGCCGCTTCCAGAATCACTTCGCTAAGCTTGTAGTCTTTTCCGTGGCGCTCGGCGAGCTCGCGATAAATATTCTCCATCATCACGACCGTGCCGTCGATGATGATCCCGAAGTCGATCGCGCCAATGGAAAGAAGGTTCGCGGGCACGCCTCGGCCATGTAACAAAATAAACGCGAAGAGCAGGCTCAGCGGAATCGTAAGCGCGACGATCACAGCCGCGCGGAAGCTGACCAGGAAAAAAATCAGCACAATCAGCACCAGCGTCATGCCCACAAGCATGTTGTGCTCAACCGTATCGATGGTCAGTCGCACCAGGTCGCTTCGGTCATAGAACGGCCGGATTTTTACGTCCGGCGGCAGAATGCCGTGGTTCAATTCTTCCGTCTTTTTTTCCACGCCGGCCAGAACATTCTGCGTCTGTTCGCCGCGCAGCATGAGGATCACGCCCTCAACGGAATCATTATTTTTCTGGAAGCCGAATTCGCCGAGGCGCGGAGCGCTGCCGATAGTTACTTCGCCAACATCGCGCACGCGAACCGGCACGCCATTATTATTTCCCACGACGACGTTTCCAATATCTTCCGTGCTGGTTACGAGCCCCAGCCCGCGCACATAGAAAAATTGGGAGCCCTGCGAATAAAATCCACCGCCCGCATTCGCGTTGTTGGCCGTCAACGCCGCCACCACCTGAGGCACGGTAATGTGATAACTGTAGGTTTTTGCCGGATCGAGCAGCACCTGATACTGCATCACCGTGCCGCCAAATCCCGAATCGTCCGCGACGCCGGTAACCGACTTATACGCGCGCTGCACCACCCAATCCTCAATCGTCTTCAATTCTTGCGGGCTGCGATCCGGGCTTTCAAGTACGTAGCGGTAAACCAGCCCAGAGGGGCTCGATAGAGGCGATAAGCCGGGGGTAACGCCCGCCGGAAGCTGCGCATCGCCCAGGCGTTCAAACACAATCTGACGCGCAAAATAATCGTCGGTGTTTTCCTGAAACGTCATTCGCACATCGGAGAGGCCATAAAGTGAAATCGAGCGCATGACCTCCATGTGCGGCACGCCATTCATTTCGATCTCGAGCGGCAGGCTGACAAGCCGTTCCACTTCTTCCGCCGCATGGCCCGGCCACTGCGTAATGATCTCAACCATGGGAGGCGAAAGATCCGGGTAGGCGTCAACCGGCATACGCTGGAAGGACAACGCGCCCGCGATGGTCACGAGCACAACCAGCATCAGCACAAGAAAGCGCTGGCGTAGAGCGAATTGAACGATGTGATGAATCATAGTCGCGAATGCTCCCGCTCAGCGTTGCAGCGAATTCTGAAATTGCAAAAATAGGCTGCCATCTCCGACGATTTTGTCGCCCGGCCGCAGCCCGTCAGTCACCTGCGTTTTGCCGCCCTGGCTTTCTCCCAGCGTCACCATGCGCCTCGCAAACTGGTTATCGCCCGTCTCGATGTACACGTAGGGCATGTTGTCGGTATCGCGCAGCACGCTGGCGTCGGGAATCATGAGCGCTTTGGGAATTACGCCGGCGCGAATCTGAGCCGTCACGTACATGTCTTTTTTCAGGCGCTCGCCCGAGTTTTGCGCCTCGATGCGCGCCTGCAGCGTGCGCGTCGTGGGGTCGAGCGCCGGTGCAATGTACTGAATTTTTCCGTGCACTTCGCCGGGATACGCTTCATTGCTGATGGTGACTTCGTCTCCCACATGCACATACGCCACGTCGTTCTGATAAATGTTTACGAGCACCCACACGCTGCTCATGTTGGAAAGCGTGAAGCATTGCGTGGCTCCAGTTTGCAGCAACTGCCCGGGAGAGCAGAGGCGCTCCACCACTTCGCCCGCCATGGGAGCGAGCAATGCCACCTCCGAGGACGGCGGTTTATTTACCAGATCATCCGGATTGGCAATTCCCAGAATGCGGATGGACTGTTCGCTGGATTGCAGATCGGCCTCAGCCTGAGCACGAACAGACTCGGCTTGTTCAAGGTCCGCCTCGGCGATGGCTTTGTGATCGAGCAGATCTTTGTCGCGCTTGTAAATTCTGTCTGCAAGCTGAAAGGAGTCGCGAGCTTTCACGTACGCGGATCGCGCCAGGGAATAGTCCGGGCTCGTGACGTATAGCATCGCTTCGCCCTTCTTCACTTCCTGTCCGGGCGTTACCATGATGCGGCTCACCGGGCCACCCACTTGCGAAATCACTGGAGTGGTGAGGAACGCGTTGTACGCCACGACGCCAGAGGTGCGCAGCATGCGCGCCACGGGCGCCTGCACCACGGTGAAAACCTGGATATGGGACATCTGATCCGCGGGCAGCGTGAACATTTCCGCTTTGTTTTGCGCACTTTCCGTCGTGGAGAACGAAGTCATTTTGCCGGCTTGATCGGCGGAGCTTCCGCACCCTGCGATGAAGAGGCTCGCGGCCAGAGCGCCGGCGCTGAGTGCGCGGCACGCGTTTGCAATCTTCCGAATCGAGCACGTATTTTTTATATTCATGGCAAACTCCTCGTGCCCACGGCCTGGCGCAGTTGTTCGAGCGAAGTCATATAGCTGGCGAGCGCCTGCCGGTAGGCAAGCTCGGTGGCGCGATAGCTGCGCTCCGCATCCAGGAAATCCAGCAGGCTCGCGGCGCCACGTTGATATGCGTACTGGCTGATGTCTCTGGAATCTTCCGCCTCTTTTAAATAGCCGGACTGATACAGCTGAACGACCTCATCATTCGTGTGCAGGGATTCATACGAATTTTCCACGTCAGTGAGCGCGAGGGAATTCTGTTCGCTGGAAAGCTCCTGCGATTGCGTAACGACGTAACGGTTGCGCGCGATCTCACCCTGATTTCGGTCAAAGATCGGCATCTCGATGCTTCCGAAGATGGAAATGGAATTGGCAGAACCCACGTGCGAGTAGTTCATGCTGGCATTGACGTCGCGCTTTCCGTTCGCTTCTGCCAATCCAAGTTGGCTCTGCGCCGCGGTGATGCCCAGTTGCGCCGCGCGCACATCGGGGCGCTGCCGCAACGCCATGGCCATCAATTCGTCCTTGCCTACCTTTACCGCTTTGTATTCGAGGTCGCCCACCACCTCATAATTTTCCGGCACGGAATCGTATCCCAGCAGTTGACGCAGGCCGGCCAGCGCTTGAATTCGGGCCAGCTTTGCTGCCGAGACGTCTGTCTGAAATTGCAGCAATTGCAATTTGATTTTGAGCAGGTCGCCGCCGCTCATCGCGCCGAGTTTGGCCTGCTCTTCGGCGATATCCAGGGTCTGCTGGAAACTTTTTAAATCCGTATCGGCCAGCTCAATATTTGCCTGAGCCAGCAGCACGGCGATGAATTGTGAGGCGACATTAAACGTGAGCGTCCGTTCGTTGTCGCTCGTCTGAGCTACGGAGACCGCTGTCTGATCTTTTGCCGCCTGCAGGCGATGCTGGCGTTTTTTGCCACGTTCGAACAGGTAGCCGACGCCCAGGTCGAATTGCGCATTGTTATCCAGATAGTTCGAATTGAAATCACCGGGCGTGAACAGCGGCAAAAATTGCGTATCCCCGCTGATGGTCGGATTCGGCCGCAGGTTCGCGGTGATTTCTGAAGCCTGGTTCTGCAAAATCATGGTGCGCGCGGCTTGCAGGGAATGGTTGTGCTTCAGCGCCATGTCGATGGCTTGATCGAGCGTGACGCGAGTGGGAGCAGCGGACGGTGCCGCGGGCGCAGTCTGTCCAGCGGCGCGTTGCGCCACGAGTGACAAAAGCACCCCTAAGGCAATCAGTGGCCACCGTGTGCCGGCCCTAGACTTCATGTCCATTGTTTCTCTCCTGCGGGAACTGCCGGAACTCCCCACTCTGCGAATCGGAATAAAAATGCGTCGCAAAAATAGAGACGGACCGAAAAAATCAAATTGGATTACGAGAGCGCTTATTTGAAAAAAGCGCAAGAACGAAGGAATTAAAGCGAGGGAGGAGCGCGCGGCGAAGTTTGCGAAAAAATTGGACCGAGGCCGGGAACAACATCCTGCGAAAGTGGCATGGAAGCCATCGGCTTCAGCAGGGAAACCGTTGGAGCGACAACGATCTGCGCCGGGGTCTGATGACCGAGATGGCAGTACGGGCAGCGTGCGTCGTCATTGGCACCTTGATGGTGCCAATCGCTGACTACACCCGTGGCGAAGACGAGTATCGCGATGAGCGCGAGGGAAACACCGAGAATGCGAAGAGTCTTCTGCACAGGCCAGTAAATAGATCGTGTAAACGAACTGAAAACAGGAGCCGAAGCTACTGCATAGTATCTGGATGTTGGACGTACGTAAAGCGTTGCACGTTACTCTGGTTTGAAACGATACACATCCCCCGGGAGCAGTCGGCTAGGCCGTTTGCTTCAAGGCTCTTTCGAGAATCGTCAGGCACTGCTGGGCGCGCTCACGCAGCGCCTCGTCCCGGTGTCCCGTATCTTGCTCACCCGAATGGAGTTCGTCAGCAATTGCCAAGGCGGCGAGGACGGCGACACGAACCGAATCCACTGTCTGCGTGGCTTCCGACACGGCCTTCATTTTCTCGTCCACGTAGCGCGCCAGCTTCTGGACATAAGCCTCATCCAGATCCCCACCCATGAAATAACTCTGACCGTAAATTTCGACTTTTACGCGATTTGACATTCCGGATTCTCCCTGCTGGACCGCCTATTTTGTTCTGTTCTGGCGCGAGAGGCAAGTGCCGATGTAGCGAAAACAGTTTGCTCTCGTGGCAATTTTTTTCACGATGCCCTCCGGCCTTTCGTACCGCCAGTTAATATTGCAAGTACCCGAGCATTGTCTACTTCCTTCATTAATTCATTTGTTCGTAAATTCGGTCTGGATTTCGCGCCAACGGCGCGGAGGTGACGAGCCCAGGGCAACGCCTTGGGTAACGACCACGTCCACGTGTAGTCCGCCCTGAAGGGGCGGAAGGCCCTTGCGCCCCTTCAGGGCGCAAACCAAACGATTGATGCCGATTTCGATTCCAAAACCCAGGGCGTTGCCCTGGGCTGGTTACCTGCGTCGCTTTCTGCGCCACTACTTCTGCGATTGCGCTTCGCATCTCGTGCAGCAACCCAACGGCAGTTTCGTGACTCATTACTTCACTCCACCACGATGCGCAAAAATTTCTTTTTGCCGGCGCGGAGCAAGAATTCGCGCGACTTGCTGAAATCCACCTCATGCTTCACGTCGGAAATTCGCTCGCCGTCCATTTCCACGCCGCCTTGTTTTACCAGTCGGTCAGCTTCGCTGCGCGACGCGGCAAGGCCTTGCTCAACGAGAAACGCGGTGAGGCGCTTCGCTGGTCCCTGCGCCACTTTTCGCTCGGGCGCTTCGTCCGGGGCTTCGCGATCGCGGAAGACGCGCTGGAACTCGCCGGCCGCTTTTTCCGCGGCGGCGGCGCCGTGAAATCCGCCGATGATTTCCTGCGCCAGCGACATTTTTACGTCCATTGGATGTTTCGCGCCGGTTTTTACTTCCGTGGCGAGCGCGGCGATTTCTTCGAGTGTGCGGTCGGTCACAAGATCGAAATACGGCCACATCATTTCGTCGGACACAGACATGAGCTTGCCGAACATATCGGAAGGCGCTTCGCTGATACCCACGTAATTGCCCAGCGATTTGGACATTTTGCGCTGGCCGTCAAGGCCCACGAGAATCGGCATGGTGAGCGCCACCTGCGACGGTTGCCCATATTCGCGCTGGATTTCGCGGCCCACCAGAAGATTAAATTTCTGCTCGGTTGCGCCCAGCTCCACGTCGGCTTTCAGCGCGACGGAATCGTAGGCTTGCAACAGTGGATAAAGCAATTCGTGAATCGAAATTGGCAAGTTCCCCGCGAGGCGCGAACGAAAATCCTCGCGCTCCAGCATGCGCGCCAGGCGATAGTGCGCGCACAGGTGAATCATATCGTGTCCCGATAATTTTCCGAGCCACTCGCTGTTATAACGCACTTCCGTCGTATCGCGATTCAGTATTTTGTAAACTTGCTCGAGATATGTTTTTGCATTCGCTTCCACCTGTTCGCGCGTCAGCGGCGGGCGCGTTTCGGATTGCCCGGTGGGATCTCCAACCATGGCCGTAAAATCGCCGATCAAAAAAATGGCGGTGTGGCCCAGGTCTTGAAAGTGTTTTAATTTGCGCAGCACCACGGTATGGCCCAAGTGCAAATCGGGCGCAGTGGGATCGACGCCCAGCTTGATGCGCAGCGGCGTGCCGGATTTTCGGGACGCGTCGAGCTTCCCGCGCAAATCTTCATCGCGAATTATTTCCGCCGCGCCTTTTTTCAGGTACGCCATCTGTTCGTCGACTGCTTTAAATTCATGTTTCATGGTCATGTCTGTTTTTCAAGCGCGATGACGCGGCGCCCCTCGATTCGGTAGTTGCCCGAGAGAATCAGGCGCACAGCTTCCGCATAAATTCGGTGTTCTTCCTCCAGAATGCGAGCGGAGAGCGAGTCCTCCGTGTCTTCATCGCGTACCGGCACGATCGACTGTGCAAGAATTGGCCCCGCGTCCAGATTTTCGTCCACCAGGTGCACCGTGCAACCCGTAAATTTCACACCATATTCCAAGGCCTGCCGCGATGCTTCCAGGCCCGGAAATGAGGGCAGCAGAGACGGGTGGATGTTTAAAATGCGCTGCGGGAACGCGGCCACAAAAAAGGGCGAGAGCAGACGCATGAATCCCGCGAGGCAAACGAGGTCTACATTTGCTTTACGCAATTCCTCCACGGCGAGCCGGTCATACTCTTCGCGCGCCAGACCCTTCGAGGGGATTGCTTTCGCCTTGATTCCGCGCGCCTGCGCCAGTGCCAGTCCGGGCGCGCCTTCTCGGTTGCTGATCACCACAACGATTTCCGCGCTGGGGATTCGCCCCGCCGCGATGCTGTCGGCCAGCGCCACGAAATTGGATCCGCGTCCCGATAAAAGCACGCCAATGCGATGTGACATAAGGGAAAGACGTTAGCACAATGGCGCGACGCATCCAATCCCGCCGAAGGTTTGGCGATGCAGCGTGAGGAAGTTAAGTCGGCCTCTTCGTATCGAAGTGCGCAGGACGATGAGGCCTATACAAACCGGTAGTAATTGATTTTGAAGAGGCCGTCCGATTTTTGGACGGGCAGCCTTCTTCAGCCGCAATGCAAACGTAACCCAAAAGCCGCTAAGTTGTAGCCAACTCATACAGTCATAAGGTTTTTGTGTGCCGTCGCGAAATCGTGTCAATGTCGAACACTCGACCAAAACCAGCCGAGCGAACAGGTGTTTTCGTCGTATTTTGCATCTAAACTCTCAGGGCTCATCTTTTTTACTGCTGGTTGCGACACCGGCCTGTGGACTTTTTACTATTTCTGACTACTTCCGGGATTCTGGCGGCGAGGATTGGGATACTTATGCAGATCAACCACCGGAAAAATTTTGCCGCAGTCATCTTTCTCTTGGGCTTGGCCCTGGTGCTGTGGAGTTGCACCGGCAGCACCAGCAAGACTACATCGTCAACTCCGACTCCAACGCCAACTGCTCCCGCGTTCACCGTTCAGCCGGCGAGCCAGAGCGTGACTGTCGGAAGCACGGCAACTTTTTCCGCGACGTCTACGGGCACCGCGCCGTTGACGTACCAGTGGCAAAAAAATAACGTGAACATTTCCGGCGCGACTTCCGCGAGTTACACCACACCCGCAACGGTTTCCGGGGACAATGGGGAGACTTTCCGTGTGGTCGTCTCAAATCCAGTTAGCAGTATTACGAGCAACGCCGCTACGCTCACAGTCAACGCTGTGGTCACATCCACTGGAACGGACGTAACGACCTACCACAACGATGTAGCACGCACAGGACAGAACACCACGGAAACGAAACTGACGCAGGCCAACGTAAATTCAGCGACTTTTGGTCTGCTGCGCAATCTTTCCGTGGATGGAAAGGTAGACGCCGAGCCGCTCTATCTCCCCCAACTTACGGTCGCCGGCACTGTCGACAACATTGTATTCATCGTGACCGAGCACGACTCGGCCTATGCCTTCGACGCGGATACAGGAACTGAACTTTGGCAGGTGTCCTTGCTTGGCTCCGGAGAAACAACCAGCGACGATCGCGGCTGCGGACAAGTTTCGCCGGAAATCGGCATCACTTCTACTCCGGTGATTGACCGCAGGGCCGGCGCGCATGGAATTCTCTACGCCGTAGCCATGTCAAAAAACGGGAACGCCTATTTCCAACGCTTGCACGCGCTGGACATTACGACGGGCGCCGAGGTGAATGGCGGCCCCGTAACCGTGCAGGCGACGTATCCCGGAACCGGCCCGAACAGTTCCGGCGGCACGGTCACCTTCGATTCCAAGCAATACAAAGAGCGCGCCGCGCTGCTTCTGCTGAACGGAGTAATTTACACGAGTTGGGCGTCGCACTGTGATTTCAGCCCCTATACGGCGTGGATCATGGCGTATAACCCGATAACGCTCGCGCAAACCGCCGTGCTCAATCTCACGCCGAACGGCAACGAAGGCTCCATCTGGCAGAGCGGCGGAGGCCTTGCCGCTGATCCGCAGGGAAACATTTATGCGCTGATGGCGAACGGCACGTTTGAAACCACGCTCGATGGCAACGGCTTCCCGAACAAGCAGGACTACGGCAACGCCTTCGTGAAGATCTCTACGACGTCAGGTGGAAAACTCACCGTCGCCGACTATTTTAATATGTCAACCACTGTGAGCGAGTCCGGCGCGGACGCGGATCTGGGTTCGGGCGGCCCCATGGTGTTGCCGGACTCAGCTTATGGCACCGCGAACACGCTGAATCTAGCGCTCGGCGCGGGCAAGGACGGCAACATTTACCTCGTAAACCGCAACGGAATGGGCAAGTTCAGCCCCACCGCGAATAATGTTTACCAGGAACTGGCTGGAGCCGTGCCAAACGGCGTGTGGGGAGTCCCAGCCTACTTTAACGACATGGTTTACTACTGCGACGTTAATGGGACCCTGAAGTCGTTCTCCGTCACGAATGGAAAACTTTCCGCGACAGCTGTTCATACCGGCGCATCCTTTACTTATCCGGGAGTTTTGCCCAGCGTTTCCGCCAACGGCGCTTCGAACGGAATTGTCTGGGCCATAGAAAATACCGGCAACGCCGTGCTCCACGCTTTCAAAGCGAATGATTTGACGCAGGAGCTATACAACAGCAACCAGGCAGCGAACTCGCGCGACCATTTTGGCGGCGGCAATAAGTTCATCACGCCGATGATCGCCGATGGGAAGGTGTTTGCGGCCACGACGACCAGCGTCGCTGTCTTCGGATTGTTGCCGTAACGCCGCTGTGGCGCAGGCTTCAGCCTGCGGGGGTTAGTTTCTGCAGAGCCTAAATTCCGCAGGCTGAAGCCCGCGCCAATAAGGGCTTGCCCTCACTTCCTTAGCACCAGCGTTCCGGCAATTAAATCGTGCAGCGCCTGCTTCTTCGCCGTGAACGCGGCCATGATATACCCAATCATGAATGGAATTAATCCGCTGACTAGCTTGGCGGCAAAACGCCCGGAGGCGTGACCGAAAGATAAGCGTTGTCCCCCTGTATCTGCCACCTGCAACGACATTAATGATTTGCCAATGGTCGCCTGCCGCGCCGAGCTTTCCATGCCCGCAAAATACACCCAATGCAGGACTAAAACCAGGAGCATGCCCAGACCGAAAAGTGGAAAAACGGTGAACATCCAAGCCCTCACGACGTTCGGATCCGGCTGCGCTTGGTGGATCAGCGCGCCGAAACCTCCAAAAAAGATTAGCGCCGCGATCAGCGCGACGAATGAAGGTACGCCAATGATCAGTCCATCGATCGCGTACGCAGCAAAACGCGCCCAGAAGGATCCGTACAGCTCCGACGATGCAGCAGGCGAAGAGCTGAAGGCGGGCGGAGCCGACGGAGTAACTTGCGGAGCCGACGGAGCCGAGATCACGGGGGCGCCGACTTCATGCCCGCACGCTTGGCAAAACCGGTTGCCCTCTTCCACTCGAATTCCGCATCTTGAACAGAACATGATCGCCCCCATTTCAGCAGCCATCGGGGCTGCACTCGGAAGGAAAACTGATGCGGACTTATAGCGCGCGTCGATTGCGTGGTCAATCAAAAGAATAGTGGTGCGGGCCTGCGGAACTTAGGCCTTACAAGGATCAAACCCCGCAGGCTGAAGCCCGCGCCACATAAAGCCTGTCCACGCGGCCAGCTACATCTTTGGACAGTCCCGTCCTTCAGACGAGCAGGTCCGTATGGCCCCTGTGTATAGGATGGTTGCAATGCCCGTTCATTCTTGACTGGAGGAAACACGTCATGGCCACCGCACCGAACTACATGGAAGGACAAGCAATTCCTCGGGAACCGAGCTTGATGGAAAACATGATGGATTTTTCGTTTAGGCGCTATGTTACTCCGCAAATGTTAAAAATTCTTTACAGTGTGCATTTGCTTGCGGGTTTGGTAGCCGCAGTCTGGCTGGTGTTCAGCGGATTCCAGGTATCCACATCGAATGGTTTGCTCGCCTTGATTTTGAGTGTGCCGGCCTTGATGCTGTGGATCGCCTATTGCCGCATCGTGATGGAATTATTGGCTGGAGTGTTCCGCGCGATCCAAGTGATCACCAATTCCCAATCGTGAGCTAAGTAGGACAGGCTTCAGCCTGTCAGGTTTAGATTCCCGAAGCCCCAAACTCTAAACCAGACAGGCTGAAGCCCGTCCTACGAAAATCTAATTGAAGTGAAACATTTCGAGTCTGTGAATTACTGAAGAAGGAAACTTCAGCTTATAGCTTTTTTCCTGCACCGGGAAAAACTTCACATGCTGGAAGTTAATTCAGCGGAACTTGCGCGAATTTCTCTGCTTACATGAACGCTCCCCCCGCAAAATTTCCCGCAGCACAGAAAAAAACGCGCTAGTGAATGCAAGTTTTTCAGGACTAGTACTACAGCGTTGCCCCGATTGGCACTTCGCAGTTTGCGCTTTAACTTCATAAACGACACACGGTTAGAGAAAATTTTTATTGAATGTGCGAATGGCGAGCATCGTGCTCTAACAAGAATGTTAGTGAAAAAGAAAATTTTAACCTGGGCGCAGGAGCAGAGAACGGGCCTGAAGACTTTTGACTGAAGTTTTTTTTCAGGCCCGTTCTCTAATTGGAACTTGGATCTGATTGGCAACGACAATGATTCGGAAAACCACAAAATGCGCAACGCAGCCGCCGAAGCAATGGCCCGGCGCTCCCTTTTTGTGTTCAGCTATTATTCGCGATTTTTCTCTTATTCCCTCCCACACTCCCGCAACCGCATCCTCTGTATTCCAGGTTGGCAGTTCAGGGCCCCGACAGCCCTTGGATTGACGACGCTGGACCTCAACCACCGTGCGGGACTTGTTCTAATCGAACGGGTCCCGCGGCCTTCCTCTTCAATCGAAAAACTTCAATGAAAGGCGATCGGATTCAGGGAATTCTCGCGACTGGTATCGGAAGGGACGTTAAAACGTAAGATCGATGAGGAACAGAATTTGCCCGATGAAGAGCAGCGCGATACCACTCATCAGGGCAAGGGCGCCCCGTGGCCGACGCGGTTTCGCACGGCGGTAAATGGGATCAGACAGAAGAGGGTCGCGACCGGAGATTTGACCGCGCCAGATGTCCAGCAGTTCCCGCATCCACTCCCACGCTTGAGTACGAAAAGTCCAAAGCAGACCGAGGCCCAGAAGAGCCATGGTTTCTCCCACACCACCAAGCATGCCAATATTACGCATTTGAACCGGCCACTCCCCGTTTACGCATGAAGACGCTGCTATTCGTCTTCATGGATGGTTTTCAAGCGGATGATTTCAAATTCCTTGACCCCGGCAGGAGTCTGAACCTGCACCTCGTCGCCCACATTTTTCCCCAGCAGGGCTTTGCCGATCGGAGACGTGGTGGAGATCAAACCCGCTGTCACATCCGCCTCCTCAGTGCTCACCAGTTTGTACTCGATCTCAATGGATTTCTTCACATCGAGCACCCACACGCGCGATCCGTACCCGGTGCGATCGGCGGGAATGTTACTCAAGTTCAGCATGCCGATATCGCCCAGGCGCTTTTTCAGCTGGCCCAGCCGCGCGGATACGTATCCTTGGCGTTCCTTGGCGTATTTGTACTCCGCATTTTCGGAGAGGTCCCCGTGCGCGCGGGCCTTCATCAGTTCCTTGGGCAGCTCCACATTCATTTCATATTCAAGCGTGGTGATTTCGTCCTGCAGTTTCTTTTTTACGTTTGCCAGTGCGTCCATTAGTACTCGTTTTCTGCGCGTAAAATTTTTAGTACGCCTCGTCCCGTGCTGTGGGCGACGCGAGGCCGCCCATCTCGAGGTATTCCCGGGAGTTACACCGCTCAAACTGGATAAAGAGGGGGAAGGGCGAATATTGCTCGCCGACACAGCCAGACCTCATTCGCGAACCGATTTCCAGAACTCCCCGCACAAATCATACTACGAATTCACGGGCGCAATGTATATGGAAGTGCGAGTTGAGAAGGGGAAAGGGAGCGGTTAATTTGTCGAGCAACAGGCGGCCATTGAAAGGTGGTCAGCGAGCCCAACGAAGATCAGCGATTGGCCAAAATCGCCCAGTTCGCCGGAAGAACAGGCGAACTGGCCCCTACGAAACCGATGTGGTCGCGTGCGTCAGACTTCCGCCAGGGCGTTGTGCACCAGGTGAATGGCGATCGCGCCTTCTCCCACTGCGGAGGCGACACGCTTTACGTTTCCTGATCGGACATCACCCACCGCGAACACGCCGGGAAGGCTCGTTTCGAGCATTTGCGGCGGGCGATTTAATTTCCACGTGCCGTTTTCAATCGCAGCGTCCAGGTCGCGCCCGGTGAGAATGAAACCTTTAGGGTCGAGCTGGATGCAGCCTTCCAGCCAGTCCGTTCGCGGCGACGCCCCGGCCATAATGAATACATATTGAATCTCATGCGTGGAAATTTCACCGCTGGTATTATCCTGCCAAATTACTCTTGTGAGATGCGTGTCGCCCTCAAGACCGACAATCTCCGTTTGATAATGCATCTCGATATTCGGATTTTCTTCGATGCGCTGGATCAGGTAGCGGGACATGGTGTCCGACAACGCGTTTGACCGAACCAGCATATGAACTCTGCGCGAAGTTTGAGAGAGGAAAATGGCTGCCTGTCCTGCAGAATTTCCGCCGCCCACCACAATAATCTCTTCTGACTCGCATAGCTGCGATTCCATGTAGGTGGCGCCGTAATAAATTCCTTGACCCTCAAATTGGGCGAGGTTGGCGATGCGGGGCTTGTTATATTGCGCTCCCGTGGCGATGACCACGGAGCGCGCCGCCAGGTGGTTGCCGTTGTCCAGAACCACTTTGTAGGGGCGCTTGCTGCATTCCAGCCGCGTCACGCTATGCGCCACCATCATTTGCGCTCCAAATTTTTCCGTTTGCGCGATGGCGCGCGCGGCTAACTCCTGGCCCGATAGTCCTGTCGGGAATCCCAGATAATTTTCGATCTTTGAGCTGGAGCCGGCCTGTCCCCCGGGCGATGCGGTTTCAATCACCAGCGTGTCCAAACCTTCCGAAGCGCCGTAAACGGCCGCTGCCAGCCCGGAAGGTCCGGCGCCGACAATGATCAAATCGCGAATCTGCGTTTCGTCAATTGCGATGTTTAATCCCAGGCAATCGGCGAGTTGTTGCATGGACGGATTGCGCAGCACTTTGCTCGCCTGGCAGATGATGACGGGAATCTGGTCCAGCTTCACATCGAACCGGTCGAGAAGTTCCTGCGAAGTTTTGTCCGTATCCAGATCAACGTAAGCGTACGGGTGTTCATTCCGCGTTAGAAATTCACGCAGCCGCAACGTTTGGGCGGAGTGGCGCGATCCCATCAGGATCAACCCGCCCTTGCCTCTGCGCACCAGCTCGAGCCGGCGCAGAATAAAGGCGCGCATAAAAATCTCGCTCAGTTCCGCATCCCTGGCCACGAGCGAGCGGAGGCCCTCCCCGCTGAGTTCCAGAAAATCGCCCGCCTCGGTTACGCGTCCGCGCACCAGCGCGCGGCGTCCCGACATCATGGTCATTTCCCCGGTGAATTCGCCCGGGCCGTGCGTGGCGACTTGAATTTCGCCATTTAAGTCCTGCTGAACGATCTCCATGCTTCCCGAAAGTAAAACAAAAAACGGTACTACCGTGTTTCCCGGCTCAAAAAGAATTTCTCCCTTATGAACCGTGCGTACTTTTCCGACCGGACGAACGCGATTGATTTGTGCTTCGGTCAACACGGGAAAAGCCTGCGTGCGCTGATCGAGTGCGCTGGGCACCGGTGCAGTAGACATTGCGCCCCCTTAAAGCTCAGAAGAGCCTGGTGTAGACATGAAGTGCTCGCTGGCGGAAAGCCAGTTGGCGGCTACTCTTTGACGATACCAGAGCGGTCAAGCGGCGAGGGTATGCGAAATGTCGGTCTGCTTTTGCCCGGTCGCAGCGCTGAGTCCATCTAAGCCATGTGTGCAAATTTGTCAGTTGCCGCGACGAGTGCGCGACTGTTTGGCGGATCGAAACCGCTGTGTCCACTGTCGGGCGTGATGATGAGGTCGGCCTCCGGCCATGCACGATATAGAGCCCACGCGCTTTCCATTGGGCAGACGACATCGTACCGGCCCTGTACGATCACTCCGGGAATGTGGCGAATCCGCGCTGCATTTTCGAGCAACTGCGCATCCGACTGCATGAATCCCTTGTTTACGAAATAGTGGGCCTCAATGCGCGCGAATGCCAGGGCGAACTCATCCTCTTCGTAGTGCGCCGCGAATGTCTTGTCCTGCAGAAGCTTCGACGTCGCGCCCTCCCACCCGCTCCAGATTTTTGCAGCGGCGAGTCGCACCGCCGAATCATCGCTAGTGAGCCGGCGATAATAGGCCGAGAGTAGATCGCCGCGTTCGGGTTTCGGAATGTGTGAGAAAAATGGCTCCCAGGCGTCAGGATAGACGGCTGATGCGCCGCGCTGGTAGAACCAATCAATCTCCTGCTTGCGAAGAAGAAAAATTCCGCGGAGCACAAGTTCTCTGACGCGATCGGGGTGCGTCTCCGCATAGGCGAGCGCCAGCGTCGAACCCCAGGATCCGCCGAACACTTGCCAACGCTGAATGCCGAGGTGCTCGCGAATTTTCTCGATATCCTCAACCAGATCCCAGGTGGTATTGGCCTCAAGGGACGCATAGGGCGTGCTCTTCCCGCAGCCGCGCTGGTCAAAATTGACGATGCGATACTTCGCCGGGTGAAAGAAGCGTCGCTGTTTCGGTTCGGAGCCGCCGCCCGGGCCGCCATGCAGAAACACAACCGGCTTGCCAGCGGGGTTGCCGCTTTCCTCGAAGTAGAGTTCGTGGACGGCCGAAACGCGCAGTCGGCCGGCATTGTAAGGCTCAATCGGCGGATAGAGCCAGGTGACCGGATCTTTCATCACGGATTCTGGAATTGGGTCGTTAGGCATGGCAGCAGTATACATAGATGTGTATTGCTCGAGTCATGATGATGACTTGTGCCTGGATTCCGATGGACAACCGGGATTGCGCTTACCCTTGCTCGAGCGGCTGCACGATCGCGATTTTCGCGCCGTGTACTGCGCCCACCACCATGCGGGGCGGGTTCGTTGCGTTGTTGGCGTCCGCGCGTCGGACTCTGGCGTTCACAGGGCAATGCGTATTTCGCGGATATTGCCGGCGGAAATATCGCGTGGTTGCACCTTTGCGATACCCAGGGCATGGACTTCAGATGGTCGCGGCTTATTTCGGACAGATGGCCCCGGGAGGGCGCATTGTAATCACAGCAGCCCTTCAAGCGGGGGACGAAATGCGGCGCGTGCAGCGAATTGCCTACCGCGTCCGCCAGCTTCAACTGCTTCATCCTGGCTTTGCAAGCGACAGCAAGGAACTTTGGCAGACCGATGCCATGTGGCAGCCCTTGCGTTTTGCGATTGAGAAATTGCTCACCTGCTACGATTGGGCTGAATCTTTTGTTGCGACGAACCTCGTACTTAAGCCCCTGCTGGACGAGTTTTTTATGAAACATTTTAGTGATCTCGCGCTACGTGAAGGCGACTACCTGCTTGGTCGAATTTTTTATTCGCTCAACGAGGATTGTCGCTGGCATCGGGAATGGAGCCAGGCTTTAATTCGGATGGTGATAGAAGAAGATCGCCATAACGCCGCGGTTATTCAAGGTTGGATTGAGAAGTGGTATCCGGTTGCAGCGCGCGGGTTGCAAGCGTTTGCTCCCGTCTTTGAAGGGAAGTTAAAAGATACTCCGATGGTTCCTCTCGAGGGTGTGACCCAGAAAGTCGACAAATGTTATCGAGATTTCTTGTCCGGTATCGGCTTGCAGCCTTCGAGTTCCGCCACCTAACCAGCCTGTCGAGCAGACCGTTGCGCGGACGATTGAGTGACACTCGCCACCGCATCCCTCAAGATGTCCACGCTGCGCTGGAATCCCTGCCTTTCCTCTTCTGACATTTCCGGCTCGAGTATTTGAGTTACACCTTGGCGTCCAAGCACGCTGGGAAGAGAAATGGTGACGCCGTATTTAGGATTGTACGACCCGATGGGAATGACCGCGTGTTCGTCGCGCAGGATGACCTCAGCGATGCGCGCCGTGACCATGCCAATCCCCAGTTGGCTGGCGCCGGTTCCCTCGATAATCGTGATATTTGCGAAGCGCACATCCTGCTCCACACCTTTGCGAAACTCATCGAAGGACTCGCCCCTTTCGCCAAGCAACTCGGTGATACGTTTGCCTCCAACACGGGCTGAAGACCACAGAAAAACCTGGGACGTGCCGTGCTCTCCGACAACTTGCGCGTCAACGTACATCGGGTTCACGTTTAATCTGCGGGCAAGGTGGAAGCGAAAGCGCAGTGTATCCAGAAAAGTGCCAGTACTGAGCACGCGCTCATGCCCGGCGAATCCACGAGCGAGGTCAGCCAGAGGATCGGGTGGGTCGGTCACAACAAGGATCAGCGCTTGTGGAGCGACTTCAACAGTTCTGGCAACGATATCCCTGTAAATAACCGCATTGGTATCGAGAAGCTTTAACCTTCCGGCAGGATCATTCCGGTCCGTGGCACCGCCGGTCTTTTCATTGACTCCCGCTGTGACGATCACGAGCACTGCGTCAGCAAGGTCCTCATAATTGCCGGCGAGAAGTTCGACTGACGGAGAGAGTGTCGCGCCGTATTGGAGATCGGCCACCACTCCCTTCGCGCGTGCATGAGTCCTGTCCACCACAACCACCTGACATGCGATTCCGCGCATGACAAGAGACAGAAGACTAGCGGAACCAACGCCGCCCGCTCCAATGACGCCTACTTTCATGATGACTCTCCTTTCGTTTCCTCAGGCCGCCTGGTTTGCAAGATTCATTTCGAACGAGCATTCGAATACACCGGACCAGTCGAACACTTCCGCTTCAATTAAGTCACCGCGATGCAGCGCGGCTGGTCCAACTGCAGTTTCGCAGACCGTGATGATTGCGTTCGCATCTGCCGCGGTGCGCACGAGCGCCGAACATTGATTTGCAAGCGCCTTCACGGCAAAACCTTTCTCTTCGAACCGAACCCGCGCAAGTACAAAATGGGGACGGCCGGAACGTCCATTCAAATCTCCATCGAGTCGGGCGTACACCTTCGGCAATTCGGTATCGCAGCGGCCCGAGAGGCGTGCAAGCGCAGGTCGCACCAGTTTTTCGAAACATACGAAAGCGGCCGCGGGATTGCCCGGAAGCACACACACTGGCAAGCCATCCCATTCGGCGAATCCGAACGGCCTGCCCGGCCGCATGGCTACCGACTTAAAGTGAAATTCCGCGCCCATATCGCTGAGAACATTTTTGACAAAGTCACGTTCCCCTTCGGAAGCTCCGCCGGTGGTGATCAGCAGATCCGCGCCGAGTCCTGCCCGTTGGAGAAACGCAGCGAGGGTGGCACGGTTGTCTCGTGCGACTCCTTTATAGCGAGGTTCCCCGCCAGCGGCAAGCACCAGCCCAGAAAGAGCGACAGCATTGCTGTTGCGCACCTGACCGTGCGCCGGCGTATCCGCTACGTCAACGAGTTCGTTGCCCGTGCAAACGATTGCAACACACGGCCGCCGCGTTACTTGTACCGACGGCTTTCCTGCAAAAGCCAGGAGAGCCAACTTCCCGGCGTTTAAAATTTCGCCAGCGGAAATCAGTTCATCGCCGCGGCGAAAATCTTCGCCGGGAGGAAATACACATTCGCCCGGCCCCACGGGTGCGAAAATATAAACTGAATCGCCATGTCGTTCCGTGCGTTCATGCGGAATCACGGCGTCGGCGCCGCGCGGAACCGGTGCGCCGGTCATGATGGCTAACGCTGTTGCGGGCGCTAGGAATGCTTTACCCTCTTCAGCGAATACCTGACCTGCTACTGGAAGTTCGATCGGAAGGTCACGAGTTGCCAATGCGCAGTCAGTTGCGCTCACCGCATAGCCATCCATCGCGGAGCGCGAAAATGGCACCGCGTCTTCCTCAGCGACCACAGGGTGGGCCGCGACTCTTCCAAGAGCCTGGGCGAGCGCAACTTTCTCTGCGGGCAATGGCCGTACGGCGGAGAGAATCGTGCGGAGCGCATCGTCAAATTCAATTGTGGACATTACATACCTCCGGAGAGCTGTTTAAGTTCCGAGCGCTGTTACAGAATTTTGATAATCCGTGAAACGGAATCGTCAAGTCGCCACGGCCTGCGCCAAAGCGGAAACGGAGATCCGCTCCTCCGCGGCGTAAATGACGAACCGTCGCCCGCGCAGAAATCCCACCAGTGTCAAACCCAGTTCGCGCGCAAGTTGCACGGCGAGACTCGACGGCGCAGACACCGAAGCGAGCAGTGGAATTCCTGCCACGATGGCCTTCTGCACGATTTCGAATCCGCCGCGTCCGCTTACAAGCAAAACGTGATTGCTGAGAGGAATGCGGCCGCTGAGCAGCGCCCAGCCGATTACTTTATCGACTGCGTTGTGCCTGCCGATATCTTCGCGCAAGACGAGCAGATCACCGCCCGGAGCGAAAAGCGCCGCCGCATGCAAGCCACCCGTCCGGCCAAAAACATCCTGCGCCGTTCGCAATTTCGGAGGCAACTGGCACAGCATATCGGGATCGAATGGCGCGGCCGCAGCGGGCCGTCGCAGGCCTCGACGTCGCAGCTGGGCGATGGAGGCTTTTCCGCACACTCCGCATGCCGAGCCTGCGGAAAATCTGCGCGCCGCGGCATTCGCATCGAGAGGAACGGAGGGATCGAGCGTCACGCGCACAAGATTTTTTTGCGAAGACGTGGCAGTCGCCGTTTGCAGCGCCATTAAATCCTCGGGGCGGGAGATAATTCCTTCTGTAAATAGAAATCCAGCCACGAGTTCTTCATCGTCTCCCGGCGTGCGCAAAGTGACGCCAAGCGAAAGTCGTCCCGCGCGCATCTCCAACGGTTCTTCGGCCGCCAGGTAGTCTTCCACGAGAGTGGCTCCGCCGTCCTTCCACTCGGTCACCTGCGTTACTTCAATGCTGCGATTTTTTTTCGCCATAAGCTGAACTCACTTTCAGCAAGAGTGGCAGTAGTGGCTCAGTGCGCGGGTCGAGGGCTCCCCGCGCCATCATTCTTGGAATACTGCGATTCCCGCATCCGCGAACTGGAATCGATAGGTGCCTCGCGCGGGGGTGACACCAGCACTGGTAGCACGGCGGAAACCAGCATTACGCCGGCAATGATGTGCAACGCCCCTCGGTACGTGCCATTTGCCTGACGCAGGTACGCGATCAGGAGCGGCCCGAAGGCGCTGGCAAATCCCCATGCCGTCAGCATGAGACCGTAGATCGGGCCGACATTCTTGGCTCCAAAGTAGTCGGCTGCGAACGCAGGCATCGTCCCGAATCCGCCACCGTAGCAGAGTAAGATTGTGAAGGCGACCACGGTAAGGACGGTCGCGGAAGAAAAGCCGGGCAGGAACCAGAAGAGCAGCGCTTGCAGCAGAAACATCACGAAGAAGGTTGCTTTGCGCGTGATGGCATCGGAAGCCCAGGCCCAGAACACCCGCCCTAGCGCGTTTCCGATGCTCACTGCGCCGACCATCGCCGCGGCCACGACC
>DASRQU010000111.1:0-12679 GCA_035696345.1 Candidatus Acidiferrales bacterium
GGGGCAAGCTGTGGCTGTGCCGTGCGGATTCATCTGGTCGAGGGCTTCGCCCAGGCGGCGGGCAAGCTTTGCGTCGCGTTCCCGGTTTGTGGAGTCGTTTCTGTCGTTTGTATCCATAAAGAAACTCTTCCTTACTTTAGAACGGTTCAAATCAAAAATCTTGCGAGGATTCGAATGCTTTTAGTAGCACAGGCTTCAGCCTGTGGGGCTTGGTCCTGGCAAGAATTAAAATCCACAGGCTGAAGCCTGTGCTACTTAAGCCCGCATCGATTTTTTCGGCCTCACTCATTTTGCCTGGAATCGCGCGTCGTGCGCAGCGCCTCCGATAAATCGAACGGCCAGTCTTCCACGGCGTATTCGAACGCCAGTTCCACCTGCGCGTCGTCCATAGCGGATTCCGCGGAGCTGCCAGCGAGCGCGGGGCTGCCAGCGAGCGCGGGGCTGCCGCGTCGCAGCGATTGCTCCACTTGTTCGCGAAGCGTGCGACGCGTGCGTTCCAGGTGACGGGAGATCGTCGCTTCGTGTTCGTGAAGCATGCGCCCGATTTCGGCGAGAGTGAGACGGTCGACGTAGTAACACGCAAGTAGCAGGCGTTCGCGCGGCGTCAAGGCTGCCAGCGCCGCGGAGAGGCATCTGGCGACGCGTCCTAGATATTTTTCGCGGTGGGGGTCGGCGGTTTCCATTTTTGTTTGCATCGCCGGACTGCTTTGAAAGCTTTCGCTGTCCTTTTCTTCCTCCAAAGAAACAGTTTTCCCGCTCGTTCGAAGCAGATCCACGTGTTTTTGCGCGAGCACGGCGCGCAGCCATGTGGAAAGTTTGCTGCGCCCGTGAAAATATTCGAACAGCGATTTCCTTTTGTGGCCTTCGTCCGAACGTACGCCGTACAATTCGCCGTAGAGCGAATCCGCAAGTTCTTCCGCGCGGCTTCCGCCCGCGCCGCCGGCGCTGCGGAGAATGGCGTTCGCGGCATTCCGCAAATCTTGCCGATAATGCGCAATAAAATACTCCCAGGCATCCTCGTTTCCCTCGCTACAGACGCAGGCGAGCGCCAAGTCCTCCAAGTGAAGAGATTTCAAGTACGTTTCGATTTCGATGGGCGAGGGATTGGCTGCGCCAAATCGTTTCGCGGCGCTGCATCGCAAGGCATTCGAAAAAGTTGTATACGACAATTCCCACTGAGACCCTTTGGCTTCCTCGTGCAACGTTTTGACGAGTTGCGAAAATTGCGCGAGAAATAGTTCCGGGGACGTCAAAACAGCTTCGGCGGACGTGAATTCGTGTGGCTTCACTGGATCCGTAGCATCATAGCCGACCCAGTACGTACAGGCTGGGAGTGTGGCTGAAAACGGTACTTTCTGGTCACCCCATAATTATCTGCCGGGTGTAGAATGACGATTCATTGTGGTGCAACGCGGATTGAATTACTGCTTGTCCTGTATGCGCACGGAGCAGGAGGCAATCCGTCTGGATATTAGGGAAGCTTCACGGGTTGGACAGGAGAGGGTTTATGACTGTAAGCCGAAATAAGCAAAAGGGATTCTCGCTGATCGAATTGCTGATCGTGGTGACGATCATTTTGATCATCGCCGCTATCGCCATCCCCAATTTGATGCGCAATAAGATCCAGGCAAACGAGACCGCCGCGGTGGAAACTATGCGCACGCTCAACGAAAGCATTTTGCTCTATTCGAATTCCTACGGCGGATTCCCCCACGCCCTCTCCGACATGGGACCCGCGGCAGGCGGCACGGGAGCGACCTCAGCCGGAGCGGATTTGATCGATGCGACGTTGGCGACAGGAGTGAAAAGCGGCTACAAATTCGCGTATGCGCCCGTCGTTGTGGATCCTGCGGGCAATGTGCAGAGCTATTCAATTACGGCTACGCCGGTAGTTGCCGGATCGACCGGGCAGCGATCGTTTTTTACCGACCAGAGCGGCACCATCCGGAACACCTCCAGCGGAACAGCAGACGCCGCCAGCGCACCGATCAGCTAGGCTCATCCAGAAAATCTCGGTGGTTTGGATGGCATAGGCTTCAGCCTGCGATTTTTAGTCCTTGCGAGGACTAAACCCACAGGCTGAAGCCTGTGTCACAAATGGCCACTGAATCCATCGCTGATTGACTCTTCAGCTTGCCATTGGATAGGATGTGGCGAAACGTCGTCAGCTTTGACAGTGCGGCGCGACTGAACCCCGTAAATTTCCGATTCGTGCAAAAATTATGTTTGTATGCCGCCAGTGCGAGAATGAGATCAATCAGGCTACAGAAATTTGTCCGCACTGCGGCGTGGACCTGACGGATCCTCTGCTGAGCGACAACCCCCGGAAACCTAAGCCGACCATCGGTAAAATTTTGATGCGTTGGGGCATTCTGCTGGGCGTGCTGCTCGGCGCGATCTGGAGTTTTCTGTGGTTCATTGTGCCGGAGCGGCGAGGCGATCCCACCGTGATGGCGGAAAATCGCGCCGCGGAATCGATGCGCGAAGTGAACACGGCGCTCGGCGCATTTGCGTCCGGCGACGCCGGCGGTTACCCGCTACAGCTGGAAGCGATCGGCGAGAAGGCACGACTGGCCGCGCAGTTGGCGCAAAGCGCGAATTACCAACTGCAGTACATCCCCGGACCCGTCGAAGCCGATGGAATGATCCGGTCATATGTATTGCAGGGCAAGGCGGGAAATTACGGATTCCGCAATTTTTATCTGGATAGTTCTGGAATTCTTCGCGCTACACGCGAAGGCCGACCCGCGACTTCCGAAGATCCGCCCTATTAGCCCAAAGTAGGACGGGCTTCAGCCTGTCTGGTTTTAATTTGCGTCCCGCGAGAAATTAAACCAGACAGGCTGAAGCCTGTCCTACTTACCCCATTCGCAGATTCGGGTGGGATGGATTATCGGGTGCCGATTGCTACGCGCGGCGGCCGCTCGACTCCCGTCACGACACCGAAAGTCGGCACGCTGCCAAAACAAATCCTGCGTTTTGCTAATCTTAATTGCCATTCAACAAACGGTTTGCGGGGCGGCTCGATAGACGGTTTCCTTTTTTTGGAGCCGACTCCACTTTTCGCGCGTCTAACCTGTGCGGGTCGGTCTGGCTACGCGGAGCAGCTATCCTGCATCTTACCTGAGCGGGTTGGTATCGATAATATTTCGCCTGTTGGAAGAACGTCCCAGAAACGTGCGCATTGAGATCGGCGCAGCATAGGCATAGACTTATTAACTTAATCTGTTGAATTCCTTGCCAGTAGAATGGAGCAGTTCAGTGAAAACATTCTGTCTTGCGTTATTTGCCACTTTTATTTCTGTGAGCCTGTGGGCAGCGAATAAGCCGGCGCGCGCTCCCGAAGGTGCGCCTGCGGCGCAGAAAACCGCGCAGTCCGCGCCATCTCCGCTGATTCAAACGATGAGCCAGGAACTGGACCGCGAGATGCCGATTCTCTCCAAGGCGACGCCGCCTGCTTATTTCGTCAGCTACATTTTGACTTCCTCGGACCGCTCGGAAGTGATGGGCTCGAACGGCGCGCTGCTTTCCAGTGAGGACAGCCATTCGCGATGGCTGGAAACGCAGGTGCGCGTGGGAAGCTACGATCTGGACAACACGCATAAGGTTGGCAATTCCGCGCCGACGCAAGGGAGTTTCGGCGCATCGGTGCCGGTCGACGATGCTCCAGACGTGTTGCGCCGCGCGATGTGGGCGGAGACCGACAAACAGTTCCGCTCTGCTTCCGAAGGCCTGATCAAAATCAATACGAGCAAAGAAGTGCAGGTGCAAACGGCCGAAGAGCACGCCCCCGATTTTGCGCGCGAACAGCCGCACACGTTTTACGGCCCCGAGGTTTCCGTGCATCCTGACCGCAAGCCGTGGGAACAAAAGGTTCGCGATTACACGCGCGCGTTTCGCGCCTCACCGCAAATTCTGAACTCCATCGTGACGTTCAGTGCCACTGGAGACAATCAGTATCAGGTGACGAGTGAAGGCACGCGCCTGCAATTTGGACAAGTCCACTACCGTCTGGAATTATTTATTCAGGGAAAAGCGCCGGACGGAATGGACATCAATCGCTACTACAATTTTGACTGGGCCAATCCCGCCGACGCTCCTGATGACAAGACCGTGCTCGCGGAAGGGCAAGTTCTGCGCAAGGAACTCGAAGCCCTTGTCGCAGCGCCGCTCGTTGAGCCTTACGCAGGTCCGGCGTTATTGACCGGGCGCGCGACCGCCGTTTTCTTTCATGAAGTTTTCGGCCACCGCTCCGAAGGTTTTCGTCAGAAGGACATCAACGAAGGCCAGACGTTCGCGCGCAAAGTGGGCGAACCGATTCTGCCGAAATTCCTTTCGATTTATGACGATCCGACACAGCGAAATTTGGGCAAGGACATTCTGATCGGATTTTATCCATTCGATGATGAAGGAACACCTTCCGAACGCGTGACTCTGGTCGATCACGGCGTGCTGAAAAATTTTGAAATGTCGCGCCAGCCGCTCACGGGCTTCCCTGTTTCCAACGGACACGGGCGCCGCCAGATCGGCGCGCAACCAGTTTCCCGCCAGGGAAATTTGATCGTGCAGAGCAACCTGACGGTCAGCAACGCCGAACTGCGTAAAAAGCTGATCGAGGAAATTTCGCGCCAGGGAAAACCGTTTGGGCTTTTGATCGACGACATCGCCGGAGGATTTACGTTTACCGGACGCGGACAGCCGCAGGCATTTCAGGTGCAGCCGCTCGTCGTGTACAAAGTTTTCGCGGACGGGCGACCCGATGAACTTGTGCGCGGCGTGGATATCGTGGGAACGCCTCTCGTGTCGCTGACGAAGATCGTGGCCACCGGCGACACGATGGAAACATTTAACGGATATTGCGGAGCGGAATCCGGCTCCGTACCTGTTTCCGCATCGGCTCCTGCGATTTTGATCACTGAAATGGAAGTGCAGAAGAAAGAAACTTCGACCGATAAGCCTCCGATTTTACCGCCACCCGGACATGACACACAGGCGGTGCGCAAATGAACCGGGCCCTGGGGAAACTGATGAACAACGATTTTAAATTTTTCACACAGACTCGTGCTTTGGGTGCGGTAACGGCCGGTGCGCTGATGCTGATGTCGGCGGGACTCGCGAACGCCGCGCCGCCGCGCCACCTTGCAGCGGCGGTAACAACTGCGACGACGTTGGCGCAACCGTCACAGCCCGCGGCGCAAGCTGCGGCGAACGACTCCGACAAAACTCTTGCGGCGATGCAAGACGAATTGGATCGCGCGCGAACGCGCCTGGAACTAAAAATTCCGGATACGAATGAGCCGGCGCGGCCTTATTACATTCAGTACCGCGTTCTCGACCTCGATGTGCGCACGATCGTGGCGGAATTTGGCGCGCTGGTTTCCTCCACCTCCGGACGCAACCGCATCATGAGCGTGGATGTGCGGGTGGGAAATAAAAACCTGGACAGCTCGAACTTTATTACGGACGAAGGCTTCAGCGGATTCCTCGGATCGACCGGCACAGTGGGAATCGATCGAGATTACGATTCGCTGCGCCAGGATTTGTGGCTGGCCACGGATCAGGCGTTTAAGGCCGCGGTGGAAAATTATTCCAAGAAGCAGGCGTTTATGTCGCGCCTCGCGAAGGCTCCCAGCATTCCTGATTTTTCTGATGCGCCGCCCGCCGTTTCCGTGGAGCCGCTGCAAACTTCGGACTGGAGCACGCGCAATTGGGAGCAGGAAGCGCGAACCGCGTCCGCCGCGCTGCGCCAGTTTCCGCAACTATACAGCTCGCGCGTGGTCTATCACCTGATTTACACGACGAGCTACCTCATCAACAGCGAAGGTACGAAGATTCGCGCCAACCGCAGCCTCGCCGCGATTGAAGCGAGCCTCGAAACGGAATCCGACGATGGCATGGCGCTGCACAATTATTACGCCGCTTATCGTCACCGTCCCGATCAACTGCCCGCTGCGGATGAAGTGAAAAAAGCGCTGGAAAAAGCGGGAGAGGATTTGATTTCTCTGCGCGTCTCGTCGCCAGCGGCCGATTATGACGGCCCTGTACTGTTCAGCGCCCCCGCGGCAGGCTCGCTCCTCGCGCAAATGCTGGGGCCGTCCCTTTCCGGCGCGCGTGGACCGCTGGCCATGCAAACAGCTTTCGATCAGTTGATGGACCGGCTCGGCGGACGCAGCGAGTGGACCGGAAAGCTGGGCTCGCGTGTATTGCCCGGCAACGTTTCTCTGCTCGATGATCCGACGGCAAAACAGTTTCAAGGTCGTGACTTGCTGGGCGCCTACGAAGTGGATCAGGAAGGTGTGAAGGCGCAAAAGGTGGAAGTTGTGAACAGCGGCCTTTTACTTAACTTTTTGATGTCACGGCGCCCGGGCCCGGACCTTGATCACACAAATGGGCATGGACGTTCGGCGTATCTGGGCGATCCGCGACCGATGGCCAGCAATTTGTTTTTTACTTCCTCGGATGGCGTCTCTCCCGATGACATCAAGAAGAAATTCATGGATAAGTGCAAGGAGAGCGGAAATAAATGGTGCATCGTGGTTCGCGAAATGGACAATCCTGTGCTCGGTGTGCGCGAGCAGGATGAGTTGTCGGAAATCGTGATGGGCGCCGCATCCGGCGCATCCACGGGCGATCGATTGCCGCTGCTCGTGTACCGCGTGGACGTGGCCGATGGGCGAGAGTCGCTGATTCGCGGCGCGCGCCTCTCCGGGTTGACGCTGCGCGCGATTCGCAATATTTCGGCGGTGGGAAATGATTCCACAGCGTTTGATTTCATGCAAAGCCAGCAGGCCGGGTTTGCGGGAACGGCGCTGGCCGCGTTTGGCTCGGCGGATTCGGGCGTGCCGTCGACCGTGGTTGCGCCGTCCCTGCTGCTGGATGATGTGGAAGTGCATGGCGCGCGCGGCGAGCCTGAGCGGTTGCCGCTCGTGCCTCCTCCGCCGATTAATTAGCATTTAGTAGGACAGGCTTCAGCCTGTCTTGTTTTGACTTTTGCCGCAGTTAAGAAAGTCAAAAGAAGACAGGCTGGAGCCTGTCCTACCTCATCGTATAATCCTTTCCGAGGTTTTCTCAATCACACGATCTCCTACTTCGGTCAAGCAGATGGCGGCGCTTGGCTCCATTGGCTCCGCACTGGTGCTGGTGGCGCTCAAAGTGTTTTTGGCGCTTGCTACGGGCAGCCTTGGCGTACTGTCCGAAGCCATGCATTCCGGGCTGGATTTGATTGCGGCGATTCTGACGTGGCTTTCGGTGCGCGTTTCGGATCGTCCCGCGGATTCCGGGCACACCTACGGACACGGAAAATTTGAAAATTTTTCGGCGTTTGTGGAGACCGGGCTCCTGCTCGCTACTTCCGTATACATTATTGTCGAAGCATTCATGCGGCTGCTTTTCAAGCAGGTGCATATGCAGCCAAGCGGCCTGGCGATGGTAATTCTCGGGCTCGCAATGTGCATCGATATTGTGCGCTCGCGAGCACTGGCGCGCGTGGCGAAGGAATTTCCGAGCGAGGCGCTGGAAGCGGACGCGCTCCATTTCTCGACGGACGTCTGGAGCACGCTCGTCGTGATTCTGGGCATGGGCACGGTGTGGCTGGGGCAGCATTACGGCGCACCGTGGCTGGAGATTGCCGATCCGATCGCCGCGCTTGCGGTTGCAGCTATTGTCATTTGGGTTGGCTCGCGTTTGGGAAAACGCACGCTCGATGCATTGCTCGATTCGGCGCCCGCCGGCTTGCAGGAGCGCGTGACGAAAGTGGTGGAGGGACTGCAAGGCGTGCTCTCCACGGAACGCGTGCGCGTGAGGCGCGCGGGGAACAAACATTTTGTGGATGTGACGATCAGCGTGCCGCGCTCCGCCAGCTTCGAGCAGGTGCATGCGATTTCCGATGAGGTGGAGCGCCGCGTCGGTGAGATTGTGCCCGCCGATGTGATGGTGCACATGGAGCCGCGCGCCGCTGAGGGCGAGCATTTATTTGACGCGATTCGCGCGATTGCCGCGCGGCTTGGGCTTGCCGTGCATGAAATTTCCGCCGATCAGCTCGACGGGCGGCTCTTTGTGGAAATGCATCTGGAAGTGGACGAGCACTTAAGCTTGCGCGAAGCGCATCGGCGCGCTACGGAGCTGGAAGAGGAAATTCGCAAACTGCCCGGCGTTGCCGCTTCGTCAAAAAATCGCGCGGAAGCAAAAGTGAATATTCACATCGAACCGCTTGGCACGCACATCGCTTCGGTCGATGGGCAGCGCGGCGAGATGACGGGGCTCGCCGTGTTCATCGAAAATTATATCAACTCGCTACCCAGCGAATACCATGAGCTCGTCGATTGCCACGAAGTGCATGTGCGGCAGGTGGAGCACAAAATTTTAGTTTCCTGCCACTGTGCGATGGATGGCAGTTTGCCGATTACGCAAATACACGACGTTACCGGAGCTCTAGAAGACCGCGTGAAGGAACATTTCCCGCAGATCGCGCGCGTTACGATTCATCCTGAGCCGGTTGAGGAGCGGTGATTTTGGTAGGACAGGCCTCAGCCTGTCTGGGGTTGAATTTTTGCTGAGTATGCGGAAGTCAAAAGAAGACAGGCTGAAGCCTGTCCTACTAAAAGCCTGGCGCACCGGAGGCGGACGCTCTGGCTTCAGCTGATGCGGTGCTGGGCTGCGCCCGGCCTAGGCGGAGGCGATCTGCCCAGCCCGGGGCTACGGACATGATGCCGGTGTATAGGAAACCCCAGACGAACAGAAAGAGGAACGGGGTGGTGGCGTAATTTTCATTCTGGATGGAGTAGACGATTGTGCCTGCGAAATATAGGCCGAGAGCAATTTCCAGGTAGGGCATCCAGCCGGCGCGGTTGCGGTAGCCTTTCTTTTTCCAGGTGCCGGCCTGGCCTTCGATCCTGAATTTCGGCGTGCGCACAAATTCCGATTTCACTCCAAAAATGGCTTCGAGCACCGCTTTTGCGTTGCGCACGGAGAGGCCAATACCTACAGCCATCACGAGCGGCATGTAGAGAATGGAGCGCTTCCAGGTTTTTGGATACAGGATGCGCTGCGACGTGAGATAGAAACCGGAAATCGAGCAGCTGGACGCGATAAACAGCGGCAGGTCAATGAACAGCATCTGGAACCAGCCTTGATAGAAACGCACGATCATCGCGGGCAGGAGCAGCGTTGAGAGCACGATCATGAACGGGTAGCTGATGTTGGCGGTGAGATGGAACACGGACTCCGCCTTGATTTTCGCCGACTCGTTTGAGCGCATCATGCGCGGCAGAATTTTTTTTGCCGTCTGCATCAGGCCCTTGGCCCAGCGCGCTTGCTGCGCTTTGAATGCATTCATTTCCACGGGCAATTCGGACGCACACTCCACATCGGGCAGGTACAGAAATTTCCAGCCGATGAGCTGCGCGCGGTAGGAAAGATCGGTGTCTTCGGTGAGCGTGTCATGCTGCCAGCCACCGGCCTGGTCAATGGCGACGCGGCGCCACATGCCGGCCGTACCATTGAAATTAAAAAAACTGCCGCTGCGTGAGCGCGCGCCATGCTCCATCACGAAGTGGCCGTCGAGCAAGATGGTTTCCACTTCGGTGAGCGCGGAATAATTGCGGTTCAGGTAGGTCCAGCGTCCCTGCACCATGGCGATTTTGGGATCCGTGAAATACGGAATAACACGGCGCAGGAAATCCGGCGATGGCAGGAAGTCAGCATCAAAGATGGCGACGAATTCGCCGGTCGCGGATTTGAGGCCCTCTGCGAGCGCGCCCGCTTTGTAGCCTGTGCGGTCGGTGCGATGCAGATAATGAATGGGCAGTCCTAGCGCTTGGTAGCGTTCGACGCATTGGCCGGCGACTTGGCGCGTTTCGTCGGTGGAATCGTCGAGCACCTGAATGTCGAGCAACTCCCGCGGATAATCGAAACGCGCGACGGCGTCGACGAGGCGCTCGATGACGTAGCGCTCGTTGTAGATGGGGAGCTGTATGGTAACCTTGGGCCACTCGTCCATCGCGGGCGGCGGGCCGGGGACGTTGCGGCGATTCTTAAAATATTCGTAGACGAGATAGTAGCGATGCATGCCGTAGGCGGCGAGGATTACCAGCACGGCGAAATACGGGATCATGATAGCCAGATCGAAAGTATTCAGTTGGTACAGGCCGCGGAAGGGATTGCGGTTCGGATCGGTGAGCTTGGACCAGTAATTGGTGAGCGGATTTTGGGCCGCTACCGCGAGTAGAGTCAGCGTATGGTGCGCGAGATTCAAAACGGACAGTCCCCTTTGGAAAAAATATATCCGCGAAATTTTATGCCACGAGCGTACACGCCTTGAACGCTTCTCCTGCCCGCCGGCTCGAACCGCAAATTCTGATCGCCGTCGTCGCCATTGTGGCGCTCGAAGCCGTCTTTGCGGCGATGGCTCGCCTCGGAGACCTTTCGGTGCACATCCCCGAATTCATGGCGCTCGCTCTGGGCGGCGGCGTGTTGTATGTCGTCGCCCTTTATGCGCTTGAGCATACCCCAGATCGGCGCGTAGTGCTGTGGCTCGTGTTACTGGGCGCTCTCGCGTTTCGCCTGACGCTGTTTCCGCAACTGCCGTCGCTTTCCACCGATCTGCACCGCTACCGTTGGGACGGACACGTGCAAAACGAGGGCTGGAATCCGTATGCAGTTGCACCTACGGACCCGCGGCTTGCGCCGCTACGCGATCCGGGTTGGTACGTCATGCCTGTGCCGGAAATTCCAACGATGTACCCGCCGCTTGCACAGCTTGTGTTTCGCGCGACGTGGCGCTTTTTGCCTGGCCCGGTCGGCTTCAAGCTGCCGTTTTTGCTGGCCGATCTTGCCGTGGCGGCCATGCTCGCCGGGTGGATCCGTTCGACCGGGGGACGGAACTACCAGATAGCGATTTATGCGTGGAATCCGCTGGTGATCATCGAATTCGCCTCCAGCGGCCACAACGACGCACTCGCCATCGCCGGTGTCGTCGCTACTTTGCTGATTATACGGCGGTTTCCGGGATTGTCAACGCTCACGCTGACGGCCGGAGCGCTGGCTAAAGCCTTTCCTGCCACGTTATTACCGATGGCCCTCGTTCGCGCCGGGTGGCCGGGAAAGTTGCGCGGGTGGCTGGCGGCTGGTGGGTGCGCTTTGCTGGCTGTGGCGTGTACATGGCCGTATTGGCGCGCGTGGCGCGAATTCCTCGCCATGATGACGTATTATGAGCGTATTTTTCGCGGGTATCACTCGAGCATTTATCCGGTGCTCTTCTGGCTGTCCGGTTCGCATGAGGTGGCGGCGGGGATTGGCGAAGGTGTTGTGCTTGGTCTGGCGCTCTGGCTGGCGTTTCGGCGGGTGGATCCCACTCGGGCGGCATTTTTGATGATCGGAACGGTGCTGCTCTTCGCGCCGAACGGCTATTCGTGGTATTTCACGTGGATTGTGCCGCTGTTGTGTTTTTATCCGAGCCCGGCGTGGCTGCTGCTGACGATTCTGGAATTTCTCTCCTACAAAATTTTCCTCAATTATCGTGCGTTGGGAGTGTGGCATTTCGATCCGCTGTTTCAGTGGCTTTGCTATGCGCCGTTTTATGCGTTGCTGGGGTGGGAATTTTTGCGGAAAGAGAAGCCCGGAGACAAATAAACCGACTTTTTATCTTTTAGCATTTTCTTCGGAAACCTCGGAAAATGAGAGTGGGAATTAATGCTATAGATTATTAGGATTTTCGCGATGCTTGACATCGACACGGCGCCGACAGAGTTCACTCCATATGTCCGGCGAGACTAATTGCATATAAAGACCACGGACTCGGCATATCGTGATCCAACAGCAGGCAAGAATCAGCGCCTCATCAGGTACTGTCTCTCCAATGATTTCGCTTAGTATCGTCGGAAAAGGAACATCACAATAGCATGTGCCTTCCGCACCTCCTATCGCGCGTGCAACTCTATCGCGAAGTTCCCTTCGCTCATCAGGGACCATGCGTTTTGGAACTTTCCAATTCGCAAGATCTTGGTGTGCGAGTTGTTCGACGATGCTTTCACGAAGTTTCACTCTCCGGTCCTGGTGGACGGCGAACAAATCGTCTCGATACACTGCAGTAGAGGCTACAGCGTGCTCGTCTATTCCGGGAATTGCCACTAATCGAGAGAGCTTCCTAAAGCTGAGCCACTCATTGGGATGTTGTCGAAGTACAAAAACCATTTTCCAAATAAGTGAATCGTCGTCCAGTGACATCGGGATCGCCTTTTGCTAATGTTTTTTCCTGTGCTCCCGGACTCGTCGTTCGGCTTCCTCCTGTGTATAAACGCGACCGGCGCGAATGTCTTCATCCGACCGTCTCATCATCTCGATAAATTTTGGGTCGGATTCGATCTCATCAAGCGCAGCCTCATAACCTACTATAGCTTCACGGATATTTGCTCTGGCCTCAGCTTTAGTTTTCCCTTGGCTTACGCAACCTGGAAGGCTTGGGCATTCCACAACCCAGTATCCATCTTCGCCGGGATATAGAATTATTTTGTGCATAGCCCCTCCCCACTAAGTATTGATGGAAATGGTGACGTTGGGGCGCGGGCCTTGCGGCGGCGGCATTTTGGAGCGGTCGACGGGACGGTAGAGCGTGTCGCGCTCTACGGGGACGCGGCCGGCTTCGCGGATGAGGCGCTCGAGCTCGAGGCGCGGGGTGAACTCG
>DASRQU010000112.1:0-6900 GCA_035696345.1 Candidatus Acidiferrales bacterium
GATTCGTCGCTCCATTGCACACGCGCCCGCAATCGGTGTGTGCACGCTTCTCGGCTTCATTTTTGGCCATAACGAACCAAGTCTGAAGCTCGTGGAAAAGCACGGCTTTACGCGCTGGGGTTTTCTTCCGCGAGTAGCCACATTGGACGGTGTAGAACGGGACTTGGTGATAATGGGCCGCCGCGTTGACGCGCCCGCTGGTTCTCTGAACTCGTAGCCATCAATAACGAAGCGGATTATCGAGACCGGGCTGATCAAAAAACGTCATGCACCAACCGTATGAGGCAACAAAAATGATTGCTGCTGCGCTCCCAAAGTTGCCTTACTGGTTAGCTTCCCGGCAATTCGGCTTGACCTCTGACATTAGCCGTGTCACCGTCCCGAGGAACATTTAGCCGGAGGTTCTCCGTCAGATGACCAGTACCGAATGCGTGAAGCTCCGCGAACTGAAAGGCCGGGTTCCCGAGATCGATGGACTGCGGGGCATCGCGATTGGAATGGTCGTCATGTGGCATTTTTTCACGGAGACTGCCCAGAGCCGTCCTGGGAGTGGCTTGGCCTATTTAACTCGTTCGCTGTCTCTCACCTGGACCGGCGTTGATCTCTTCTTCGTGCTCTCCGGTTTCCTGATCGGGGGCATTCTTGTTGACACGTGTGACGCCACAAACTATTTCCGGGCATTCTACACGCGCCGGTTTTTTCGAATCGTGCCTATTTACGCCATCGTTCTTCTTTTATTTCCCGCGATGCATTTTCTACGGCATCCGGCTGGCCCGAATATCGCCGCGGGCGCAGAAACTTCTCCGCCCTGGTATATGTACTGGACGTTCACACAGAATTTGTGGATGGCTGCGTCCTCAAGTCTGGGCACGAACAGCCTGGATATGTCCTGGTCGCTGGCTGTTGAGGAGCAATTCTATCTCACCATACCGTTGGTCATATTACTTTTTCGGGGAAGGCAGTTGCGAAAAATTGTCGTCGCGGGAATCTTAGCCGCGCCGCTGTTGCGCTTGGTTCTTTATTTCGTGTGGCATACGAAGGCCGGAGTGGCAGCCTACGTCCTCATGCCGTGCCGCGCAGACGGATTGCTCCTGGGCATCCTTGCGGCTTCGCTTCTGCGTGATACGGCATGGAAGAAGCGAATTCAGAATGCCAATCGATTCTTCATCGTGGCCGCTTCTATTCTGCTTGCCGGCGTAGCTTACCTCGCGTCGCGCGCAGCCACTTTTTCCGACCCTTTGATGTTTACTGTCGGGTACACGTGGATGGCGTGCTTCTACGTGATTGTTCTCGTCTTCGCAGTGACACGACCGGAGACGATGGTTGCACGAGCATTGCGCGTCGGCTGGCTCCGCTGGTTGGGCTCGATTGCTTATGGGACTTATTTGTTGCATCAAGCAGTCCTGCGTGTTGTATTTCGAATATTCTCGGTCGATCCACCTCGGATTACCAGTATTCGTTCACTGATAATCGCGATTTTTGCGGTCGCTGTGACTTTGACGGTTGCCTACCTTTCGTGGATCTACTTCGAAAAACCGTTGGTCAGAATAGGACATCGAACGAACTATGAGTTCGATCGACCGTCCGCCGTTAGTCCGGATCTTGTAACGCAGCGCAGCGATGGCGGAGAGACCATGAAAGAAGCCGGGGCGACAGCGACCACCTGAAGCTTTTAGCCAAAAGTCCAGCTCGCCCGTTCAATCTCCACGCAGGTTGAACATCAGCATAATGCTTGTTCCTTGGAGTTCGAACACCAACGCAACTAAGTTCCAGCATGTCCCCAGACTCCGGGGTAGTAACCGCGCTTAGCGCGGGACTAGTGCAAAACGTGTATTTGAAAAATTATCAAGCTGATGTACGCTTACGTACACAGGGCCTCCCGGTTCGGCCTGTTTTAAGATGGAGGTCCCGATGGACAAGCGGATACTGATTGTTGACGATTGCGCCCCAATTCGCGGGCTGATTCGTGAGTTTATAGAGTTGCGCCCCGGCATCAAAGTGTGTGGCGAGGCGGCGGACGGCTTTGAAGGAGTCGAAAAAGGACTGGAACTGAAGCCCGACGCCATCATCTTGGACTTTTCGATGCCCCGAATGAATGGATTGCAAGCCGCATTGATGCTGCATCAAGTGTCGCCCGATACGCCGCTGATCCTGTTCACTATATTCAACGATGCTGTCATGGATCGCTTGGCTCACAATGTCGGCGTCGCATCCGTCATATCCAAATCGGATCAATTAACGAGGCTCGCGGATGAAGTTCAAAGATTAACCACTCCTCTGAATTAGGGTTCTCCGCTTGATACCAATGGGGAAGATTACGGGCCAAATCGCCTACAGAACGCCAACCAATCTTCACCGTACTTCACCATGCTTTCTGAGGGGTTCACGGTACAGACATTCATCATGACTGTTGCCATGATGTCCCTGGATTTGATGGAGAGTCGCGGGCGTACCCTTTGCGACAAGGCTGCGGACGGTGATCCCGGCGCACTGAGGTTTGAAGTTTTGGACGCTCGTGCCACTCCATTGCATCGAAAGCCGCTCGTTGGCGGCTAGGAGAGAACAATGCTCGGATACGGACTACTCGGAACGATTCTGGTCGTCTGCTTGATTATTTTTGTTGCAAAGCGAATCTGATCGTGGCTTACGGCGGAATTTTTTGCCGCGGCACAATTGCGACGCCCTAGTCTCACTGGCAGGGGCGGCGCGTTGCTTCCTGTTTTCGCTTCCTGTGTTCGCTTGCTGTTCTCGCCTCTGGCCGAGCCTTTCAAGGAATCGACTACGCGAGGGAGCGAATAAAAAATGAAAAACGCTGAGCAAGCCCAACGCGCCAATGCTTTGCGTCAATGGGGACAAGGGATTCATGGATTTCGCCGCAGGAAATCTGTTGCTGTTATCCACCGGCCAGCCAAAGATGGTCCGGATCATGGTCGGCGCAAAACACATGGGCCGCGGTAGCCAGGAGAGAGGAGCCGTCAGAGAAATGGTAAATCAATGGCTCAAAGAGAAACTCGCCTGGGCGCTCTCACCGTTTCTAAATTCGAATAGCCGGGAGTGTCCATGTTCTATTTCGGAGGATGCACCGCCGGGCAGGTAGCACAGCGACTCTTCGCTGTGTGGGTTTCGCGGTCGCGCGCGAGACCGCAAGCTGTGCCACAAGTCCTACCAGGTCTTGGTTCAACGGCGGTCTGTACGTCGCTTATTGTTTGTCGTAGACAAAAATCTCTTTGTGGTCGTTCATATCGTGGGTGAGGGTTCGACCGTCGGGCGCGAGAGTCCACGTATCGACGACAGGCTTAAGGCCGGTAACCGTGACAACGGCATTGGGGACCTTGATTTCAAGAGTGGACTCGATGACAAGCGCTGAGTCTTGCCAACTCGCCTTTGAAATCAGTTGTCCAGACTGCATATCTTTCATAACTCGCTTTTGCCCGTCTGGCGTGTACGTTTCCGTCGATTTCCTTCCATTGGTTTCATAGTGAAAGACAATAGCCGACTTCTTGTAAGCAACAACGATTGTTTCCGATTTGAGAGTGCTGTCCTTCGCGAGCGTGCTTTTCGCGGCGTTGAGAACCCAGGTTCCGGACAAGACCGGCATCGCGGCGGTTTGCGCAACGACCGAAACCGTCACCGCAAAAACGAGCAAAATTGTAACCAGAAGCTGACGCACTGGACTGATACCTCCCGTTGGCGCGGATTGTAATACATTCTTCGGAAAAGAGTGTTCCCAAAATGTCGTTTCATCGAAAGAGATCTGGGTACATTCGCAACGACCCGCCCTTCAAAATTCGAAGGCTATGCCACCCGCCGTTCATAAGTAGCACAGCGACTCTTCGCTGTGTGGATTTCGCGGTCGTGTTTACGATCGATGCCAGTCGAGCTGCAAAACCCACACAGCCAGGAGTGGCTGTGCTACGAAAAGCCCCGATTCACATGGTTTATGCTATAGTCACGAACAATGACTCATGGCTTCTACCGGCGGAATCTGCCGCATTGGCAGCCGGAGGGGACTGCCGTTTTCTTGACGTGGCGGCTTTACGGTTCTCTGCCAAATGGTTTTGCGGCACATCTCCAAAAATGGAAAATCGAACCTCGAAAACAATTCCTGAGCGCGGAGCGTGCGCTTGACGCGGCGTCGAGCGGTCCGCTTTGGCTGAGAGACCCGGAAATCGCCGGCTACGCAGAACGCGCAATTCGATTCGGCGCCGAACTCGGCCACTACAAATTGCGAGCCTACGTCGTCATGCCCAATCACGTTCATGCATTGCTCGAACCGCTTGTGTCTTTGCATAAACTCATGGGCGGGATAAAAGGAGTGTCCGCTCACGATGCCAACGCAAAACTCGGCCGTTCCGGAAAACCATTTTGGCAGGACGAGTCATTCGATCACTGGATTCGCGACGCCGCCCAATTCGCACGCACCAAGGCATACATAGAACGCAACCCAGTAAAAGCGCGCCTGTGCTTGAAGCCCGAAGATTGGCCCTGGTCCAGCGCCCACAGGTAGCACAGCGACTCTTCGCTGTGTGGTTTTCGCGATCGCGAGTGAGACCGTGGCTGTGGATCGAGTTGCAAAAACCACACAGCCAAGAGTGGCTGTGCTACTCGTTCGGGGGCGCATTTCCGCGGATTCAAATATCAATCGGCTCGTCCCGAAGTCGCTTCAAGATTGGGGTAGTCGCTCAATCTTAGCGCTTGGAGGGGCATAGACTAAAAAGTCCCACCCTTGCGAATGCGCAAGGATGGGCCACCCGGAAATTCCAGTGCAAAGGCCGTGCCACCCGCCCGAAGATTGGCCTTGGTCCAGCGCCCAGAAGTAGCACAGCGACTCTTCGCTGTGTGGTTTTCGCAATCGCGATTGAAACCGTGGCTGCGAATTGGTCCACAAAACCACACAGCCAAGAGTGGCTGTGCTACTCACGGGCCGCCCGCCCGGAAGTGCAAGACCACCTCAATGCATGTGTTACCTGCCCGGGCGGTATAGGGCCGACCCTAGAAAATGTCTAGGCTTGATTGCATGAGAACGAAGGCTGCGTTCTCTGCGTCTCGAACCATGAATAGCCCGTAGCATAAGTTTATGGGATTCGATTTTTCGGCAATAGAAGGCCGAGTTATAGATATAATAACTTATGCGAATGTTATCACCGCAATTCAATCCTCGCGTGCACCGGAGGCGCTTCTTTATTGCGACGGCGGCGGCGACGTTGAGTGTGCTAGCGTTCTCCTCATGGGAATTCGCGGCGACACGCGATACAAGCGTCCCTACACCCACGTTGGCGCAGTCGCTAAATTCAGGTCCGGCATCGCCGCAGGACGCGACCGCCAAGGGGGCGGGATCGACGGTCGATGTAACCGGCAGCGCAGAGGCTAGAGTTCTCTTTGACGCAGCTCAGGTGATGTTACAGCAAGGCGAAGCACGTCCGGCGTTAGACATGTTTCAGCGCGCCGTAGATAAGGACCCAAGCTTCGCGGAGGCGTGGATGGCGCTTGGCAGCGCCCACGTGTCTCTTCACGATGTGGATGAAGGCATCGATGAGATGAAGCGAGCCATTGCCTTGAATCCGAAGAACCCGCTTTATTACAAGGTCCTCGCTGTTGCTCTGGGGGGTACCGGACGACTTGAAGAGGCTCTGGATGGCTGGTTTCGACTGAGACAAATCACCCCAGACGACCCTGACGCGCCAAAACAGATCGTGGCAATTTTGGGTGCCATGGGCAGATTTGCCGAGGCCATCGCCGATTTAGAACTCATTACAAGCAGGCCGGGTGGCGCGCCATATCTGGTGGAACTCGCTGTGGCGTATTCGCGAGTGGGGCAAAAAGATAAAGCGACGGCAACATTTGAACAAGCGGCTCGCCTCGATTCGTCCGTCGCAACGCTGAACACGGTTGCTTACTCGATGATTGAGGAACATCTTGCTCTGGATGTGGCGCTCAGCTACGGGGAACAAGCAGTTCATAAGCAGGAAAATGAAACGACGAGCATCTCCCTCCAGCAGCTAACCGATGACGAGCTGGGGGGCATGGCCGAGTTAGGCGGAGACTGGGATACGGTTGGATGGACGCATTTCGCCATGAACCACCTTGAACCGGCTGAAAAGTATTTAAAAGCGGCCTGGAATCTCTATGAATCGCCGACGATCGGCGATCACCTGGCGCAGATCTACGAGAAAGAAGGCAAAAAGCAGGAAGCCATCAAGACATATGCTCAGGTTGTTGTACAGGGAAACGCGCCTGAGGAAAGCATGGAACATCTGACCGCGCTGATGGGCGATGCGAGATTGGCGGGAAGCGCTGTCGATGAGGCGCGCGCGAACTTCGGCCAGCTGCACAACATCTCTGTCGACTATCAGACGGACGATTCTGCTCGAGGTGCGTTTTACCTGCTCTTCCGCAAAGGGGCGGGAATTGTGGACGTTAAGTTCATTAAAGGGTCGGAATCCCTGCGCGAGTCGGGAAGCGCGATACGTAGGGCGGAATTCGCACTCTTGTTCCCGGATGACGCAGCGACGCAAATCATTCGTAGAGGAATTTTAGCATGTCATCCCGGCGCGTCTCATTGCGAACTCATGCTAATCCCTCCGGACGCGGTCCAATCGGTTCAATGAGCGTACGCGGATAAGTGGCTGGGTCTTGGCATTCGATGGGGAACCGCTATTCCTATGCTGTGCTGACTCGTCGCGCTACTTCCTCGAAAAAGCAAAAGGGCGTCCCGGTTTTGCCGGGACGCCCTTTTTTCCTTGCTACTACTTGTTCCTGCGATCTAGTACATGCCGCCCATGCCGCCGCCTGGGGCGCCATGGCCGCCGCCGGCTGCTGCTGCTTTTTCGGGTTCCTTGATGTCGGCCACCAAGGCTTCGGTGGTGAGCATCAGGCCGGCGATAGACGCGGCGTTCTGGA
>DASRQU010000113.1:0-3838 GCA_035696345.1 Candidatus Acidiferrales bacterium
AACCAGAAGAGCAGCGCTTGCAGCAGAAACATCACGAAGAAGGTTGCTTTGCGCGTGATGGCATCGGAAGCCCAGGCCCAGAACACCCGCCCTAGCGCGTTTCCGATGCTCACTGCGCCGACCATCGCCGCGGCCACGACCGCACTGACACGCGCCAATTCTTGGAAGAGCGGCGCTTCCTGAGAAATCACCGAAATGCCCGCCGAAGTATTCAGAAAAAGCAGGAGCCAGAGCGCCCACCACTGCCACGTCCTCAAAGCCTCCCCAAGCGTGTAATCTCGGTGAGCTCTATGCGAAATTTCCGAAGCAGTTGGCGTCCATCCTTCGAGTTTCCAGCCCTCCGGAGGATTCTGCATGAATAATCCGGCAATAACCGTGACGAGCAAGAAAGCGATGCCAAGGTAGGCGAAGGTGTGAAGCACGCCGATGGTTTGGATTAATCGCGTCGCCACCGGTGCTGTGATTAAAGCCCCCGCGCCGAAGCCGCCCACCGCGATGCCAGTGATCAACCCCCTGCGATCCGGGAACCATTTGACGAGCACAGCCACCGGAACGATATAGCTGAAGCCCAATCCAATTCCGCCAATCACTCCGTAGCTCAAATATAACCACCACAGCCCGTGGTCGGAGAAGCTGGCAAGGAAGACTCCCACTCCGTAAAGAACGCCGCCAGTCAGTGCCACGACACGAGGACCGCGACGATTCAGCCAGAGGCCGCCGAAGAATGCCGCGAAACCTACCACGAAGATACAAATGGTAAACGTTAACGTGACTTCAGGAATGCTCCATCCAAATTGCCGCGCGAGCGGGATGCGAAACACACTCCAGGCGTAGACTGCGCCCAGTGCAATTTGCAAAAAAACTCCGGCCGTAGCGATCACCCAACGATTCGTGCTTCGCATATATCCTCCATCAAATTTTGGCGGGCTCTAACTAGAGCCCACGCCCAATACGCTCATTTTTCTGACTGGGAATGTGCTTCCGAAAAAAAGTCCTTTCCCCATGCCTCGAGTAAACTGTTTACGGCGACGAGCCCGCGCCGCAAATCTTTACTCCGAAACTTATTCAGAATCGCCAGGAAGCCCGGTGGCTCCTTGCCGCGCGCTTTCGCTTCCCGAATCGCCTCGGGAAGCGCCATTGCAAAACCGTCGAAAAGATCGGGATCTATTTCTCCGAGCGTCTTACCAAGAACGATCACATTGCGGATCGCGCGCACCGACTCCGGCGCGCGCGCCACATCGGTGGCGGTCTCGAGCACTTTGCCGCCGGAGCTCAGGAGCCCGCGAAGCAGTTCAAGTACTCCGCAATCGTGCAGTCCTTGCAGAACTTCGTATCCCGCCAGCAATGCCTCCGCGTGTTCGAGCGGTGCACTATCCAATCGCGAGCGGAGTTCCTCGCGCGGATCGCGGGCGTGTACCTCTAAACGAATCGGTTTGGCCATGACTCTCGCTCCTCTTTATTTTTGCTGGATTTGAACAAGCTGACTTCCCGGGACGCTATAGTCCGAGCGCTTCCACTTACGCTCGACCTCGACGCCATGTTGGGGCGTAGGGTGGCCGAAGCGCGAGTTCACACGCGGCAGCGGACTTTCCCCAACCTCGGCCAAGACCTGCATGTGTACGCTGGTTTCCTTGTAGGCAGGCGTATGAGTTACCGGGTCGCTGATGCTGCTTGTCAGGCGATTCACGGGGCTTTCGGTGGAATTCATCGGCATATAAAGTTCCAGCCCGCTGACACGGTCTGTGACTAATGCGCGCACGCGAACCTGCCCATACTTGGAAACGAGCAACAGCCACGTACCGCTCTGGACGCCGCGCTCTTTCGCGAGCTCCGGAGAAATTTCGACGAAGGTGTCCGGGGTCTTTTCCTTAATACCCTTCACGCGGTAGGTCATGTTTCCTTCGTGGAAATGCTCAAGCAATCGGCCGTTGTTAAGGTGCAGGTCGAATTCTGCGTCGGACTTTTCCACTGGGCCCGTCCATGACACAGGGAAGAGCCGCGCCTTACCATCCGGGAAATTAAATTCCTTCGTGTAGAGCAGCGGTTGGTCGCTGCCATCGGCGGCAACGGGCCATTGAAGGGACTTGTAACCCTCGAGCCGTTCATAATTCACTCCCGCCAGCAGCGGCGCGAGCGATGCCATCTCGTTCATAATTTCGCTGGGGTGCGTGTAGTTCCAGTTGGCGTTCAGACGATTGGCGATATCCTGGGTAATCTTCCAATCCGGCCGGCTGCCGGGAATGGGCTCGAACACTTGATGCAACCGCTGAATGCGCCGCTCGGTGCTCGTGAATGTGCCTTCCTTTTCGAGGCTGGGCGCGGCGGGGAGAACCACATCGGCGAAGCGGCACGTTGCGCTAAAGAAAATATCCTGGACAACAAAGAAATCGAGCTTGGAGAACGCCGCCGCAACGTGATTGGCGTTCGAATCTACAACCGCCATCTCTTCGCCCTCCAAATATAGGGATTTCAATTTGCCCTGATGAATCGCGTCGACCATCTCGTGATTGTCGAGGCCTTTGGTGGAGGACAGCTTCACTTTCCACGCCGCCTCGAATCGCGCGCGAACTTCCGGGTTGTCCACGGATTGATAACCCGGAAGGTTGTTAGGCGCCGCACCGCTGTCGCCCGCGCCCTGCACGTTGTTGTGCCCGCGCAATGGATACGCGCCCGTGCCTGTCCTCATGTAATTTCCACTGACGAGAAGCAGATTGGAGATAGCAGTTGATGTGTCGGAACCCTGGCTCTGTTGCGTCACTCCCATGGCCCAGAGGATGCAGACGCCGCTGGCTTCAGCGATCATGTGCGCGACTCTCTCCAGCGTTTCCACTGGAAGGCCGCAGGTCTGCGAAGCAAACTCCATGCTAAAGGGCGCGAGAGTTTTCTTGTATTCCTCCAGTCCGTTCACCCATTGGCGAAGGAAATCTTCGTGCGCGAGACCGTTTTCGAGCAGATAACGCGTGATTGCCGAAAGCCAGACCAGATCGGTTCCAGGCTTAGGGTGCATGAAAAGGTCCGCACGGCGCGCCATCTCGTTCTCGCGCAGATCGGAGACGATAAGTTTCTGTCCACGAAGCTTGTGGGCGCGCTTCACACGCGTGGCAAGCACGGGATGGCTCTCGGCCGTATTGCTGCCAACGATCAGCACCAGGCTTGCGTTCTCAATGTCCCGGATCGAGCCGGAATCCCCGCCGTACCCCACTGTGCGAAACAGTCCCGTGGTGGCTGGCGCCTGGCAATAGCGGGAACAGTTGTCGATATTATTTGTGCCGATCACGGCGCGCGCCAATTTTTGCATCAGATAATTTTCTTCGTTGGTGCACTTCGAGGAAGAAATGAAGGCGAGTGAGTCCGGTCCATGCTGCGCCTTGATTTCGGTGAATCTGCGCGCGACCAGATCGAGAGCCTCATCCCAGCTGGCCTCGCGGAAACCGTCGCCCTCGCGAATCAGCGGCGTGGTCAGACGGTCCGGATCGTTCACGTAATCCCATCCGAACTTTCCCTTGATGCACGTGGAAATTCCGTTCGTAGGGCCGTCCGCCGGCTCGACCTTCAGGATGTGGCGGTCCTTGGTCCAGACATCGAAGCTGCAGCCGACTCCGCAATAGGTGCAAACAGTCTTGGTGCGGCGGATGCGCTTCTCGCGCATGGCCGATTCGACTTCGGATATGCGCATGATGGAGCCGTATCCGGTCTCCGGTTCGACGCCCTTAACGACATCAATCATGGAATTCAGAGCCCGCTTGGAAACGCCCGTGAGGAATCCGGCGTGCGTCAGCATGGACTTTTCCATGAGCGCATTGCACGGACAGACCGTGACGCAGTGGCCGCACGACAC
>DASRQU010000114.1:0-10695 GCA_035696345.1 Candidatus Acidiferrales bacterium
CGCCGCTTCCACCAGAACATAAGTGGCCATCGCTCGCCCGCGAAGCTGCTCTCCCTGCGGCACGCCGGCCTTTTTGAGCAAATCTTCGACCAGCACGCCTTCATAGACTTCCATTTTCTTTGAATGCGGATTATCCACGCGAAGCGTTTTGCGCGGCATGGCTTTAAGGTCGGCCGCAGTCAGGTCAAGGGGCGTCGTCACCGTGCCGCCGAGTTTGAAGTCATTTGGTCCGCTCGAAGGCTTCGCCGGAGCGGCTTGTTGCGACCATCCGGCACAGGAGAGAGACAGGGTAAAAAGAGCGGCAAGCAGAATTCGGCGCATATGAGTTCCTTTCCGGTGTCGGCAATTTGGAATCGGCGCGGGGTCGCCTGTTTAATCGAGTCGCAGTGGCCGCGAGTAACTTTCGGCCCATCTTCTGCAAGTCCAATCCCCTAGCGTCATTCCGAGCGAAGCGAGAAATCTCTCTTCTGTTCAATGGCAAGAAAGCAATGAGAGATTTATCGTTTCGCTCGGAGTGACAGAATGACAAGAGTAACGCCAGCGTGGTTATCCCTTTTGCAGCATAACCTCGGTGGATTTAATCACCGCGGTGACGCGGTCGCCGATCTTCAGTTTCATTTCGTCGGCGCTGCGGCGCGTGATTACGCTTTCGATCAGATTTTTCCCCACCTGGACAGTGACGTGAGCCATGACGCCATCCGATTCAAGCTCCACAATTTTTCCTTCAATCTTGTTTCGTGCTGAAAGTTTTGTAGCCACAGAATTGCCCTCATTTCCTTTGGTAAAGTTCCGGCTCGAACTGCATCAAGGCCCAGCTTCGGATGTTTCCTCGCGCGTGTCAAATCGAGTGAAATCGGCTTGCATTGAGACGGTTCCATGCGGATTTTGGAGCACTCTTACGCCGGCAAATCCCACGGCAAATTTTGCTGTCTTTCCATCGTCGTGACGCACATACGATTTTTTGGTTCACGCCGTAGCAATTCATATCGTCGCTATTCGTATTAAGTCGATTTGACTTACCGGTTTTTATTGTATTAAATCAACTATCAACTCAGAGGGGTTGCGATCGAAACCGGGCGGGCAATGATTGTCCGTGCTTCACGATTCAAGGGAGATGTTTCATGCCTCGTTCTGTTGATTTGTTTATTTCTGTTTCCAACTTCAAGGCAAATGATACCAGACCTTCTTTGGCGGGCTTTTTATTTTTTCTTGGGGGAACCCTACTGGCAGCAATCTTAGCCTGTGCCCCACCCGCGCAGGCGCAAGTTTCTGCGTCGATTTCGGGCCGCGTGATGGACCCTTCGGGCGCCGTCGTGTCGGGAGCAGAGATTGCGGCAAAAAATATGGAGACGGGCGAATCGCGGAATACCGTGACCGACGAGGGCGGCCGGTTCTATGTCCCCTCGCTCGCGGTGGGAGAGTATGAACTTCGCGCAAAGAAGGACGGATTTCAGGAGCAGGTGCGCAGCGGAATTCACCTGGTCGTCGGGCAGGAAGCGCGCGTCGATCTCGCGCTGAGATTGGGCACGATTGCCGAGGAATTCAAGGTGACCGCGGACGCGCCCGTAGTAAGCGTCACGGCGAAAGACATTTCCGGAGTTGTCGGCGAGCAGCAGGTGAAGGATCTTCCGCTGAATGGGCGAAGTTATGACGAACTCATGGCGCTGAATCCTGGCGTGGTTACTTTCACTGCCGAAAAAACCGGCGGCATCGGCGTCTCCAATTCGACCAACGCAAACATGTTTTCCGTTGCAGGAAACAGGCCTCAGCAGAATTTATTTTTGCTGAACGGAATCGAATTTACGGGCGCGGCGGAAAACAATATGACGCCCGGCGGCACGAGCGGCCAGATGCTCGGCGTGGACGCGGTTCGCGAATTTAATTTGCTGGGCAATTCGTACGGAGCCGAATACGGCAAGCATCCCGGTGGCCAGGTCACGATCGTTACGAACTCCGGCACGAATCAGTGGCACAGCTCGCTTTTCGAATACGTGCGCAACAACGCTTTCGACGCGCCAAACTTTTTCGACCTGGGTTCCGCTCCCCCCTTCCGCCGCAACCAGTTTGGCGGAGCCTTCGGCGGCCCGATTCAAAAGGACAAAACCTTCTGGTTCGCAAACTATGAGGGATTTCGTGAAAGCCTGCATCAGACGAGCGTAGCGTTTGTTCCCGATGCCGCGGCGCGCAGTGGTGCGTTCGTGCCGCTGGGCTCTGCTTGTCCCATAACGAGCCGGGTGGCCTGCGCTGCGGAAGTGACCTCCCTGTTGAACTTGTGGCCGGTAGCGAACGGGCCGGACCAGGGCAGCGGTATCGCAATCGATAACAGCAATCCACTTCGATCAATTCGAGAAGACTTCGGCACCACGCGAGTCGATCACATTTTTTCAGACAAAGATTCGTTAGGCGCGGTCTACACGATTGACGACAGCGTCGACCAGGACGCAACGGCAATTAATCCTTTCATGTCTGACTTTACCGCCTTGCGTGAGCAAGTCGTGAGCGTTCAGGAAACGCATGTATTTTCGACGAGATTTCTCAACACGGCGCGCGTCGGCTTCTCTCGCGCCGGTTACTATTTCACTGGCGTGCCTTCTCCTGGCACTCAGGCGTCCTCTGTTGCTCCCTTCTTGAACGGAAGCCCATTCATTGGCGCTGTCGTGGTGGGAGGAAGCGCCGCCTCGAATCCCGCGGCCCAAGTCGCTCTTGCCGGCAGCAACAATGGAAGCAACCTGAACCTCCACAGAAATTTATTCACTTACGAAGATCAGGTTGCATGGACAAAAGGACGCCACCAACTAAAATTTGGCGCCTGGTTCCAGCGTTTTCAGTCCAACGAGAATATCGCGCTCAGCCAATATGGGCAGGCCACGTTTCCAAGCCTGACCAACTTTCTCGGTGGAACGTTTGGCACGGGAAGTTTTCTGATCGATCCTGCATCCACGCCGCTCAGTTGGCGCGCTCTGTTCGGCGCGATTTACGCGGAAGATGTCATTCGAGTTAGCCCATCGTTCACGCTATCCCTCGGCTACCGACAGGAATTCTCTACGGGATGGAACGAAGCGTACGGCAAAGCTTCTAACTACACGTTCAACGGCGGCGTGATCAACACGCAGCCTGTGATCGGAACGAGCGTTTTCACTCAAAATAACGCGCGCTTCCTGCCGCAGCCCCGGATCGGCATGGCTTGGAGCCCGCTGGGCAGTAAGACCGTGATTCGCGCCGGCGCCGGGATTTACAACGATTTACAAGATGCACTCGGATATCGCACAGATCAAAACAATCCATTCAACCCAACCTACACGATCCCCAATTTGACGCTCAACAAATTCCCGCTCTCTCCCAATATCGTTCCGGTGTCCGCCGGAACCGCATCACCTGCGGGCGCCAAGATTGCTCCGGGCGGCGTGGATCCGAATATGAAAACCCCGACGATCTATTCGTATAGCCTGAAACTCGAGCAGGAAATCAATTCGAACACGTCAATCAGCTTGGGATACGTCGGAGGGCACGGCACCCACGAACTGATCAGCGTGGACGCCAACATCCCCACCCAAGTGGTTTGCCCGGCTTCGCCATGCCCAGGAAGCTTGCCCGCAGGAACGATCTTTAACACCAGCACGACAAGGCAGAATAATTCTCTTGCAAACACTTATAGCTGGTTCTCGGAAGGCGACAGCATGTACAACGCGATGACCGTCGATGTGCGCCATCGCTTCAGCCATGGCCTCACTTTCCGCGGCGCGTACACGTGGTCGAAGGCGCTCGACGACGGTGACTCGCTAAATGCCACCGCAGCCGCGAATGCTCCGGCGCTGGTGCAAAATCCACTCAACGTTCGCGGCGATTGGGGACCCGCCACGTATGACGTGAGAAACGCCGCGGTCATGAATGTCAGCTATGAATTACCTTTCGGCAGCGGCAGGCAAATTTTGAACAGCAGCGCCTGGGAGAATGACGTAGTGGAGGGATGGACGCTCAATAGCATCGTCACCATCCAGTCGGGTTTCCCGTTCACGCCGCAGCTTAGCTTTAACCCTTCGAACGACGGCGATTCCAAGAATCCCGTGCGGCCCAACTGGAACCCGTCATTCGCCGGACCCGTTATTTTGGGCGGGACCACGCAGTGGTTTAATCCCGCAGCATTCGTTGTCCCGCCATCGGGAACTTTTGGTAATGTCGGCAGGAACGTGTTGACCGGACCCGGACTTGGCACGTGGGATTTTTCGGTGCTGAAAGATATACACTTGTTTGAGCGAATGAATCTGCAGTTTCGCGCGGAGATTTTCAATCTGCTGAACCGGACGAACCTGAACACGCCCAACATGATCGTGTTCACCTCCGCGGCCGGAGCGCCATCGCCCGTAGCGGGAACGTTCACGCAAACCTCGACAACTTCACGGCAGGTGCAATTTAGTTTGAAGCTGCTGTGGTGAGAGAGTAAGGCTCGCAGACCGGAAAAGAGTTAACGCAGAGGGCACAGAGAAAAGATGAAGCAACCGGAAACTGCTTTCTCCGCTCTTCTCGTCTTATCTCTGCCCTCTTTGTTAAATCCCTTGAATTTGCTTTCGGCAATTCCTTCGCACTCCTAAGTAACAATCGTCGGATAAAGTTTCGTCGCCACGCCCACCATCACCGCGAACGCCACGAACAGCATCAGGAAATCCTTGCTCAGACTAAAGGTAGTCGTGCTCCCCATAATCATCAAAGTTCGCAGCGCATCCACCTCGTAAGACAGCGGATTGGCCCTGGACACAACGCGCAACCACCCCGGCATGAGGCTCAGCGGATAGATGGCATTGCTCGCAAAAAATAACGGCATGGTGAGCACCTGTCCGATGCCCATAAATCGCTCACGCGATTTCACAATGCACGCGACGATCAGCGAGAATGTCGAAAAAATCGCGGACCCGAGCATCACCGCAAGCACCACTCCCGCCAGCGCAAAAATTTGAAAACGCAGTTGCACGTGCAGCACAAAGCAAAGCCCGTACACGAAAATCATCTGGCAAAGGCTGCGTACTGTGGAGGAAATGGCGCGCCCTAACACCAGCGTGCTGCGCGGCGCGGGACTCACCAGATATTTCTGTACGATACCGAGGTCTCGCTCCCAAATCAGCGAGATGCCGTAAAAAATTGCGCCGAACAAAACGCTTTGCGCCAGAATTCCGGGCGCCATGAAATCCAGATAACTGATGCCGCCGGTGGGGATCGCGCGCGTGCGATTAAAGACTTGGCCGAAAATCAGCAGCCACAGAACGGGCTGAACCATGCGCGTGAACAGCTCGACGGGGTCGTGGACGAGTTTGCGGAGGTCCGCTTCCGCCACCGCGAACGTCTGGCGCAGATAATTTGCGCCGGGAAAAGGCTCAGCCCAGGCGTTGAGATGTGATTCTTGTGCGAGCGGCATCTCTGAGTTCGCCTCCCTCGGTGATAGTGGCGCCCGTGAAATGAATAAAAACATCATCGAGCGAGGCATCCGCGCCCACTTGCGCTTTGAGCGCCGTCGCGGTGTCCATGGCGGCCAGCACGCCGCGATGCATCACGGCGACCATATCGCACAGGTGATCCGCCTCTTCCATGTCATGCGTGGTCATCAAAATCGTGGTGCCGAATTCGCGGCGCAATTCGCGGATGCGTTCCCATACGGAGCGCTTCGCGGACGGATCGAGGCCGACGGATGGCTCGTCCATAAATAGAACGGCCGGGCGATGCAGCATCGATTGCGCAATTTCCAGGCGCCGTATCATGCCTCCGGAATATTGCCGCACCAGTTTGCCGCTCACGTGCGCGAGATCCATAAATTCCAGCCCTTGCAGGATGCGCTTGGATCGCTCTGCGCGCGGCATTCCGTAGAGCTTCGCGGAGATGAGAAGATTTTCGTAGCCCGTCAGATCGCCATCCGCCGAAAGCATTTGCGAAACGTAGCCGATTTTTTTTCGCACGAGTTCGGGATGCTGCACCAGATCGAATCCCGCAATCTTTGCGGTGCCCTCGGAGGGAGGAAGCAGCGTCGTAAGCATTTTGATCAGCGTGCTTTTGCCCGCGCCGTTCGGACCCAGTAGGCCGAACGTCGCACCGGCCGAAACGGAAAATTTCAAGTGATCGACGGCCACGAGCGAACCATATCGCCGAGTCAGGGACTGCACATCGATGACTTTCGAATCAGGCGTCGTTTCCATGAGCATTACAGTTTACCGCGCTCGCGCATTTGATGCGATACCGCGGTTCACGAACCTATTTTAAAACTCAAAACGAAACTATTGCTGCCTTCGGACGTCTATTAAACGTAGGATAGAGTGTCTGCTCGAAATATGCTTGGCCGGAGTGCCACATGAAGCGTTACAGAGTTTTTTCGATGGTGGGGCTTGCCCTCGCGCAGGGAATTGCGGGTGTAATGGTTGGGGCAACGCCGCCGCGCGCTACGCCTGCAGCGGACGCTACCGCAGCGTCGCAGGGCGTCCATATTCCTGTCGAGCAATATACTCTTAAGAACGGATTGCGCGTTGTGCTCTCCGAAGACCATGCCGCGCCAACCATATCGCTCTGCCTGACCTATGACGTCGGGTCGCGCAATGAACTGCCTGGTCACACGGGCTTCGCGCACCTTTTTGAACACATGATGTTCCAGGGTTCGGAAAATGTGGGCAAGGGCGAGCACCTGATTATGGTCCACGTAAACGGCGGCGATGTGAACGGCACGACTACCGACGACTCCACGAATTATTATGAGCGCGTTCCCGCCAACCAACTGGACATGGCGCTTTTCCTCGAATCGGACCGTATGAAGGCTCTACGCATCACCCAGGCGAATCTGGACAACCAGCGCAGCACCGTACAGGAAGAGCGTCGCTTGCGCATGGATAACCAGCCGTACGGGAAGACGAATGAAATCATCGAAGGGCTCACCTACGATAATTTTGCCTACAAGCATTCCACCATGGGCTCGATGGAAGATTTAAATGCGGCGAGCCTCGCTGACGTGGCGCAATTTTTTAAAACCTATTACGCGCCCAACAATGCGGTGCTGACGCTCGTCGGCGATTTCAAATCTCCGGAAGCGCTCGCGAAAATTAAAAAGTATTTCGAAGAAATTCCGCAACAACCGGCGCCACCCTCTGTGGACATGACCGAGCCCGCGCAAACGGCCGAGCGTCGCACCAGCGTGGACGATTCCTTCGCGCGCCTGCCGCGACTCGACATCGTTTACAAAACGGTTCCGGCAAATACAGCGGATTTTTACGCGCTCGATATGCTCGGCGATATTTTGTTCAGCGGCCCGTCTTCGCGCATGTATCAAAAGCTGGTGAAGGAAAAAATGCTGGCCCTCAACGTAGCCGGAGGAATGGACCTGCGTCGAGGCCCCGCATTATTTCAGGCCTTCGCGCTGCTCAAGCCTGGACAGAATTCCACCGACGTGGAGAAATTGATTTACGACGAAATCGAGCGCGTGAAAAAAGATGGCGTCACTCCGGAAGAAATGCGCAAAATCCTGATCCAGGACCGGCTGCAGCAGGCCGAATCCATGACCAGTACGATGAGCCGCGCGCGAACTCTGGGGCAGTATGCTGTCTATTTCCACGATCCGGACTTGATCAACACGATTCTCGCCAAATACAGCGAGGTCACGCCCGCTGATATACAGCACGTAGCACGCGAATATCTGGGCGATGCGCAGCGAACGGTTGTCATTACAACTCCTAAAGCGCCATCAAAGCCAGGCGCTTAGTCGTTCGCATGCATGCACACCGCGGCGCACCGAGAATTCGACGAGGAAACCGATGAGAAGCAAAGTGAATTTCAGAATTTGGATGCGGCTGGCGTTAACATTTATTTTCGTCACGGCCACGGCCGCGACGGGACGGGCACAGGCCCCGGCCGCGGATGACAAATCCATCCCCGCGAGCAAAGTGGAGCGCCTGAATCGCGCGCCCGTTTCAAAAGATATTCTAAAAGTTACGCTTCCCCGCCCTGTCGAAACCACCTTGCCGAACGGCATCAGCCTCATGATTCTGGAGGACCACAGGTTTCCGCTCGTCACCGTCATGTTCGACATCAGCGGCGCTGGTCCCATGTACGAACCCGCGGCGCAACCCGGACTCGCGGGAGCGACGGCGCGCTTGCTGACCGAAGGAACCAAAACGCGCACGAGCAAACAAATTGCCGAACAGATCGATTCACTTGGTGCATCGCTTTCCGCCTCGGCTGGATTCGGATCTTCGTCAGCCGTACTCTCCGCATCCGGTTTGTCGGATAAATTCGACGACTGGTTCGCGCTAACGACCGATGTTTTGCTGCATCCGAATTTTCCCGCCGACGAAGTGTCGCAGTATCTGCAGCGCGCGAAATCCGTGCTCGTCCAACAACGTTCGCAGCCTGGATTCCTGGCCAATCAAACGATGAGCCGCGCGCTATATGGAACGTATCCCGCCGCCGTCGTTTCCTCGACGCCGGAATCCCTCGATTCGATGACTCCGGCGATGCTCGCCGAATGGCACGATAAACACTACGCGCCACAAAATACAATTCTAGCCATTTCAGGTGACGTACACGCAGAAACACTCATTCCGAAGCTGCGACAGTGGCTGGCGGAATGGCAGCGAACGAAAGAGGTTGTGAAATTTCCGCCAGGACCGCCTCCGGCACAAAAAGAAAAAATATTTCTGGTCGATCGTCCCGGGTCGGTGCAAACCACTCTGCTCATGGGCAATTTGGCAATCGATCGAATGAACCCCGATTATCCGGCGCTCGTGGTGTTGAACGAAGTGCTGGGTGCTGGATCAGCGAGCCGCCTGTTCCTGAATTTGCGCGAAGAAAAAGGATATACCTACGGCGTGTACAGCAATTTGATTGCGCGAAAATATGCGGGCCCATGGACCGCAGGCGGCGACCTGCGCACGGAAGTCACTGACGGAGCAATGACGGAATTTTTGCGCGAGCTAAATCGTATTCGCGACGAAAAAGTACCTGACGCCGAACTCGACGCGGCGCGGCGCTCAGTGGTCGCGCGATTCGCGCTTTCTCTGGAATCGCCGCAGCAGTTGATAGGCTACGCGATCACACGCAAAGCCTTTGGATTCCCCGCCGATTACTGGGATAAATACCCGGCGAAAATCGTCGCCATCGATGCAGACGAAGTACAGCGTGTCGCCAAAAAATATATCGATCCGGGAACCATGCAGGTGGTTGCGGTGGGAGACGCGAGCAAAATCAAAACCGTGCTCGACAAATACGGACCCGTGGAAATCGTGACGCCGCCCTCAACGGCGGCGGAAGGCGCGGGCAAAGCAGCAGGCGCCGGCCTCTAATTTCTAGAAGCAGTCCGCCAAAAGAATCTTTGAGGGTTGCGGCTTAACAGTCCGCGGGAAAAAAATGTTTTGGTGGACGTTTGGGTAGCACAGGCACTTTTGCCTGTGCGGGTTTTGCAAATTGCACACACCCAAGAGGGGCTGTCCTACTCGACTGGTGAGACTCCTTGGCAAGTGTAATCAGGCGCGGAATGCTTGTTTCGTACTGGACCGCAGCAGGTACCACAGTGCGAGCGAATCCAAAACAAGAATGGAAACGTTCCACAGCAATCCCACGTGGCTGTAGCTCACGAGCGTCGCAACCAATCCCAGGCAGGCGCCCGCCGCAATCAACAGGAACAGAAAAATGGTTGCAACTCGCGCGATATTCCTCAATTGAAAAACGGCGATCGCGAGCACCACATGCAGCGCTCCGAAAAGCAGAAAAAGAACACCAGCCGCAGCTCCCAGAGCGGCAAGCAGCGCGGCCATGGGCCCATTTGTTGGAGCCGTCGCCGTAGCTCCCGTTGAGCCCATCAGAAAGAAAAACACGCCCGCGCCCGCGAATCCCAGCCCCGCGATGATCATCCCCACGCCGAGAATTGTGACTCCGAACGGTCGTCCCATTTTTCTCCTATTGGAAAGCGGATACCCGGGGGATTGCTGCTACTGGGACGTTATGCGAGCGGCTCAACTCCGTCAAGCGCGGACCTTTCGCCCCGTCGCTTGTTTGCTGCAGTATAAAAGTAATGCGACGCCGGCAATGACTGAAACCGCGCTCGCCGATTGCGCGTTCGTCATCCCTAAAAATGACCGTGGATTAATGCGAATCATTTCCACCAGAAACCGCGCAATTCCAGTGAGCACCAGATAAGCCGCAAAAACAGTTCCGTCTGCCGCGCGTTTTTTGATCACGCGCTCGCCCAAGCGCCACAGCACATAAAAAATCAGGATGGCCACGAGGAACTCATAGATCGGTGTCGGATGCACGCGCACAATCGCGTCGAGCGGAACTCCGCCAACATCGCGCCCGTAGCTGGGAACGATAGCGCCGTGGTCCACTTGAAGAAAGCCCCCTATCAGATTGCCAGGTTGTATCGGATTAAAAGCAGTTCCCCAAGGCAGGTTGGTGGCGATGCCATAATCCCCATCCCCGGAAAGCATGCAGCCAATGCGTCCGATCCCATAGCCAATGGCCGCCGCCGGGGATGCCGCATCCAACATCAACAGAGGCGAAATTTTAAAGCGTCTCGCCAGCAAAACAAGAGCAATAAATCCGCCGATGATGGCGCCGACAAACGCGAAACCCATCGTGCTGAAAAGCTGCGGCAGGGGATCCGCGAAAAATTCCCTCGGGCTTTCCAGCAAATGATACAGGCGGGAGCCAGCGAGTCCGGAGAGTCCCGTAATT
>DASRQU010000115.1:0-7544 GCA_035696345.1 Candidatus Acidiferrales bacterium
CAACTACGGCGGCATCGATCAGACTCAATCGTATTCGAACATTACGTCAGGCTACGCCATGAAGTGGGTGGATTGCGGCGGCATAAATAACACCGGAAACCCAACGACCTACGATGTTCGCTGGAATGTAATGACCATCGACGCGAACTACACGCGACTGGTTACGGCTTCAGCCCGGCCCCTAAATGCCAACGCTCTGGGCGGCTGGCAATTTGCAATGCCCGTGAACCTGCGCGGAGTTTCCGGGCCATAGCGGTCACATTTTTTCCGAAGCACCGGCATCAGGTTCGAGCAACGCGCAATTCATTCGTATCCGAGGGCAAGGACAATTGCATGAACAGAATCAATGAGACGAAAAGACGATGGACCACACAAGGCGGATTTTCACTCGTAGAGCTAATGGTTGCATTGACGATTCTTACGATCGTATTCGCCGTGTTGGCCTCCGGCATGAGTGACATCCAGAAAAAAAGCGCGAGCGATGTCAGCAGGTTGGGAGTCGCTCAGGAAACGCGGCAGTTCATGGACCAGATTTTGAGGGATTTGAGGCAAACCGGTTACCCGAGTCAGGCCATGTTCGACGCGACTACGCTTCCCTCGTACGCTTCCTCCGTCGCGCTTACTTGCGACACCTCGACCACCGCGAGATGTTGCGCGAGTGACAATAACGTGGCGTGCGGTCTTGTCAGTTTTTCGTCGTCCGCGATTCAGTTTGAAGGCGACGTTGACGGGAGCGGAGTGAGCGAAGTCTATATTCAGGTTGTGGTCCCTTCCGGCGGCAACTGCCCGTGCACGGTTCAGCGCGGGACGGTTTTGAAATCAGTGGGCGGAACGCCGTCGTATTACACGGAACTTGACAACGTGATGACGCAGAACGTCTTCACGGCTTACAAATATGACGGCACCACGTATAACTCATCCACCGATTCACTCTCTAACATCAAGAACATCGGCGTGACTTTATATGTGCAGAACACTGCTCCGGACGTAAATAACTCGGTGGCCGTGTACCCCACCACCACCATGGTTTCGGAAGCCAGGATTAATAATTAACGATCACAGGTGGCGGGCGAAAATCATGTTTAAAGGAAGGATCTTGATATGAAGTCCGCGATAGAAAAATCGGGCAGCTTAGCAAATAATCAGCGCGGGATCGCATTAATGTTTTGTCTGATCGCTCTGTTGATCCTTACTGCGATTACCACTTCACTCGTCCTGATGTCCGGGACAGATACGACGGTTAATGCCAACTACCGGTCTGAGGAAGTTGCGTTTTTCGCTGCGAAGGCGGGCGTCTACGAAGCCCTGGATCGCATGCAGTTCAGCAACGCAAATAGCATCGCTGCACAGCTTCCCACAACGACGAGCGGCGTTCTTTACCTCATCAACGCGGGCAGTTCTCTGACAGTCCAGCCCTGGACCTTAACGAATACGTACGTCGATGATGAGCTATGCCACGAAGGCATTCCGGTCGGGACGTGGCCGACGACAACCCAAGTCCTGCCTCCGGACGTTCCGTGTAACTCTGTACCCAGCACGAGCGGATGGTATACGACTGCAACCAGCAATTACCCCTGGAACGGAACGGCAGCAGCACTTCCCTACGAGTGGGTGCGCATCAGCTGGAAGCATAATTCGTCAGTTACTTACGTCAGTGGCACCGGATCGTCGGCCGCCGCAGCTACTTACTCTGTGGATTCCTCGAAAACGGCGTCTACTCCTGTCTGCTGGAATGGCGGGTCAGAAGTGCTGCTCAGTACTCCCGCCGGTGTAGCGCCTTCGTACATAAACTGCGAGCAGTATCAAACCTGCGCGGCCGCGAACCCTGTTCTCACTACACCGGTGTTTACGATCACTTCACTTTCCGTGACCACGAACGGTTCGCGACAAATGGTGCAAGCTGAGGCCGCTCTTACCCCACCTTCTTTAACTGTGCCCACCTGCGTAGGTGGCGATCCCTATGGATTCTTCGCATACGGAGGCACATGCGCGTCTCCGGGCTTGACTATTGCAGGAACGCCTTTGTCGATGGATATAACAGCGCTAACGGAACTTACGCGGCGACTCATTCGACGACCCTTGGCAGCGTCGGTACAAATGGCGGCGCGGTTGCCCAAGGAACTTCTACGAACATTGGGGGAACGGTTTACGTCCCTAACGTCGGGCTTGCAACGCCTCCCGTCCCCGGAGGCTGCCCGGACGATTTTCACATTACCGGAAGCCCGACATACGGACCCTTGGTGCAGTCACAAGTATTGACGCCCCCGACTGTGTCCATTCCGTCTAATTCGTCAACTACGGATGAATCTGCCGGCCACAATCAAAATCTTGTTCTGGTACCCGGCAACTACCGCAACGTTTCCGTTAGTTCCGGCGGCACGATTACACTCACTGCCCCGGGAACGTACAATATCGACTGCATAACCGCGAACAGTGCGGGATCGAATATCACTATTTCCCCAGCCACAAAGGCGATTACGATTAATGTTTCCGGCACGGGCTGCGCAAGCGCGCCGATCAACTTTGGCTCGAACACGTTTATCAATAACAGCTCAGGCGTCGCAGCTAATTTCATGATTAATTATCCAGGCACGGGCACGCTGACGTTTACGGGCGGAACTTCGACGTATGCCGTGATTAACGCCCCGAATGCGCCGGTTGTTCTGCATGGAGGAGCGAACTATTACGGCACGATCATGGCCAGCACGATCGATGACAGTGGTGGAACCAATCTTCATTTCGATGCGGCTGACAAGACGGTTTCCGCAGTTACAGCGGCTACAGCTACCGCCAACGCAACCGGTTCCTACAACACGCTTGCGTTTCGTTCGCTGCCTTACTAGCAGCAAGATTTGTTGATCAGTATTTGTCACGACAGTCTGCAAAAATAAAACAGGCGGCCCGGTTTTTCGGGCCGCCTTTTTATTTTGCAGACTCCTGTCTTTGTCCAGAAAGGGCTTGCTACTTTTTATCTGCGAACGGCGGCGCGGCGGTCTCCGCAACATCGGTAAAATCTATTTCAAACCCGCTACAACGTACAGGTCGGAAGAATGATTGCTGAATGTGTAGGCATAGGATTGTCCGTCCGGGGTGATGACTAATTGTTCGCAGCGCATGTCTGGGTCCGACGCGGGCAGAACAACTGGTTTCCACAGCGACCGGCGTCCCGATTCAATTTCAAACCGGTTAATAATCAGCGGCGTTTGTTGATTTTCAACGAGGTAAAGAAACTTGCCATCGGAAGTCCAACCAGCCATTCTTTCTCCCGGCTCAATTTTGAACTTTTTATCTGGCTCGCCGCCAGAAGTTGTGCGGTAGAGGAAAGCTTGAGAGTCGTCCGTCATCGCCAGAATGCTGCCGCTTGGAGAAACTGAGCAACGCACCATTCCTTCCGCGGTAAATGCGCGAGGTTTGCCTCCGTCGATGCTCTGCACGTAGCAGCGTCTGCCGTGACCCGCTTCGGACGCGACGAAAACGATTTGCCTGGCATCGGGAAACCATGACGCACCACTGTGAGCGTAGCGCTCCACGGCGCCACGCTCTAAACTTTTCGAGCTGCCGGCGCCTGTCGGCAGCAAGATAATCTGGTCGTCGGGCGGCGGCATGATGGAGAGCGCCCACTTGCCATCAGGCGACATCGCCTGTGCAATACCCGAGCCAAGAATCACCGGAGCTGCTCCGTCCGTTGACCGCAAACCAACCTGATACGATAGCCCAGAATTTTCTCCTTCCTCACCAAACAGGACTTGTTTACCATCCGCAGAAATGTCAGTGACCATGGACCAGTCTTTCCAAGACAGCTCTCGAGTCTCGGTTTGTCCGCTGCCGACGAACACGATGCCAAGCCGCTCATTGTCACGAGAGACGAGTGTCCGCCCATCGCGTGAAATGTCCCGGAGCGACATCCCACCGGCGACGCTTAAGACGCGCCGTTCCTGTCCATTTAAGGCGACTCCATATAGCGCCCGCGACACCCCCGAGCGCGCGGCTGAAAACCACACTTCATCTCCACGAGGACTCCACGCCAGGCCCCGCACACTTTCCCAGAATCCAGAAAGTGTCTTTTTATTGCCTTCTAAATCGACGATTGCGACCGACCCTCGATCGTCTGGAGTAATGGGGTGATCGATGAACGCAATCGCATCCCCGCCGGGAGAAAAACGCGGCGAGGCGATCCAGCCGGAGGTTTCGCACAGTATCTTGCCGGGCGGAAATTCGAGGCGGCTCTTTTCTCCCACTCGCCTTACGACCGCAAGTTGCCCCCCGGGTGACCAGTCCGCATCTTCGACCTGCGGAAGTATTTCGCGCGGGCCGCCCCCTTCGAGCGGAACCAGCGCTAGAGTTCCAGGATTATCCTCTTCGGGAACTCCGTGTAGAGATTTGGAGCTTTCCGCGAGGACGGCCAAGTCAGCCTGACGCGAAACGGACAGCAGTCGGGCGTCGTTCGTGTCGAGTCTTTGAGCGCCAGAAGCGCCCAGGCGCTGCATGTAGATATTCCCCTTATTGGGACGCCATCCTGCGGAAAACACGACGGAAGCTCCGTCCGGTGTAAATCGGGCAGTTCCAAGCTCGGGCATATTAAAGGTTAGCCGCTGGAATTCCGGAGTCGTATACGATTCGCCGTGCCACGGTGCAATCTTCCAGATAATTGCAAGAATCACGAGCACTGCGGCAGCGATGACGACGATTGAGCGCAGTCGATGATTTTTGGGTCGGGGTATCGCCGTCGCGGGTGGCTGCGCGGAGAGTGCCGGTTCAATCTTGGCGAGAAATCGATAGCCGCGCCTCGGAATCGTCTCAATGTAACGGGGGGCGTCCGCGTCGTCATTCAAGGCCGCGCGGATCTTTTTGATGGCCGTATTCAGGGCGTGGTCGAAATCGACAAACGTGTCCTGCGGCCAAACCCGTTGACGTAATTCCTCGCGGGTCACTACTTCGCCGGTTCGCTCCGCCAGGGCAGCCAGCACCTGAAGCGGCTGTTCCTGGCAGCGGACCCGGGTTCCGTCCTTGAGCAGCACGCCCGCCTGCAAGTCTAATTCGTAGGGGCCAAAACGAATGGTCGTCCGGTCTTGGTGAGACACACCCATTGTCACCTCGGGCTATTTGGAGAAGAGGATACCAGAACGTCAAAAATCCTGACGGAATTTCATCTGACCTTTTAAAAATAACTCTTAACCCAAGAATAACTTAGCTGGCCACAAACAATTCACTTGGAATCTATCCGCGAACGCTTGTGATGCCTTGCCGGGAAGCTACGTTGGGCAGCACCGCGAGTTCGAGGCGCGGACGCAATGCGCGCAAAACATACCTTTGCAGGACTATTCGCGCTAGCCGGACTTCTTCTATCATCCGGACCTACAAACGCAAGTCCCCGCGCGGCAAAATCGCGCACGACCGATGAAGCGCGGCATGCATCCCGGATATCGGTACAAATTTACCGGAACTTCTTGGTCGTTGCCGAGGGCCAAATTGGCGGGGTGCCGGGGCCCGCGAACTTTCTCGTGGACACGGGCGCTACGCCCAGCATCGTCAACAGTAAGGTGGCGACACAGCTAGGACTGGCAACCAAACCTTCTTTCTCCATCGCGCTCGGCACGAGGGCCTCGGCTCAAATGGCTACTCTACCCGAGATCGATTTTGGTCCCATACACGCCACTGCCTTGCCCGTGCTGGTGGCCGATCTTTCGAACTTCGAAACCGATTTCGGTGTCGCCATCGCCGGGATCATCGGGATGGATGTGTTATCGAAATCAGATTTCACCCTGGACTATGACGCCCGCCGAATCGAATTTGGAGACGTCTCGCGCGAAGGTATCCCGATAGACTACGATGCGCGCGAGGGCATTGCTGTGGCAAGCGTGAAAATTGGAAACAAGACGTTGCGCATGTTGGTGGATACAGGGTCGGAGTTTGTAGTGCTTCTTGGCGGTAACTTTGGAGAAGTGGGCGGACTGGGGTTGCGGAATACATCGCAATCCGGCGCGAGCCTTGCGGAGCGGAAAATACGCATTCAGAAATTTTCCGCTTCCGGTATCGGGCTGGGCGATAGAAAATTCGACTCAGACAGCGTTTACTTCGTGCCCGGCAAAACGGATCCGGCGTTCGACGGATTGCTGGGCGTTCGCGCGCTTGGAATCAGGAAACTGTCCTATGACCGTGCGTGCGAGACGCTTTACCTGGAGTAGTAATTCCAGCTTTGCATCTTAGCGGAACCCGATTTACTTTCCCGGAATTACTCAGATTGAAAAGGCGCCGCGTTTGGCCTCACTGCGGAGTCGCCGCACAAAATATCGCCCAGCTAGTTTTCTTTTATTTTGTCGGCTTGGCGCTTGAGCGCCTCTGGCGTCGGACGCTCGTGAACGCTATGCGCAACGAACCACCACTTGCCGTCGCGCTTCACCCAAACATCGAGCGAATAGTGTTCGCTGTTGGTGCGCTTGCCATACACTTCAATGTCGTCGTAGGTCGCATAGGTGGTGACGGCCGTCGTGCCGTTTTCTCCGTCGCCATACACGCGAATGTTTTGCGGACCGTACCGTAAAGAATGAAGTATACGGTTACGTTTCTCGAGGTCCTTTACGAGCCCGGCTTTGGTGTCCTCGGTGCCATCCGCATTGATGTGCACGATGGCCTCGGCGTCGTTGGCCTTCACCCAATCAGGACAAATATTATTGCCGGTTCCGGTGCTCTGGAACGCTTTCAGTTTTTCCTCTTCCACCTTTAGAATTTCCTTCTTCACTTTTTCGGCCTTGGGCCCGGTGGTTTCCTGCGCTTTTACAAATCCGCCAAATCCCAAAACCAGAGTCAAAAGGAGTGCAATTCGTTTCATCATGTAAAGCTCCTTGCGGGGTTATCCTCGCGAAATGTGCGGGCGCCTGAGTCACCTGCAAACCCGCTTGCCACTCGATCTCGAAGCCTGCATGTTCGTTCGCGAACTGTGAACAATGTTCTGTGTGGAATAGACAGTGTGGACAACAACTGCGCCTTATATATCCCGGACGCGCCGCCGCATCAATCAAAATCTATGTGCGGGGGCGCGGTTATCGGATTCGCTTGAGACACCTGGGCTTGACAGCAGCTGCAATCTGCAATAATCAACTGCATATGGAAATCAGGGACGCGACGCTCGAGGACCTTCCTGCAATCGTCAGGATCTACAACCAGACAGTGCCATCGCGCACGGTCACCGCGGATACGGAACCTGTTTCCGTTGAGAGCCGGCGGGCCTGGTTTGAGGCGCATTCGCCCGGGCACAGGCCGTTGTGGGTCGCGTTGGAAAACGGCGAAATCATTGGCTGGATCAGCTTTTCGTCCTTTTACGGAAGGCCCGCCTACGATCGCACATGCGAGTTGAGCATTTACCTTGCCGCGGAATATCAAAGACGCGGCTTCGGGAGCGAGTTGATTCGTCGCTCCATTGCACACGCGCCCGCAATCGGTGTGTGCACGCTTCTCGGCTTCATTTTTGGCCATAACGAACCAAGTCTGAAGCTCGTGGAAAAGCACGGCTTTACGCGCTGGGGTTTTCTTCCGCGAGTAGCCAC
>DASRQU010000116.1:0-5820 GCA_035696345.1 Candidatus Acidiferrales bacterium
CGGGCGCCGCCTTGTGTGCAACTTGACCTGCGGCTACCATGTGTCCTCGCAAAGGGAGAGTCGGAATGGGCAAAGGGCGACTGGAGGCATTCAGCGACGGCGTGATCGCGGTAATCATCACGATCATGGTGTTGGAACTGCAAGCTCCGCGCGGGGCATCGCTAGCCGACCTCAGGCCAAAAATTCCAGTCTTCCTCAGTTACGTGCTCAGTTTCATTTTCATTGGAATTTACTGGAACAACCATCACCATCTGCTCCACGCCATCCACAGAGTAAACGGCCGCGTCCTCTGGGCCAATCTTCACTTGCTTTTTTGGTTATCGCTAATTCCGTTTGCCACCGATTGGATGGGAGTGAACCGGTGGGCTAGGATTCCGGTGGCGGTATACGGTTCCTTGTTGTTTATGGCCGCCACAGCCTACACCATTCTTGCGTACGCACTGATCGGCCTCGAAGGCCAGGATTCCACGCTGGCTCGCGCGATGGGGCGGGATCATAAAGGCAAAATTTCCCTGGCGCTTTACGGCGCGGCGGTTCCACTTGCGTTTTTCGATTCGCGAATTTCCGTGGCGATTTACGTTCTCGTCGCGTGCATCTGGCTCATTCCTGATCGCCGCATTGAAAAAGTAGTCGCGGAATAGCTCTGCCAACAGCCGTTTCCATTGATTATCCGGAGTCGGAACCCCGAAAATTCTGTTTCCATGTGAGGAAAGCGCAGTTGATGTACGATAGGCGGCAAGGATGTATTCAAAAATACAAATGTGTGCTCAGCGCTGTCACCGTGTGTGCCTCCTTACGTTCAGCAAGGCCAGGCGATAATGAAACGGAAGCGGGTTTCCTATATTTTTCTGCTGCCTACGGTATTCGTGTGCACGTTTTCACTTCAGCTGGTCGCAGCGCAGGATCAACCCGCGCAAGATGCAGCGAGCCCGGCCCGAACGACACAGGATTCATCGCCGCAGAAATCCGCGCCCCCCGAGCTGTGGTCATTGCTCAAAGAAGGAAAACTTTCCTTCAGCACACGCTGGCGATTTGAGGCGTTCGAACGCGATGGCGCTCCATTTACGGGTACCGCCGAAGCGCCAACTTGGAGAATCGCCCTTGGGTATGAGACTCCCGCTTATCGCGGAGTCACCGTTTTTGCGCAAGGCGAAGCGGTGATTGTCACGGGCCCGGCCAACTACAGCGTTCCTCTGCTGCCGTCTCAGAATCGCCCAAATCTTCCGTCGATCGCCGATCCCAGAAGCTTGGAACTGAATCAGTTGTACGTGAAATGGTCGCATGAAATCTTTACCGACAAAAAAGTGTCGCTGACCGTTGGCCGACAGGAATTGGCACTGAATGACGGCCGCTTCATCAGCTATTCCTTCTGGCGCCAGGTTCACGGGGCATTTGACGCGGTGCGGATGGAAACGGAGCTTCCAAAAAATTTCTCGTTCACCTACGCGTACATTAATCGCTTCTATCGCCAAGACGGTTACAACGCCACCGATGGCGAAGAACCGATGCACACGGAACTCCTCGATCTGAAGTGGAGCAAGACCGACAAGATAAATGCGTCCTTGTATGGCCTGCTGCTGAATTTTCGAGGTGCCGCGCAATTCGCGACCTCCACGCAAACGTACGGCGCGCGCGTGACAGGCCCTTACGACGTGACGCCGGACTGGAGCCTTCTGTACATCGCGGAATATGCCAAGCAAAAAAATTACGGCACCAACCCCAACAAGTTGGACGAAAATTATTACCTTGGCGAGATTGGCGCCGGCTGGCGCGATTACAGTTTGAAAGCGAGTTATGCTTTTCTGGGTGGGCGCAGCGCGACGGATATTCTGACCACGCCGCTCGCGCCTCCGCGCAACGGTTGGACCGATTTATTTTTCACAAATCCCAGCATTCCCGCTGGGCACGGCCTGGAAGCCGCGTACCTTACCGCGAGCGGCCCTCTCCCATTTCTCGACGGAACTGTCGCCACATTTATTTGTTACGATTACCACTCGGACTATCCACACATTCACTATGGCAGCGAGCTCGATTCCTCGCTGGCATACAAAATCAAAAGAATCAGCAATCGTTGGGAAGTAGGCTGGAGATTCGGGCGGTACTGGTCAGACCATTTGTACTCAAACTCGCTGCGCACGTCGGTCTACACCATCTTCACTTTTTAGTAGGACGGGCTTCAGCCTGTCTGCTTTTAGTGAGGAATGAAGACAAACTCCGCCGGAAGCCGAAACTTTCAGTTATTTGCGATTGAGCGGAATGTTTAAAATTCAAAGGCTGACAGGCTGAAGCCTGTCCTACTTTAGCCTCCGCGCGTATGCATTTCGAGATGTGGATCTTTCCTCAGCTGCTCAATGCCAATCAGCACTCCGCGCTGTCCCGTGACGGCGCGCAATTCCGCGCCACGATCCGTGCGTGCGCTCCAGATTGAAGAAATTTGCGCGGCCAGGCTTTCGTTCGTAGCGCCTTCGCGCAGAATTTTGCGCAGGTCCACTCCGGCCTGCGCATACAGGCACAAATACCATAGGCCATCGGCAGTCAAGCGGCTGCGATCGCAAGTTTTGCAAAATGGCGTCGTGGTCGAAGCGATAATCCCGAATACCGTGCCGTTCGGCAGCCGAAAGCGTTCCGCGGGCGCGGAAGAATTTTCATTGAGCGGCGTGATCGTGCCGTAGCGCTTCGTGAGCACATCAAGCATCTCCGCGCGCGTAAAAACTTTTTCCATGGACCACTCCGTCGCCCCGCCCACGTCCATGTATTCGATGAAGCGAACTTCGGCATCCACGCTGCGTCCGTATTCGATCAAATCGGCAAGTTCGTCCTCATTCACGCCGCGCAGAACTACCGTATCTAATTTTAGTTTCGGGAAATCGAGTCGCCGCGCTGCTGCGATCCCCTCGAGCACCTGCGCGTGTGTGTCGCGCCCTGTCAGCGCAGCAAAACGTTCGGGCCGCAGCGAATCGAGACTCACCGTTACGCGGTGCAATCCCGCCGCGTGCAATGCCTCGCCTTGCTCCGCGAACAAAACGCCATTCGTGGTCAGCGCCAGATCGCGCACACGAGGATTCGCCGCCAGCATTCGAACCAGTTGCGGAAGATCGCGCCTTAACAGTGGCTCGCCGCCTGTGAGGCGCACATCGGTCACGCCCAGCGAGGTGAACACATCCACAAGCCGCGCAATTTCTTCGAACGTGAGAAGTTCCTGCCGCGGCAGCCAGACGTAGTTTTCCTCCGGCATACAGTAATTGCAGCGCAGGTTACAGCGGTCCGTGACCGAAACGCGAAGGCTGCGCAGCGGACGGCCAAGCCGGTCGGACAGCGAATCGCCCGCAGTCACTGATGGAAGAGTTGGGGAGTCTCCGGCCATCCGTCTATGTTAGGGCGCTAAGGACAGGTCGTCAACCGCACAGAACCGTGTAGAACCGACCAGAATCGAACGCAGTAAATCTACAGAATTAACAAATGCCCGCCGTCCGTTGCCGTCCGTTGCTGTAGCCCGCCTCTTATGAGGCGGGGCCTTTGCTCCCAGGCGCAGCCCCGTGTGCATGAAACGTGGCATCATCTCGCGGGTGGCCGCAAATTACTTCGCGCTCTTGTCCGGCGCAGGCGGCGCTGCCTGCGTGGCAATATCTTCTGCCACCTTCCAAGACCCATCCGTCTGTTTTTTGTAAACTTCGACGTACCCACCGTGTTCGATCAAGCGTTTCTTCGTCTTGGGATCGGTGCTCATGTACGTATAGTTTCCCTGCGAATACGCGAGGTCTCCTGATTTCGCGACTTCCACTTTGTCAGGATGGAAATCCAGCGAGCAATTAGGATCGGCAAACTCTTCTTTCAGCCCCGCGCGAATCGCCTCTTTATTTTTCATGATGGCCATGTCGGGAATCATCGAATAGCCGTCGTCTGCGTAATGGCTAGCGACTTTTTCTACATCTTTCGCGGCAAAATCTTTTACCCACTGCGCCTCGCCATCGCGGATGGCTTGTTCGTCCGCTGCGCGAGTGTCGGGCGCTGCAGGAGGTTGCGCAGGCGCGCAGCTGAGCTGAAGGGCAAGAATTGCAGTGACCGAAATAAGGGAAAATTTCATGGGCATGACGATGTTTCCGGTAAGGCCGAAAGCTTTGGCTCTTTTTGTAGCGCCCGCCTAGAGACGGGACCCGCCTAAAAACTTGAAAAACAAGTTCATTCAACCGAGCCGATCAGTGGAATCCGGCGTGAAGAAATAGCTAACCTTCGTCCTTCGATTGTTCTTTCAATTTGGCAATCACCGATGGGTCCGCAAGTGTCGTCGTATCCCCAAGCACGCGCCCTTCAGCAATGTCGCGCAGCAAACGCCGCATAATTTTCGCGCTGCGCGTCTTCGGCAGCTCAGCTGTAAAGAAAATATCGTCAGGTCTGGCAATCGAGCCGATTTTCATGGCTACGTGATTCTTCAATTCGTCTTTCAACTTATCGCTCGACTGAATCCCTTCCTTCAGCGTGACGAACGCGGAGATTCCCTGGCCCTTAATTTCGTGCGTCTTCCCAATCACCGCGGCTTCCGCCACTGAGCGATGGTCCACCAGCGCGCTTTCCACTTCATAGGTGGATATTCGATGTCCGGAAACATTCATAACGTCGTCCACGCGCCCCAGCAGCCAGAAGTATCCGTCTTCGTCGAGCTTGCATCCGTCGCCAGTAAAATATTTTCCGGGATAGCGCGACCAGTAATTCTGCACATAGCGTTCCGGGTCGCCGTAAATGGTGCGCAGCATCGAAGGCCATGGCTTGCTCAACACTAGATACCCGCCTCCCCCCGGACCAACGGGCGTGCCATCAATATCCACAACTTCCGCGAGAATTCCGGGCAGCGATTTGGTGGCTGAGCCAGGCTTTGTAGCCGTGATGCCCGGTAGGGGAGAAATCATGATGCCCCCGGTTTCGGTTTGCCACCAAGTGTCGACGATGGGGCAGCGACGGTGGCCAATCGTTTCGTTATACCAGATCCACGCCTCCGGATTGATTGGCTCGCCAACAGTTCCGATCAGGCGCAGCGAAGACAATTTGTACTTCGCGGGAATTTCCGTGCCCCAGCGCATGAACGTGCGAATCGCCGTTGGTGCAGTGTAAAAAATATTCACGCCGTACTTGTCGATCAATTCCCAGAAGCGCCCGCGATCAGGAAAGTCCGGAGTGCCCTCATACATCACCACAGTTGTGCCGTTCGCAAGGGGCCCGTAGACGATGTAGGAGTGTCCGGTGACCCAGCCGATGTCCGCGGTACACCAGTACACGTCGTCTTCCTTGATGTCGAACACGTAGCGATGCGTCGTGCTCACGCCCAGCAAATATCCGGCGGTGGTGTGCACTACGCCTTTCGGTTTTCCGGTGGTGCCGCTCGTATACAAAATGAACAGCATGTCCTCGGCGTCCATCGGCTCGGCGGCGCATTCATCGGAGGCGTGGGCCACAACGTCATGCCACCAAATGTCTCGGCCCGCTTTCATGGAAATCTGCGCAGCTGGTCCAATGCGCTCCAGGACCACAACTTTTTCAATCGTTGGCGTGCCGGTGAGCGCGTCATCAACGCTCGCCTTCAGCGGTACGACTGTGCCTCGCCGCCACGCGCCATCCGCCGTAATTAAAACTTTTGCCTTGGCGTCGTTGATACGTTCGCGCAGCGCCTCTGCCGAAAATCCGCCAAACACCACCGAATGCGCCGCGCCGATTTTGGCGCAGGCGAGCATCGCAATCGCCAGTTCGGGAACCATGCCCATGTACAGCGCGATGCGATCGCCCTTCACCACACCGAGCGATTTCAGCGCGTTCGCGAATCGATTCACT
>DASRQU010000117.1:0-27646 GCA_035696345.1 Candidatus Acidiferrales bacterium
GTAACTGTTGCTGGTCCTGCTGAAACCGTCAGAGATTCGGCCAACGGGGCGTTGAGGTTAACCGTGGAGGCCCCGGAATTCAATTGCGCGTGCGACGCCGGAACAAACGCAAAAGCCATAAACGTTGCTGCAAGTCCCATCCAGAAATTCTTCGAAAAACGCATGCCGCCTCCGGAAATTTGTGTTTTCAGCATCAAAGGGATCGATTCCTGTGAGCCTCTGCCGCTAGAATCTGCTTAGTCCGATTCGCTCGCAGTGAACATGTTTTACGTTTCAAGCTGGAACAGTACTCTAGTACGCTAGTACCTATTCCTGAGAGTTAATGCCCATTTTGGAACAAACGGGCGCAGGAGTTTTCCAGTGGATTTCTGGCGGAGATGGACCGGGCGAGGCGTCGCTGCACGTTGCTAATTTTTTTGTCGTTTTTTCTGAAATGAGTTGGAAAACCTTAATCATCTGCGTGCCAGGATATTCGCGAGCCGCTTTTACAAGAGAAGTGAAGGGCCGACAGGATCGAAAACCGGAATCTGAGCCATGCGTAAATTAATTTATACATGTTTGTGTCTGTTCGCCATGTCTCCTCTGAATGCCCAGACGTGGAGAGCGCTCGGGCCGCCAGGTGGCGATGCCCGCGTCCTGGCGACGGACCCCTCGCGTCCGGAACGCGTCTTTCTTGGCACTGCGGACGGCCACATTTTCGGCTCCCAAGATTCTGGCGGACACTGGACTCTCCTCGGCCGAGCCAGTTCGCGCTCCGACGCTGTAATTACTGCTATCGTGGTCGACCCGCGCGACGGAAACATTTTGTTCGCTTCGTCCTGGACAAGAAACTCCCCCACCGGCGGGGGCATCTTTAGAAGCGTGGATGGTGGCCGCATGTGGTCCTTGGCGGGGCTGGCTGGCGAAGCCGTGCGTGCTCTGATCGTGGCGCCCTCCGATCCGACCGTTCTGATCGCCGGAACGCTGACGGGCGTCTACCGTTCGAATGACGATGGATCATCATGGCGGCGCATTTCTCCCGAAAATCATATGGAACTGCGTAACCTCGATTCGCTTGCGGTGGATCCTGGCGATCCTCAAATTATTTACGCCGGAACATTTCATCTTCCCTGGAAAACGACGGACGGAGGACGCACATGGAGTCCGATTCACCAAGGCATGATTGACGATTCGGACGTCATGAGCTTGAGGATCGACTCCAGGACGACCGGCCGAATTTATGCCAGCGCGTGTTCAGGCATTTACCGCACGGACGACGGCGCGGGAGTGTGGCGAAAAATTCAGGGAATTCCGTACACCGCGCGGCGGACTTACGCCATTACGCAGGACCCGAATCATGCTGAGCGCGTCTACGCAGCCACCTCCGAGGGCTTGTGGAAGTCTGTGGACGCTGGAATGACCTGGCAGCGCACAACTCCCGAATCCTGGGTGGTCAACACTGTGGTGGTCTCTCAAGGCGATCCGGGGCGAGTGCTGATTGGCACCGAAGAGCGCGGAGTTCTGGCGAGTGACGACGCCGGTGAACATTTCGAAGAGGCCAACACAGGCTTCGAACACCGGCAAAATTTGGCTTTAGGCTCCGACGCAACACGCCCCGGGCGAATTCTAGCGGTGTTCGCGCACGCACCGGAGCCATTTCTCGCTTCGGAAAATGGCGGCGAAACGTGGACGGCGATTGGCGTCGGATTTCGCGCGGAGCAGGTTCTGCAAGTGTATTCTGCTCCGGACCACGCCTGGTGGATTGCGCTTTCCGCAGGGGGGCTCATGCGCTACGACGACGCGAAAAAAACCTGGATGAAAATTGGCGCCTTGCAGATCGATGCATCGGACACGCGCGCGTCCCATTCGAAAATTCGAAAATCTGCGCCCCGGGAAAAACAAAACAAATCGCCTCTTCTCGCAATCTTTTCAGACATCGATTTTCATTCGAACGACTGGTACGCCGCAACCAATCAGGGCTTGCTTGTCTCCCGCGACCATGGCGAAATGTGGCGGGCCATACAGACGGGATCAACGATTTCCCCGTCGCTACAATCCGTGCGGGCATCTTCGGATGGACGGCGCATCCGCGTTGTATCGCAGCGCGGACTGCTGTTTTCCGACGACTCTGGGGCAACCTGGACATGGCACGACTTGCCGCTGAGGTCCGGCGGTGCGCTTTCGTTCGCCACCGTTCCTGGTGACGAAAATATCCTTGTGGCGTTGGCTCAGGCCGGACTTTACGTTTCGCGTGACTGGGGCGGAACGTGGAGCGCTGCGAACGCGGGCCTGCCGGCTGCGCCTGTTCAGGGTTTTGCCGCCACCTTCGCACTATTTGCGGCCGCGATGCGGACTGGGGGGCTTTATCTTTCGTCCGATTTTGGCAAAACATGGAGCCGCGCCGAAGGAACTCTCGCCGACGATTATTTTACAGCCGTAGTCCCCGGCAAAGTTCCCGGCGATATGCTCGCGGCCTCTGCGACGGAAGGACTGTACGGAGTACACTAGCTCGGGATGGGCTGCGCTCGCTGACCGTGATCATCAAACTTAAATGAAATACAAAAACGGCGCGTCTCTAAGAACACTGTAATGTGGAATCTCGGCCTGTTTCGGGACCGTTACCATTCCCGTTATTGCTCTAGCTGCAAACCAAAGGGATTGCTCGCTCCGCAACGGAATTCCGCTTGCTTTATTTCCCAATTCGGCAATAGAATCTCCAGCACATTTCCTGTATTGTCACGATAAGTGACAGCAGTAGATGCCTTAAAGAGTTTCTCCTGATTTGGCACTCGCGTTGCTCCATTTCCGAAAAGAGGTTCCACATGGAAACCGGAACGAAGGCAGATACGCTTACGACCCGCAGCGCGACTTTCAGTCTTCTGGTCGTTGACGATGAGCTCACCACCAGAGAATTGTGCCGGGACGTTGCGGGCGATGCAGGCTTTAAGGTCTACGTCGCGCCGACTACCGAGGAAGCTATCGCGATCCTTGATCAGTATCCGGTGGACATCGTGGTTACGGATTTAAAAGTGCCCCAGATTGGCGGCCTCGAGTTGCTCAAGCGAGTTCGCGCCAATAATCCTGAGACGGCGGTCGTGGTCCTCACGCAGTACGGTACGATTGCGACCGCGGTGGAAGCCACGCGGCTCGGCGCGGCAGATTACGTGACGAAACCGTTTCATGTGGAGGAATTGCGCGCCAAGCTCGATCGCCTGGCGCACACCATCGAAATGGGCCAGGAGAATCGCCTGCTGCGCGAAGAGTTGCGCAGCCGCCCCGGATTTGGCGGGCTCGTGGGAGTTTCGCCGCGGATGGAGCGCGTTTATAAGCTGATTCAGAAAGTAGCCCTGCATACATACCCGGTTTTGATCCTCGGAGAAAGCGGCACGGGAAAGGAACTGGTCGCTCGATCCATCCACTTTTCCGGACCACGCAAAAATAAAACATTTGCGCCCGTGGATTGCTCTTCGCTGACTCCCACGCTGATTGAATCGGAATTATTCGGCCACGTGCGCGGCGCGTTCACCGGAGCACAGCACTCGAAACAAGGGTTGCTCGAATCCGCGGGAGACGGAACTTTGTTTCTGGACGAGATCGGCGAGCTGCCCATCGACCTACAATCCAAATTGCTGCGTGCTCTACAGGAGCGCGAGATCAAGCCGGTCGGATCGAATGGGCGCGTCGGGATTCGCTCCCGCGTAATCGCCGCCACCAACCGCGATCTGGAATCGGCCATTCGCACGGGAGCCTTCCGGCAGGATCTTTATTTTCGCCTGAACGTCGTGCAAATCAAGCTGCCTCCACTGCGCGAACGCAAGGCGGACATTCCGCTTCTCGTAAACACGTTTCTCGATAAATTTTCGGATCCTGCCCGCCCGATTCACACCATTTCCGAAGATGCCATGCGCCGCATCATGTCGTACGACTGGCCGGGAAATATACGCGAACTGGAAAATGCCATCGAGCGCGCCGTAGCCCTCGGTTCCGGCCCTATACTTCACGTCGGCGATCTGCCGTCGAATCTGCAATACTCGTCCTCCGAAAAGCTGGGCGACGTCGACGAACTGATGCCCCTGGAAACGCTGGAACGCCGCGCCATCTTCCGCGCCCTGCAGGAAACATCGGGAGACAAGCTGGCCGCCGCGCGCCTACTTGGCATAGGAAAAACGACACTGTACCGGAAGTTGAAGCAATACGAATCAGGCCGAGCGCTCGCTTGAAAAATGTTTTTCTGCTGGCCACATCTCATGCGTCTTTTGGTTCTTTACAGGACTATCGCGATGCAGCGGTGCTTTGTACTGGCACGGAATTGTTTTCGGCGTGTTTCGCGCGGCAGGTTTTACTTGCAATCCTAATGGGGCGAGTAGTAGTTTCAAGTGCGTGACGGCCAAACTGCGTAAAATATCCAGTGCGGATGACTTAATACCGCAGGACATTCGACAACTTCAGGAACGCAGCTCAAATTTTAGCCACAGGATGCGCAACGGAATTTGACGAACTTCTCGATGCACTGCGTGCGTTTCGTCTTACGATCGGAGATATTCGGAAGGCAGGTGGAAACGAATCCGACATTCCTAAAAGAATTTCCTCGTTATTGCGAGCCAAAGGCTGGAACGAAACCCGAATCAAAGGGGACTTGGTCATCACGAGAGTCTCGGGCGTCGGGGTTTATAGAGGTAAAACCGAGATTGAGGGGGAGTCAGAAGAAAGCGAATCAGATACCCTTGAAAGAATCGAGGAATTCAAGAAGAAGGGATACTCAGTTGAGAACATCGTCAGAGAGAACTTTTTGGACGGACACAAGGTTGATTACATTAAGCGTCGTGTAGCTTTTGATTTAGAATGGAATAGTAAAGATCAGACATTTGACCGTGATTTGTACGCGTTCCGCGCCTTTCACGAGTTTGATTTGATCGATGTAGCTGTATTGATGACGCGAAGCGCCTCCTTAAATGAAGTTTTCGAAAAACTGGGACCGGAACTCGATGAAAAAGGCAACCCTAGGACTGATAAGAGAGGCAAGGTTAAACTCATCAAGACTAAGTATGGGGCTAGTACTACTTGGATGGGCAAACTATTGTATCGGCTCAACGCTGGGCGGCATGGTGGATGTCCGTTGTTGGCGCTTGGAATCACGCCGAATCTCATAACAGACTGGGAAGCACATGAAGAAAAACACTCTTAATCCCGTAACAGACCTCTTAGAACATCTCGGGCATCAACGCTTCCGTACGATCCTTGCTGACCCCCCGTGGCAGTTTCAGAATCGTACGGGCAAAATGGCCCCCGAACATAAGCGGCTAAGCCGTTATGCAACGATGGGGCTCGACGAAATTTTGGGCTTGCCGGTGCGGGCGCTTGCAGACGATACCGCCCATTTATATTTGTGGGTACCAAATGCACTGCTACTCGAGGGTCTAAAAGTCATGGAAGCGTGGGGTTTCAAATACAAAACAAACATTGTCTGGCACAAAATTCGGAAAGACGGCGGGCCTGATGGACGGGGAGTAGGATTTTACTTTCGGAATGTTACCGAACTCGTGCTCTTTGGAACGCGTGGCAAAAATGCGCGCACTCTAGCACCTGGTCGACGGCAAGTTAATTTCCTCGCTACTAAAAAACGGGAGCATTCACGAAAGCCGGACGAAATGTACCACATTATCGAATCTTGTAGCCCTGGCCCATATCTGGAATTATTTGCCCGCGGTTCGCACGAAGAAAAGTGGACAACTTGGGGAAACGAAGCGAATGAAGACTATTATCCAAAATGGGGAACCTACCCAAATCATTCGCAGATGGAGCAGAGCGTGATTCCTTTTGCCTTGGCCGCCAAGCAACGCGCATAAGATTCCTCGCCTCGTCCGGAATGACGGAAATTTGGATTTTCCCGTAGCCTGATTAGCCTGTCTTCCGTTAATTATTCTTCTTCGTGTCTATCAAAAACTAGACAGGCTGAAGCCCTGTCCTACGTTCGGTCCACGGTACCGGTCTATTTGGTTCCGGTTGCTGTGTTTTTAAGGACCGGCACGAGGATGCGGCCATCGGAATAGAATTCGCCGCCACTCGCGGTTTTTGCGGTGGTCAGGACATTGGGCGGCGTCACGTGTGTCCGCTGCGAAACAAGGCCCGTGTTGGACTGCGTGTCGTTCACGTATTCGCGCTCGCCTTCGATCGCGGGATCGATCTTGTGAGCTAAACCATTATTGCGCTGATCGCGCTCGAAGCCGATGTCGAGCGTCGCGGCGATGCACTAGACTCATCGGCCGTCCACTCGTGCGGCGATTTCCGGACGCGCACATGATTGCGCGCTTCGACGAGGTTCACCGGCTGGGCGTGTGCGCAGCCACAATCTTGCGCCGGCTGGAAAACATAGAGAACGCCGATGGGCATCGTCAGGTACGCCTCTTTTAACAGCAGGATTAATTTCGCAGCAACGCGAATCGGCAGCATCCTTCCAAGCGTTCAGCTAGACTAGAAGCGAAGTCAGCGCGAAATGCGTTCAAAATATTTTTGCCATCCGAAGTTGTAAGGAGTCCGAGTCATGTCTTCCACACCGGCAGGGAAACACGCAGGCCCGGGCCCAGCAGGCAATCAGCCGGCCGTGCCCGAGACGACGTATGCCGATCGGGCGCGAACGCTGCTATTCCTCAATCGCATTGGGATGCTTTCCACGCATTCGCGCAAGCAGCCGGGATTTCCTTTCGGTTCCGTCATGCCGTACGGGCTCGATGAAAGCGGGCGCCCCACCTTTCTGATCAGCACGATGGCCATGCACACGCAGAATCTGCAGGCCGATCCGCGCGCGAGCCTTCTGGTTGCACAGGCGGATGGCGGCGATCCGCTGGGCGCCGCGCGTGTGACGCTGGTGGGAAACGTGGCGCGCATTCCTGAAAATGAAGTGGCCGCGGCGCGGAAACTCTATCTGGAGCATTACCCGAACAGCAGGAATTGGGTGGATTACGAAGACTTCGGCTTTTATCGCATGGAAGTGGTAGACGTTTATTTTGTGGGCGGCTTTGGAGTGATGGGCTGGGTGTCCGCGCCGGAATATTCTGCCGGCCATCCCGACCCTCTTTCGGAGTCTGGGCCTCGCATCATCCAGCATATGAATAACGATCACGCCGCGGCACTCAAATTGTTGGCCCAAAAATTCGCGGGCATGGAAGCAGAAGAGGCGGCGATGATTTCAATTGACCGCCTGGGTTTTTATCTCCGGCTGAAAACAGCGGAAGGGCCGCGCGGCGTGCGCATTGCCTTCATCCGCGAAGTGAGCAGTGCGGACGAAGCCAGGAACGTGTTGATCGAAATGGTGGAACAGGCGCGCCGAAAGTAAGTTCTGGTTGGGGTACATGTTTGAGTAGCGCAGACACTCCTGCCTGTGCAGGTTTTGCAAAGCGCACACAGCTAGGAGTGGCTGCGCTGCTTGACTCCTGATCACAGACTTTACACGCCGATTTCGGCTATGCGCTCGAGCAATTCCGCGGGATTTTTGTAGACGCGATAGGCGCCTGCCTGAATCAACTCCGCCTCGCCGTATCCGCCCGAAAGTACACCAACGCCGAGGGCCTTGGCCCGCCTCGCTCCCAGAAGATCCCACACGCTATCGCCCACTACGATGCAGTCCTTTAGCGGCACGCCCAGGCGTTGCGCAGCTTCGAGAAAAACGTCGGGATCGGGCTTGGCGCGCTCCACGTGATCCGCGGTGATGACAGGCACTCCCGAAGGAACCCGGAGCGGCTTGATCATTTTCATTACCGTGTCGTTGTCGCCTCCCGTGGCAATTGCCCAGGGAATGCGCTCCCTGGAAAGATGCACCAACAATTCCCGGGCGCCCGGAAGCATGCGAATCGATGAAAGTTTTTCGGCGAATCTTTTCTTGTGAATTTTTTCGAGGCGCTCCGCTCGTGCAGCACTGATCGGGCGGTCTATTTCCCTGAAAACTGTTTGCAGCATCAACCTGCCGCTCATTCCTACGCAGCGATGAATTCTCGCGCTTACGATCTGCACGCCATTCTCATGAAGCGCCTGCTGCCATGCCGAGACGTGTTCGTACGCGCTGTCCATCAGGGTTCCGTCGAGATCGAAAAGAATGGCCGGCTTTTGCGTATCGGGAGGAGCTTCGGATTGCGGCCGTTTCGGTTGCGTTTTGGGTGCTTCGGATTTGGGCATGCAAGTCCTCTTGAATCTCCGCTACCGCGATCCGCGGCCGCAATACACAGTATGAACCAAGTACGTACAAACGAGAACTGAACCTGGCGATTGGACGTTTCGCTCGCTTTGCAGCCCAACAAATGCCGGATAAGTTGTACTAGATAGTAAATGCAGGCGCCCTCTCTCCAGCATCTCGCGGTAATGCCACGTGGCCGGCCATCCACCTCCGGGGCGGTCGGTTTTTCCACTCCGGGACGCAAAGGCTAGAGAAGTTTCGGGATGGGAATGGCCCCGGAGGCCGATTCTCCACGCCTCCCGGGAATCACGCTGATTCTGCATGAGTTGCAAGCCCTTTCATATTGGCCACCGTGGTGCACTACAAACCCGGCAGGAGGAAGAGATGATTCGTCACATTTATTTTTCTCATTATCGCGGGATTCGTGAAGTGATCACGGCCACCGTCACCGTGGGTGCGGCTACGCTACTCAGTTATTTCATTCTGCTGGCTGGAGCTTAAGAGCAGATGGCCACAGCCAGGTGGGAACGAAGATCGCGAGCGGGTCGCCGGGCGGAAGATCGGTTGAACCTGCACAGCCTGATTCGCGAAAAATTTGAGCCTCTTGGTCAAGTGCTTCACCTCGGGGCACGCGCGCTGCTGGCGGCGAGCGGCGCGGACCGGGCCGGTCTGTGGCTCTCGTCACACCGAACAGGGGAGGCAGGCCCGGGTTGCGCGGTGCAATCCAAGGCGGGTGCTGTACCTCAGCAATGGAATGAGCTGGACATTTCGGCTCCATTCTTACGCGCCGCGCTGGAAAGTTCGGGTCCCCTGCGCGTGGATCTGGTGGCGGAGGACGTGACGCCGGCTCTGGGACCGCTGACGGGAATGCATAGCGTGATCTGGTTGCCGATTCGCGCCGGTCATCGCACGGTTGGGCTGGGAATGGTGGGGTTCGCGAGCCCACCGGAAAACTCCAATGTAAACACGGGCGCGCTCCGCATGTTAGGTGAACAGATAGCCACGTCTGTGCAGTACCCGGCGTTGCCCGGAATTAAAAGCAATGCGGGCTACGATGTGAATTGTCCCTCACGGCTTTTGCGGAATCTTCAGTCGGAGGCGGCAGGTGACTCCGCGTTTCAACGCATTGCCTGGGCGGCCAGGAACTCGACTGGGGCGGAGTTCATCGCGCTGGGAGACGGAGACACGCCGCCCGTGACGGAAGAGGAGGGTTGGACTGGTGCGCCCGGGATGCTGGCTCTACTGCAGCAGGAAAGCGTTCGGCAACTCTGGCGCGAGGTTCGTCGGCAAAACAGGACCGATGAAATTTCCAGGGGGGACGCCGCCAAAAGCCCCGGCGTCTGGAAAAAACTTCAAATTGCCACAGCCCTGCACATCGTAGCCGTTCCGGTTGAACTCAACGGTAAGACTCGCGGCGTCCTGCTCGCTGGAGTGGCGCGGTCGAGGGATCCGCAGGACCTGATTGCGGCGCTGGAATATCACGTCACACTGGCCTCGATGGCTCTTGAGCGCGCCGCCGCAACAGAGAATCAAAATGCTTCGGAAAGAATGCTGCTGAGCATGGTGGAAGACAGCACGGAGTGGCTTCTGCTGATTGACGCGGATGGACGAATTCTGAATGCCAGCCGCGCCGCCGCGTTGCAGTTGTTCCCTCCTTCGGGTCAAAAGGAAGGAACGCTGGAGGAATTGTTTTTTCCTGTGCTGCGCAAGGATGTGAAGGCGTGGAGAAATGAAATTCAAGGTGCCGAAACCACGCGCAGTGACCCCGGGGCGCGCAAGCCGGCTGTGCTGCAAGGCGCGCTCAAACGGGGTGACGTTGTACACATGGCAATGCGCTGCGCAGTCGCGGAGTACGGCGGGAACGATCGGCGATGGGTGATTCACGTGGAGCAGATCAAAACCCGCGAAGTGGCGAACGAAGCGGAAGTGCTGCTGCGAGCTGAACTGAACGCCCTCATCGCGTCGATCGAGTCCGGCGTCCTGATTTATGACGCGGATGGAAATATTCTTACGGCTAGCGGGCGTCTGGCGGCGATTTTTGGAATGGAATCGCGGCGCATACTTGAATTCCGCACCATCCATGCACTGATCGATACGCTTTCCTATTATTTTGCGCGGCCCGAGGAAAGCGCGGCGCAATGGCGCGAATTTATATTGCAGAGCGAGGAAGCGCGGTGGGATGAAATCGAACTGCTGCATCCGTCGCGCAGAATCGTGGAACGCTTTGCAAGACCTCTGACGCAACCCGATGGCAAACGTCTGGGCTGGATGGAAGTGTACCGCGACATTACCGCGCAACGGATGCTCCAGTCCAAAATGCCGCAGACGGAAAAAATGGCGGCGCTTGGGCAATTGGTGTCGGGTATCGCGCACGAACTAAATAATCCGCTGACGAGCATCCAGGGATACGCGCAACTCCTGCTCAGCAGACGGACCGCACCTGAGCGCGACGCCGATGCGAGGCGAATTTCGCAGGAAGCGGAGCGCGCGGCGCGAATTGTAAAAAATCTTTTGCTATTCTCGCGCGAAACCACGGCGGAAAGACGCGCCGTGCATTTGAACGACGTGGTGGAGCGAACGCTGTCTCTGCGTGCGTACGAACTAAAACTGCAGAATATCGAGGTAAATTTGGCGCTGGATCCGGAATTACCGCAAGTCTTGGCCGATGCAGCCCAACTGCAACAGGCTGTGTTGAATCTGATTGTGAATGCGGAGCAGGCGATTACCATGGGGCGCGCCGACGAAACCATAACGGGACACATTCAAATCCGCACCCGCGGGATTGAGGGAGACCGCCTGCAACTGGAAGTGATGGACGACGGTCCAGGCATTTCGCCTGAAATTGTATCGCGGATCTTTGATCCATTTTTTACGACCAAGCCGCCCGGGGTGGGCACGGGGCTGGGGCTTTCCATCGTGTATGGGATTGTGAAGGAGCATGGCGGCGAGATGGCCGCAGACAAACTCAAAGGCCGCGGTGCGGCGCTGTCGCTGGAACTGCCGGCGATTCATGGAATGGGATTTCTAGGTGGAAGCAAAAAGCTCGCGGCGACATCGCGACGGCGCGTGGAGGCCCCCAGCGCGGCGGCGGAGCACACCGCGTCGAGCAAGCACATTTTGATCGTGGAGGATGAGCCGACTGTTGCCGAATTGATCTCCGAAGTCATGATCGATGAAGGCCATCGCGTAGATATTTTGCTGGATAGCCGCGCCGCGCTCGGCCGACTCGAGCACAACAAATATTCGCTCGTGATTTGCGATCTGAAAATGCCCTACGTGGACGGCTCGAACCTGTACCGGACGCTGGTGCGCAGAGCCAATCCCATGCAGCACAAACTTCTCTTTGTGACCGGAGACACGATGGGAACGCGCACGTTGGAGTTCCTGAAGTCCTGCGGCTTGCCCTACCTTGCGAAACCCTTTCTGGTGGACGAACTAAAAGAAGCGGTGCGCAATGCGCTCGCCGGGATTCGAGACGCGGAAGCTCTGACGTCGGCGATGGGACCAGCACGCACCACGGGAAAGAATCGATGAGGAAAAAATGAAATCGACGAGCCGTACTATTTTTATCATTAGTGGGGATGCTGCAACCGCGGACCGGTGTATTGAGGAGCTTGCCGCGTACGGTGGGCACAACCGCAATACCGTGGTTGGGACGGTGGAGCAGGCACGTAAGCGGATGGGGCGCCGCGCACCGGCAGCAGTCTTTTTGGACGAATCGGCAATCGATGGGGCCAACGGATATGAAACGCTGGAATCTGCCGTTGCGCTGCTTACGGAAAATGCTCCCGTCGTCGTAGCGGCTGCTCCGGAAAAACAAACTTCATTGTCGTTTCTTATTATTTCCGGCGCGGTCGATTTCGTGTCGCGCTCTGGGCAATTTTTGCCTATCGTTGCGGGAATGTTGGACCGGCGTTTGCGGATCGCTGAACGCGCCACCGGAACCATTCAATTTCCGAAAGAATCGCTGGCCGGCGATTTTGGAGAAATCTTGCGGCACGAAGTGAATAATCCGCTGACCGGGATTCTCGGAAATACGGAGCTGCTGCTTACGCGCAGGGATGGACTGCCGCCCGCGGCGGTGGAGCGCCTGGAAACGATTGCGGACCTTGCCGTTCGCCTGCGTGAAACGGTTCGCTACCTGTCGAATGCCTGGGATGAGAATCACGAGCATGCAGAGTCTGCCAAGGGGTGACGGCCCGGGGCCGGGACTGAACCGGCATGTTCTTGGGCTGAAATTGGTTTAATGCAACAGGAACGATTCGCGCCGCTTCACTTATCTCACGTTCGGAACAATACATCTTCACGTTGAAAAAGTTTCACCGCGATGGCGATGGCAATTCCTGCATAAATACTTGACGATAGAAAGATCAAGCCGATTAAATTCCAGTGAAATGTTCCGCTAATGATTTCTTTGCTGACGAGGCTCGTGTTGAGCACTGGAATGAAAGCCAGTGCCGGCGTCAGCTCAACGCCCGGCAGGAGCGAGGCGATAGCCGGCATAACCACAAGAATCATTAACGGTGAAATATAACTCTGCGCTTCCTTGAAGCTCTTGGCGACCAGAGATAACGCCAGCAACGCCGCGGAAAAGAAAACGGCAAGAGGAAACACCACAAAAAATATGGAAACGACGCCTTTGGGGGTGACGGTGATTTGCAAGGACGGGTCTGCCGCACCCTTCGTGATGCTCAAGAGCATCTGCTTTCCTGTGCCAAAAGAAACTGCCATGGAGGTAATTGCCAGAATCGCTGTGGCGATGGAAGCTGTCAAAACCATCAGAAATTTCCCGATCACGAGATGTGTTCGGGATACAGGGCTGCAAAGCAGCGTTTCGATCGTGCCGCGCTCCTTCTCTCCGGCCGTTAGGTCCATGGCTGGGTACATCGCTCCCGTGAGGCAAAGTAAAATCACAAAGTAGGGAACGAGGCCGCCGAGAACCGTGCCGCCGACCTTTTCGGCCGAAGCCACGTTCGTCTCCAGAATATCAAAAGGACGGGCCAGGTTTTCGGGAAGATGGCGCGCCTGAAGATGTTCACGAACGGCGCGATCACGTAATTTACTGAAAAATCTCTGCAGGCGATCGGCGCCGAATCCGGATTTCAGTTCACCCTGGTACATGTAGATTTTTACGGTTGAGGATTCGCCCGCTGCGAGCTTGGCCTCGAACCCGGCGGGAATTTCTACAGCGGCGCGGATTCTTTTGCTGGAAATTTCTTCGGCGTAATCCGGTTTGGCGGGAACAATTTCCAAATCCGATAGTTTATTTAATTCCGCCAGCACGCCAGGCGAATCTTCTCCGCCCAGCACCATCACTCGTGGCACTTCGCGCATGGCGATGCCCACGAGAGCGATGGACAGCACGCCCATGCCAATCGTGAGCAGCGGCATCACCAGCAGAGGAACCACGATCATGGAGATCAGTGTTCGACGATCGCGCAGGGAATCGACAAGTTCCTTGCGATAGACGATGCCCACATTCCGCAAGCTCATGCTTCCACAACCTTAACGAATAAATCTTCGAGATCCTGAATGCCGGTTCGAGCGCGCAGCTCCGGCAGCGTTCCCTCCGCCAAAAGCTTGCCGCCGTGAATGATCCCGATCTTGTCGCAAAGTTTTTCCACTTCACTCATGACGTGCGTGGAGAAGACCACGGTTTTCCCGGCTTCGCGGCATTCCCTGATGAATTTCACGATTGTGCGCGCGGCCATCACATCGAGGCCCAGGGTAGGCTCGTCGAAAATCATCACGGTGGGGTTGTGGACCAGCGTCCGCGCGATGGAGACTTTCTGCTTCATGCCGGTGGAAAGTTTATCGCAGCGGCGGTTGAGAAATTCCTGCATCTCCAGTCGCTCGAACAGGCGCTCCATTCGTTCGCGAAGAGTATCTTCGTCAAGCCCGTGCAGGCGACCAAAATATTCCACCATTTCCTGTGCAGTCAGCCGTCCGTAAAGCGCCGTGGCGGCGGACAGAAACCCTACACGCGCGCGAACCATTTGCGGATTTTTAATCACGTCAAATCCCGCGACAATGGCGGTTCCTTCGGTCGGCGTCAGGATCGTGGCCAACATACGCAGCGTCGTGGTTTTACCCGCGCCATTGGCCCCCAGGAGTCCGTAAATTTCTCCCTGGCGGCATGAAAAACTGACGTCGTCGACGGCGCACACGGTGCCGCGTTTCTTGTCGTGGAACCGCTTTACCAGATGAAGGGCTTCAATCATTCCAATTTTCTTCGCGAGGATGCGGCGCAGATTGTAGCTGATTGGCCCGCAAATTTGCAGGAGCATGGAGTGTCACATCGGATACAGAGTGGGAGACGCTGGGCACGGACCGCTTCGAAGAGCGGCCAAACCTAGCCTTTGTGGCAGTTCGGGCATTGCTTAGCGTCAAAATTTTCAGGCGTAACGCGGAACATATTGTTACACTGAATGCAAACACGGTGCAGCACGGGTTTCCCCGGCGTCGGAGCTTCATGTTTCGGGGAGTGCGAAACGGGTTGAGCGGATTCAGTAGTCATACACTGATTTTACCATAAGGACTGGCGTCGCAACACCTTTGCAGCGGTCGTGCGGGAATGCACTGCATCCAACGCGAAGCCAGCCGCAACCTGTCGGGCGCAGTCGGAGTCGTTCAATCCGCCGTGGCCAGTCGTTTGCCGCCTGAATCTTTGTTAGAATACCGGGTTTTAGCCTGTCAGCTACGGCTGGCAGAATGAGGATGGAATGACATCGGCATTCGGCCGAAGACTGTGGATACTTGTGGGTGCCGCTTTGGTACTCACAGTTCTGCTCGTGGTCTGGGGCGGAAGGACGGCCACAGCCCGCGTGATGGTGGCAAGCGTCGTTCGCGAAAATTTGAGTTCGATCATCTCCACGAACGGCAGAGTGGAACCGATTTCGCCGCAAACGTTTCGCGCGCGTTACCCGACGTTTGTGCAACGGACGTATGCGGTGGAAGGGCAACAAGTGAAGCGCGGGCAAAAACTTTTTGATCTGGACGATACCGAGGTGCAGGCCGAACTCGCCCAGGCTCGTGCGGACCTCGCAACCCAGGACGAAGCGTTGAACGTGGCTAAGGCGGGGGGTTACGCGAGCCAGTTGGCCAAAGCCAGCGCCGACCTGCAAAAAGCACAGGCGAATCGCGATCAACTGCGGCACGATAATGATGCGCTCACCAAGCTCGTTGCGGCAAAAGCCGCGACGTCCGCGGAATTGGAGCAGAATCGTTTACGGCTAGTCGAGGCCGAAGCGGATTTTCAAGCCGCTGAAAAAGTAAAACAGACTTTGGAGAAGCAGGCTCAACTTGATCAGGGACGAGTCACCTTGCAGGTCGAACACTCGCGCGCCACGGTTCGCGACCTCGAAGACAGGCTGGCCTCCGCTCACGGAATTTCTCCCATCGATGGCACGCTGTACTCTTTTCCGATCCGGCAGGGAGATTTTGTGAAGGCCGGAGACCTGTTGGGAGAAATGGCGGACCTGCACAAAGTTCGCATTCGGGCGTTTATCGATGAACCCGAACTCGGGCAAGTAGCTCTCAATCAAGCCGTCGATATTCTTTGGGACGCGCAACCTGGCCAAGTCTGGAAAGGGCGCACGGAAGTCCTGCCCAAACAAGTTGTAACGCGCGGCACGCGCAGCGTCGGCGAATTACTTTGTTCGGTTAACAATGATCGCCAGGATCTCCTTCCGAACACAACGGTGGACGTGCGCATCCAAGTCAGCGAGCGCACCTCCGCGCTTGTGATTCCGCGCGGGGCAGTTTCGATCGACGGAGACAATCGTTACGCGTTTCGCGTGGAGAATAACCGCCTTCGCCGAGTCCAGGTCAGCGTGGGAATCGCTAATCCGACGAAAATCGAAATTCTTTCGGGCCTGAATGAAGGCGACGTCGTCGCCCTGCCCGGGAACGTCTCCCTGAAACAAGATTTGAACGTTGTGCCGGTGCGGCAAGAACAATGATGAGGCGCTTCTTAGTTGCGGCAGCGATAGTTTTTCTGATCGGCGGATGGAATGCGCCAGGAACGTTTGCCGCGCAATCTTCCAACGCGGATGCGCAACGGGATTACAACTCGGGGCGCTACAACAGGGCTGTCGATGCACTCAATGCCTCTGTTGCCAAAACTCCTGATGACGCCTCTCTTTATCACCTGCTCGGCCAGTGCTATTACCAGCTTCGTGATTTCACGCGCGCGGTTTCCAGCCTCGAGCGTGCCGCACAGCTCTCTCCGAAAAATTCTGAAATTCATGACTGGCTCGGCAAGTCCTACGGGCGCCGGGCCGAGGAAACGGTTTTTCTGAATGCGATGTCGTGGGCGAAAAAGGCGCACCATGAGTTTGAAGTTGCCGTCGATCTGGACGCGCGGAATTTTGAGGCCCAGCGCGATTTGATCCGCTACGAAATGAACGCTCCCGCCGTCGTTTCGGGCGGCGACGACAAAGCACTGAAACATATCGACGCGCTCGAAAAGATCGATCCGGTTCAAGGTGAGCTGGCGCGCGGAGAGTTTTTTCAAACCAAGAAGCGTTTCCCTGAGGCTGATAAAGTATTTTTGACGCTACTGCAATCAAACAACGAAAAAGCGGGCGTTTATTTTGAGGTGAGCGATTATTTCCGGGATCGCCAGGACGCCGCGAAAATGGAGCAGGCCATTGACAAAGCGATGTCAGTGGACGCGGAAGATCGACGCTTGAAGTTTTACAGGGGCGTTCTTTTGACCATGCAGGGAAAAAGTCCGGCGGAAGCCGAAGCGGATTTAAAGTCATATTTGTCGACGGTGCCCGATAATTCTGACGTTCCCCCGCACGCTTTGGCCCGGGAGTGGCTGGGCAAGCTGTATGAATCGCTCAAGCGCTACTCCGAGTCGGCGGAAGAATATAAAAAGTCCCTTTTATTGGATCCGCACAACAAAGGTGTGCAGGAAGCTTACAAAAGAGTGCAAAGCAAGTAAGCAGGACGCAGTTCACCGTGGAAGCTCAGGAAAAACGCCGGAAATATCTGCAATTTTTGAACTGATTTTGCCTCGAGAATCCTCATGATGCTACGCAACGAGACCTGGCTGGTCGCGCTGGATGCCCTCTGGGCCAATAAAATCCGCGCATTTTTGACCACGCTCGGTGTGATCATCGGCAGCGCCTGCATTGTTCTGGTCGCGACCGTGGCGCTGAGCGGTCGGCGTTATGTTCTCCAGCAAATCGAGGGAATTGGATCGAATTTAGTCTACGCGGTCCTTGAGATTGATCCGAACCAGCCCATCATGCTGCAGGACGAATTGTCCATCGACGACTTGAATGCGGCGAAGAACGGCATCCCCGGAGTCGTTGTCGCAGCGGGCACGCGCGATTCGCCCGAAACCGTGAACATCGGATCCGTGGAACGAAACGTGAACCTGGTCGGAGTTACGGAAGGCTTCCAGCAGATCCGGAATTTGTTGATATTGCGCGGGCGATTTCTGGATGCCGAGGATGACGCGTCACGCAGCAGGGTGTGCGTGATTTCCACGCAGCTCGCGAGTTTTGCTTTTCCGTTTGTGGATGCCGTGGGACAGCGGTTGCGCGTTGGTGAACTCGATTTCACGGTGGTTGGCGTCTTTCGAGAGCGCGTGGAAACGTTCGGGCAGTCCGAAATTAAAGATTTCTCGGTGCTCATTCCGTTTCCATTGATGAAGAATTATCTGGGCGATTCGTCCCTATCCACTCTTTATCTGCAAACGGCCACGGCAGACGACGTCATTCCTGTTACGAACAAGCTGGTGGGACTCCTCGCCAGCCGGCATCCCACGCGTTCGCGGTATTCGGTGAGGAATTTCACATCCATTCTGCAGGCGGCCCGGAATATTGCGCTGGCGCTCACCATTGTTCTGCTGTTGATTGGTTTTATCGCGTTGCTCGTCAGCGGCATCGGAATCATGAACATCATGCTTGTGACCGTTCAGGAACGCACTCGCGAAATTGGAATCCGAAAAGCGATCGGCGCGAGGCATAAGGAAATTTTGTATCAATTTTTGGTTGAAGCATTTTTGATCAGCGGGTTCGGTTCCGTAATGGGCATTCTGATCGCGGTGGCAATTCCCGTGATCGCGCGGCCCTGGCTGCCGGAATATATTAGCGTTCCCGTGCCGTGGGAATCGGTGGTGCTGGCGTTTTTTGTCTCCTGCGCGGTAGGTGTTTTCTTTGGGTATTTGCCGGCGGAGCGCGCATCGAAACTGCAGCCGACGGAATCGCTGCGGTATGAATAATGCGCGGCATTCGGCTCTCCTCGCCGCAAGTAGTAATGAAGTTATGTGCGCGTAAAATGTATTTAGCTGGCGTTCTGGAAAGCGGGTGCGACGACATGGAAAACGGCAAAAAGCATAAGCTGCAGCGCAGTTGGCGATCGTGCAGGACGGCAAGCTACGCCGTCGCGTTAGCGATTATTGTTCTGTTGACCGCGGCGCAGAGCAAAGCGCAAGGTTCCGAACTGTCGCGCAAGTTGACCTTAAAAGAAGCCGTAAACCTCGCCGTCGCCAATAGCCGCGACATTGCGCTGGCGCGCCTGCAGTACGGAGTGATGCAGCGACAAATCGGTGTGGCGCGATCCGTGTTCCTTCCCAATCTTTACACCGGAACGGGCGTGGCCTACACGAACGGCTTTCCATTGCTCGAAGGCGGCGGCGCTCCAGCCATTTTTAATCTTTCTTACAATCAGCAGATTTTCAATCCGCCGCTGAAAGGAGAACAGCACGCGGCCGAACAGAGAGCCGAAGAGCAGCGCTTGTCCGTCGATGACGCTCGCGACGCGGTGATGACCCGCACGGCGCTGGATTATTTGGAATTGGCGAAGGTGCGGCATGCGCTGGAGTTGATGCACGGCGAGCGAACGAGCGCCGGCCGAATCCTGGACGCCACCCGGGAACGCCTGGACTCAGGCCGGCAGTTGCCCGTGGATCTGATCCGCGCGCAGCTCACCACCGCTCAGATTGAGCAGCGCATCGCCCAACTAGAAGACCGCGACGACGCGCTTACCGGAGAGCTTCGCGATTTGATGGGGCTCGCAGCCGACGAGATGATCGAAGTTTCCACCGAAGAAATTCCCTCCGCGGCCGCGGCGGCGTCCAAGGATGTAGTCGCCGAAGCCATGGCCAACAATGTGGAGCTCAAGCAAGCGCAGGCTGAATTGCGAGCGCGCGAATTTAAGCTCAAGGGCGAACAAGGCGGGCGGTGGCCGTCGTTTGCACTGATCGGGCAGTACAACGTGCTGAGCAAAATTAATAATTACAATGAATTCTTTAACAAGTTTCAGCGGAACAACGTGATTTTCGGCGTGCAGGTGCAGATTCCGATTATCGCGTCGCGCACTTCGTCCACCGTGGCATTCGCGCGTGCGGATTTAAACGCGGCAACGCTCGCGCTACAGAAGAAGCGCAATGAACTTTCGCTGGACGTTCGGCGCAAGGCCCATCTGGTTCGCGAGTCCGAGCTGGGAGTGGAAGTGGCCAAGCTGGAGTTACAACTAACGCAGGAAACCGTGCGCGTCCTGCAATCGCAGTTCGATGAAGGTCGCGTGAGCCTGCAGGACCTGGAAGCCGCTCACATCGATGAAAACAACAAGTGGCTGTCGTTTCTGGATTCCAATTACACGCGGCAGCAGGTGCAGATTGATCTCTTGCACTCCACCGGACAGCTTGCGCAGGTGCTGCAATAGCCTTTAAACCGAGTCCTAGCATTCGAAAACCGTTGGCCGCAGTGCGGCGTAGTATTTCGAGGTATTGAGTAGGACAGGCTTCAGCCTGTGTTCTTTTGACTTCTGCCGTCGGTGAAAGAAGGTCGAAAGCAGACAGGGTGAAGCCTGTCCTGCTGGAGTAGCCGAAAAATTGCGTAGTAGCCACAGGGTTTTTATGGTGGGAAACACCGGCGATTGAGTTTTATATCGGGTCATGCCGCGTTTCGGGTAAGATATCAGGGTTGGCAAATTAACTGCCGTCCAGCAAGTCCGCATCAGGGGAATAAAAGAATGTCAGATGTAATGAAAACATTATTTTTGAATCCGCCCAGCTATGAGGGGTTTGACGGTGGAGCGGGTGCGCGGTATCAGGCGCGCCGGGAAATTAAATCGTTTTGGTATCCCACTTGGCTGGCGCAACCGGCCGCCATGGTTCCAGGCAGCCGTTTGATTGATGCGCCGCCCGAAGGCCTGACGGTAGATCAGGTCGCGCCGCTTGCAAAGGACTACGAATTGGCCGTGCTGCACACCAGCACGCCTTCGTTTCCTAACGACGCGAAATTTGCCGCGCACCTGAAGGAAATCAATCCCAATATCATGATCGGAATGGTCGGCGCGCATGTTGGTGTCCTGCCGCTGCAATCCATGAACGGCGCACCGGCAGTGGATTGGGTTTCGCTTGGCGAATTTGATTATATTTGCGCGGAAATTGCGGCGCGCAAGCCGCTGAAAGATGTTGGCGGCATCGCTTATCGAGACAACGGGCGCGTCACGCTTACTCCGCCCCGTCCCACGATCGAAAATATGGACGACCTGCCGTTCGTGGTGGACGTCTACAAGCGCGACCTGAAGATTGAGAATTATTTTATCGGCTACCTGCAGCATCCTTATGTTTCGCTCTATACAGGGCGCGGGTGCCGCTCCAAGTGCACGTTCTGCCTGTGGCCGCAGACGCTGGGCGGACACCGTTACCGCGTGCGCAGCCCTGAAAACGTGGCCGCTGAAATGGCGCTGGCGAAGCAGTATTTTCCGCAAGTGCGCGAATTCTTTTTCGATGACGACACGTTCACGGATGACTTGCCGCGCGCCGAAGAAATTGCGCGGCGCCTCGGCAAGCTGGGCCTGACGTGGTCCTGCAACGCCAAAGCCAACGTTCCACGCAAAACACTGGAAATCATGAAGGACAACGGCCTTCGCCTGCTTCTCGTCGGATACGAATCCGGCAACGATCAGATTTTAATCAACATTAAAAAGGGCGTCCGCATTGACATTGCGCGCGAATTTTCGCGCAATGCGCGTGACCTCGGAATCAAGATTCACGGCACGTTTATTTTGGGGCTTCCGGGTGAGACGGCCGAGACGATTCAGCAGACCATTCGGTTTGCCTGCGACATCGATCCCGAAACCATTCAGGTTTCGCTCGCTGCACCGTATCCGGGCACGGAGCTTTACCGGCAGGCGCAGGAGCAGGGTTGGCTGCAGATTCAAAGCGGCGATCTCGTCGACACGCACGGCATTCAGACCGCCGCCATGAATTATCCGAAGCTCAGCTCCACGTTAATTTTCAATTCGGTGGAAGAGCTGTACAGGAAATTCTATTTCCGGCCGCGCAAGATGTTTTCTTTGTTCGGCGGAATGCTGCGCGATCCGGAAGTGATGAAGCGGCGGCTGCGCGAAGGCGTCGAGTTCTTTAAGTTTTTGCATGAGCGCAAGGAAACCGCCCGCGAAATGGCGCAATCCGCTGCGGCACCTGCGTCGAGCAGCGCTGGCGACTAAAGCAGTTTTTCGCGTCTCATCTTGTTTGCACCGCGCAAGTTTTTGGTGGCGCCGGCCTCTTGCCGGCGGTTTTTCCTCATCCAATACGAAACATGCGGGCAAGACGCCGGCGCCACAACTCTCGCGATGACTGCCCCAAAAAGTCACAAAACAAAAACCTACGTTTTGCTTTTTCTGCTCGTCCTCCTCGGCTCAGTGGGCAACACACTATTAGGAAAAGGGATGAAAGACGCAGGCGACCTTGACCTTTCGCACATTTCCACCGTGATCGCGGGAGCCACGCGCGTGCTGTCGAGCGGCGCCATCTGGGCGGGCATAGCCATGATGCTGGGCTTCATGGTGTGCCACATGCTCGTCCTTTCCTGGGCTGATTACAGTTTCGTGATGCCGTTTTCGGCGATTGCCTACGCGCTCGTTCCTCTCCTCGGCTATTTGTTTTTGCACGAGCAGGTTTCCACCGCACGCTGGATCGGGATTGTGCTGATTGTTTTCGGCGTTGTGCTGATCAATCGCACGCCGCATCGCACAACGCCCGCGATTCCTCAGGAAAATCCAAACTGACATGCGCACGGCTTCCATATTGATTTTTGTGGTGGTCACCGGCACGGGCGGAGAAATTTGCCTGACGCATGCGATGAAGCTACTAGGTGAGGTCCACGATTTTCGTCCTGGCGCGATTGTGAAGTTTGTTTTCCGCGCGCTGCGCGTCGGCTGGCTGTGGTTTGCCGTGTTCTTGATGGCCGCATCGTTCTTTTCGTTCTTGACGATGCTGTCGTGGTTTCCGGTGAGCTTTGTGATTCCCGTAACGTCTCTCGCGTACGTGGCGGGAGCGATTGGCGCAAAACTATTCCTGGGAGAAAAATTAAATGCCACGCGCTGGGCGGGCATCGTACTGATCTGCCTCGGTGTGGGCATGGCCTGGGTGGATAATTTACCCACGGCGTTGGCGCACCCTTCCGCACTTCCAATTTTGCGCTGGGTGATTCTGGTGCTCGCTGTCGGCCCGTTAATCTTCTACGTCATCGGAATTTATTCCGCGTGGCGATTTTTTCGCGTGGCCCATCGCGCGATTGTGCCTCCATTGGATGCGCAGGGCTTTCCTCCTGCCAGCATCTTAAAGCCTGTACGAGGACTGGATCCGAACGCGTACGAAAATTTCGCAAGTTTCTGCCGACAAAGCTACCCGGAATTTGAAATTTTATTTGCGGTGAATGGTCCGGCCGACCCCGTTGTTCCCGTGGTGCAAAAATTGATCGCGGATTTTCCTGAGCGCACGATCCGCCTGATCTTTGTGGAAGAGAGGCTGGGCGCGAACGTGAAAGTTTCCAATCTCTGCCGCCTGGTGCGCGAAGCGCAGCACGATTTACTGGTCATTACAGACAGCGACGTGCGCGTCGAACCTGAGTATTTGCGGAGCGTCGCTTTCATGTTCCGTAATCCCGCGGTAGGCGGCGTAACCGCGCTGTACCGCGGCCAGGATAATTTGCAATTTGTTGCCGCGATGGATTGCGTCGGCTCGTCGGCGGCCTTTTGCGGGGCCGCGCTCGTGGCGCGCGAACTTGAAGGCCTGAATTTCATGATGGGCTCCACGATGGCTACAACCAGAGCGCGCCTGGCAGAGATCGGCGGCTTTGAAGCCCTCGTGGATTTGCACTCAGACGATTACGAACTCGGCCACCGCATCGCCGCTCGCGGTCATCGCATCGAATTACTGCCGGAGCCCGTGTGGATGGCGTTTCCTTCGCTGCCGCTCGGAGCCTATCTTCGCCACGAATTGCGCTGGGCTATCGGCATTCGCAACATTCGTCCAGGCGGGCATTTCGGAATGTTATTTACGCACGGACTGCCGTGGGCGATCGCTGCCGCGTGTGTCGCGCCTTCTCTCGCGGTTGCTACATTTTATCTGGTCGGATATTTCGCACTTCGTTTCGCAATGGCGTGGATCGTAGGTGTCTGGGGTTTGCGCGATCCTGTCTTACGCCGCCGTTTTTGGCTCCTGCCAGTGCGCGATTTCTTTTCTTTTTTTGTTTGGCTCGCCAGTTTTGCACGAAACCGCATCGAGTGGCGGGGAAGTTCCTTCACGCTGGAAAATGGCCGCATGATCCCGGTCATCACGCGTGCAAACGTTCCGGAGTAAATAAGTTCTCTACAGGAATTTCTGTATCCAGTAGCTCACAAATTCGAATTGTTACCCAAGATTCACACAAATTAACGGACGCCAAACGATTCCGTAACAATTTCGAAGCATATTCCGCAAGCCGGTTCAAAAAAAATCAAAAGCCTTCTCCGGCCTACGGAGGTAAATGTGCTATGAAGCAGCTTCGGGAAGAGTCGTTGAAGTGTTTTCGCGCCACCCTCGCATCGATGGTGCTGTTCCAGCTAAGTTTCGGAGGAATGTTGGCCGTCCCCGCCCGTGCAGATGAGGATCATCATCGCGATACGCGCACGCCCATCAAGCACGTCATCATCATCGTCGGAGAGAATCGGACGTTCGATCATCTCTTTGCCACCTACCAGCCAAAAGAGGGCCAGACCATCCACAATTTGCTGTCCAAAGGTATCGTGAATGCAGATGGCACGCCTGGACCGCATTATGCGCACGCGCACCAATTTCCTGCGGATGTAACCGGCAGCGGCAAATACGAACTGAGCCCCCAGAAAAAGACGCTCTTTGCCAATCTTCCCGCTCCGCTCAACGGCGGCCCGACGAATGTTTGCACGAACAACGGAATCTGTTCCTTGGGCGATGCAACGTCCTCCGAGGATGGCTTGTCTGATAGTCCGGAGGACTACTACACGTTTATGACAACCGGTGGAACTGGATTGACCGGTAAGGTTCCCGATTCGCGTATCACCGGAGTTCAAAACTCCGCTCCTTATACGACGCTGCCGCCAGGGCCGTTCCAGATCACGAACGGCACGACGAACACAGATGACGATTACGCGGCGAGCCCGGTCCATCGCTTCTACCAGATGTGGCAGCAGGAAGATTGCAACGCGTTGCACGCCACGCGCCGCAACCCTAGCGGATGCAAAGCGGATCTATTCGCGTGGACGGAAGTGACCGTTGGTTCGAACGTGAATGGCGTCCCACAGCCTTCAAACTTCAGCACGGATTACTCCCCCATCGCCGTCACCACGGGTGAAGGCGCGACTTCCATGGGCTTCTACAACGTCCAGCAGGGCGACATTCCGTACTTGAAGGAACTCGCCGACACTTACTCCATGAGCGACAACTATCACCAGCCGGTAATGGGCGGAACTGGTGCGAACAGCATCATGTTGGGCTTCGGTGATGCGCTATGGTTCAGCGATGGCAACGGCAACCCTGCAATCCCCCCGCACAACCAACTCGTGTGGAGCGGCACTGCGGACGCTGGCACGGTGGACGAAATCGAAAATCCCAATCCTCAACCCGGAACAAATAACTGGTGGGTTGAAGACGGATATGGCGGAGGTGGGTTTGGCTCGGCGGTCTACGGTGGCGGCTCGTATAGCAATTGCTCGGACCCGAGCCAGCCCGGTGTCGATCAAATTGAGGATTACCTCGCGTCGTTGGAACGTCCCATCAAGCCCAATTGCGAACCGGGTCACTTCTACCTGCTGAACAATTACAACCCAGGCTACTTCGGCGATGGGTCGAACGCATACATTGATCACTACGTGTACAACACGCCGTTCACGATCCCTCCCACGAGCCAACGGAGCATCGCCGACGTGCTGCTCGAAAACAATGTTTCCTGGAAGTCTTACAACGATCAGTGGAACGAGTATCTGACCGACAAGTACGAACTGAATTACGGGACTGTTGGCCCAAAGAGCGATCAGTACTGCAACATCTGCAACCCGTTTCAGTACCAGACGCAGATCATGACCAATGATGCGGTTCGCGCGGCGCACATTGTCGATACCACAGAACTCTACACGGATATCAAGAATGGAACATTGCCGGCCGTGTCCTACGTCAAGCCAAGCGGATGGGTTGACGGTCACCCAGCCTCTTCCAAGTTCGACCTCTTTGAAGGCTTTGCGCGAAAGATTGTCGACGCGGTTAAGAGCAATCCCGAACTCTGGGAGAGTACCGCCATCTTCATCACGGTGGACGAAGGCGGAGGCTACTATGACTCCGGCTACGTTCAGCCACTCGATTTCTTCGGAGATGGAACGAGAATTCCTTTGCTTGTTGTGTCACCCTACAGTGAAGGCGGAAAAGTCTCGCACGTCTACTCCGACCACGTTTCGATTCTGAAGTTCATCGAGGCCAATTGGAAATTGAAGCCCATCTCGCACCGGAGCCGCGATAATTTCCCAAATCCCGAAGTGGATGACGAAAATCCCTATGTTCCGACCAACAGCCCTGCCATCGGCGATCTGATGGACCTGTTTAATTTCGATCACGGCGGCCGTCACTAAAGATAAAATGCGCAGGGTTTGCCGAGACGAAGCACACGGACAGGTAGCGTGAACGAGTAAGAATGGCGCCGCGGGCAATCAACCCATGGCGCCATTCTTTTTGCCTGCGCGCCAAAGCGCCGGGCGATTATGAAGCTTTGTAAATGAATTTTGCGGAAACAGCACCCGCGAGCACCACGGCGGACAGAATGAGCCAGTTGTAATCCGCGCCGTAGGTCGCCGTCGGGAAATGGTTGCTGATCATCAGGAAAATCACCGGAACGGTCATGTACGTATTATGGATGGTGCGATTTTTCGCACGCTCCGATACTTTTGGATCGACCGGTTTCCCTTCGCGAATTGCCACCAGCATTTTTCGTGTCGCGGGCAGGATGCCCATCCAGACGTTGGCCGCCATAATCGTGCCGAAGAGCGCGCCGATATGAATGTAGGCCGCTCGGCCGCTGATTAAATGTGTCAGTGCGTAAGAAAGCGCGACAACCAACAAGTAGCAAATCGTTCCCGCGAGCACAGGGATGCGCCCGAGCGGTGATCTCCAGATCCCCTCATACACGGCAAAGCCCAGAAATAATGTGCCCAACCCAATGGCCACGCCTGTGACGATGCCGATGTTTGAAATGCTGTCGTCCAGCAGCAATCCCCCGGAATAGTAGAGCAGGCCGAGCAGCAGAAAGCCGGATATCCACGTAAATAATGCTTCCCAACGGAACCAGTAAAATTTTGCCGGCACCGCTTTGAGTGAAGATTGCTTCTCGACCAATGAAAAACTTCCGCTGTGCACGAGCCACACTTGCGGCGGCCTGCCGGATTTTTTCGCTTCCTCTTCATCCAGTGCCATGCGCCCTTCGAGCTTAGTGAAGTAATACGTTTGTCCAATCCAGAAAATTCCGGCGAGAATATGAATCCAGCGGAGAATCAGGCCTGTCCATTCGCTGACCGCGGGCGGCATCGTTGTTGGCTCCCAGAAAATGTGCGTGTCCGCGACGTGGCGAATCGCTGGCAGAAGATGGTACTGGCCGGCACAGCCTAGCTCAAGTACAAAAGTCTGTCCCTGACGATCTGGCGCCTTGAGCGACTCCACACTTATGGCTCACTACATTTTTCGCGCTAGCCTTGTGACGTCAAGCTTCCTGTATAAGTAGTTTGAGGGGTGGATTTTCCGTTCTTGTTAAGACGGCTGAAAATCGCATAAACGACTCGATCCACGCCGGCGGCGTTAATGAACACGACCGTGGGTCGGGTTGTGCGCCGCACCTCCACAAAGCAGCACTTAATGTGGTAGTAGTGCGCAGTTCGCGCCACAAGTGTTTGGGAAATTCGAAAAACGTCAGCACGGATGGCAGATCCGGTTCCATGCGCTTTAGCGATGCAACGTTGCGACTCCGCAGAAAAACGGCGGACAGCTCAAGGAAAGCTGCCCGCCGTTCTCATTCATTTCCGCAGTTGATAGTCCGGCGCGAAACAAAGCTGCCGGACCAACAAAATAGCAGCATTACGGCAATTCTATTGGCCAGTTCCCGGAGTGAACGAGACGCCGCGCAGAACTTCGCCAAATCCCGCAGTTCGAACGGTCGTAAAGCTTTCTCCTGCTGGAAGACTGGTGTCACTGAG
>DASRQU010000118.1:0-20246 GCA_035696345.1 Candidatus Acidiferrales bacterium
ATGCCATGGAGTGCTACCTTCGGCAAACACGGGGGTGTGATGTCCGATTCCGTCAACGGCCTGCGTGGTATTCCGGGTGATTTCGAACTGGATGCCAGCGCGGGGGAGCTTCGCAAGAATGGGGCAACGATCCGTCTGCCCGAGCAGCTCTTCCGACTGCTGACCCTCTTCACGCAGCGCTCGGGCGAGGTCGTGACCCGGGAAGAGATTCGCAGCAATCTGTGGAACGACCGATTCGTTAATTTTGACGACAGCATCAATTCCGCGATCAAGCGGCTCCGGCAATACCTCGACGATTCGGCAGTCAATCCAAAGTTAATAAAGACTTTACCTGGACGAGGGTATCGCTTTGCCGTGCCCACCGAGCCGATTAAGCCCGTACACAATATTACGGCTGACGCTCCCGACTCCAAGGAGCCTCGCTTGGCCGTTTTGCCGTTCCGCAATCTTTCCGGCAACCCGGCGGAAGAACACCTTGCCGCCGGCTTGACGGACGCTCTGATAACCGCTGTGGCTAAGATTCCCAAGCTGCACGTCCTGTCGCGGCGAGGCACGGCGGGCATCAAGGGCACCGATCATGGCTCGTCCACTGCAGACCGGAAATTGAAAGTGGATGCGCTTTTGCAAGGCGCCGTGCTGCGCAGCGGGAACCGCGTTCGCGTGACGGTGCAGCTGCTTAACACGTTGACCGAGGAATTCCTGTGGGCCGAAAGTTACGACTATTTGTTTCGGGACATTTTGGCGTTTCATTCGGACGTCAGCGGCGCAATCGCCGAACATGTGGCCGAAAAATTGGTCCCTGAATCCCGCCCGCGCATCCCTGTCAGCGAGCACTCTCGCCATCCAGCCGCCTACCAGGCCTATCTGAAGGGTCACAACGTTTTTAAAAATGTAACCGACGATGGTCTCTGGAAGGCGCAGCATTATTGGAGGAAGGCGATTCGCGAAGACCCCGACTATGCCAAGGCCTATGCGGGCCTCGCAGAGTCTTACAATATGTTGGCGATTACGGGGTTACTCCCTGCGATCAATGCGATGGAGCAGGCCCGCGAAGCCGCGACGAAAGCATTGGAGATCGACGAGTCCCTCAGCGAAGCTCACACCGCGCTCGGCTTCACGCGCTTGGTCGAATGGGATTGGGACGGCGCCGGCAAGGAATTCCGGCGCGCTTTGCAGCTCGATCCAAATTTCACCTCAGGAAATCCGTGCCATTACGTGGAATACCTTCTTGCCATCGGACGGCCTGAAACGGCCGTAGCGGATCTGGAGCGCGCCCAGGAAATCCAGCCGCTCTCTCTTTTTCTGAGCGTGATTCTGGGCTGGGCCTATTACGGGGCAGGGCAGTATGACAAGGCAATCTGGCAGCATCGCCGAGTGGCCTCCATCGATCCGCACTTCAGCATGGCTCACTGGTGCTTGGGACTCGACTACATTCAAAAGCGCAGGTACCGCGCGGCTATCGATTGTTTTCAAAAGGGCCGGCTACTTGGAGGTCCTCATAATGTGATTTCCGCTATCGGGTATACGTATGCCGCGATGGGCGACAAGGAAAGGGCCCATCAATCCGTAAAGGATTTGAAACGCGCTTTGAAATCCAGCTACACCCCTCCGTATGCGTTTGCGGCCATTCACGCCGGATTAGGCGAATTCGAGGCTGCCTTTGAATATCTTGACCAAGCCGCAAAGGCCCGGGATGTCGGTATGATTTATTTGAATTGGGACCCCCATTTTGACCCCCTGCGCACGGACCCACGCTATGCCGCTCTGCTAAAAACGGTCGGGCTGAAGCCCTCCGTCTATTCCTCGACTGCCGCAGATTAACTGAAGATATACGTTCTAAGGACGACGCGGATGCTAGGTCTTGCATCTCGGCATCTTTCGGTCAGGTAGCTATCAGGTGAATGTCAGGCACTTTCAGTTGACTCATTTACACGCTCCGCCAGGATTTGGGTTATAGTGTGCCTACCAAATGGGGGATGTGTAGCAAAACAACTTTGCTCATTTAATTCTTTTCGGCCGTGTACTTGTGTTCGCACCGGATGGCACATTCGCAGCCATAAAAGCATGCAAAGTTTTTCTTCTTGCGTATCTCCTGAGTGGCACGTCGTAAAAGCAAGCGAAACGCGAGCGCATTATATTCTTGTTTCATTGCTTGACCGTTATGGGGTGTTTGGGTGTTGTACTGCTTCTTTCCAGAGGCAGGACATTTTCAGATGTGTTCTTGAACGTCGAATGGTTCATCAGAAAACCGGAGGATAACGAAATGGCATTTCGTTCAAATTTAAGCAGGCTCTTACGGCTCGTTTTATGCGCCGTGGTGGTCTTGGCCGCAGCAGGAGCTCAACGCTTGCACGCGCAAGCCGTTGGCGCAACTCTTGCGGGAACGGTAACAGACGCTTCAGGCTCCGTAGTTCCTAAGGCCAGCGTCGCGATCACGAATACTGGAACCGGAGAAACACGAACCGTTGATACTAACGCTGACGGTCTTTATTCGGCCCCTAACCTGCAACCGGGCAATTATTCCGTAGCCGTATCTGCGAGTGGCTTCTCCAAATCAGTACAAAACGGCGTCGTCCTGACAGTGGGCGGCTCCCAAACTTTGAACTTTTCGATGCAAGTTGGCCAGACAAGCCAGACCGTGGAAGTGACGGCGGAAGCTCCGACGGTAAACTTGACCAATGCCGAAATCGGCGCGATTACCGATGAAGCGCAAATCAAGGAACTGCCTCTCAACGGCCGATCATGGAGCGACTTGGCTAACCTTCAGCCCGGCGTTTACCAGCTCCACACGCAGCCTTCCATCGTTTCGCGCGACCGCTTTACGCGCGGCTATGGTCTCCAGATGTCCATTTCAGGCTCGCGTCCCCAGCAGAACAACTACCGCGTGGACGGCGTCAGCATTAACGATCCAGGCAATGGCGGACCCGGAAGCGTGCTTGGCACAAACGCAGGCGTGGACGCGATTGCTGAGTTTTCTGTCTTGACCACAGGCTATTCAACCGAATATGGCCGTGCATCGGGCGGCATCATCAATGCCACAACCAAGTCCGGGACTAACCAGTTCCATGGAACGGCTTACGAGTTCCTGCGCAACAGCGCCATGGACGCCTCCAATTATTGGGACGCAAAGGATACGAACGGAAACTACCTGAAACCGCAGTTCAGGCGGAATCAGTTCGGCGCTTCCGCGGGCGGACCGATTATCAAGGACAAGACGTTCGTATTCGGCGACTATGAAGGCTTGCGTCAGGGGAAAGGTCTCTCCAACGCCAGCCCGATTCCGTCGCTCAGCTACATAAATGGCGTCGCCGGCGATATGTCGCAGCCAGCCCACGCCGTGAACGTGAATGTTCAGCCTTACCTGAACGCTTTTTTCCCCTTGAATGGAAGTTTGAACGGCAAGACGGTTTGCCAAATTCAATCGGGCGGAGTGGGGCTGCACACGACTGATTTCTGCGTGTTTGGAGCCAACCAGGTCAGCAGTGAGGATTACTACATCATCCGCGCGGACCACAATATTTCAAGGAACGACATGCTCAGCGGAACATTCTATCGGGACAAAGCAAGCACAAATACTCCCGATGAATACAACAACAAGATCGTGAGCACAGCCACTAGCAGCACTTTCGCGACAATCGCGGAAACCCACACATTCGGTTCGAACATCGTCAATTCAGCAAGGTTCGGTTTTCACCGCGACTTTCAAGGCGGACCGGCGGGAGCAGTAGGATTAAACCCCGCGACGTCAAACGCTGCATTGGGAGCATTCGGAGGACTGGATGCACCCCAGGTGTTTGTCGGCGGCAATGCGCTCTTTACGGGAGGCCTGACCTCAGACAACCCGCAAAAGAATAGCTGGAACACTTTCCAGTTCTATGACGACGCATTCATGACCAAAGGCAAACACTCTCTTAAATTCGGTTTTGCCGTCGAACGCGATCAGCTGAACGTGATCCGCTCGCCACGTCCAGGCGGAATTTTCCAGTTCTCCAGTATGGCTGATTTTCTGGCTAATTGCGGAGCTGTCGCGACGCCATCTTGTCCTTCGCTCGCGGGCGATCTGGCCCAGGCAGGTTCCGGCAACCAAAAAATCTCTACCGACTTGCCGGGCTTGACGCGTCCTTCCGAACCGCGGCAATCTATTTTCGGCGCTTATTTCCAGGACGACTGGAAGATACGCCAAAACCTTACCATCAACCTGGGCTTGCGCTATGAACCGACCACCGTTCCTACTGATCCCCAAGGTAGGGATGCGACTTTACCCAGCATCTATGACGCAACCGGCAATCAGCTGCCAATGTGCGGTTCAAAGTTCGCTGCCATCGGGCCCACTACCTGTACCGCTCAGACAAACGGACTGTTTAAAAACAACTCCTTGCGTGATTTTGACCCTCGCGTTGGCTTCGCTTGGGACCCCCAAAGTAACGGAAAGATGTCCGTTCGCGGAGGCTTTGGTTTCTACGACCAGCTTCCTTTGCTTGCCTTCTTAGGCAGCACTTCGAACAGTCAAACTTACCCGTTCTTGCTGGCAGGAAGCAGCGGAAATCTCGCGTCCGGTTCGTTTGGCCCAGCTGCAAGTTTCACCTCGCCTTGCCCTGCACCGCCTCCACCGGGAACTCCCTATCCTTCAGGCACGGCCATGAGCTGCCAGGTTAGCGCAGGTGGCGTTAAGGGAAGCCGTTCGGCATTTATCGACCAGAATCCAAAGCGTGCGTATGTCATGCAATGGAACCTCAGCGTTGAGCGCCAGATTATCCCTAACCTAACTCTTATGGTGGGTTACGTTGGATCGCATGGTGTTCACGGCACGACACAAGTCGACGACGCAAACATCGTGCTCCCCACTGGCAGCTTTGCCACAGGGTACTTGTGGCCCTGCGGTGCACTTCCCGTCGGTGGAAACATCAACGATTGCGCGGGACACGGTTCCGGCATAACCCTGAACCAAACAGTCGGACGCCTTCCGGCCACGTTCTTCCGCAACTCTTCCGTTTATCATGGATTGGAAGTTCAGTTAACCAAACAGATGGCTCGCGGATTCCAGGTAACTGGTTCCTTCACTTACCAGAAATCCCTTGATACGGCCTCCGGAGCGGTTATTTCGGACTCCGTCATCACGGCCATCTCCAGCTTGAACTGGTTCGATCCCAGGCTGACGCGTGGACCTTCTGACTTCAACAATCCCAAGACCGTTTCGATCAATGGATTGTGGAACATTCCGACCCCCAAAACATGGACAGGAATTGCTGACAAGGCTGTCGGAGGATGGCAAATTGGCGGCATCTTCTCCGCTTCGGCCGGACAACCTTTCTCGGCTATCCTCGCAGGTGACGCGCTCGGATTGAATAACTCCGATTCGTTCGCATATCCGAATCGACTTGCGTCATGCGGCAATAACCTCACCAATCCGGGCAACATTAACAATTACGTAAAACTCCAGTGCTTCCAAATTCCCGCGCCGGTTTCGGTCGGCGGCACGAACTTCATTCCCCTCGGGAATTCCGGACGCAATATTATGGAAGGTCCGGGATTGGTGAATATGGACCTCTCACTGGAAAAAAACACAAAGATTGCGCGAATTTCGGATTCCTTCGCCCTTAAGTTCAGGCTGGACGTCTTTAACATCGCGAATCGCGCTAACTTCAACCCGCCAGTTCAAAATGAATTTCTATTCGATCCTACAACTCTAGCCTCGGGAACCACTGCTGCACCCGGGCCAACTGGCGCGTGTACCGGCTCGAACTTCTTAGCGAGCGGATGCGTGCCCCAAGCTGGCGCACTGAATGGAAACGATAAAACAGCAACAGAGTCACGCCAGATGCAGGTGTCGTTGAAAGTAATCTGGTAAGACGGTAGCAAGAATCTATCCGCCGTTTCGGGCTGCAACCGTAGGGGCACGGCACGCCGTGCCCCTACATGCAACTCGAAGCGGCGGATTGATTCCACCTCGTTCGATCGTGATTCTTTGATCTTGTCTATGAGAGTTCCCATGAAGAAAAATTGGTTTGTACTCCTCGCGATGGCTGGGACGCTGCTGGCTGGTTCGTCTGCGAACGCGCAAAATTACGGCGAAGTGCTGCGCGTCGATCCGGCGGCGGACGCAATTGTTCCGGCGGATGCCAAAGTCGAAAAACTGGGCGATGGCTTTAAATTTTTGGAGGGGCCGATCTGGGTTCACGCGAAGGGCCAGGGCTATTTGCTGTTCAGCGATATCCCGGCGAATGTGATTCGCAAGTGGGATCCGAAAAACGGATTTTCAGTTTATCTTGAGAAGAGCGGTTTTACGGGGACGATCACGCCGGAACTGGGCGGGCAATCGAACAACGGATTTGAAGTGGTGAACCTTATCGGTTCCAACGGCATTACGCTCGACAAGCAGGGCCGAATTGTGTTTTGCACGCACGGCGACAGGGAAGTGGTGCGCATCGAAAAAAACGGCAAGCGCACCGTGCTCGCGAGCAAGTATGAAGGAAAGCGGCTGAACAGTCCGAATGATCTCGTTTATAAATCCGATGGTTCGCTGTACTTTACGGACCCGCCGTCCGGCCTGCGCGATGGCGATAAAAATCCGCAGAAGGAATTGCCCTTTGAGGGAATCTATCGTTTGTCAAAAAAGGGCGAGCTGACTTTGCTGGCCAAGGATTTTGTGCGCCCCAACGGGATTGCATTTTCTCCCGATGAAAAATACCTGTACGTGAATGACACGGTAAGAAAGATCATCGTGCGCTTTGAAGTGCAGACCGATGGCGGCGTCGCGAATCCCAAAACCATCACGGACATGAATTCCGATACTGCGCCCGGAGCGCCGGACGGAATGAAAGTGGATAAGCAGGGCAACATTTATTGCACGGGACCGCAGGGATTCTGGATCATGAATTCGGAAGGCAAGCACCTGGCTACCATCAAGACCGCGCAATTGCCCGCCAATCTGAACTGGGGCGATGCGGACGCGAAGATGCTTTACCTGACTGCGCGCACCGGGCTCTATCGGATCCATCTCAACATTGCGGGCGTGCGCCCGTAGGTATTTGCAGCGGTGGCGAATTCAAAAAAGGGAGTATCGGCATACATGGGAAAGAAATCAGCAATTCTATTGGTAGCTTTTGCCGCGCTGTTTAGCGCCGTTCGTTTTTCCGCGCAAAGCGCCGGACAAATTATTCGCCTCGATCCCGCGCTTGACGCGCTCATTTCGGCCGGCGCAAAAATCGAAAAATTAAAAGACGGTTTTGGTTTTCTGGAAGGCCCCGTGTGGGTGCATTCCAGCAAGCCGGGCTACCTGCTGTTCAGCGACATTCCCGCAAACGTGATCGATAAGTGGACGCCGGACGGCAACGTCACGACGTTCCTCGACAAGAGTGGACTCGCCGGCCCGGATCCCGGAGACATCGGCTATCAACTGAACAACGGGCACAAGGTAGTGACGCTCTTCGGATCGAATGGCGTCACATTCGATAAGCAGGGCCGCGTCACATTCGTGCAGCACGGTGACCACGGCATCGTACGCCTGGAAAAAGACGGCAAGCGCACAGTGCTCGCAGATCACTACGACGGAAAGCGCCTTAACAGCCCAAATGATTTGGTCTATAAGTCCGACGGTGCGCTCTACGTTACGGACCCGCCGTTCGGCTTCCGCAAGGGAAATGACGATCCCAAAAAAGAGCTTCCCTACAACGGCGTGTATCTTTATTCAAAAGGAAAGTTGCAACTGATCATCAAGGATTTGCAGGCGCCCAACGGCATCGCGTTTTCGCCGGACGAAAAATATCTCTACGTGAACGACTCGTTCACGAAGAAATACTGGCGCTACGAAGTGCAGGCCGACGACACAGTCGCCAATCCGAAATTATTTATCGATATGTCTTCCGCCAAGGAAGACGGCGTACCTGACGGCATGAAGGTCGATAAAAACGGCAATATTTACGGCGCGGGCCCCGGCGGCATCTGGGTGCTCACTCCCGAGGGAAAACATCTGGGGACGATCCGGCCTGCGGAGAATCCCGCGAACCTGGCGTGGGGCGACGAGGACGGAAAGACGCTTTATTTCACAGCCGTCACAGGCCTCTATCGCCTGCACATGAATGTTGCGGGCATCCGGCCGTAACACTGGTGGCATAGGTTTGCGTGGCATAGGCTTCAGCCTGTGCGATTTTAGCTCTGCGAGGCTGAAACCTTACAGGTTGCACCGTCCTGCAAGGCCTAAAACCACACAGGCTGAAGCCTATGCCACGAAAAACCGAAGAACGACAAGGAGATTTATAATGAAGGGTTTTCAACTGACCGCGCTTGCCGCGATTCTGATGTTCGCGCCGCTGGCGTTTGCGCAGACCCAGCCCAACTCTTCCGCCGAGGAAGAGACACTGAAAAAGTTCGATCACAATTGGCTGGACGCGGAAAAACGGCTGGACATCGCGTACTGCGAGAAAAATTTTGCGGATAGCTACGTCCTCGTTTTCCCGAACGGCCAGGTGTACACGAAAAAACAATGGCTCGATATTCTCCGCGGCCCGGATCATCCGGTCATTACGTTCCTCGATCCCGAAGACATTAAAGTACATCTCCATGGAAACGTAGCCATTCTCACGGACCACACCACGCTGAAGGGCCATGACAGCAAGGGCAACAGTATGGACGGCGAGTTCAACGTGTTCCGCGTGGTGATCAAGAAAGACGGAAACTGGCAGGCGGCGGGCGTGGTGATGAACGCACTCGCCGCGAAGAAATAGGCTGCGCGCAAAAGTAACAACAGCTTTGGAAATCGGAGGCGCACGATGAAATTCGCATACGGGTCCGCAGCATATGTTCTGGTGATTATCGCGACTGCAGCTTTAGCCTTGGGTCAATCCTCGAAGAAAACCGCCGAAAACGATGAGGCGGGCACCATTGCCGTGATGGATCACATCTGGCTGAACGCGGCGCACAACCGCGACCCTGGCACCATGGAATGGCTATTTGCGAAAGACTTCGTGGAAATCCATCCCGGCGGAGAAATCGTGGACAAGAAAGAGCAGATCGACCAGATCAGGGATCCTTCCCGCCAAATTAAGGAAATCCACCCGGACGACATTGACGTGCGTTACATTTCTTCGGATGTCGCCATGCTGCTGGATACAACTACGATTCGCGGGCTGAGCGGCGGTGTCGATTACAACGGAACGTACAAAGTAATTCGCGTGTTTGTGAAAGAGCAGGGCCGCTGGAAGGCCGCTGGCGCAGGAATTGCACCCATCAAGCCATGACAACTTAATTTTCGTACGTAGCGCGCGCCTTCAGGCGAGCATGTGTTTGGCTGCAAAATGCCCGCCTGAAGGCGGACGCACGAAACGGATCGAAATGAATAGCGGCAGAAAAGCAAACTGGTATATGCTGCGGGAAAAGATTTCAGAAAAATTTCAGATGAGTCATTGTTAGAGACACGTTAAAGTAACCGCTCGCTCGAAAGTGGAGGTCTCATCGTGAATCGTAAAATTTATGTAGGCGCAATATTTCTGGCAATCGTGATTGCACTGGGTGTCGGCTCAATTGTACTGGAAAAGCGCGCGGCAGTGCAGGCTGCGGGCATGATGGCGCCCACGTTTGAAGTGGATCCGATGTGGCCGAAGCCGATGCCCAATCATTGGGTCGTTGGTATGACGATCGGCGTCTCCGTCGATGCGGCGGACAACGTCTGGATCATTCACCGCGGCGGTTCGCTCGAAGCAAAGGAATCATACGGCGACTGGAATCCGCCGGGGGCGGATTGCTGCATGGTTGCGCCGCCGGTTCTCGAATTCGATAAAGCCGGCAACCTGATCGGACATTGGGGCGGCCCCGGCAAGGGATACGATTGGCCGAACTCGAACCATGGAATCACCGTCGACTATAAAGGAAACGTCTGGATCGGCGGAAACGGGCGTACTGTGGACCCGAAGCGCCAGGACACCGGCGCAACTGCCGCTGCCGAGGGAAGCAATGGCCCGGGTGCATTCGCCGACAACCAAATCCTGAAGTTCACGGGCGACGGAAAATTCTTGATGCAAATCGGGAAACCATCCGGCAGCAAAGGCAGCAACGACGTAGCCAACCTGAAGGGGCCTGCAAAAATCCTTGTGGATCCCAAGACGAATGAGCTGTACGTCGCTGACGGATACGGCAATAAGCGCGTCATCGTCTTTGACGCAGACAGCGGTGCCTATAAGCGCCACTGGGGCGCCTATGGCCACAAGCCTGACGACACGGATCCGGGTAACTACAATCCGGACGCTCCGATCGACCAGCAATTCCGAAGCCCTGTGCACTGCGCGCAGCTTTCGGTCGACAATCTGCTATACGTCTGCGACCGCGTGAATGATCGCATCCAGGTCTTCAAACCGGATGGCACTTTCGTCAAGGAACAGATCATCGAAAAGCGCACGCTCGGTGACGGCTCCGTCTGGGACATCGCGTTTTCGAAGGATCCCGAGCAGAAGTTTATTTACCTCGCGGACGGCGCGAACGAGAAAATCCACATTCTGTTGCGTGATACGCTTCAGGAAATTACCAACTTCGGTGATGGCGGGCGCGGACCGGGCCAGTTCTACGCTGTGCACAGCATCGCTACCGATTCCAAGGGCAACATCTATACAACCGAAACCTACCGCGGACAGCGCCTGCAGAAATTCGTGTACAAGGGCATGGGCCCGGTCACGAAGATGGAGCAGGGCGTTCTGTGGCCGAAGCACTAATCGCAAGGATTGGAACGCGTGTACTCAACGTGCGGCACAAGGGTGTTTGTGCCGCACGTCTGAATTTAGGTCGCAAGTAAATTTTAATTTCTGCTCATTCAGGATTGGAGAAATCATTCTATGAAATACGCGTGGGCGTTTATCTTGTGCGCGCTGGCCTGCTTGCCGATGCCCGTAAAGGCTCAGGAGAAGCGTGCGCCGAATACGGGAACTGCCGCTTTGGAAAAAGAACTCTATGCGGTGGAACTGAAATGGATGAAAGCCGAATTCGACAAGCGAAAAACCGGCCCGGATAGCATGGGCGAATTGTGGACCGACGATTTCTTCGATATTCTGCCTGGCGGCCAGATCGTAAACAAAGAGCAGATGATGGACATGATGGCTAAGACGGATCGCCAGCCCGGAACGGGAGCTTTCCCTGGCGACTTCAAATTGCGGGCGGTTTACGGTAATGTGGCGCTGGCCACGGACCACACCATTCTCAAGGGCGTCGATTCGAACGGAAAAATTGTGGTGACACGCGAAATGGGTGTGCTGCGAATGTTTGTGAAAGAAAACGGCAAGTGGAGAGTGGCAGGCGCGGGACTCGTGCCGATCGTCCCGGACCCAGGTTCGAAGAAGTAGCAGCGGGGAGCAGGCACGCTAAATTTCTTGATTAATTAAAGTGAGGAATTCGATGAATCGCAAACTCGCTACAGGCTTCGCGTTTACCGCCTTGGCTCTCGCGCTGGGAGTTGGCTCCGTTGTCCTCGAAAAGAAGGGCAAAGTAGAGGCCGCGGCCGTGCAGGCGCCCATGTTCGAAGTCGATCCGCTCTGGCCGAAGCCGTTGCCGAATCACTGGCTGATGGGCATGACCATTGGCGTTTCAGTCGACGCGGCCGACAACATCTGGATCATTCATCGTCAGGGTTCGCTCGAGGCGAACGAAATGCACGCTACGACGACGCCGCAGACCGCGATGTGCTGCGCTCCAGCCCCGCCTATTCTGGAGTTTGACCAGGCGGGCAACCTGCTCCATCACTGGGGCGGACCGGGCAAGGGCTACGATTGGCCGGATTCAAACCACGGCATCACGATCGACTACAAGGGCAACGTGTGGATCGGCGGCAACGGCCGCGGCAAGGCTGCGACCAAGTCTGCAGATGGCGCTCCTGATGAATCCGCCGCCTCGGCAACCACCTCCTATCTGGACAACGAAGTTCTGAAGTTTACGCAAGACGGCCAGTTCCTGATGCAGATCGGAAAGCCGCACAGTAGCAAGGGCAGCAATGACGTCGAAAATCTGCGCTTGCCGGCCAAGACCTTCATCGATAAGCAGACGAATGAGGTGTATGTGGCTGACGGCTACGGCAACCACCGTGTGATCGTGTATGACGCGGATTCGGGCAAGTACAAGCGCCACTGGGGCGCGTACGGCAATAAGCCGGACGACACGGACCTTGGCAATTACAATCCCGACGCGCCGCCCGCGCAGCAATTCCGCAATCCTGTGCATTGCGCGGATCTTTCCGTCGATCGCCTTTTGTACGTGTGTGACCGCGCCAACGATCGCATCCAGGTTTTCAAACCGGACGGGACTTTTATCAAGGAAGCCTTTATTGCCAAGCGCACGCTCGGTTCCGGTTCCGCGTGGGACATCGCGTTTTCAAAAGATCCGCAGCAAAAATACATTTATCTCGCGGATGGCGAGAACGACCGTATCCATATTCTCCTGCGCGACACTCTCGAAGTCTTGACGACTTTCGGCGAAGGCGGACGTCAGCCCGGCGAATTTTACGGACCCCACAGCATCGCAACGGATTCCAAAGGCAACATCTATGTGACGGAAACTTATCGCGGGCAGCGCGTGCAGAAATTCGTTTACAAGGGATTGGGCCCGGTCACGAAGGAAGATCAGGGCGTGCTGTGGCCGAAGAGCATGGGGAAATAGTCGCAGCAGCATAGAGGTCGGGAAAGTTTTAATCGAAAAAGGGGACTCGCAATGATCAAGTTTCGCGTGCTGATTGTTCTGGCGTTGATGTCCATTGCACCGCTTGCTCACTCACAGGACACGATGAAGAAGGGCGACAAAGCCTGGACGGATTTAGAAAAGCAGCTGGCAGACGTCAACGACTACTGGGTTTGCGCGCATAAATATCACAAGGACCACGCGATGGATTGCGTGAATACCAAAAATGGTGTCTGGCCGCCCACCTTTTTTGAAATTAGCCGCCAGGGCGAAGTCACCGACAAACAGCAAATGGTGACCATGCAGACAGCGCGCGCGAAAGCTCAACCTGTTATGCCCGGAGATGCGGGCCCCAATCCGCAGGATTTTAAATTGATGGCCGTGTACGGCAACGTTGCGATGGCCAGTGATCACACCGTATTCAAAGCTGCTGATGCCACTGGGAAGGTCAGTGTGACCGACGAAGCAAACGTGCTGCGCATTTTCGTGAAGTTGAACGGAAAGTGGGTGCCGGCGGCTGCCGCGCTTGTGCCGGTCACCAAGTAGTATAGAAATTGTGCAAAAGTTCCTGTCGGAAAAAGCCGTGAGAAAATGAAAACCGAAGGGGCCGAGCGGAGGCTCGGCCCCTTTCTATTTGTGGGGAATTTAAAAATTCGGACCGCGGAACGTCGTCGATTTATTCTAAGATGTGGGATGCCCCATCTTTGGAATGACTCCGATTTGTTGAAGAAATCCCAGCACATCTTTTTCAGCCCATTTTTCGACGAGCTTGCCGCCCGCGATGCGATGAATCGTGATCGAAGTCATTTTCATGTCGTTGCCCGTTCGCGGAGCTCCGGGCAAATCGCCCTCGTGCTTCCCAAATGAAGTGAGGCGTGTAACGACCTTGTCGCCTTCAGCAATCTGATCTTCAATCCGATGGTATCCCGGAGTAGCCGCCTGAAAAAGTTTGAACGATTGCTTCAGTCCTTCACGCCCAGCGTGCAAGCCGGGAAACGGAGGAGGATTGTGGTCAAGATAGTCGACGGCGACCATTTCATCCAGCGCGTCAATATTGCCTTTGTCTATCTCTTCGTAAAACCGCTTCACCAGAGCTTTGTTCGACTCGGTTGACATGGAAGTTCCTCCGATTGTGCAAATGCAATCGCTGGCCAGTGTACATCACATCCCGGAAATGAGTTGCGTTAGAGATTTGTGGCGAACATTGCATGAAATTGCCGAGTTCGCCGATCACGGTGAGCAAATTTCAAACGGAGGAATGATTTCGATGAGGATTGCTATCTTTCCTCAGAACCCATGTAGTCATCGCGCGTTGATTTTGCACGACGGTCGTCTTCAGCGGTTCGGCCAATTCCGCGCCGAGACGTTCCGTGATCGAGTTGAAAAGTTTTTCATCCAGAAGATACCGGTCCGCGCCATCCGGCGATCGGTAGCGGCGGCCCCGAATTCGCACGAACTGGTTTTCCATTCCAATGGTGGACGCGACGCGGCAGAAGAAAAGGCCCCCACGCTTCAATACGCGCCAGGAGCCGTGCAGCATGGCCTCGAATTGTGCGTCATCGTTCGCGAGATGCAGCACGGTGTTGCTGATCACTACATCGGCGAAGCCATCTTCAAACGACATTTGTTCTACCGGTTCAACACGGAAATTTGAGGACGGAAGCGAAGGCGCGAACCTCTTCGCGAATGACCGTACGCTTTCGATGGAGCGTTCATCGATGTCGGCGCCGTAAACTTCATAGCCTTCGCGCAATAGGTAAACTAGATTGCGGCCGCCTCCGCATCCTGCATCCACGATGCGCATTCCGGGCGCGATACGTCCCTTCAAAAGCTGGTCGAACAGATAAATGTCGATCTGTCCAAATTGTTCCTGAAGTGTGGTCATAAGTGTCCGCAGAGTAGCACAGGCACTTTTGCCTGTGCGCGTTTTGCAAAGTGCACACCGCCAACAGTGGCTATGCTACTCGCCTCGAAATGGCAGCTTCTTCTTTTTCCGCACCCTCTCGCCGAATTGCCTGGAGCCATTGTAACCTGTTGATGTTCTAATCTCGTTCTTAGGACTTTGCGCCGCCTCACCCGGCGAGGCGCCTTGGCGAAGGTGGAACGAGAAAAAAAATCCACGATCAATCGAGAGGTGCAAAACTTCGCATGAAAAAAATCGGCATCGGTCTGGTGGGATACGGAATGATCGGGAAGGTCCACGCTCTCGCGTACGGCGAGATTCCCAATATGTACCCGGGCGCACTTCCACCGCTCACGCTCGCCGCCGTCTGCACGACGAAGGAGCAGTCGGCGCAAAAGGCAGCGCACGACGGAGGATTTGCCGGTTGGACAACGAGCATTGAATCGCTCGTCTCACGCGGGGACGTCGACGTCGTGGACGTTTGCACGCCGAATTTCGCGCATCACGAAATTATTCTCGCCGCACTGCGTGCGGGTAAAAGCGCGATCATAGAAAAGCCGCTCGCCTGCACTCTCATAGAAGCACAAGAAATCGCCGCCGCGGCCGCTACCGCCAAGGGACGTATTTGTATGATTTTCAACTACCGTTTCATTCCCGCGCTGACGCTCGCGCAAAGAATGATTGCCGCGGGGACGCTTGGCGCGATCTATCATTTCGAGTTCAACTATCTGCACAGCGGCTACCAGGATCCGACCCGTCCGTTGAGTTGGAAATTGCGCCGCGCCCAGTCCGGCGGTGGCGTTCTGGTCGATTTGGGCTCGCACATCATCGACCTGGCCCGCTACCTGCTCGGCGAATTTTCCGAAGTTGCCGCGACGACGCGAACGTATGTGTCGAAGCGCCCAATCTCCGCAAACTCGGCGGAGCTCGGACCCGTAGACGTGGACGACGCCGCGTGGCTCCGCGCAAAAATGCAAAGTGGAGCGCAGGGCACGCTTTTTACTACGCGCTTCGCTACCGGCGCGGCGGACGATTTAAACCTCCAGATTTACGGCGAGCGTGGTGCGTTGAAATTCAGCCTCGAAGACGCCAACGTCCTGAATTATTTTGACGCGCACGCAAAACCGGCAGCGCGAGGCTGGACACGCATCCACACTGGCGCGCAATACGAAGGTGCGGCTGTCCCGCCGCCGCGCAGCATTCTCGGCTGGAACCGCACGCACACCGAAAATATTTACCAGTTCTTGCGCGCCCTCTCAGAGGAAAGGCCATTCGCCCCGGACGTCACCGACGGCGTGTGCGTTCAGCAAATTATCGACGAGGCGTATCAATCGGCGAAGCGTTCCTCCGCAGCAGGATGAAATAGGATTACGCACACCGGAAGTATGTTCCTACGTGCGTGAAAAGTTTTGCCGAGCGAATCAGTGAAGGTATGACATACAATCGCCGCAATCAAGATGACGACCGCACTCTACCTGCTGGCTATACAGGGACTCATCGGGGCATTCGATACACTGTTCTATCACGAATGGAAGGCGCGTCTTCCCGCGCGAGGCGCGCAGGCCGCACCAGAGCTGTTTCTACACGCCGCCCGCGATTTTTTCTATGGAATTCTGTTCTGCACGCTGCCGTGGTTTGCCTGGAGAGGTGCCTGGACGATCGTCCTTGCAGGCATAATCGTCGCGGAAATTATTTTAACGCTCTGGGATTTTGTAATTGAGATTGCCGTGCGAAAAGATTTGGGAGACGTCTATGGCGGCGAGCGAGTAACGCACGCCGTGATGGGAATTTTATACGGCTCGATGCTGGCCGGTCTCATTCCCACGCTAACCACTTGGTGGGCAAGTCCCACGAGCCTCTCGCTTCAGCCGGCGGCAATTCCGGCATGGATGCGCATGTTCGTAACCGCGCTGGGCGCAGGAGTAATTCTTTCGGGAATGCGCGATCTTTACGCCGCGTTTGGGTTTCCAGGGGGCGGATGGCCCTGGGCCGAACATTGACCGCCCTTGGCAAAGCGTCACTGCGGTCTGGCCCTAGCTCGCCGCGGCCATCTTTTCGCCCTTCACGAATGCCAACAGATCAGCGCAAATTGTGGCGGCTTCCGTCGTGGGCATGCCATGCGGAAAGCCCTTGTAGATTTTCAGTGTGCTGTTCTTTAGCAACTTGGCGGATAGTGGTGCGGCATCGGCATACGGCACGATCTGGTCGTCGTCGCCATGCATCACGAGGACGGGCACGGTAATCTTTTTCAGATCGTCGGCAAAATCCGTTTCAGAGAAAGCAACCACGCCGTCATAATGCGCCTTTGCGCCGCCCATCATCCCCTGGCGCCACCAGTTCCAGATCACAGGCTGTGAAGGTTTCGCGCCGGCCCGGTTGAATCCGTAGAACGGCCCGGATGCCAACGCATAATAAAACTCAGACCTGTTTGCGGCGAGCTGCGCCTGAAGCCCTTCAAACACTTCCTTAGGCAACCCGCCCGGATTAGCCGGCGTTTTCAGCATCAACGGCGGAACAGCGCTGATGATGGCTGCCTTGGCCACGCGGCTTTCGCCGTGGCGTGCGATGTAGTGCACCACTTCGCCGCCTCCAGTGGAGTGCCCAACATGCACAGCGTCTTTGAGGTTGAGATGCGCGGTTACCGCGGCAAGGTCATCCGCATAATGATCCATATCGTGGCCATCATTCGTCTGGGTGGAGCGGCCATGTCCGCGACGGTCGTGCGCTATGACGCGATATCCGTGATTCGCGAAGAACAGCATGTGAGTGTCCCAGTCGTCCGCCGACAGCGGCCAGCCGTGCGAAAAAACGATTGGCTGTCCTTTTCCCCAATCCTTGTAATAAATTTCTACTCCGTCGTTCGTTGTAATGGTTGGCATGAGTCCTTCTCCCTTCGGAATCCCAATTCGATTGACATCTCGGATGCCTGGCGAGGAAAGCTGGAAGTCCTGCGTTGGTCTAACTCAGTTCCTGATTAAAATGGCCGCTGCAAATCCGTCGTGAGATCAGGTGCTCTCGCGACCACAACTCAAATAGCATTTTCATCAGTCATTATCAACTTAAATCTCGGCAAAGAAATTGCACGCAACGCAACACTCCCAGGAACATCCGGTTGGCGGCGATTCTCGCACTCATTTCATCTAGGGGATTTTATAGGTACAGCCATGAAAGATTGAGACTTTCAAAAGCCATCGCGGTTGAGCCACTGCGTGGCGTGGACTGAAACGTGCGCGATCAGATCTTCGCATAATCTCGCAGAAATTGAATGAACAGCTCGCTTACCTGCTCAGGTTGCTCCTGCTGCACCCAATGTCCCGCGCCGTCGAGCAAATGGAAGCCAACCATATTTTTGCACGTACCGCCGCGCATTTTTTCCGCTGCTCCCGGTGTTTGATACACGCCCCAATCGCTCTTGCCGCCGATGAATTGCGAGGGCACGTCAACTGTGCGGCCTGAAAACGTGAGAAGCTCGGCCGTGCTTCGCGGGTCCGCGCCGCGCCGCACGCGATAGCCTTGCAGCGCGCCGTTAAAACCAGTCCTGCCGTACTCCCTGGCGTAGACTTCGACCTCCGCTTCCGTCAGCCATTTGCAACCGGCGATGTAATCCGCCGGCGGCATGAAGGGCAGGACGGTCTCCGCCATCCCTTTATCTTTTTCCATCACATAGTAATTGGGAATCGCCGCCATCTCCTCCGCGGTTCGCGCCTTCAGCGAGTGGGGATGGTTGGCCTTGTAGTCCGCGCTCTTGGAAAAGTAATACGCGCGGAAAAACGCATGCAGGCCTTGCGGCGCGTGCAGCATGTCGAAATTCGCGCCGCGTGTGCGCTGGTAGTTTCGATAATATTTTCGCGGCGGATTCAGTTTCGCAAGCTCGGCGTCGAAATCATCGTCCGTTCGCGCGGGCCGCGGCATTGGCGCGCCGTTCGCCGTGTCAAAGGGCAACGACGGCGCGCCTTCAAATGGCGAACTCATGATCGTCAGTGAATGGAATATGTCTGGACGAATGAGCGCGGACCACGCCGCGACCGGCGCGCCTGCGTCATGCCCCACGACCATCGCGATCGAGCGATAGCCCAGCGCGTAGACGAGCGCGATGGCATCGCGCGTCATGTTCAGGATGCGAAATGGATCGCCATCTGCGTCGTAGGAGTCGTCCCAGCCCAACGTGCGTCCGTAGCCGCGCTGATCTGGGGCAATCACGTGGTATCCAGCCGCTGCGAGGATCGGCATTACTTTGCGCCAGCTATAGGCGAGCTCCGGAAAACCGTGCAACAGCAAGGTGGCCTGACGACCCGGCGTTTCGTAGCCCGCTTCCAGAATATGCACCGTCATGCCATTCACGTTGGCGATTTGACGAGATCGGATGCCGGTGGGGAGTGTGCCGTTGCCATACGGCGGAAGTTTTGAAAAATCCGTCTGCACAATTTCGGGACGCGCAAACATGTTTCGCGTCGCCGCCAACGTGCCGAGCCCTGCCGCCGCGGTGGATAAAAAAACGCGGCGCGTAGATTTGCCAATCGTCGCGGTGCTAATGGTTTCGCTCATCTCATTCATGGAAACTCCTGGGTTGAAAGGCATGCGGTGAAAGATGGCGCAGGATGAACGCAGTGTCAAGAACGGAGAAGCGGGGTCGCAGTGTGAATTTGAAATGATTTTCTGGCGCGCGCATCTTACGAGTGAAAGTCAAGGCGTCGGCATTTTCGTCACTGGAATCTGGCGCCTTTGGTAGAACAGGCTTCAGCCTGTTTTCATTTGAATTTTGTAGAGCGCTTGACGAATTCAAAAGCAGACAGGCTGAAGCCTATCCTACTGGACGCGTTCGCACTCGGTTTGCGAAATAGATTTGATCTGTCGGCTCCTGCAATGCTGACAGCCAACCCACGCATCGTCAATTGGGGTTACATTCCGATAACGCAGCGTGGTATATAGTTGCTCTGAGACACGTGCAAATCCCAAAATCTTAGAGCGTCAGAAAGGCGGCGACCCAATGCGATTGCCCTTTTTCAAAATGCTTGCTTATTCCTTTTTGGCCGTGGGGCTGTTGGGCGCATTGGCGTTTGCGCAGCAGCAGGGGCAGAGCGCGGGCGTCACCAAAGCGCCGCTCTACAACACCGCCAAACAAAAGCTGCTCGATGGCAAGCAGGTATTCAGCTTCACGCAATCCACAGCCGACGTCGATGGGTATTGCGAACGCGCGAAGCACTACGATTTTACGTGGTTTGAAATGCAACACAGCACGCTGGAATTTAAAGACATCGAAAAAATGATCGCCGCGTGCCCTCGTGCGGGAGCAACGCCGATGATTCGTTTGTCGGACGCGCAGGAATGGCACATCCAGCACACCACGGACATCGGAGCGCTTGGCGTGATTGTTCCCACCGTCGATGACGTTGATCGCGCGCGGGAAGGAGCGAAGTGGGCGCATTTTCCGCCGTTCGGCCGGCGCAGCATGGGTGCGGGACAAGCGCCGAGCCTGTGGGGCATCAACGGCATCAATTATCGCCAGACATTCAATGACAATGTGCTGGTGGTCGTGATGATTGAAACGCCCACCGGCGTTGCGAATGCCTATGACATCGCATCCGTGCCCGGCGTCGATGTCGTGATCATCGGCAACAACGACCTCAGTTCGTTTTCCGGCTTCTCGCAAACCGACGACCGCTACCACCAACTCGTCCAGAAAGTTCACGATGAC
>DASRQU010000119.1:0-26835 GCA_035696345.1 Candidatus Acidiferrales bacterium
TGCAAGGAAAATGGCGCCGGCACTTCCGGCCACACGACGATACCGGGAGTTTCTTGCGCCGCAACTATGCTGATCTGCTCCAGTTGATCCATTTCGCGCGCGTGCGTTTGCATCCAATCCGACGGATACCCATTGGAAACCGGAAAATTTGTTTGCACGAGATGCGCGACGTGATTTCCGGCAACCGTGGGCACGAGGGGCGGTCCCGCCAGCGCGATAAGAATTAATGCGGCTGTTATTCCCGCCAGCGGCTTCCACTGTGTTTTTTTGTCCGTTGAAAACTGCAGAAACGTCCACGCGGCGAGGCCGTTATAGGCGGCCACCAGAAGCGAGAGCCCAAAAATTCCTGTGACCGCGGTGATTTGCACGAAGGCTAAATTCCCAGCGGCTACATATCCGAGCAAATTCCAAGGAAAACCGATGGCCGGCATGTACATGCTGGCAAATTCCAGAGTCACCCAAAGAAACGGGGCTGCGAAGCACGCGCGGCCCACGGAAGTTTTTCCAAGCCATGCAATCAACGCGGCAAATACTGCGTGAAATATAGACATCACGAGGATGACCAACGCAAAGACGCCGGCCGCCTGGATGACGGGCATAGGGCCGTACTGCCGCATGACGTTGTAAAACCAGGGCAAGCTCAAACCATAAAATGCCGCGCCCTGCACCAATCCCAGCACAATCGCAAACCGGGGACGTTCGCCGATCACCGCCACAATTAGAAGCGCGGGCGCAATCCATCCCAGAATTGGGACGTTGAACAGCGGGTATGCCATCGCCAGCGCAACGCCCGAGGCGAGCGCCAGCAACACGCGCACAGTTCTCGACATGTTCATAGCCACGGCATTGTAGACTGCCGGCGCGCCCGGCGCACATCGGCAAAAAGTGGTGGTGATTGCGAAATTCACCGCTTGGTGATGGATTTGAATCCGTTGGCTTCGAGGTCTTTCCGGGCGTTGGCGGCAGCCTGAGTGTCTGGATATGGGCCGACTTGCACCCGGTAATATTTGTCGGTGCTTGGCGGAAGAACGATGGCGGGAAATTTTTTCTTTTGCAGCGCCTGCGCCAACGCCAGCGCATCATCCTGGTGAAGCACAGCAGCGACCTGCAGCATGATTGCGCCCTTGGGAATCAAGGAACCGCCCAGCGCGGGGGCAGGTTTCGGAGGTTTCGGATTTTTTGCCTGCGTCGAACCTTGGGCGGGCTTTGCCGCCGCCGGAGACGCGGGCCCGGGACTTTGAACTGGCTGCAAGTGGTCCGATGCCGCTTGCGGATCCGCGGAATGATAAAAATCCCAATCGGAATTTTTCTTCGCTGGATCGGGGTCCTCAGCGGCCGGCACCGAATTCATCTTGGCGGGCGGCGGAGTTGCGACGGGCGGATCCGGTCTCCGCGTACTGCTTGCCACCACGACACGGCCGCCGTCACCCTGGCTTCTTCCCATCAGGTAGCCGAGCGTGAAAACAACACCAAAGATTACGACAAGAAGCAGAAACAATCCGACCAGGTGTCTGCTTTCCAGGACGAAATCGCCGCCGAATTTTCTTGTCTTCGATGTCATCGATTATTTTCTGGAGCCCAGTGCTTTAACCCACTCATTAATGATATCGATCGGCAGCGGGAACACAATCGTTGTATTTTTTTCCACGCCGATTTCGGTAAGCGTCTGCAGGTAGCGAAGTTGAATCGCGGCGGGCTGCGTTTCGAGCACTTGTGCGGCTTCAGCCAATTTCGCGGAAGCCTGCGCCTCTCCTTCCGCGTGAATAATTTTTGCGCGGCGCTCGCGCTCCGCTTCGGCCTGCCGCCCGATTGCGCGCTGCATCTGTTCCGGAATGTCGACCTGCTTCACTTCCACCTTCGTCACTTTAATGCCCCAGGGTTCCGTATCCTGGTCCAAAATAATTTGCAATTTGCTATTCACTTTTTCGCGCTCGGCGAGAATTTCGTCCAGCTCAAACTGCCCGACGATGCTGCGCAGCGTGGTCTGCGCCTTCTGCGACGTCGCGTACATATAATTCTGCACGCGCGAGACCGCTAGATTTGCATCCACCACGGCGAAATAGGCGACCGCGTTTACTTTCACAGATACGTTATCACGCGTGATGATGTCCTGCGAAGGCACATCCAGCGTTTCGATTCGCAAAGAGACACGCGTCAGCGTTTCGATCGGATAAAAAACGAGGCAAAGTCCGGGACCTTTGGCCACCGGCATCATGCGTCCCAGGCGCAACACCACGCCGCGCTCCCATTCTTTCAGCACGTTTACGGAATTCCAGAACCAGATGAACCCGATAAACAGCGCGATCATGAGTCCATACAACGAAAAACTGGACAGGTCCATATTTCCTCCTCGCAAGCCGTCCAACTCAAGCTTCATTCTTTTGCGCCGCGTGCTCGCGCATCTAGTTTGCTGTTGTGCAGTGCACAGCCGGAACCACGTGCAATGTCAGCCCCTCGAAACTTACCACACGAACGCGCGATCCGGCGGGAATGGCTTGCGGAGATATTGCGCGCCAGAGCGCTCCGTTCAGCCGCACCATGCCTTCGAACATCTCTCCGTCCCCGGATTTTACAAGCGCTCCGGTCACTTCGGCGATATTTCCGACAAATTCTTCGCGGCCCATCGCGGGTTTCCAGGAACGCGATTTCAGCACCAGCCTCATCAGAAAAATTACAATCAGCGCAAACGGCAGCGTCACGCCCAGCGCTACGCCGAGGCTCACGCCCGCGTGCGTCAGCGGCGAGCGCACCAGCATCAGCGCTCCAAGCAACATGGAGACAATTCCGCCGATCGCCAGCACTCCATGGCTCGTATATTTCGCCTCCACAATAAATAATCCCAACGCCAGGATAATCAAAATAATTCCCGTGGGGGCCACCGGCAAAATGTGCATCGCGTAGAGAGCCAGCACCAGCGATATTCCGCCGACCACTCCCGGCGCCACCATTCCCGGATGCGTGAATTCCACGTACAGGCCAAGCACCCCGACAATCAACAAAATAAAAAATGCGTCGGGCTGAACGATTCGCGAAAGAAACTGCTGGCGAAAGGACATCGCGTACGGAATGCGCAACGGATTGCGGAGGGAAAGCTGAACCGTCGAGCCATCGAAACGCTTGACTGCGCGGCCATCGAGCTTGGCCAGCAAATCATCCTGCGAGTTCGCGAGCACGTCAATCAGGTGGCCGTCGAGCGCCTCGGTTTCCGTCCATGCTTTCCCGTCCACCACGGCGGACTCCGCAAGCTCCACATTCCTGCCGCGCTTCACGGAGTAGCTGCGCAAAAATGCCGTCGCGTCGTTCAATATTTTTTTCTTGAGCGTTTCATCCACCTGTATCGGAAATCCCCCCACGGCCAGTAACGGCGATGCCGCGCCGGTATGGGTTCCCGGCGCCATAGCCGCCACATCCGCGGAGAGCAATATAAAAAATCCAGCGGACGCGCCACGCGATCCCGAAGGCGAAATGAATATCGCGACCGGCACCGGCGAGTCGAGAATGTGGTGAATGATGTCTTCCATGGAGGTGGAAAGTCCGCCCGGAGTGTCCATCGTGATCAGCACGAGACTCGCGTGCCGTTGCGCAGCTTCCTCAAGTCCGCTGTCGACGTACTCCGCCATTACCGGTTCGATCTCGTCGCCGATTCGTAATTCAACAATCCGCGATTGGATACCCGAAGAAGCGATTGAGGAAGAATTATTTGCCGCAAATGACTGCGCGCGCATTGCAAACGAAGCGGCAAGCGAAACGACGAAGGCCAGCATGGCTACAGGCGCAGTATTACGGATTCGTACAAAATTCACGGAGCGGCGATTGCCGCTTTGATTCATGGGCGTGTCCCGTTCGCATCCGGCTTTCGTGGCGCCTTGCCTGCCGGCGATTGTCCCTCAGGCGCCTCGCCGCCGGGCCGCAAAAGTGTGCGGTCAAAATTTCTGGAGACTCGAGACATTCTCGCCAAACCGACGCCGTCCTGCAAATTCGGTATAGCTTGTTTGTCGCCTTTTTCCGTAGCTTCGGCGCGCATTGGTGCGGCTTCGGACCCGCGTCCCAGCGATTCCAGCGTTGCGATGGAAAACGCTCGAGCTTCTTTATCGTCCGGATCGATTTTTCTCGCATGCTCAAGCGCCGTGAGTGCAGCGGCGGCCTGCTTGCCGATAATTTTTGCGATGGCGATGTTAATCCAATAATCGGCTTCCTCGGGATCGAGGTTGGAGGCGCGCTCAAACTCCGTTTCCGCCTCATTCCACTTCCCTATCTGCAGGCGGGAGACGCCAAGATTGTTGTGCATTTCCGGCACTTCAGGGATCCAGTCTTTTTCTCCAATTCTATGCGTGCGCTCCAGCAAACCAGAAAATGTGGCTTCCGCGCGCGTGGCGTCGTTCCTCGCCAAATGGCAAACGCCGGTCGCGAAGCTTGCTTCCGGCCCATCCGGACGGTTCGGAGGCACGCGCGAATACCACACCAGCGCCGAATCGCAGTCTTTTCGCTTGAAATAAATCCGGCCCAGCTCAAATGCCGGACGGTCCCAGGTCGGCTCGAGACGCGCAGCTTCGCGCAACAGGCGCATCCGCTCTTCATCCTGCGAACCCGTTACACCGCGAATAAAATTTTCCAGGGCCTCCGGAGGCAAAGACGGCGGCGGCTCCGAAAAACTCGATTCATCCAGGCTCGCACCTGGCAGCGGACAATGCTTTTTATTTACCGCACACAAAACTTTCCACGTGAGCCGGGCATGCGCGCGTAACAAACCATCCATGGAACTTGTTTCCGTAAACGCCGCGGAGAGCGAAGGAGGACTGAGGCGCAACACACGTGCTTCGAGCGTGGCTTTCTGGCCGTCATACTGAAAGCGTCCAAAAATGACGGCGTCGGCATCGGCTTCCGTGGCAATTTTCACGATTGTGGCGTGCGAAAAGCGGGCCGAATCCGGCAGACCCATTTTCTCGAGTGTCGCCAACCGGTCTTCGCGGGAGAGCACGCTGACGCCGCGATCTTCAAACCGTTCCGCCGTAAGTTCGGACAGGCCTTCGCCAAGCCAATCGAGATTCGCCATCTTGCTATCATTCTGAAACGGAAAAATCAGCAAAGTATCGGGGCGCGATTCGGAAGAAGCCGCACGTGGTGCGCCGGCGGTTTGCGAAAGGCGGGTGCGCCCGTGCGTCACGGCTCCGCAAAGTGCGGCGAAACAAATTAAAATCGCGAAGCGAAAAATTCGTTGGACCATTGTACGCACATTGTAGCAGAGGGGGAAATAAGGCGGACTTATGGAGGCCTTTCAGTTGAGGAACTAGGCACCGGGCTGCGTGGATGGGTTCTGCTCGGGCTTGGCAGCGCGCAAGAGCACAGCCTGCACAAGAGGGTCGTCCACTACGTCCTTGAAGCTCGGGTCCGTGGCCACTTTCCCGACGTCCTTATACCCTTCATCCAGTGATTTACGCAAATATTCCGCACAATGGGGCGCATCTTTCTTCTGTGCGTAGACACGCGCCATGGTGAAGAAAAAAAGCCCGTGATTGGAAACGGAGCGGTCCTGCACGGAAGTACCAACCCTGTCGTTGCGCTCAAAAATAAGCGGTTCGATTTCGATGGCTTTCTGAAACTCGACAGCGGCTTCCAGAAACTTGTTTGTGTTGTAGTAAGCGAAACCGAGATTTGCGTGGGGGCCCGCCTGCTGCGGATCGATGCTGATCGCACGCTGGTACTCGCGAATGGCGCGGCGAAAATCGCGCTGGTGGTAGTACACCATACCCAGATTATTTACAGCGTTTGTATTTTTCTTGTCGGTCTTGGATGCGCGGATGAAATATTTTTTTGCGAAATCGTATTTATTAAGGTCCAGGTAAGCGATCCCGATCATGTTCATGTAGCTCGCATTTTTCGGGTCATCTTTCAACAAATTCTGGTACGTCTGAATGGCCGCGTCAAAGCGCTTCTCCGCCATCTGCACTCTGGCTCGCTCGAACTCCATTTCTTTTGGCGCAAGCGCGGAAGTCGCGCCCCCGGCAGACTGCGACTGGAAGATTGAAGTGGATTGATCCTGCGCGTACAGCGGCGCCACGAGACACGTTGACACCGCGAATATAAATAATCCGGCAAATGTTTCGCGGAAAGGAGATTCCATTTTCATGGCAAGTATCTCCAAAGGCCGCCGCCCAGCTCAGTTAATCTTGTGGGCCGGTTTGTGACTTGTCGGCGTCTTTCTTGCCCCCAAAGATACCAAAAATTCGGCGCAAGACACCTTTTTTGTTCTCGTCTTCGGGCGGTTGGTTATCAGCAGCGGGTTGGTTCGTGTTTGTATGAGAGTTCGGCGGGGGAGGAGTTGCATCGGCACTTTTCGCCTTATCGCCTCCACCGAAAACATGCGAAAGCCATGAGCCCGGCGCGGTATCGTTTGCCAGATGACCGCCGTGCAAGGGGCAAAATTCCGTGGGCTCCGTTCCGTGGATGTAAACTTCTTCGCGCGATGTGGGGCATTCCGGTGTGGCAAGCGCCAAAGTTTCCGGATCGATCGTAACCTTCGTAACTCCGTCCGGCATCTCAAATGGTTTCACATCGCGATACGCCGGCAGAGCGATGGCGCGCTTCATGAACTCGGCCCAGATCGGCGCGGGCGCATTTCCTCCGGAAAGACCGAGGTCGCGGTTGTCATCAAATCCCACCCACACGATCGCCAGCAAATTCGAGGTATAGCCCGCGAACCAACCGTCACGCGAAGTCCCAGTTTTTCCCGCTGCCGGCGCATTGAATCCGCGCGCGCGGACCGTCGCCCCGGTACCGTGATTCACCACGTCCTCCATCATGCTGGTAACAAGATACGCCACGCGTGGGTCGAGCGCGCGACGCGACCGGATTGCATTTTCTTCCAGTGATTCGCCCTGCGCATTCACTACGTTGCGAATAAACATCGGTTCGGTGCGCACGCCGTCATTCGCGAGGATGGTGTACCCGGTAGCCACTTCGAGCGGCGTCATTTCGTATGCGCCGAGCGCCACAGACGGAGTCGGCAGAATGGACGGGTCGAGTCCAAACTGATGCGCCATGTCCGTGACGCGCGTATAGCCGACGAGTTCCGCGACTTTCACCGTCGCTACGTTGAGCGAATACGTCAGCGCTTCGCGCGCGGTAACCTGGCCGTGAAATTTCTCGCCATAGTTGTTGGGCGTGTATTCTTTGCCGTCAAAATCGAATGTCGTCGGCTCATCCATCACGGTTGTCGCGGGAGTCACGATCGGCTGCACGCCGTCTACTCCGCTCTCAAATGCCGCGGCAAATACAAACGGCTTGAACGCAGAACCAGGCTGGCGCCGCGAAAGGATGTGATTCAGCTGGCTTTCGCCGTAATCGCGCCCGCCGATCAGCGCTTTGATCTCTCCGGTGTGCGGGTCAAGCACCACCATTGCGATCTGCGCTTGCGGAACCGGCTGACCGGCCTTGCGCCACTTCGCGTAGCGTTTCGCCAGCTGCGTGTCTATATTTTTCGCCCCAATATCGATCGCTTCGCTGGCGGCGCGCTGCAGTTCAGGATCGAGCGTGGTGTACACGCGGAAACTCTGCGAGAGCAGGTCCGCTTCCGAGAAACGATCGAGGAGATGGTCCTTCACCATGTCCACAAAGTACGGAGCGGTGCTGCCTTCCAGTCCGCTGCCCACAATCTGAAGTGTAGTTTTCTTGGCGTTCTGCGCCTGGTCGGGAGTGATGGCCTTATTTTCGGTCATTGCCAGCAGCGCTCGGTCTCGCGCTTCCACCGCTCGCTCAGGCCGCCGTTCCGATCCGGAGTAGCGGTTCGGCGCGTGAATAATTCCGGCAAGAAATGCAGCTTCCTGCAGATTCACTTCGCGCAAATCTTTATTGAAATACGCGAGAGAAGCTTCGCCGAAACCGTGGATCGCGAAACTGCCGCGGTTGCCCAGATAAATTTCGTTCGCGTACAGCTCAAAAATTTGCGGCTTGGTGAAGCGATGTTCAAGTTCGAGCGCGACGACAGTTTCCGCCACTTTACGGCGGATCGTGCGGTCAGAGTTGAAGAAAAAGCTGCGCGCTACTTGCATGGAAATCGTGCTGCCGCCCTGCACGCGCGCACCATGCCGTAAATCAGCCCATGCCGCGCCCAGAATGCGGACGGGATCGAAGCCGGGATGCTCAAAAAATCGGCGATCTTCCACAGAAAGAACGGCATCGCGCAAAATTTTTGGAATATCGTTATAGCTGATCGCGCGGCGCTTTTCCCGGGTACTGTCGAAGAGGCTGGTCAAAAGCTCCGGCTCGACTTCCGCTGTATCGAGCGAGCCCCCTGTATCCATGGAGCGAATCTTTTGAATGCCGGTGCCGGTGAAATCGACAACCAGGCGATTCTTGGCGCCGAAGTACGAATCAGCCGACGGCCGGATTTCCATTTCGTTTCCGTGCAGGACGTAGCGTCCCTGAGTTCCGTTTACATCCAACTCGCTGTAACCGGCGCGCTGAAGGTGATTCGCCATATTGGCGATGGTGAGCGCCTCCCCTGTATAAATGCGCATGGGGGCTGCGTAAATTCTGGCTGTAGTCTGTTGAATATGGCCGGAAAGGCGCTGATCAATCATGCGCCCGAACGAAACCCAGTAATACGTCCCGATCCCAATCCCTACAAGAAGGAGAAGAAGTGCGGTCCCAAACAAAAACACGCTGAGCCGAGGAACCCACTTGCCCCGGCCGATTCGAATGCGCAAGATATTTCTCCGTTCCGCCGCGACATCTGTGCTTTATACCGCCTACCCTCGTGCCTGCATATACTTGGATGCAGGTACACGCTCGTTCGCAATCATTTTACGCTTTCCCGTCGCTCATTTCGAATCCAGCTGCCTGAAGTTAATTCGCGGTTAGCCCGGGAAGCGTTTTTTGTTCGTTCAGGACGAGTATCTTTTCAACTAATCCGACCGCTTCCGGTCCGTCGCTTTTCACAGAATTGCGGAATTGCTGGAGGCGGGATGGAAGTTCAGCGTCAACTGGTAAACCTTAAGGTCCACAGTCACCGAATAGTCCACATTAATGTGAACGTTTCCACCGGTGCCCGCCACTTTGATGTCCTCAGCCTGAATCGGCAAATCCTCTTTTTGGGCCTCTTCCAGGACAGCGTTTTGGACTTCTGCAGTAGATTTGTGGCCCACGCTGGAAAAACGCGCAATTTGGTCCAGACTATCCTGAAACTGATACTCGTTGATCAGCACCGGTACTGTCATCGCCGTGACGTAAACGAACGCCGCAAGAACGAGGGTCCAGACAATCGCCTTCATGTGCCCCGCACCCTTTTCTCTATTGCGATTCCTCAATGGGCTTTTCCTCAGAAACATCGCCCCGCCTGCTCCAATTCGGCAGCGGGACGCACGAACCCCTCAGGCACACTCGGGGCTGATAATTGTTTCATCGTTTAAAATGCTAGCATCGGGGCGAAACGGTGTCGAGGACGACGGGAGAACCCGTTGCGGAGCAGTAACTTCCGGCAAGCAACTGATAATGCTGTGTTTAGTTATATACTTCAAAATGGAATGGCGGTCCCCGAATCTCTCAATACGCTTTGCCAAAGATGGCGACTTCCGCCGCGGGCTTTCCGCAAAAAATGCAACCCGCGGAGCCCCCGGGCTGCTCCAGCGGAATGCAGCGCAGCGTGGCCTTCGTAGTCTCCTTGATTTGCTCTTCACACTTTGCGTCCCCGCACCAGCGCGAACTGGCGAACCCGCGCTCGATCGCGTCACCGAATTCCGTCAAATCTTTCGGCTCGAAGGTGTGCGTGTTGCGGAAGGCGAGCGCGCGGTCATAGAGCGCTTTCTGAATAGTGACGAGCAGTTCCGAAACGGAAGCCGCGATGTTTTCTTGCGAAACGAATGTCTTGCCTTCTTTGCCGGGCTTGTCGCGCCGCGCGAGCACGACTGTGCCTTTGGCGACGTCCTTGGGTCCCACCTCGATGCGCATTGGAACTCCGCGCATTTCCCAATCATTAAATTTGAAGCCGGGGCTTTGCCCTTCGCGCTCGTCGAGCTTCACGCGAATGTCCGCCTTCACAAGTTGCTCACGAATTTTCCTGGCGGCCTCAAACACGAGCGCTTTTTCTTCGTCGGTCTTGAAGATCGGCACGATCACGACCTGATGCGGCGCAAGACGCGGCGGCAAAATTAAACCCTGATCATCGCCATGCACCATGATGATGGCGCCGACGAATCGCGTGGAAAGTCCCCACGAAGTCGTCCAGCAATGTTGTAGTGTGCCGGCCTGATCCAGATATTTAATTTCAAACGCCTTCGCGAAATTCTGGCCGAGGTTGTGCGAAGTGCCGGCCTGCAACGCCTTGCCGTCGCCCATCATGGCTTCGATCGAGTAGGTAGCGTCAGCTCCAGCGAACCGCTCGGACTGCGACTTTCTCCCGGGTATTACGGGAATCGCGGCTTCATTCACTGCGAAATCCGTGTAGATATCGAGCATCTGGCGCGTTTCGGCTTCGGCCTCATCGTACGTTGCGTGCGCCGTGTGGCCCTCTTGCCAAAAAAATTCCAGCGTGCGCAGAAATAATTTTGTGCGCAATTCCCAGCGCACAACGCTGTTCCATTGATTGATCAACACAGGCAGATCGCGGTACGACTGAATCCATTTCGAGTACGCCCAGCCAATAATCGTTTCGGACGTCGGGCGAATCACGAGGGGCTCTTCTAACTTTTCGCCGCCGCCATGCGTCACCACCGCCAGCTCAGGCGAAAATCCCGCCACATGAGACTGCTCCTTGCTGATAAAACTCTGCGGAATCAGCAGCGGAAACGCCGCGTTCACGTGCCCCGTCGCCTTGAAACGCTTGTCGAGCTGCGCCGTGATGTTTTCCCACAGCGACCATCCGTACGGCCGCACAATCATGCACCCGCGCACCGGCGCGTAATCCGCAAGCTCCGCGCGCAACACCAGTTGGTTGTACCATTCCGAAAAATCTTCCGAGCGCGAAGGAAGCTTCTGATCCGCCATGTGCACCATTCCTTAGGAAATTACTTTCGACATTTATTTAAGCTATTCCGAACACGACGTCGTTGAAAAATTCGCGCACAGTCATGCATTTTGACGCGAAGCAAGAACAAGAAGCGTAGCCGAGGGTGCCAGAGGTGTCAATCAACTCAGGTACACGTAGAAAAGCCAACTTCCGATATGACTCCTCCTCATAACTTGGCAGAGGAGCGTTATCGATATCAATCTGCAATGCGATTCAGTCACAATTCATGCGCGCTTACCCCATACCGAGGAATGGCTGTCGTGGTTCGCTAGCGCCTAAGGTCGCGCCGCGACACCGATCACGAGCGGGCGAATGGTGGGCGGTACTTTGTGCAACCGGTCCCGATCAAGTTTGGCGATCGTGAAGCCTGCGGCGGCGATTTCCGCCACAGTGCTGCGGTTACAGTTGCAGCCCTCGGCGATGCGTTTGTTGAGGAAGTTCAAACGGTCCTGCCAGCGGGCGAGTCCAGGCTCTTCTGCACGGACGTGCTCGATGAACAGCAGTCGCCCGCCAGGCTTTAACACCCGGTGTAGTTCAGCGAGCGCGCGCTGCGGGTTTCCCACCGTGCATAGGACGAGCGTGGAGACCGCGACATCGAAGCTTGCGTCCTCGACAGGCAGATTCTCGGCAGGCGCACGCACAACGCGAACGGGTCGCCCGAACGAGACGAGCTTGCGTTCGAGCCTCCGAGCCATCGGCTCCGCTGGCTCGCAAATCACCAACTCGGAGACCACGTCCCTGTAGAACGCGAGGTTCGCTCCCGTCCCCGCGCCAATCTCGATGACACGACCTGCCGCTGTGCTCAACAATATCTTCCGATGCGCTCCCAGACCCGCTTTCTCGGTCCCCGCGAGCACCGTGTCATAGATCGCCGCGAAGAATCTGCTGGAGAGACTCATGGACGCGCGATGATACCTTCTTCGTAACGCCGACCGCAACCGGTGCAGCATTACTATGCGAAGGTACGCACCGTGGCCTAGAGGTTGAAACGAAAGAGCCGAGCTCACCGCCGAGTCAGGTGACTGCGCCCAATGATTTCGAGATTGCGGTCCGGGCGCTTCTTGTTGCCAACTGCCGGAACGCGGGAGAATCGGCGATTTTAGAGAGACGTACATTACAAGGCACGAAGATTCACTTCTGGCTGCTCGGCGTGGAGAAGATGGCTATGATGAACTAACGGAGGCTCCTCGACGTGCGTTTCCAGGAAGAAGAAATTACAGACGCTCAACTGCTCCAGAAAGAGCGAGGGAAAAAGTTCGCGAACCAGGCTGCGGAACGGATTCGGGCAACCGAGAATTGCCTTTTTTCTCTTCTGCCGCACGCAGAACTTTCGCGCTTGGCCGAGGAATGGTATGAAGCGTGTGCGCAAGCCATGCTGCGCGGCAATTATGCGCCGATCGACATGTGGATTCGCTCCCAGTCGCGTTTGGCCGCCACGCAAGGCTTTGCGCCAGAAGACCTATTGGAGTTGCTGAATGCCTGCCGCCGCTCGGCAATTGAAATCGAGAACTGGAACGAGGACATTTTTTCGGCCGTCGACGACGTGATGGAGGAGGTGTTCAGCTCCATCCACGGCAACATCCGTTGGAAAATCGCGGTAGCTCCTGAAACAGGTGTGGACGCGGCCATTGCGATCGACGCCGGCATGCAGGTTCCTGATGCGGAGAAATGGACCAGTGACCGCCGCAGGTTCACGCGCAACCGCTTACGTTTTCCGATTCGGGTTATCGGATCTGGTCCTACCGGTCAGACCGAGGAATTTACCTTCACCGCGAGTGTTTCGCGCGGGGGACTTTATTTTTTTGCTCATGGAAAGTATGAAACTGGCCAGCTTGTGAAGGTCACCTTTCCCTACTGGAATGTGCACGATTGCATGGACATCGACTACGCCGCCAAGGTGATCCGGTTGGATGAACAACCAGATAAGATATGGGGCGTCGGAATAGACTTTGTGGAGAGTCTCGGCCGCAAAGCCTAGGCGGGTGGACGCGCTTTTCTCATCCCAACGAATTGCCTTCGCGAACCGGCGAGAGGCATGCCGCTCCGCTTGAGCGGGATTACCTTTGCGTAGCTGGCGAAACTAAATTGCGAATGCGACTGTTTCTATTGTTAGCCTTGTGTTACTAATCCTGTGTGCCAACGGATCCCCGAGAACGTCGACGATACCCTCGAGTTGATTTGTCACAGGCTACGCGTATTCGCCCTTTCGACCCTCATTTACCTCCCGAATATTGCAACTTGTTGAATGGGTCTCAGGACGGTCTCTATTTTTCCACGAACTCAAGTCATTACGTACTTGGCATGAGCGTCCATGTGACAACAGATTTTCAGCCCGACAGCCCATTGAACTCTACGTTTGTGGGTGTGGTCGTGCGAATCGACAAACTGGAATCTGACAATTGGGGAATAGCAATCCACGTCGTTTCTCCGTCATCGGAAGCCGTCAACTGAATTTACCAGGTGTAATTAATTTAATGAGCTCGCCATCTGGAATTACCCCTCCCGAGAAGACCTGCCCGTTGCCGCCAATGACTCTTCACACATCCTGAGAAATTGGCCGCGCAATCGTGGGACAAAAGTGCGGCGCTTTGGAACTGGGTGAAGATTTAATGATTATTGCTATCGGAGAAAAAGCGACCGTCCAGTGGCCAGCGCATTAGGCCTTCGTTGCAGGCGAGATTTAGCACGCGGCTCATGTGGCGTAGGCTTCAGCCCGCGGGGGCTAGGCCCCGTGCGGATTAAAACCCGCAGGCTGAAGCCTACGCAACGTAAACCTATAAAGTTGCATACGACGGGCATCCTATATTCTGAATCAAAGCCAAGTCTACCCGCCAATGTCACCTTAGGACCATATGGGCTTGACGCCTGGTCCGATTAGCATTGCCGGGTTAGCGCCTTTCCTGGGCATGTATTTTTGGGCGCGTCCGTTGTCCACCTCGGCTACGTACAGATTGCCTTCTTGGTCTACGTGCATTCCATGCACGCCCCAGAATCCGCCAGGGAAGTCACCGAAGGTGCCCCAGGAGTACAGGAAATTCCCTTCGAGGTCGTACTTGATCATTTTGTTTGTACCGCGATCGAAGAGCCAGAGGTGCCGGTCGGCTGCGGACAGGTGAAGGCAATGCACGTCGGACGGCAGGTCACCCACTTTCCACATGTTCAGGAATTTGCCGTTCGTGTCGAATACCTGAACGCGGTGGTTGTAGCGGTCGTTTACAAAAACTCGCCCGCTTGGAACATCCACGGCTACTCCGTGCACGCCATTCAGATAGCCTGGACGCGTCTCATTGGGAGGTGTTCCCTTCATGCCCCAATCACTCAGGAACTTGCCGTCCTTGTCGAATTTCGCCACCCGCGTGCCCAGGTAGCCGTCCGCCACGAACATGGTGCTGTCCGGCAACCAGGCGAGGTAGGTGGGTCTGGAGAAGTGCGTGGCATCGGCACCCATCTGGTTGGGCGTCCCGAGCGTCTGCACCAACTTTTTCATGTCGTGCGTGAACTTGAAGATGGCGTGCCGGTAGTCGTCCACCAGCCAAACATACTTGTCCTTGTCGTACGGGTTGATGTAAATCGCATGAGGCCGGCGCAGGATGCTGTCCCACTCGGGCCAGGTCTCTTTGATCTCCCCTTTGGCGTTCACTGCGACGATACAGTTCTGCCAGCGCCAGTCTACATTTTCCGTTCCGTGGTTTGGCCCATCGAGTGGCCCTGGCGGACTGGCCGACGTGGCGTCCCGCCACGGCAGACGACCAATGGGAAATCCGATGCTCGGCGCCAGTTGGGGCAGGTCAATTTCCTTCGGGCGCTTGATGTTCGGCAGTTCGCCTCGCTGGAGGATGAAGACGCGGTCCGGATTCTCGGCAAAAACACCTTCTCCCGATCCCCAACTCCACTGTTCGTTCCCAGGTAATGATGACAATGGCTGCGGCCAATTTGGGTCCACGTCATAAGCCCCGAAGACGTCTTGTACGCCTTTCTGTCCTGGGATGGCGGCAAATGAAGTTTCAGCCTTCGTCTGCGCCTGAGCAGTCTCGGCCGTACCTAGCAGACCCGAAACCACAGGGAGCGTGGCTGAGGCCAGCCCACACTTCATCAAAGCTCTCCTGCTCACCTTCGGTGTTGAACCCATTTTTTGCGCTCCTTTGGAAAAACAAAATCCATCAACTCAGAATTGCCGGTTTAGATCTGCGGCCCGCTGATCGTTCGCCGTCTTGCGCCGACACCGCGAACTTGGCAACAATGCAGAGCACAACGACGTTCGTAATGCTCCGGCGACGCCTGAAACGGCGGTCGCAGCCAATCAGTGCAACACTTGCTTGCGGCGCGACCCGCGCTGCTGTGCCAAGATAATTTGAATGGCGTTATTTTAATTTATGGCAAAGCAGTAGAACAAGCCCGCTCCGCCCGTGCTTACCAGATTGTCCTGGCTGCAACCCCTGCTCGGGTGAGTTGAGTTCCACGATGTGTTGCCGCCGCCGTTTCGGTCGGAATGGCCAAGTTGTGCGCTGCCGGTTCCTGCCGCGCTACTTGTCCAGTTCGAACATGTGTGGTCCATAGCATCGGTGTAAGCCGTGCCATCCGGCTTTGAACCTGTGAGCATATCGTGTGTATTGGGCGTGTCCCCGACGCCGTTGACCAGCGCGCCCTTCTCTGTAACCGCCGATTGCTTGCCGAGAGCGTTGCCAATGCGTGCCTGGTCAAGCGTGTCCCCGTGCAGATCGCCCACATCTTTGGCCACCATTTGGTTCTTGGCGTTGAACCACGGTCCGCTGCCGATGCGATCCCTGGCATTGACGGCACCCGGGCCCTGAGTGCTCAGATAGGCGTGCCACGTGGAGTTGCCTCGCGCTACCGCTGTAGCGAGCGCCTGGCAATGTGCGTCCGCACCTGCCAGACCGCCGAGATCAGCTCCCTTTCCTCCCCCGGCGCTCGTCACAAAAAAGCTCATGGGATGCTGCACCGCAGGTTGCTGTGCAGGAGGCGCTTGTGCGAGGGCCAGGTATGAGCCCAATGCGACGGTGATCGTCGCTACGCCGAATACCGTCCGAATATTTTTCATCTTTCTCTCCTGGACAATGATTTGGATATCACAACCGATCCCTGTCGGCTTCTTGCTCGGCAAGGGTTATTTCTTCTATTGCGCATTGCCAATCAGTTTGACGAACTCCTCGTTTGACCCGACGCGTGGCCCCACGATAGAGACGTGCTGTGTGACATCTAGTTCCAACTTTTTCATATTTAAATTCAGCGTTCGCATGCTGGCAGTGGGAGGAGTCGGTTTTGCACCCGGCTCCGGCGGCACATAGAGATCCGCGTTGATCAGAATTTTCTCCTTCGGGAGATAGGCTATCAACATGTCCGGCGAGTGATTTGCTCGGGCCAAAGACGGGCCGGGAATTTTGATGTAGCTCTCTCCCACTTCGTACGCCATGTCCTGCACATGCCAGATCTGCAACTGGCGTTCGTCGTCGCTGATGACGTACTTTCCAACCATCGTTGTGCCGCCCACTGTCTCAATCGGAGGCGGTCGCCGGCTGATCATGTACATCGGGTTATAGGTTGTCATCCGGTCCGGGTCCACCGTTCTGGGGAACGGGCTGAACAGGATTCCGACGTAGTAGTCTCTGTTCGTCTGGTGCGTGACGACCGTGGTTCCCTGCGAGAAATACGTGCGCAGACCTCCGGCATAACCCATGTGGTGATTCGTGTTGACCACGTAGCGAATCATTTTTCCCGGCGCGAGTTTGTGAACTTCATCGATCACCGCGAGTGACCGAGCCTCGTTCTGCGGCGCTTCCACCACGGCAACGAAGTCCTTAAACTCGACGAGCACACTGTTCATCGGTCCGCCGCCGATCAGCCATACGTGGTCCGCAAGCTTTTGCGTCTCCACCTTCACCGGATCGAGCTTTGCCGCGCGCACCACATCGGGAATGGGAATCTTATCCACAGCCACATTGGGGTGGACGTCTTTTATATAAACCTGAAAATAATTTTCCGCGGTGTTAATCCGGGGATCGCCCTGATGAACATGGATCAGCCCGGGAAACTTCACTCCGTTGTAATCCTTGTATTGTGTGTAGCGCATTTCATACGGCATGTCGCCATAGACCGGGTTGGCGATCCACGTACCGGTGAATTCGACGAGATTCTGATCGTTAATCGTGCCGTTCACTCTGTACTTTCCATAGTGGAAGGAGACGATCGTCACCCAGTGGCCAAACATCGAAAGACCGAAGTCCGATGGGCCCACAATAGGTTGTGTAATGGCGGTCGCATCGGTCGAGGCCAATGCCGCCTTGATAAATCCGTGTGGAGTAAGCACCATCTCGAGCTTCCGGAGTTCACCGTAGGGCATGCCATCGAGATACAGGCGCGTGAAAGGAACGGGCGTGTCACCCTTCATGTCCCAAGCGTAATCGCCGCTTAGGATGTTCACGACGTGTTCCTCCGGTACGGGCGCATAGCCATTCGTGGGATAGCTACCCTGCTTTTGGTTGTAGTCCAGGCGCATATACTTCGCGTCGAAGTCAATCGTGCGCGTGTACTCGGTAACCTCAAAATGCGGCCAGTCCGTCGTCAGATCATATTGCTCGCCCACCTTGGATGAAAAACCTTCGGCCGTAAATTGAATGGACTGCAGGTTTGTGGTGCCCATCGCTTTTGCAGCAGCCAGTAAAGCTTTCCGCGCATCCACAGTCTGCGCTGACGTCGTTCTGGCGCTAATCGTGACGAGCGCAACAAAGACAATCGCAAGAAACCACAGCCTTCGCGTCATTTGCCTGACCTCATGGGAAGTAGAAAATCATTTGCATGCAAGCCGGATCTGATGGCCGGATTCTATGCGGCGCAGGATTGTTCTCCAAGCGAATTTATTTTTATGCTGACAGTGATCAGAGCGGGATTCCAATCAAGGTGAATCATTTACGATCCGCTCTGCGCCCCTGGGTCCTGTGCAACAGGGCAATCGTCGTGGGGAATTTACCGCAGCCTGTTTTCGGCGGTTAATACGACTTGCCAAGACCAGGTTGCAACGGGTAAGCGCTCGTAAGAATTTTGAATCGACATGGCACGCATCTAGGGAGACGGGATGGTGGCGGATGTCTCGGTCGAGTAGGCACTCTCATTGCCTAACGAATCAACAGCAGAAACAACGTAATAATACGTATTTCCGGTTATAACGGTTATGTCAAAGTACTCTGCTGGCGTGACTGGCGATAGATTTACGAGACTGTAGGGCCCACCGGATACGATTCCGCGATAGACGTTAAAACCGGACGTGTTTGCTGAACTTTCGCTCCAACTTAAACTCACGGAGTGGGATCCTGGTTGTATCCCTGCGCCAACGAGAGAAATTGTCGTCGGAGAATTTACAGCGGTGCTTAGAAGAACAATGCTGCCAACGACTGTGCCTTCAGCGGCTGGAGCGAATGTCGCTATCATCGAAGCGTTCTGAGCGGGCGCAAGGATTTGTCCGCCGACTCCGTTCGAATTGAAGCCCGCTCCTGAAACCGTTGCAGACAGGATCGACACAGTTGTGCCGCCGGAATCCGTGACGGACACCATGGCGTTGCTATTGGTTCCCGTCAGTACATTTCCAAAGTTAAGTGAAGAAAGGAATGGCGTTAATTGGCCCCGAGCATTGACCGTAAGAAGCGCGGAATTGCTGTTGGCGCTGCCACCCGAATTGGTGACGCGCACGGCGAAAAATTCTCCGGAATTTGCCGTAGTCGTGGGCGGGGTCGTGTAGGTGCTCAGCGCGGCGCCGCTAAGGGTTGTGCCATTCTCGGTCCATTTGCGCATCGGCGAGTGGCCAATACGCTCACGGATTTGCGGCAAGAATGCATCCCTGGGATTACTTCTTAGTACTGAAGCCTGGCACTGGAAAAATGTTTGGCAAGACTACAGCCAGGGCAAGTCTTTGTCCATGAATGAAATGAAAAAATACATTCGTTCGAAGTGATCGTGATAGCTAGTATTGCTGTTACTGAGTCGGTTAGTACAACGGAAGGTTATGCCGAACGTATGTCGCTTCTTCGTGGCCCACTGGATGAATCGCTCGATATTTCTCATCCAGGTCGATGGTCTGGACTTCTTGCTCTTCCAATTTCTCGGATGACCGGGTCAACGTTATTACCAGGTTCATCGCGGCGGAAAACGTCCTTGGACCAATTAGGTTCCCAACGATAAAAGACGAGGTCCTCGTGCCGTTTCGCTATTTCGATCGGTGAAAGTGGTTGTCGCGCGGATTGGTTTTTTGCGTCTGGGTCTTGTTCCGAAATGCCGTGCCGAGCAGACGATCGGGCATTCCTTGATCGGAGGATGGTTGAAAGGAAAACAACACACCAAGCAGGATCGCCCGCGTAGACCTACTCATAATTACAAACACTAAGCCGAGATCGGTTACTTTTCAAGCTGAGCGAAACTCCAGGGTAAGGGCGCGCTCGCAAATTGGGCGGGTGGTTTTAGTAGGACGGGCTTCAGCCTGTCTTGTGTTGAATTCTGCAAGAATAGCGCGAATTCAAAAGAAGACAGGCTGAAGCCTGTCCTACTAAAACCCGAACGACTACGCTGCGGCGCTCGAGCGGGCTTGGCCTGTTACCAATTTTTCGGCGGCATCGATCACTGCGGGATCGTCGCCGAAGCCAGGGAGCCAATGGACGAGCGGCTCTTTGCGGAACCACGTAACCTGGCGCTTGGCGTAGCGGCGCGTCGATTGCGCGATCGCCTTGGTGGCGGCTGCGAGCGTTACCGTGCCCTCGATGTGCGCTTGCAATTCGCTGTAGCCGATGAAATCGAAGGGTTTTGAATTTTTGGGGATGCCGCTGCGGACGAGGCCTGTAACTTCGGCGAGCCAGCCGCGATCGAGCATCGTGTGCACTCGCCGTTCGATGCGCTCATACAGTGCGGCGCGTGGAGGCTGCAAACCTATCTTGATCGGGCGATAGCCTTCCAGCGGCGTGCGGCCCGCGCGGTGCACTTCGGAGAGAGGGCGCCCGGTCAGCAGGCACACCTCAATCGCGCGAATCATTTTGGGGCGGTCGCGGGAGCCGATGCGCAGCGCCGCTTCCGGATCGAGGCGCCGCAGCACGCGGTGCAGGTATTGCAGACTGTGCGCATCTGCGCCGGCCTCGAGCCGCGCGCGCAATTCTTCCGAGCGCGCTGGCGCGTCCGAGAGCCCTTCAAGCAATCCCCGCAAATATAGTCCGGTGCCCACCGTCAAAATGGGTAGCTTGGAGCGCTGGCGCATGTCTTCTAAAACGGCAACAGCTCGCGCGCGGTATTCCCCGGCGGTAAACGGAAATGTTGGCTCGACAACGTCCAGCAGGTGATGCGGCACTCCGCCGCGCTCTTCGAGCGTAGGCTTGGCCGTCCCAATGTCAAAACCACTGTAAACTTGCGTGGAGTCGCAGGCCACCACTTCGCCCCCCAGTTTGCGGGCAAGCGCTACGGCCAAAGTGGATTTTCCGGACGCGGTGGGCCCTACAATGGCGACGAGCGGCAACGAATCGCGCTCCGCTGTGACGGAGGACTTGGATGAATCAGGTATTTCGTGTGGTGCGGTGATCATCAAAGGTACTTCCAGTACCGAACTGCCAAATAAATCAAACACAGAAGGCCAAGCAATAAAAACCCTGCCACCTGTGCGCGGGAGGGCCTCACTGGGCCGTCTGCGAATTCAGGGGTATATTGTACAGAAAAATGAAGCGAAGTTCGATATATGGGCCGCTGAAGGCGGTTGGCAAAGGTTCGAACGGGGTCGAGGCGCGAATAGACGAAGCCGCAGCACGGTCAAGCGGTTCCTTGCCGGAGCTACCCATCATCACCGGCTCAGCCTCGGGGACAACGCCATTCTTCATGATGCGGAATTGCAGAACCACCTTACCCTGATCGCCGAGGCGCGCGGATTCGGGCATCACGGAGTACCAGTTGCGCTTGACGCTCGCGAGCACGCGGGCTATGTAGGCGTTGAAGTCGACGCCTTCGGTCGGCGTGAGCATCTCCACGGCGCCTCCGAGGTAGCCTTGGCCTCCTCCGCCACCACCGCCGCCAATTCCCTGCGCTGGGCGTCCCGTCGGGCCGCCGAATGTCTCAGCCTCCGTGCCGCCGCCCTTCATCGCTTCGTGCATTGAGTCCTGTAAAGCCTTGCCGGGGGAAAATCGCGGCAGTGTCAGGCTCGGTGTCATGTCTGGAGGCGGCGTTTGCGGGCGGATCGGGCTCTCCGCTGGATGTGGCAACGACATAGGCGCAACGGGCGCGTTTTTTTGCGGAGCTGGCGCGAGATTTTCCTTCTGCGGCTCCTGCGGAACTGGAGTTTGCGGCGCGGGCTGCTGCATCGGTCGCGGCGGCGCGAGTTGCCGCAGCAGACGCGGATCAATCTTCATCACCGGCGATCTCGGTTGAGGCGGAGCTGACGGCCGGTTCAACCGATTGAGGTCGGACGGCATGTACAGGTCCGTGACATTGCGCGAAATCTCAACATTGGTAGGCGTGCGATCCGGAAACATTTTCGGCGCCAACAGGATCAGCAGAATCACCACAAAGTGAAACGCAATGGACGCGAAGCGCGCAACGGCATTCCATGCAGAGGTGCGCTCCTCCACCGGCCGGGCCAAGAGGTTTACTTCGCCTGTGGTAAGTACGTCGGGCTCGAGCACGTCGGGCAAATCCTGAATCGCCACGAGTTGCTTCGGCTCAAGCTTCGCGGCGTGCGCGTCTTTGGGCACGGCGACGCGCGAATCCAGAATCGTCAGCGGCGCGTAGCTGGGCATCTTGCTGATGCCGTCCAGCGGCGTGTTGGGCATGTCGCGCGGGACAACCACCGCGTTTCCCAGGACTTCGAGCTTGAAATAAGAGGGAATATTCGAGCGAGCATCGAGTTCGAAGTTCGGCATGTCCGACGGCACGAGAGTGCGCGTGTCCAGGTCGGAGCTCAGGCGCTTCGGGGGCGCGCCATCGGGACCGGACACAATTGGCCCGGCATTTTCAGGAACCAGAATTCTGGGGATCATAGATTTGGCTGCGGGGCAGCAAACGCTCCCAATTGGACGCGGCGGGCGTGCTCTTGGATGCTCGCCATTACCTGGTCGGCGAGGGCCAATGCGCGCCTGCCGGCTGCGCCGTCAACGATCGGCGCGGTGCGCGTCCGCACCGAGTGCAGGAACGCGCGCAATTCCGCGTGCAGAGGTTCTTCCGCCACGGCGGGCAGCGCCGCAAAATCGAATTTTGGCTGCGGCCCGGGCTCTGCAACGCGCACGCGGAGCGCATCCTTGCGCGTAAAATCGATCGAAATATATTCGTGTTGCTGAAAAAATCGCATCTTGCGCACGCGTTCCGTGGAAACGCGGCTGGCAGTGACATTGGCCACCGCGCCGGTAGCAAAATCGAGCCGTACATGGGCGATGTCCACTTTGTCGGTGAGAACGGGAATCCCGATGGCTTTGATATCCACGACGGGCGCATCGACCAGTGCGAGCAGAATATCCAGATCGTGAATCATCACGTCGTAGACGACGTCGATGTCAAGGCTACGCGGGGTAAACACGCCGAGGCGATGGACTTCAAAATAGAGCGGATGATTCAGGACAGGCATGACCGCGGTGATGGCGGGATTGAAACGCTCGAGGTGTCCTACCTGCAGGATGCGGCCGTGATTGGCTGCGGTGCTCAGCAGTGCATCCGCTTCCGCGAGCGATGCGGCCATCGGCTTTTCGACGAGCACGTCGATGCCAAGCTCCAGCAGGCGGCAACCGACGCGCGCGTGTTCCACAGTGGGCACAGCAACACTGGCGGCATCCACGCGGCCGGCGAGCGATTCGATGTCTCGAATAAATGCGGTGAAATATTCCGCGGCAATTTTTTGCCCGTGCTCGGCGCGCGCGTCAACGATTCCTACAAGTTCCACGTCCGGAAGCTCGCGATACACGCGGGCGTGATTTTTTCCGAATTCTCCCGCGCCAACCACTGCCACGCGCACTTTTTGATCCGGCTGAATTCCCAAACTCACGACTTCCCCTGTTTCGCCTTGCGATCGACCATACCAAATGTTTCGAGCGGAAATGCTTCGATGGCGATTCCCGCAGCGTCCGCGGCTGCCAGCACTTGCGCGCGGTCAAACAGCAACGTGCGGCCCGCGTCCATCGCCAGCGCGGACACACGACAACGCTGCATTACTTCGACGGTTTTCAGCCCTATAACGGGTACATCAAATCGCATGTCCTGCCTGGGCTTGCTGACCTTCACCACCACCAGTGATCCGCTGTCCACCACGCGGGCGGCGCGCTCGATGGCCTCGTCCGTACCTTCCATGGCTTCGACGGCTACGCACGCGCGATCGCGGATCACCACTGTCTGCCCAAGATCGAGCCCGGCGATTTGTTTGGCGATTTCCATACCATAGGCGATGTCTGCGGCTTCGCGCTCATCCGGTTTACGGCGCGTGAGCACGCCCGGAGCGGGGATCAGCGGCTTCAGAAATGAAGTGGAATCCACCAGCTGCACCCCTTCCGATTCCAGGACTTTTGCAACGGCGCCGATCAACGAATCCGTATTTTTCAGCGGCAAGGAAATCAAAAGTTTCGCTAGTTTCCAGTCCGGACGAATCGAGCTGAAAATTTTATTGTGTTTTACTTGCCCTGCCATGACCGCATGTGTGACACCTTCCTCGTGCAGCAATTCCAGGGTGCGTGACAATTCTCCTAGGCTGACCCAGTGCAGGCGCTTCGCAATTTTTTCCAGCTCGGGCGACGCCTCTTCCTTGATGGCGATCACCGCCATCTCAATTCCCTGCTCGCGCGCAGCTTCCAGCACGAGAAACGGAAATTGTCCATTGCCGGCAATCAATCCCCAACCGGCGGTATCGCGCGGCGCGGCGGAAGACTGAAGTGGATTTGAAAAACTCACTTGTGCAGGCCGCGCTCGGCCGTTTCGATAAACTCAACGAGGAAACGAACATCGTCTGAACCATTCATTTGCGCGCGAATCTGCTCCAACGCCTGCGTGGTATTGAGCCTGGAACGCAGCAGCAGACGGAACGCGCGCTCGATGGCATCGAGCCGGGTTTTGTCAAAGCCGCGGCGCTCCAGGCCAACTTTGTTCAGGCCGTAGCATTTTGTTTCGCGCTCGGTCACAACGCGCGAAAATGGCGGCACATCCTGCGTGATCACCGTGCACGCGCCGATGTACGCGTAGCGTCCCACGCGGCAGAATTGATGCACGGGGCTGAATGCGCCGACGTTCACAAAATCTTCCACGGTCACATGGCCCGCAAGGGTTGCTCCATTTGCGAAAACAGTGGAGCTGCCGACGATGCAATCGTGGGCTACGTGCGAATAGGCCATGAATAGGTTGTCATTCCCTATGCGCGTCACTCCGCCGCCGCCCGTCGTGCCTCGGCTCACCGTGCTGAATTCGCGAAAACGGTTGCCGTCGCCGATGATGACCTCGGTGTGCTCGCCCGTGAATTTCAGGTCCTGCGGATTGCCCCCCACCGAGCAAAACGAGTCGAAAATATTTTTACTGCCTATGCGCGCGGGACCGCGAACTACGGCATGAGGTTCGAGCACGCAATCTTCGCCGAGTTCCACCTCGTCGCCCAGCACGGCAAATGCGCCGATGCGCACATTCTGGCCCAGGCGCGCGGTTGGGGAGACGAGCGCGCGCGAATCGATGTCACTCATCGCCCGCACCTTCGGTTGCGCTGGGATCCGGCTCACGATCCACGAGCATGCAGCGCAACACGGCTTCGGCCGCAACGTCGCCATTTACGGTGGCCACGGCCTGCAGCTTGCAGAATTTTACTTTCCACTTCAGCACAGTCACTTCGATGCGTAATTGGTCCCCGGGGACAACCGGGCGGCGGAACCGCGCTTCGTCCACGGCGGCCAGGTAGAAAAGTTTCTTATCGCGGTCCGGAATCTCCGACAGCAGCAACAGGCCGCCGGTCTGCGCCATGCCTTCCACAATCAGTACGCCGGGCATCACCGGCTTGCCTGGAAAATGTCCCTGAAAAAATCCCTCGTTTATGGAAACATTTTTTAGGGAAACGATGCGTTTCAGGCGCTCAATTTCAAGAACGGTATCCACCAATAGAAAGGGATAGCGATGCGGCAGAATTTTTTGGATCGCCACGCTGTCAAGAATCATTGATTCCCCAGTATGCGCCCGCAGAAACGTAAAATGCCGGACGACAGTGCCAAGAATTATATGCGAAATGCGGCGGGCCGCAAACGAAGTTGCCCCTTGTCTGGAGCGTTGTTAGCATAGCACCGCGATGAAGGCATCCACCGGCAACTTAACCCCTCTCCAATGGCTGCGCGAGCGTGAAGCTGCAATGACCGAACTTCTCGGAAAATTTGTGCGCGCGGAATCGCCCAGCCTGGACAAGGCCGCCGTGGATCGCTTCGGAAAAATGGTCGCGCAGGAATGGCGCCGGCGAGGCGCGACGGTAAAAATTTTGCGGCACCGCGAGCGCGGCGACCACGTTCGCGTGGAATGGAATTTTTCCGGAAATCGATCCAAGGGGCAAGTGCTGGTGCTCGGGCATATGGATACCGTGTACGAAGCAGGCACGCTCGCGCGCATGCCGTATCGGCTGGCGAAAGGCCACGCCTGTGGGCCGGGCGTGTTCGACATGAAGGGCGGCCTCGTGATCGCTCTGTTCGCCGTCGATGCGATGGCTGCGGCGGGCGTCATGCCGGAAAAGAGGATCGTCTTTTTATGGACGAGCGACGAGGAAATCGGCAGCGGCAGCTCGCAAGCTTTGATTGAACGCGAGGCACGGCGCAGCGATGCCGTGCTGGTGCTGGAGCCTGCGCTCGGGCTCGACGGCCGAATAAAGACCGGTCGCAAAGGTTTGGGTGAAATCGAAATCGTCGCCACCGGTCGCGCGGCACATGCGGGATTAAATCCCGAGGACGGCATCAACGCGATCGAAGAAATTGCGTTGCAAATCGGGCGCGTGTCGCGCTGGAACGATATGCGGCGCGGAACGACCGTAAACGCCGGCGTCATCGAAGGAGGGACGCGCACAAACGTGATACCGGCGCACGCGCGCGTGGTGATCGACGTGCGCGCAACGCGCGTTGCGGATATGCGTATTCTTGAGCGCAAATTTCATGCGCTTCGCCCCATCCTGCCCGGCGCAAAATTGGAAATTCGCGGCGGTTTCAGCCGTCCGCCGATGGAACGAAAAAAAGCCGCGCTTTTGTATGGCAAGGCTCGCGCGCTAGCGAAAGAAATGGGCATCGTACTTGGCGAAGCGTTCGTTGGCGGTGGTTCAGACGGAAACTTTACGGCGGCCCTAGGCGTCCCCACGCTCGATGGTCTCGGCGCCGTCGGCGGAGGCGCGCACAGTCCCGATGAAAATATTTTAATTCGCGCGCTCCCGGAGCGCGCTGCGCTTCTCGCGGGATTACTCAAGTCGATCTAACAAGCGCTCCGATCAATCCTTTATCTCGCCACAAAAAATGCTGCTAACAGAAACCCAGTCTCAACTGTTCGTTGTGGGTAAGGGTTTCACAGCCGGCGGAAAAATGGTTGGGGCGAATGTTTGAGTAGCACCGGCACTCTTGCCTGTGCGGGGTTTGCAACGCGCACACAGCCAAGATTGGCTGTGCTGCTCGACCGTCGATCCCTACTCGTAGGCTTTGCGTAGGAATTGCGCGGTGGAAAGCATCAGCTCGGAATAATCAGCGCGCAGCACGGCGCGAATAGCGTCTTCGGCGGAGGAACCGCGGGCGATGCGTTCCAGGATTCTTTCCATGTCGTCCACTCCGTTTTCCGTCATGATCGTTTCCACAACTGCGAGCGACCAAGCGTAGGCCACCGACGCG